>JAZKBD010000019.1:29912-36214 GCA_040388785.1 Pseudomonadota bacterium
CCGTGACGCGACGCCTGCTGAGAAAAAGGCGGTCACCAAAGCCGCCGCAGAAAAGGAAACGGCCGCCCGGCTGGCGGCACAGCAGGCCGCGCAGCAAGCCGCGGCGAAAACTTCGCCGCCGCCGAAGCCGGCTGAAGCGGCGCAACCCAAACCGGCCGGGATCACGCGCGGGGCACAGGTGGTCCAGGCTGCCGCCGCGCAGTATCCGCTGGCCGCCGCGCGCAACCAGACCTCCGGTTATGCGGTCGTGGAATTCACGGTCTCGCCGACCGGCGCGGTGACCAACGCGCACGTGATCGATTCATCGCCGCGCCGCGTGTTCGACCAGGCGGCGATCCGCGCGGTCGAGCAATCTTCCTACAAGCCCGCCCTGAAAGACGGCGATCCCACCTCTGCGGTGTTGCAGCGCCGCGTCGACTTCAAGTTCGGTGGGTGAAATAGCGCAGCCTTTGGCTGCGCTATTTCAGGCGCGGCAGGGATGCCGCGCCGGTGTAGCCTCGCCATGGATGGATGCTTGCTCGAAACCTTCTTGCGCGCCGCGTGATTTCAGGTGCCCCATTGGTGCCGTATCGGTGTAGCTGCGTAATGGACGGATGCCCGCCTAAGCCTTCTCGCGCTTCGCGCGATTTCAGGTGCACCACGGACGTCGCATCGATGGAACCAGCACAAGAGCGGTTGCTTGCCGGCAAGCCGGCGCGGCGCTCAATGCTTGCGCTTCGCCCGCCGTACACGCCGCGGGCTTGACCTTGCCGGATGATCGGGACGGTCGAGTTCGGCCCAGTCCTCGTGCGGCAACCCGAGCAGGTCGTCCAGCAGCATCGGCATCAGGCCCGCCGGCGTGTTGCTCTCGCAATTCCACAGCACCACGACGCCGGCGTGGTATTTCGGGAAGAACCCGATCATCGAGCGATAGCCCTTCACGGCACCGGCGTGGAAGATCAGTGTTTCGCCGGCGTAGTCGTACACGCGCCAACCCAATCCATACGAAGCATGCTTCACGCGTGCGCGCCGCCAGTTGGAGAACATCCGCTCGCTCGGCGTGTCGATGATCGGCGCGTGCAGCACGTCCAGCAGCGCGTCGGGTAGCACCATCGGACGGCCGCCCATTTGCGCGATCAGCCACTGCTCCATGTCGCGAATGCTGGCGTTGACGCCCGCAGCGGGCGGTATGTAGAAGTTGTCATTGGGTTCGTACGACACCCATTGCTTGCCGTGCTCGTAGTGCGGCCGCGCCCAGCTGCGGCTGTTTTCCAGGCTGTCGCGGCCGTAGCTGGCGGTGGTCATGCCCAACGGCAGGAACAGGTACTTGTCGACCAGCTGCGAAAAGAATTGCCCGGTCTTGGCGTAGATGACGTCGCCGATCAGCGAGAACGCGATGTTCTGGTAGCCATAACAGCTGCCGGGATCGCAGGTGAGCGGCACCGTATCCAGTTTGCGTTCCAGTTCCTGGTAGGGCACGCCATTGGAAAGCTGGTTGTCGTAGGCGTTGTGCGGCAGCCCGATGCTCTGGCTCAGGATGTCGCGCACCGTGGCTTCCTGCGAGGCGTTGGCGTCGCGCAAACTGAAGAACGGCAGCACGCTCGCGAGGCGCGTGTCCCAGCTCAGTGTTCCCTGACGCACCAGCAAACCCGTGAGCGCGGTGGCGAAGGCCTTGGACAACGACGCCAGCCGGAACACGGTATCCGGCTGCACCTTGGCACCGGTGTTCGCATCGGCGTAGCCGAGCGTGCGCTCGTAACGCACCTTGTCGTTGACCACCACCGCGGTGGCGAGGCCGGCCGTGCGGTTCTCCTGGGCGAGCTGATCCAGCCAGTGGTCGTAATCCTTCAGCGCCGCATCCACGCGCGCCGCCGGCAGCATCGACTGGTGCGTACCGGTGTGCACGACGGCTGGTTCGGGCGGAACCGGATTGCCATGGGTCTGGACGGCGGGTGCGCCCAGCGCAAAACCTGAAACGAGAACGCAGGTGAGTCCTGCACAGAAAGCGGTTACGCGCATGCTATGTCCAAGTGTGCGATCATCCCTGATCACCGTATCGTTCAGCTTGGCGGTTGCCGGGACGGTTCCCGCCTGGTCAATACCATTAAGGTCACCCATGGCCAAGCGTTCCATGGCCTGACTTCCACGACAGCGGCTTCGGCCGAAACATGAGGAGACGACAATGACGGGTCTGATCATTTTCCTGATCATCATCGCCATCATTGTGATTTACCTGATCGCGATCTACAACGGTTTGGTCACTTCGCGCAACGGCTACAAGAACGCGTTCGCGCAAATCGACGTGCAGCTTACACGTCGCCACGACCTGATTCCCAACCTGGTCGAGACGGCCAAAGGCTATCTTGCGCACGAACGCGAAACGCTGGAAGCCGTCACCGCCGCGCGCACCGCGGCGGTGAACGGACTGGCCGCCGCCAAGGCCGCGCCGGGCGATCCGAATGCGATGCAGCAGCTCGCTGGCAGCGAGAACCAGTTGACACAGGCGCTCGGTCGCCTGTTCGCGGTCAGCGAAGCGTATCCGGATCTGAAAGCTAACCAGAACATGATGCAGTTGTCGGAGGAACTGACCTCCACCGAAAACCGCGTGGCGTTCGCTCGGCAGGCGTACAACGATTCGGTGATGAACTACAACAACAAGGTGCAGGTATTCCCGTCGTCCTTGATCGCGGGGCCGGCCGGTTTCGCACCGGCCGAGCAGCTTGCGATCGATGATCCCGCCAAAAGGGAAGCGCCGAAGGTGAGCTTTGCGTAAGTCGCGCCTGCGGCGCTGCAAAGGGTAAGTCGCTCGCGCTTCGCGCGAGCTGCAAAGGGTGAAGCCGGCGGCTGCGCCGCCTGCAAAGGGTGAGCGAGCGCGTACTCTTGGCGGCTGTTCCTCTTTACCATTTACAGCGAACGCAGTGAGCGGCTTTACTCTTTGCAGCGAGCGTAGCGAGCGACCCAATCCATGGACTTCTTCGCCCAACAAGCCAAGGTCCGGCGCTCCAGCCGCACGCTGATGTGGCTGTTCGCGCTGGCGGTGTTCGCGATCGTGGTCGCGGTCGACCTGGTATGCGCGTTCTTCCTGGTGGGCTTCCGGCCCGGAGCGCTGATCGGTATCACGATTGCCGTGGTGGTGGTGATCGGCTTGTGTTCGGCCTACCGCGTGGCGAGTCTTTCGGGTGGCGGCGCCGCGGTCGCGCGCGAGATGAATGCCGTGGAGGTTCCCGCCGACACCACCCATCCGCAATGGCAGCGCCTGCGCAACGTGATCGAGGAGATTGCGATCGCTTCGGGCGTGCCGGTGCCCGGCATCCACGTGATGCAGGACGAAGCGGGTATCAACGCGTTCGCGGCGGGCTACACGCCGGCCGACGCCGCGGTGTGCGTCACCCAGGGCTGCCTCGACAAGTTGAACCGCGACGAATTGCAGGGCGTGATCGCGCACGAATTCAGCCACGTGTTGAACGGCGACATGCGCCTCAACATCCGCCTGATGGGCTTGCTGTTCGGGATCATGGCGATCTGGGTGGTCGGGCGCTTCCTGATGTGGGGCGGCTATTTCGGCCTCGGCGACGACAACGGCGGCGGACGGCGGCGCGGCGGCAGCAGCGGCCAGGTTGCGCTGGCCGGCATCGCATTGCTGGCGATCGGCGCGATCGGCGTGTTTTTCGGGCGCCTGATCCAGGCGGCGGTGTCGCGTTCGCGCGAATCGCTGGCCGACGCCTCGGCGGTGCAGTTCACGCGGCAGACGTCCGGCATCGCCGGCGCGCTGAAGAAGATCGCGGTGTTCGAAGAAGGTTCGGCGTTGCAGGCGCCGCGCAAGGACGAGGTGCGCCACATGCTGTTCGGCGACGCCGAAGCGAGTTCGTGGTTCGCGACGCACCCGCCCATCATTGAACGCATCAAGGCGCTGGAGCCCGGTTTCAAACCCGAGGAACTCGACGCCTACGTCAAGCAATGGCTCGCGGCCGGCAACGATCCCGACAACATCGAATTGCGCGCCACCCAGCATCCGTGGGAAAAGGCCGTGCACGATTTTGCGCGCATGGACGGCGATGAAGACATCCGCACGTCGCCGGCCGGCGCGCGGCCGATCGGTGGCGTCGTGCCGATGCGCGGCGCGGAAATGGCCATCACCGCCGCCGGTGTCGCTGCGCAGGTCGCGTCGCCCCGCACCGACGATTACCGGGCCGCGAACGACCTGCACGCGCAGATCCCCGCCGCACTGGCCGCGGCTGCGCGCGATCCGCGCGGTGCATTCGCGACGGTGTTCGCATTGGCGATTTCCGAACATCCCGACCTGCAGGCGCAACAGGTACAAACGGTCACGCAGGCATTCGATGCCGCGCTGGGCGATGCCGTGCAGAGCTTGGCGTCACGCATGCAGGATCTGCATCCGATGCTGCGCCTGCCGCTGGCGCAACTCGCGTTTCCCATGCTGAAGCGGCGGCCGCGCCCGGAGCTCGATCGCTTCACCAAAACGCTCGATGGCCTGATCCATGCCGACGGCCGCGTGGATCTCGACGAATATTGCCTCGCGAAACTGGTGCAGGCGCAGGTGGTCGCGGCGCTGGACCCTGCCGCCGGCTTCAAGGCGGGCACTTTGAAGCTCACCGATGCACAGGATGAACTGCGCGACCTCACCGCGCTGCTCGCGCATTTCGGCAACGACGATGAGGCAACCGCGCAACGTGCCTTCCAGGCCGCGATGCAAGATGCGTTGCCCGGCGCTTCGATCCTGTATGCGTTGCCGGAAGATTGGCAGGCGGCGCTGGATCGCGCGCTGGCGACGCTTGCGCGCCTCGCGCCTGAAGGCAAACAGCTGACCGTGCGCGCATTGACCCGCGCGATCGCGGCGGACGGCAAGGTCACGGTGGCGGAAGCGGAAATGCTGCGCGTAGCGTGCGCAGTGCTCGGCTGTCCGCTTCCGCCGTTGCTTGCGTAACTCGTGCGATCGTCCCTGATCGCTGCGGCGCTGGATAAATCAGCGAACTGGAATGTCCCGCGGTCATGAACATCAGAACGGGCTTCCTGCCCTGACTTCCCGAGATGTTGTGCGATCGTCCCTGATCGCTGCATCGCTGGATGTGTCAGTGAACTGGAGTGTGCAGCAATCATGAATACCAGAACGGGCTTCCTGCCCTGACTTCTCACAACAGCCGCTTTGAATTGTCAGCTGAGGCAGGCCGGGTCGGGGTCGCGGCGCTGGCGTTTTTCTTCCTGCTCGCCGCCTATTACGTGATCCGTCCGGTGCGTGACCAGTTGGCCGGCGCCACCGGTTCGGTCGCGCTGCCGTGGTTCTATGCCGGCACCTTCGTCGCGATGCTCATCGTCGCGCCAGCGTTCGGCTGGCTTTCGGCACGGCTGCCGCGCCGCCGGTTACTGGGCTGGAGCTACGGTTTTTTCATTGTGTGCCTCATCGCATTCGTGCCGCTGTTCGCGCAGCAGGCCCGGATCGGTGCGCGCGCGCTGGGCATCGGCTTCTTCATCTGGGTCAGCGTGTTCAACCTGTTCGTGGTGTCGCTGTTCTGGAGCCTGATGGCGGACCTGTTCGACGGCGAACGCGCGCGCCGCGTATTCCCGCTGATCGCGCTGGGTGGCGCGTTCGGCGCCCTGGCGGGTCCGGCGTTGACTTCATTGCTGGTGGAACGGATCGGCGTGGCGCCGTTGCTGGCCGTATCGGCGATATTGCTGGTGATGACGCTCGGCCTGATGCTGTACCTGTCGGCGGCGAACCCCGGGACGCGTGCCGAGTCCGCGCCGCTCGGCGGCTCGATGCTGGCAGGCTTGCGCGCGACGTTCGCCGATCCATTCCTGCGCCTGATGGCGCTGCTGATGTTGTGCTCGGACGGCGTCGGCACGCTCGCGTACGCGCTGGTCGCCGATTACACCAAGGCGCATTTCATCGATGCCACCGCGCGCACGGCGTTCTATGGGCACATCGATCTGGCGGTGAACATCCTGCAGATGGCGTTGCAGGTCGGACTGACGCGCTGGATGCTGCCACGCTTCGGCATCGTCTCGGGGCTGGTGCTGCCGGCGATGGTGAACGTTGCGGTGCTGGTGGCGGTGGCGCTGTTCGGGGCCGCGCAGTTCGGCGTCGCCGGCATCACGATCGCGCTGATCCCGCTGACGCTGGTCGTCACGCGCAGCTTCGCGTATGGCGTCACCAAGCCGGCCTCGGACGCGCTGTACACGCGGGCCGCGCGCGAAATCCGTTACAAGGGCAAGAACTTCGTCGAGACCGCGGTGTGGCGCTTCGGCGATGTCGCGGTGGCGAGCGGGCTGGACGCGCTGCGCGTGCTGGGCGCTTCACTTGGAGC
>JAZKBD010000019.1:36224-57372 GCA_040388785.1 Pseudomonadota bacterium
GGAAATTGCATCAGCAAGCGCATGCCGGCGAGCACGTCCGGATGCACGCGGTCCTCTGTGCGCACAATGACGTGCGTGACCTGATACCGCGCGAGCATTTCCGCCGCGGCGGCTGGACTGGCGGGCGTATTCGGCTGGCGCGCCGTCGTCGCCAGCCGCGCGGCGAAAGACGTCGGCTAGGCCAGCAGCGCGCGGCGCAGATCGCGCGCGCACACCACGAGCTCCGGAAGGAACGCATCGAAGCTGCGCTGCAGTGCTTCCGCGCGTTCGAGCAGCGCGGGCAACGCCTCGCCGATCGGCGACGGACGCGACAGCCGCAGCGCCAGCGCATGGAAGACGGAATCGAGGGTGGCCTCGTCGCCGTACGCCGCCGGCAGATCGTGCGCGTGCATCCACGCCAGAAAAGCACGCAGCGATTCCGGCAATTCCGCCGCGTGCGCATCCAGCAGCGCCAGCCAGCGCCGCGAAAACCTCGGCAACGATTCTTCCGCGCAAAAGCGATGCCACCCACGCACCAGCAAGTGATCGAACCACACGTCCAGTGCGATGCCCGCATAGCGGCGCAACGGCGGCTCGAACAGGTTGCGTGCGATCACCACCTGGGGATGCGCGTCGGTGTAGCCGTCGATCGCGCGGTGGAAACGCAGGCCGGCCTGGCGTGCGGGAGACCAGGCCGGACTCGGCCGGCCGCGCACGAAATCACCCTGCGCGCTGCCCAGCGCGAACTCGACACCACCGGCGTCGGCGAGCAGGGCATGGGCGAGGTGGTTCATGGGTTTTCTTGAAAAGTCGGGGCAAGCAAGCCCGTTCTGGTGTTCATGACGACGGAGCACTCCGAGTTGCCATGGCACTCCGGCGAGGCTGCGATCAGGATGATCGCAAAGATCAATTATCATCCACCCATGAGCGACGCCTTGCCGCCGGCCCCGGCCGGCTTCCCAGACGCCCCCGCCACGTTCGCGTTGCCCGGTCCTGCCGGTACGCTGGAAGTGGCGACCGCGGTGCCGGAACCGGACCAGGCGCGCGCCGGCACGGTCGTGATCTGCCATCCCAATCCGCAGCAGGGCGGCACGATGCGCAACAAGGTCGTCACGATGCTGGAGCGCGCGTTCCGCGAATCGGGCCTCGCCACCGTGCGCTTCAATTTCCGCGGCGTCGGCGCATCCATCGGCGCGTTCGACAACGGCGACGGCGAAAGCGGCGACCTGGTTGCCGTGGCGCAATGGGTCCGCCAGGCACGGCCGGGTAACGCGTTGTGGCTGGCCGGGTTTTCGTTCGGCAGCTACGTCGCGTTGCGTTCCGCGCGTTCGCTCGCTGCGGATGCGCTCGTCACCGTTGCACCGCCGGTCGGACGTTACGAATTCGCCGAGCTGGCGATGCCGAACTGTCCGTGGCTGGTGGTGCAGGGCGAAGACGATGAAGTGGTGGATCCGCAGGGCGTGTTCGACTGGATCGAAACGCTGGACCCGCCACCGACGCTGATCCGCATGCCAGAAACCGGACACTTCTTCCATCGACGCCTGATGGATTTGCGCGGCGCGGTGAAGAATGCGATTCGCGCCTGGCTTCCGCCGCCGCGATGATGTTCGTGGATCATTGGAATCGGCCCGCTCACCCCAACCCTCTCCCCCAACGGTGAAGCCGTTGGGGGAGAGGGAGCATTCAGCGGTGACCGCGCGTTATGCGCGCGGCGTTGCAGAAGGCCGCTGGCGGGACGATCCCGCGCAGCGCACCGCGCTCGCAGCCTTCGATCGCCTGCACGAAGCGCTGCTGGCGCCGCCGCCGGGTGTGTTCGCGCGGTTGCGCGCGCACTTCGGTGGAGGCCCGCAAGCGCTGCGGGGTTTGTACCTCTGGGGCGCGGTCGGCCGGGGCAAGACGATGCTGATGGACCAGTTCGCGGCGTCGCTGCCACCGGGTATCGCGCTGCGCGTGCATTTCCATCGCTTCATGCTCGACGTGCACGCGCAGTTGCGCGCACTCGGCGAGCAGCGCGATCCGCTGCCGCGCGTCGCGGCCGGCATCGCCGCGCGCGCGCGGGTGCTGTGCCTCGACGAGTTCATGGTCACCGACATCGGCGATGCGATGATTCTCGACGGCCTGCTGCGCGCGCTGATGGGACGCGGCGTCACGCTGGTCACCACCTCGAACACCCCGCCGCGCGATCTCTACAGGAGTGGCTTGCAGCGCGAACGCTTCCTGCCCGCGATCGCGTTGCTCGAGCAGCACTGCGAGGTGCTGGAAATCGCATCGTCGCGGGATTGGCGCCTGCGCGCGCTCACCCGCGCGCCGGTTTACCTGACGCCCGACGATGCGCGTGCGGAGGCGGCGCTGGCGCGACTGTTCACGGAACTGGCACAAGGCACGGTCGAGGAAAATGCCGAGCTCATGATCAACGACCGCAGTTTTCACGCGCGCCGCGTATGCGCGCAGGCCGCGTGGTTCGACTTCACCGCGTTGTGCGAGGGGCCGTACGGTTCCGCGGATTACATCGAGCTGGCGCGGAGCTATCCCGCGATCCTCGTTTCCGGCTTGCCGCAGTTCACCCCGTTCAACGAAGATGCCGCGCAACGTTTCGTGCACCTGATCGACGAGGTCTACGACCGCCGCGTGAAACTGGCGGTGACCGCCCAGGTGCCAGTGGTCGAGCTTTACGACGGCACGCGCTTGCGCGGCGAGTTCGCACGCATCGAGAGCCGGCTGATCGAGATGCAGAGCAGGGAGTACCTTGCCGAAGCGCATCGCCTCGCAGCGCCCGGATGAATTCCAGCGCGCGTGTCGAATCGCGCACGCCCCGTTCGTCATGGAGGCATCATCGCAGCCATCAACGGGAGCACCGCCGTGACAACTGTCATCCGCGAAGCCGTGACGTCTTGCCCTTTCGACATCCATGCAGTCCTTGCACAATGATCTTGCCGTAAATACAATACCGCGCAGTTCAGTTAAGCAGTTCGCCTTGCGGCGCCTTGCAGAACGCTTCAGACCGCTTCCCGCCTGAATGACGCATCCCATGACTCCATTCAAGTCTGCCGCAAGGCGGGCCACGCTGACGATCGCAACCTTGGCTCTCGCCGGATGTGCAGTCGGCCCGAATTTCCGGGTTCCGGCCGCGCCCGCCGTCGATCGCTACACGGCCGCGCCCCTGCCGCAATCCACGGTCGCTGCCGCCACGGCCGGTGGCGACGCGCAGCGTTTCCTCGAAGGCGAAAACGTGCCGCAGCGCTGGTGGACCACGTTCGGCAACGCCGAGCTGGATCGCCGCGTGCAGCAGGCGTTCCGGCACAGCCCGTCGATCAACGCCGCGCAGGCCGCATTGCGCCAGGCCGAGGAAACCGCGCAAGCCGCGCGCGGCAGCCTGTTCCCGTCGCTGGATGCGAACGTCGGCGCCACCCGCGCCAAGCAACCTGCCGCGCAGACCGGCACCGGCAAGGCGCTCGGACCCTTCACGATCTACAACGCGGGCGTCAGCGTCGGCTACGTGTTCGACATCTTCGGCGGCGTGCGCCGCGGCATCGAAGCGCAGCAGGCGCAAGCCGACGTCAGCCGCGCGCAGCTCGACGCAACTTACCTGGCACTGGCGGCCAATGTCATCACCGCTTCGCTGCAGGAAGCGTCCTTGCGCGAGCAGGTCAAGGCCACGCACGAGATCGTCGATTCGCTGAGGCAGGAACTCGACATCGCGCAGAAGCAGCAGGCGATCGGCGCGAAGTCGCTGTCCGACACGCTGGCGGTGCGCTCGCAGCTCGCCGCGACCGAAGCGACGTTGCCGTCGCTGGAGAAGCAGCTCTCGGCGACGCAGAACCAGCTTGCAACGTACCTCGGCGTGACGCCGGCGCAACTGCAATTGCAGCCGGTGACGCTGGCCGACGTCACGTTGCCCGCTGACATTCCGGTCAGCCTGCCGTCCACCGTGGTCGCGCAGCGCCCCGACATCCGCGCCGCCTCCGCACAATTGCACGCCGCGACCGCGCAGGTCGGCGTCGCGACCGCCGACATGCTGCCCAAGCTCAGCTTGAACGGCAGCCTGACCAGCCAGTCGCTTACCGAATCGGGCCTGCTCGCCGCGGGCAGCGGCGGCTGGTCGATCGGGCTCGGCTTGCTGCAGCCGCTGTTCCACGGAGGCCAGTTGCTGCACCAGAAACGCGCGGCCGAAGCGGGCATGGACGCCGCGCTGGCGGATTGGCAGCAGACCGTACTGGTCGCGTTCCAGAACGTCGCCGATGCGCTGCAAGCGCTCGATTACGACGCGCAATCACTGAAGGCGCAAAACACCTCCGAACAGGATGCCGAAAAGCTGCTCTCGCTGACGCGCGAGCAGTACCGGGTCGGTGCGGTCGATTACCTGACCCTGCTGTCCGCGGAGCGCCAGTACCAGCAGGCCCGCATCGCCCAAATCTCCGCACGTGCCTCGCGCCTCGCCGACACCGCCGCGCTGTACGCGGCCCTCGGTGGTGGATGGCAGGACGCCCCGCAAATCTCCGAAGCCCACGCATCGAAGCCTTGACCATGAACGCATACCCAATTTCTGCGCGACCCAAGCAGCGCAAGCGCCTGATCATCGTGATCGTCGCGGTGGTGATCCTGTTCGGGGCATTGATTGCCTGGAACATGATCAAGGGCTATTTCATCAGCCAGTTCATGAAGTCCATGGCCAACCCGCCGCAGACGGTCAGCACCATGACCGCCGAATACCAGGACTGGCAGCCGCACGTGGAAGCGGTGGGCAACGTGCGCGCGGTGCACGGCAGCGATCTCGCGTTCGACGTCGCCGGTCTGGTCGAGAGCGTGGACGTGAAATCCGGCGCCGACGTCAAGAAGGGCCAGGTGCTGGTCAAGCTGGTGGATGACCAGGACCGCGCGACGCTGGCGTCGCTGCAGGCCGCGGCGCAACTCGCGAAGCTGACCGCCAATCGTTCGAAGCAGCAGCTCGCGGTGCAGGCGATCAGCAAGGCACAGTACGATACCGACATCGCCAACCTGAAGAGCGCGCAGGCGAACGCCGCGTCGCAGCAGGCGCTGGTGGACAAGAAGACGCTGCGCGCACCGTTCGCGGGCCGCGTCGGCATCATCACCGCGAATGCGGGCCAGTACATCAGCGCGGGCACCGCGGTCGTCACGCTGCAGCAGCTCGATCCGGTGTACGTCGATTTCACCGTGCCGCAGTCCTCGCTCGCGACGTTGCGCACCGGCGGCAAGGTCGAAGTCACCGCCGATGCGTTCAAGGACAAGGCGTTCACGGGCGAGGTCAGCGCGACCGATCCCAAGATCGACCTGTCCACCCGCAACGTCGGCGTCGAAGCGACCGTCGCGAATCCCGACAAGCTGCTGATGCCCGGCATGTTCACCAAGGTCGCGGTCGATTCGGGCAGCCAGCAGCGTTACCTGACGCTGCCGCAGACCGCGATTTCCTACGCGCCGTACGGCGACACCGTGTTCGTGGTGCGCGAGGGCCAGCCGCCCGCATCGGGCGACGAGGGCAAGCCGGCCAAGGCTTCCGCGAATGCGGCGAAGGACAAGAATGCACCGGATCACTACGTGCAGCAGGTGGTGGTGGCGGTGGGACCGACTCGCGGCGACCAGGTCGCGGTGTTGTCCGGCCTCAAGGCGGGCGACGTGGTCGTCACCAGCGGGCAGCTGAAGTTGCGCAACGACACGCCCGTGACCGTCAACAACAAGGTGGAACCCGCGTTCAGTCCGAACCCGCATCCGGTTGAAGAGTGATTTTCCAATCCGTTCGGGCTGAGCGTAGCCCGGGGCAGCCGGGCGAAGTCGAAGCTCATCCGTCCTTCGACTTCGGGCCCATCTTTTTTCAAAGCCGGGCCCTACGCTCAGGACGAACGGATCAAATGAGCCGACGCGCATAGGCCGTCGAAGCGAAGAATCCAAACATGAAATTCACCGATCTTTTCATCAAACGTCCGGTCCTCGCCGCCACGGTCAGCCTGCTGATCCTGGTGCTGGGTGTGCGCGCGGTGACGTCGCTGCCGATCCGCCAGTACCCGAAGACGGAAAGCGCGACCATCGTGGTGCAGACCGTGTATTTCGGCGCGGATTCGCAAACCATGGCGGGCTTCATCACCCAGCCACTGGAACAGGCGATCGCGCAGGCGCAGGGCATCGACTACATGACTTCGTCGTCGACGCCCGGCGTGTCGCTGATCACGGTGACGCTGCGCCTCAACTACGACGGCAACCGGGCGCTCACCGAAATCTCCTCGCTGGTCAACTCGGTGAAGAACCAGTTGCCGCAGGCCGCGCAGCAGCCGGTGATCACGTTGCAGACGGGCGAGCAGGTCGCTTCGATGTACCTCGGCTTCTCGTCGAACGAGCTGGCCTCCAACAAGATCACCGACTACCTGACCCGCGTGGTGCAGCCGCAGTTGAGCGCAGTCGATGGCGTGCAGAGCGCCGAGATCATCGGCGCGCGCACCTTTGCGCTGCGCGCGTGGCTGAGTCCCGTGAAGATGGCCGCGCACGGCGTCACCGCGAGTGACGTCAACACCGCGCTCGCCGCCAACAACTATCTTTCGGCGATCGGCACCACCAAGGGCCAGATGGTCAGCGTGAACCTGACCGCGGCCACCGATCTGCACACGGTCGATGAATTCAAGAACCTGGTGGTGAAGGCCGCCGGCGCCGACGTGGTGCGCCTCAAGGACGTGGCCGACGTGCAACTGGGTGCGGAAGACTACAACTCCGAATTCTCGTTCGACGGCCAGCACACCGTAGCGATCGGCATCAAGGCCGCGCCGGACGCCAACGTGCTGGACGTGATCGCGCGCGTGCGCAAGGTGTTCCCGCAGATCCAGTCGCAACTGCCGGCCGGATTGTCGGGCCGCATCGCCTACGACGGCACCGACTTCATCCGCGCATCGATCAGCGAGGTGGTGCAAACGCTGGTCGAGACGCTGGTGATCGTGGCGGTCGTCATCTTCCTGTTCCTCGGCACCCTGCGTTCGCTGCTGATTCCGCTGTTGGCGATGCCGCTGTCGCTGATCGGCGCGTTCCTGGTGATGCTGATCCTCGGCTATTCGATCAACCTGCTGACGCTGCTGGCGCTGGTGCTGGCGATCGGCCTTGTGGTGGACGACGCGATCATCATCGTCGAGAACGTCGACCGCCACATGAAGGACGCGCATTCGCCGCTCCAGGCCGCGCTGCTGGCCGCGCGCGAATTGGCCACGCCGATCATCGCGATGACCATCGTGCTGATCGCGGTGTACGTGCCGGTCGGTTTCCAGGGCGGCCTGACCGGCGCGCTGTTCACCGAATTCGCGTTCACGCTGGCCGGCGCGGTGGTGATCTCGGCGATCATCGCCTTGACCTTGTCGCCGATGCTGTGCTCGAAGGTGCTGCGCGAATCGGATCACGAGAAGCCATTCGTCCAGCGCATCGACAAGATTTCCAATTACGTGCGCGACCGCTATCGGCGCATGCTGCATTCCTCGCTCGACACCTGGGTGGTCGCGATCGTGTTCGGCGCGCTGATTCTCGCGGGCAACGTGTACCTGTTCAAGACCGCCAAGTCGGAACTCGCGCCGCAGGAAGACCAGGGCATTGTGCTGGCGCAGACGCAGGGTCCGCCCAATGCGACCATCACCCAGATGGGGCTGTACACGAAGCAGGTGTTCGACATCGCCAAGTCGCTGCCCGAGTACACCCACATCTTCCAGTTCACCGGCATGGGCGCGGTGAACCAGGGTTTCTCGGGCATCATGCTGAAGCCCTGGGGTGACCGCAGCCGCAGCGCTACAGAGATCCAGCAGGCCATCCAGCCGCAGCTCAACAACATCGCCGGCGCGCGCATGGCGGTGTTCCAGTTCCCGTCGCTGCCGGGCGCGTTCGGCCTGCCGGTGCAGTTCGTGGTCAAGACCACCGAGCCGCTGGAGAACTTGAACGACGTCGCGCACCAGGTGCTGGCGAAGGCGCAGGCATCGGGCATGTTCTTCTTCGTCGACTCGGATCTGAAGATCGACCAGCCGCAGGCGACCGTGACGCTGGATCGCGACAAGGTGTCCGCGCTCGGGCTGACGCAGCAGAGCGTCGGTGCCGCGTTGTCGGCGGCGCTGGGCGGCAACTACGTCAACTACTTCTCGATCTCGGGGCGTTCGTATCGCGTGATCTCCCAGGTCGCGCAGGTGGATCGCCTGAATCCGGCGCAGCTCGACAACTACTACATCAAGACGCCGTCGGGCGGCATGATCCCGGCTTCCACGGTCGCGCACCTGAGCTACCAGACCGTGCCGGAATCGATCAACCACTTCCAGCAGTTGAACTCGGCCACGATCTCGGGCGTGATCACGCCCAGCGTGTCGTTGAGCCAGGCGCTCACCTTCATGCAGGACACGTTGGCCCAGGTCGCGCCCGCGGGCTACACCGCGGACTACGCCGGTCAGTCGCGCCAGTTCATGCAGGAGTCGGGCGGCTTCCTGTTCACGCTGATGTTCGCGATCATCATCGTGTTCCTGGCGCTGTCGGCACAGTTCGAGAGCTTCCGCGATCCGCTGGTGATCCTGGTGGCGGTGCCGATGGCGACTTTCGGCGCACTGCTTTTCATCAATCTCGGATTCTCATCGCTCAACATCTACACCCAGGTAGGCCTGGTGACGCTGGTCGGCCTGATCAGCAAGCACGGCATCCTGATGGTGCAGTTCGCCAATGACTTGCAGCGCGAACAAGGGATGTCCAAGCGCGAGGCCATCGAGGAAGCCGCGGCGGTGCGACTGCGCCCGATCCTCATGACCACGATGGCCATGGTGCTGGGCGTGGTGCCGCTGGTGTTCGCGGGCGGCGCGGGTGCGGCCGGCCGCCACGACATGGGCCTGGTGATCTTCACCGGCCTTTCGATCGGCACGCTGTTCACCCTGTTCGTGGTGCCGGCGGTGTACCTGATCCTGGGCGAGACCCACGAACTCGAGCACGAGGCGTCCGGCGATGGCGACCTCGAATCGCTGCCGCCGCCGGAACCGCAGCCGCACTGAATGGATTGATGGACGGTGATCGAAGGGGCAGCGCAAGCTGCCCCTTTTCATTTGACGACGATGGTGCCCGTCATCTGCGGATGGATCGAGCAGTAATACGCGTACGTGCCCGGCCTGGTGAACACCGCGCTGTAGTGATCGTCGGTATCGAGTGCCGGCGAGGATTTGAAACCGTTACCTGCGCTGGTGACGACGTGCGGTTCTTCGTCGTGGTTGGTCCAGGTCACGGTGGCGCCGGCCGGCACCACGACTTGCATCGGCTGGAAATGGAAATTGTGGATGCCGACCTGGTACGTGGCGGGTGCCGGCGCAGCAGCGTGCGCTGACAGTGCGGCGAGCAGCAAGGCGGCGATGACGAAAAGCTTTTGCATGCGAACTCCTGTCGAGAGGGTGGAAAGATTCAAGCGAGCGTGTGCTCGGTGATCGCCAGCGCGCCGTTGCCGCGTACATGCCGCACGTCGCGCACGCCGATGTAGTCGTGCAATTTGCCGGCGGGCAGGTTCTGCAGCGGGCCGGGTGCCGGGCCGACGCCGGGCGCGGGTTGCGGATACGCGGTCGAACGCGCGGTGTGGAAGGTGATGGTGCCTTCGATCTTCTGCTGGATCTGGTGGATGTGTCCGTTCAACACCGTTACCGAACTGAAGCGTTGCAGCAGCGCCAGCGCCTGCGCGCTGTCCTGCGTGCCCCAGCCCCAGGCCGGATACAGCGACCACATCGGCATGTGTGCGAACACCACGATCGGCGTGCTGGCGGAAAGGCCCGCGAGATCCTTTCTCAGCCACGCGAGTTGGTCGGCACCGAGGAAGCCGAGCCCCGCGCCTTGCAGGTGCCGCACGTTCACCAGCGCGACGAAATGCACGCCGTGGTGGTCGAAGCTGTACCAGCCGTTGCCGTCCACGCCGCCGCCGAAGCGCGCGAAGAATGCCTTGCCGTCGTCGCCGATCACGTCGTGCTCGCCGGGGATGTAGAACACATGGCCGGTCTTCGCCTCCTTCAACAGCTCGGCCACGGTGTCGAACTGTTCCGGCTTCGACAGGTGCGAAAGGTCACCCGTGTGCACCACGAAGTCAGGCCGCTGCGGCTGCGCGTTGACCTGCGCGATCGACTGGCGCAAGCTGGCGACCGGGTCCGGGTTCGGCGCCTTGTGGAAGCCGATATGGCTGTCGCTGATCTGCACGAAGCTGAAGGTGGCATCCGGCTGCATGGCGCCCTTCAGCAGCGCGCCCGCGTGTGCGACGCCGCCCTGCATCAGCCACAGCGTGCCGGCGCCGGCCCACGCCATGCATTCGAGGAAACGCCGGCGGTCCGGGCGGATATTGTCAGGATCGATGTCGTCACGATCGTCTTGCATGAGAGGGTCCTCGGTTGGAAGGAAGGCGCGCAGCGCGCCCTTCCGAACGTCATACCGGCGGGCGCGCGCGGTTATTCCCGCGGACCGGCGCCGGGAATAAATCCCTCGGAACGCCGGTCTTGTCTTGATGGGCGATGGAACCAGCGCGCTGGCGCGGCCTGAGGGCATGGACACCCGCGCAACTTTCGAACGCGAGGTGATGCGGCACCTGGATGCCGCGTACAACCTTGCGCGCTGGCTGGCGCGCAACGACCAGGACGCCGAGGACGTGGTGCAGGAAGCGGTGCTGCGCGCGTTCCGCTTCTTCGGCGGCTTCCGCGGCGGCGATGCCAAGGTCTGGCTGCTCGCGATCGTGCGCAACACGTTTTATACGCAACGTTCGCAAGTGCCCGCCGCGGGCCGCATCGATGAATTCGACGAAGCCATCCACGGCGGCGCCGACCATGACGATCCGCAGAGTTTGCTGTTGCGCGCGGCCGACGCGCAGAGCCTGCACGCCGCGCTGGAACGGTTGCCGCCGGAATTTCGCGAGGTGCTGGTGTTGCGCGAACTGGAAGAGTGTTCCTACAAGGAGATCGCGTCGATCACCAACCTCAAGATCGGCACGGTGATGTCACGGCTGGCGCGCGCGCGTGAACGCCTGCAGCGCGAGCTGGCCGGCAAGGAGATAGCTGCATGAATTGCCAAGACATGCGCTTGCTGCTGCACGCGTACCTCGACGACGAATTGGGTGCGGCCGAGAGTCTCGCGGTCGCGCGGCATCTGGCCGGATGCGATGCCTGCAGGCAGCGCTTCGACGCCTGCGCCCGATTGCGCGGGAATTTGCGACAGGCCGATTTGTACCGGCCGGCGCCAGCGGCCTTGCGGGCGCGCATTGCTTCGCAGTTGCCGCACCCCGCGCGTAAGCCGCGCGTCCCACGACAGCGCTGGCAGATGGCGCTCGCCGCGCTGGCCACATTGTTCGTGATCGCCGCCGTGTTCGCGGGTTGGCAGACCGTGCAGTTGCGGCGGCAAGGTGGCAGCGACGCACTTGTCGCGGATGCAGTATCGGATCACGTGCGTTCCTTGCTGCCCGGGCATTTGATCGACGTGCAAACGTCCAACGAGCACACCGTGAAGCCGTGGTTCGACGGGCGCGTGGATTTCTCGCCGCAAGTGAAGGATCTCACCGCGCAAGGCTTCGAACTCGTCGGCGGACGCCTCGACGTGCTGGACGGAAAGCAAGTCGCCGCGCTGGTGTACAAGCGCCACCTGCACACGATCAACCTGTTCCAGTGGCCGGCCGGCGCTGGCGCTGCGGCTCCGCCGCAGACGCGCGACGGCTATCACGTGCTGGAATGGAACGATGCCGGGTTGCGTTTCGTCGCAGTCTCCAGCGTTGCCGAGAGTGACTTGCAAGCTTTTGAACACGCCTTCCGGGCCCAGCCCGCCGCGGCCAGCGAAGCCGCGCATTGAGCGCACCCGCGTGTCCGGGTATGGCGGTGCTATCGTGCGGGTCTGCACGCCGCGCCGCGTTCCGCCATGTCCGAAGCCACCGCCACCGTTTTCAACCGCAACGTCGCCGCGCGCGGCCCCGCGCGCACGGATGCCGAGCCGCCGGTGAAACACGTCGTGGTGGTCGGCGGCGGCACCGCCGGCTGGATGACCGCGCTGCTGCTGGCGAACTCCGCGTACGGCACGCGCCTCAAGGTCACGGTGCTGGAATCGCCGCAGGTCGGCGTGATCGGCGTGGGCGAAGGTTCCACGCCGTGGCTGCGCGGTTTTTTCGAAAGCCTCGGCATCGAGGAAGCCCAGTGGATGCCGGAATGCCACGCCACCTACAAGGCCGGCATCACGTTCGACGGCTGGTCCACGCGGCCGGGTTACGAAAGCTACTTCCATTCGTTCGCGTCGATGCTCGACAACATGACGATGGCGCCGTTCATCGACAACGTGCACGCGCGCCTCGACCGCGCCGACGTGTACGCGCATCCGAACCGCTTCTTCATTTCCGCGCGGCTGGCGCGCACGCGCAGGGCGCCGCGGCCGCAGACGAGTTTCCCGTTCGACGTGTGGTACGGCTTCCACTTCGATTCGGTGCTGCTGGGGAAATTCCTGCAGAGGAAATCGATCGAACGCGGCGTGCAGCATGTCGCCGGCCATGTCACCGACGTGCAATTGAGCGACGTCGGCGACATCGCATCACTGCGGCTGCAGGATGGCGCCACGCTGGCCGGTGATTTCTACGTCGACTGCACCGGCTTTGCGTCCTTGCTGATCGGCAAGACGCTCGGCACGCCGTTCGTCTCGTTCAAGGACAATCTTTTCAACGACGCCGCGGTGGCCATCCAGGCGCCGCACGACGGACCGATACCGCCGCAGACGATTTCGACCGCACTGCGCCACGGCTGGGCCTGGAAGATTCCGCTGACCACGCGTTATGGCTACGGCTACGTCTACAGCTCGGATTTCTGCACGCCCGAAAACGCGGAAAAGGAATTGCGCGGCCATCTCGGGTTGCTGGATTCCGATGTGCAGGCGCGCCACCTGAAATTCCGGCCCGGCCGCGTGGCCGAGCCATGGCGCCGCAACTGCGTCGCCAACGGCCTGGCGCAGAGCTTCATCGAGCCGCTGGAAGCCACCACGCTGCTGTTCGTGCAGCGCACCGCGGAGATGCTGGTGGCGGCGCTGGAAAAGGGTGACCTGGGCGATGCCGCGCGCAAGCAGTTCAACGACACCTTGAATGGCCGCGTCGAAGGCACGCGCGATTACATCGTCACCCACTTCAAGACCAATACACGCAGCGATACCGATTATTGGCGCGCCAACGCCGCCAACACGCACCTCTCCGAGCCACTGCAGCAATTGCTGCGCACGTGGCTGGCGAGCAAGCCGATCACCGTCGGAATCGCCAAGGGTGCGTTCGGGCGCGGCTATCCGATCATGTCGTGGTACAGCCTGCTGGCGGGCGTGGGGTTGTTTCCCGACGACCGGCGCGCGCCGACGCCGCAGGAAGCGAAATACGACATGGCCGAGGTCGACACGCTGCTGGATCGCAGCGCGATGAACTTCCCGGATCATCGAGAATTCCTGCGTGCGATTCCGCCCAAGCCGAAGCCGTCGTCACTGCAGGTATATTTCTGGTAGCGGTCGCTGGACCGCGTGTCAGCGATGACGGTGTTATCGTTCGCGTTTGTCCTGCCGAGGCCTGCCCATGCGATCGATTCCCCGTTGTCTTTGTCTGGCCGCGCTGCTGGTGTTGGCCTGCGTCCCGGCCTTCGCGCAAGATGCTTTGCCCGCCGACCTCGCCGCGAAGATCGACAAGATCGCCAACGACGCGCTGGCGAAGTCGGGCGTGCCCAGCGCCTCGATCGCGGTGGTGCGCGACGGCAAGCTCGTCTATGCGAAAGCCTATGGTGACGCGCGACTGGATCCGAAAACGCCCGCCACGCCGGCGATGCGCTACAGCATCGGTTCGATCAGCAAGGAGTTCACCGCGGCGGCGATCCTGATGTTGCAGCAGCAGGGCAAGCTCAGTCTTGACGACAAGGTCGCGAAATTCTTCCCCGACCTCACCGACGCCGACCACATCACGCTGCGGCAGATCCTGTCGCACACGTCGGGTTACCAGGATTACTGGCCGCAGGATTACCTGATGCCACCGATGCGGCTGCCGACCACGCCCGCGCACATCATGGACGGCTGGGCGAAGAAGCCGCTGGATTTCGCGCCGGGTTCGCAATGGCAGTACAGCAACACCGGCTACGTGATCGCGGGCGCGATCGTGCAGAAGTTGACCGGGCAGATTCCGTTCGAGTTCCTGCAGCAGCACGTGTTTCCGACTCTCGGCATCACCGACGCATACGACACCAACCTGCACGCGCTGCCCGACAAGGACGCGCGCGGCTACTCGCGCAACGCGCTGGGGCCGCTACGGCCTTCGCCGAAGGAAGGCGTGAACTGGATGTTCGGTGCGGGCGAACTGGCGATGACCGCCAGCGACCTCGCGAAGTGGGACATCGCGATGATCGACCAGACCCTACTGCAGCCCGCATCGTGGCGCGCAATGCAGACCGAAGTCGTGTTGAACAACGGCCTGGGTTCCGGCTACGGCCTCGGCGTGTTCGTCGACAAGTTGGACGGCCACCGGATGATTGCGCACGACGGCGAGGTGATGGGTTTCACCGCCGGCAATACCATCTTTCCGGACGACAAGGTCGCGGTGGTGGTGCTGACCAACCAGGATGCGGTCGGCACGTTCGGCGTGATCGGCAAGGGCATCGCCAAGGCGCTGTTCGAGGTGCACGATCCTGCGGCGACAAAAGCGCTGGCGCAGGCCAAGGCGATCTTCGCGAACCTGCAGCACGGCAGGATCGATCGCAATGAATTCAGTGCGGACGCCAACAGCTACTTCGACGCCACCGCGCTGCACGATTACCAGAGCAGCCTGGCGCCGCTGGGCAAGCCGCAATCGTTCACCATCCGCGCGGCGCGCAAGCGCGGCGGCATGCAGATGCGCGGCTATACCGTGACGTTCCCGAAAACGAAATTGTCCATCACCACCTACACGTTACCCGATGGCAAGCTGGAGCAGTACATCGTCGCTTCAGGCGATTGATGTGAATCTTTGATTTGGCTCGTCATCCCGGAATACTCGCGCCATCCATGGCGCTCGCGCTACGCGCCGCCTGCGGCGTTCGCGTTTGCAATCCTGCAAACGCAATCGCGAAGCGATATCCGGGATCCAGTGTCTTTTGCATCGCTGCATGTCGAGAGAGTCACTGGATTCCCGCTTTCGCGGGAATGACGACGAGGCGGTTGTGGACTTTCCTGCTGGTGCGTGCATGTCGAACAAAATTCCCCTCGGCCGCGACACCGAATATCCGACTACGGTCGATCCGTCGGTGCTGTTTGCGGTCGCGCGTGCGCAGGCGCGCGAGCCGCTCGGTCTCGATGCGGCTGCGTTGCCATTCACCGGCGTCGACGTGTGGAACGCGTGGGAGTTTTCGTGGCTGGACGCGCGCGGACTGCCGCGCGTTGCGGTGTTGCGGATGACGGTGCCTTGCACTTCGCCGAACATCGTGGAATCGAAGTCGCTGAAGCTGTACCTCGGCGGCTACGCGATGACGCCGTTCCCTGGCCCGGAAGCGGTGCGCGTCCGCGTGGAGCGCGACGTTTCCGCGTGCGTGGGCGCGAAGGTCGCGGTCACGCTGCTCGACGCGCATGACGTCGAGCGCGCCGGCATTGATCCACTGGAAGGCGAATCGCTGGACGACCAGCGCATCGAAGTCGATGGCTACGGTCCGCCACGCCCGGAACTGCTCGTCGCAAACGGTGCAGTCACGAGCGAAACCGTTTGCACGCGCCTGTTCCGCTCGCTGTGCCCGGTCACCGGCCAGCCCGACTGGGCCAGCGTGGTGTTGCGCTATCGCGGGCGCGCCATTGAGCACGCGGGGCTGCTGCGTTACCTCGTGTCGTATCGCCGGCATCCCGATTTCCACGAAGCCTGCGTCGAGCGCATCTTCGGCGACATCACGACGCGCTGCGCTCCGCAAGGCTTGAGCGTGTACGCGCGCTTCCTGCGCCGCGGCGGCATCGACATCAACCCGTGGCGGGCGACGCCGCGTTTCGCCACGGCGCCCGGCAATCCGCGCGAGGTGCGGCAATAAGGCGTTGACACACCCGATCCGGCATTTTCACGGCGCGCGACGTATGCTCGCGCATCGACACGCGAAAGGTGGAGGTTGTCATGCAGCATGACTTCGATTACCTGATCATCGGCGCCGGCATGGCCGGAGAGGCCGCTGCGCAGGCGCTGCGCGAAGCCGATGCGAACGCGAGCATCGGCATGCTGGGCAACGAATCGCACCCGCCCTACGCTCGCCCACCGCTGACCAAGAAATTGTGGAAGGACGGCAAGGAGGCCGACATCTGGCGCCCGATCGACAAGGCACGCGCGGAGGTCACGCTGCAGCGGCGTGCGGTGAAGATCGATCGCGCCGCGCACCTCGTCGCCGACGACAAGGGCGATACGTGGCAATACCGCAAGCTTCTGATCTCGACCGGCGGCACGCCGCGCAAACTGCCTTTGGGTAGCGATGGCTTCATCTATTACCGCACGTTCGACGATTACCGGCGGTTGCGTGCGAGCGTCAAACCGGGCGCGCGCATCGCGGTGGTCGGCGGCGGCTTCATCGGCAGCGAAATCGCCGCGGCGATGGCGATGAACGATTGCAAGGTCACCATGTTGTTCCCCGACGACGCGATCGGCGCGCACGTGTATCCGGAATCGCTGGCCGACGCGGTCACCGCGTATTACCGCGAGAAGGGCGTGGACGTGCGCGCGGGCGTCACGGTCGAGAGCGGCAACAGCACCGCACAAGGCGCGCAGTTGAAGCTGTCGGACGGCAGCGCGCTCGCCGCCGACGCCGTGGTCGCGGGCCTCGGCATCACGCCGAACGTGCAGCTTGCCGAAGCGGCCGGGCTGAAAGTGGACAACGGCATCGTGGTGAACGAACACCTGCAGACCTCCGATCCCGACATCTACGCGGCCGGCGACGTGGCCTCGTTTCCGGCGCCCGTGCTGGGCCATCGTTTGCGCGTCGAGCACGAGAACGCCGCGATCAGCATGGGCACGCGCGCCGGCCAATGCATGGCCGGAAAGGACGCGCCGTACGACGAACTGCCGTTCTTCTATTCCGACCTGTTCGACCTCGGCTACGAAGCCGTCGGCACGCTCGACTCGTGCCTGGAAACCGTCGAGCAGTGGGTCACGCCATTCCGCGAAGGCGTGGTGTATTACCTCGATGCGGGTCGCGTGCGCGGCGTGCTGCTGTGGAACACCTGGGGCCAGGTCGACGCCGCGCGCAACCTCATCGCGTCACCCGGTCCGTTCGACGCCGAAAACGTGCGTGGGCGCTTGCCGGCGCAGGTGTGAGCACGTCGCTGGTGGTGGATGGCTGCTAACGACCCGAAGCCGTCATTGGAGACCGTCCGCTTTAGAGAGAAGACTGGCTGAGATCGTGCCTTCACTGTATGTGATTGCGCACCGCACGACCTCCGCGCTGAGTCTTGTGGGATCGCTCCGCGTGGAAACTCGCAAGCGCTTTGACATGTTTTTATCTCCACTGAGGGATGAACAGGGCTTCAACGATAATGCCAATTTGCCATGAAATCATTGTTTGAAACAGCGATGTTCCAAACGCACTGATAAGCAAACCCGAGTGTGACATGATAGTCACTGGCAGGTCGACTGAATGATCTAAATAACTGGAAATTGGGGGACTGGCTCAGAGGCACAGCCAAGTGCCAGCCGTGCGCTTCTAGTGCGGCTATTGCTGACGAAGCCGGTATGCATGGGTTTTTTGCGCCAGCATTTGCATTTGGATAATATAAATCCTTAAACGTGACGATTAAACCTGATACTACGCGATCGCCCTTATTATCCGCGATACGCTTAATTATTAAGGAACTGTCAAGAATCCAGTTTTTACCTTGATGTGTTACATAAAATGTATCATTTTTCAATGTTGGCTCATTGCTGGGTGTTCGTACCAAAGCTACCTTAAAGGTGCGCTCGAAGCTTTTCGCGCTGATATAGCCGCCTTGTGAAGATATCAAGTCCACCAACTTTTTCCATGCGTCTTGACTCTCGGCAAACGTTGGTACCTCCGGATAAGACATTCTCGCACTGGGTTTGGCAGCGTCTCCTTTGGGTTGGTTTTGGACACAAGCACCAATCCCACAGATAGCAGATGTTGTGCAAACGAATGCAGCGAATCGCATAAGCTTTGTGGCTCCTCCAAATATTGGCTTGCAAAAGCTCATTTTGTCATTCTCCGAACGTTACATAACGATGTCGATTATTAGCTTCACAACACCATCACTCCATTGATATTGGCGCCTTCGACTTCCCAGAAATTCGCATCAGCGTATTTGCAATAGATATCCGGCGGCAGTATCGTGGCGCGCGGCGTGTGCTCGACTTTGGCTTTGACGGTGTGCAACCCGGGCAGGCCGAAATGCCGGTCGAACACGGCAAAAGTCGACCCATAACCCACGCGCCACCGCTCCCATACCATTCCTATTTGCTGGTTCTTCCGTGCTTCGATCCGTTATCTGTTCGCTGCCAATCCTGGCAGCTTGTCCCACGACTCGGGCTTCCGCAGGGTATGGCGTCTTCCTTGCTCGAGCCTTTCGCGTGGAACACGGCCGTGAGCGCGAATCACTCGTGCGTGTTTCTCCACGACGAACTTCCAAAGTACGATATTGGGCGACTCAACAGCGGTCCGACTGACGGCTTTTGACCGGACTGCGCCCGTTGCGCAGTCCGGCTCCCGTCGGCCTCAGACCTCCGTCTGCTCGGCCATTTCCAATGCATCATCAACCTCAATTCCGAGGTATCGCACCGTGCTTTCAAGTTTGGCGTGGCCAAGAAGCAGTTGGACGGCACGCAGGTTCTTGGTGCGCCGGTAGATCAGCGAAGCTTTCGTGCGGCGCATCGAATGGGTGCCATACATGGCGGCGTCCAGCCCGATCTCGGCCACCCAGCGGTGGACGATCCGCGCGTACTCCCGCGTGGATAGGTGCGGCGACATATGAACGCGGCTTGGGAATAGAAACGCGCCGGGCTGCAGGTGCGCCGCCTCAATCCATGCATGCACCGCTTCGCGGGTCGGTTCAGTAATCTCGAACTGCACCGGACGTTTCGTCTTCTGCTGCATGACGATGGCGCGTGGCGCAACTTGGTCGCCGTGCGCAACATCCAAGACGCGAAGCTTCACGAGATCGCAAGCGCGGAGTTTCGAATCGATGGCGAGGTTGAACAGGGCGAGGTCTCGTGTGCGGTGCCGCAGTTGCAGGCGGATCCTGATCGCCCAGATGTCGCGCAACTTAAGCGGCGCCTTCTGTCCTACGAGCTTGCCCTTGTTCCAGGGTTGTCGTTGCTGACTTTCCATCGAAGTCACCAGTCGGGACTTCGATGGTGCGCCGCCGAGCCACATGCTGGCGCGAAGGCCTAAGCGCGATGTGTATCCAAGACCCGAGGGCAATCGGAGTTGCGAGGATGAGCAGGATCGCACCAGAGTACATCGGATGCCGCACAAGCGCATACGGGCCGCTTGAGATCACCTTCTGCCTTCAGAGACGCTGATGGTCCCCTTCGTGTGCGTGTTCTCGCGAAAGACGAGGAGCACGAGGACGAACGCGACAACTACGAGAATGTCCGCAACGAGCACCGAGGGTACTGGGATGTTTGACCACTGGTAGCGGTGATCGAAGCCGGAGACTACGAACACGCCGACGAAGAGGAGTCCGGCGAGGCTCTGGACGATCTGCTGAGTCCGTCGCGTCTCTGATACGGGCCCAGCCTTAACGCGATCCGCGAGCAGCTGCGGATCATGTTGCGCGAGGTAGGTCGTGATGAACGCGGAGCACGCGGCGAAAATCGCTAAGCCCACGCGTGCCAGAAGGAGAGTGTGCCGGCCGAAAGGAAGAGCACCAAGCCGAGGGCGAGCATCAGGCCAGTGAGCCCGAAAACACTCCGCACGAGCAGTTCAGTAAATCGATACTCCTCTTCGTCGATGCTATGGGAGCGCCCAACGCCCGAAATCAACGGCGCGCGTGGCGCGTCCGCTGGATTGAGTTGGTAGGTTGCAGCAGCTTGGCGTATGGGAAGCACCGCAACACACCAAAACGTGAAACAGCCGCACCCGTGGAGTGATAGCCAATTGCCTCGTAGAAGGGGCAAGCCCCGGCGGTACTGCACAGGTGCAACGAACTCAACCCCCACCGTCGTGCTGCAGCTTCCAGCTCAACGTGGATCATTGTACCTATGCCCCGACGCTGCGAATTCGGAGGTTGGTAGAACAGCCGAATCTCGCCACTACGATGCAGAAGCCCAACGCCGGAGAGGCGAGCGCTTGATTCTGCGACGACACAGAAGTTGTCTGCGTTGGCGAGCCAGAGGGCGAAATTGTCAGGCGTTTTGTTGGCAAGCCACGTGGCGATGGTCGCGGGATCATCTCGGTGGTCGGCGATGCAAAGTTGCTGAATCGACCGGCGCACAACGTCGACTGCCGCCGCCGCATCTCTTTGCTCTGCCGGACGTACCTTGATCTGCATCTGCAACCTAACGCCTGAATTTAGCGGCGCCGAGGCAGCTGCCGCGGCGGTTAGTGAACTTGACGCCAAAGGATTTTCGCTTCTGACGGCTCCAAAACCGAACCATGTGGCCAAGTAGTCTCACGCCTGCTCACAATGGACGGTGTAATCGTGGGGCTCTCCTATGCACCATCGCTTCACAAGTAGCGCAAGTCGCAACGCGTCGATGTGCGCCAGCCGAGTATTGTAGAAGTGTCTGTTCGGCTCACTGGAATCCATGCACCGCGCCCGCGCGTCATTGTGTGCGGTCAAAGCGCTGAATGCGAGGCGCCGCCTGACGCTGATCGATGTGGCGCGAAGTTGGCCCGGCGCCGAGCGGGTACGTGCACCGTTGAAGGCGCCAGCCAACTCCTGAAGCTTCACTAGCGCCGCGTTGCTATGAACAGAAACGCTTCGATAGCAATGAACAACCCGACTACAACCGCAGCGCCTATTGCACCAGCTACGTCAAGACCAACTCGGCTCGCGACATACAAAAGCACGATCATGCTAAGCGCCATGCCAGGTGCGCCTAGACCACGCATCGCTGCACTGCGGTGATAGCCAATCCAGAATGCGAAGCGGGCCAATATCCAAACCACAGCCGTTGCTAGAACCGCGCGCATTGATGAGCCATTGGCCGAATAAGCTGCGAGACCAAACAGCGCAGCGGCGAAAATAACGACCTGCTCCAACGTGT
>JAZKBD010000019.1:57382-72734 GCA_040388785.1 Pseudomonadota bacterium
CAAAACACTATCGATAGCCTGATTATCGACAAATGTTTTGAAGATACCGCTGGTTGATACGCAACCTTTTGGTTTCAAAATTGGAGAGGGGATCGAAAGCTGGCGAGACGAGTCGCTCGTGGGCTACCGCCTCAACACCCATGACGAGGCAGAATAAAACAGCTACGCAAAAGCACTTCAGAGTGAACACCATACGGACACCGATGGTGTCCATGCCGATCAACGGCGGCGTAAGGAAAACGATTGCCAGCCAGAGCACGAGCCCGACAGGCATGGCCACTCCGATGACGATCATGCCCGAACGGCGCTGATGCACGAATGCGGTTTGTTGCGACTCAATCGTATTCATACCAGTTGCATCCGTCGATTTTGATATGGTGACTCGCTCTACGTACCCGCGTGATATCCGACGTACTGAAGCCTCCGACGCCAACGTTTGGAACCGGCGCGAGACCGCGTAGCGGGTGACGGCCAATTGACCGAATGGTTAGAGGTGCCGCTCCGCCAAACCAAACGCGTCGGCCGGGTCGGTGTCCTCGACGACCGCGCCATGGCGCGTCCGTTCACCTCACGCGCTTGATACCCTTGGGCGTTTCTGGGGGAAACCTCAGGGGTAGAACCCTCATGGTGCTTTGCGATCATAGTAGGTCGCATCATTGACAATATAGCCACCTTGGACCGTGTAAACCGACATGATGGGTACATGCAAAGCCTTGTTCGCGGCGCCACCCCAATGCCCCTCCAGGACAAATTGCACATAGACCCTGCCTCCGATCACGTCGAAGGTCTTGATGTTATCCTTGGCATCCGGAATGGCGGTAAACAATTTTCGGTAGGTATCCGCGATTGGTCCATTGCCTTCCAGCTTTGGATAGTCAGGGCTGTGAAGGACCGCGTCGGCTGCATAAGTAGCCTTTATGCCTCCGACGTCGTGTCTCTCGAAGGCGGTAAACTTTTGCCGTACTAGTTTGGCCGCACTGGCTTCGTTCGCACGAGGCGGCGCAGCGCCGGCGTGAGCGGAAACAGCCAGGCAACTGGCGAGCACAACAAGACACACGGCTCTCATTTGGAGCTTCCTCTATCAGATGGTCGCCCAACGCTGACATATGCGTACGCGAGTGCTCGCGTTGGATCGCAACAATTCGATTGAAGCGCAAGGTCGATAGCAATGATTGGAAAAAGCCGACATCTCGCTGCACTTGCAACCGGAGAAGGAGCATCGCGCGAACAGTTCGGCCAAGGTTGCGGTGTGCTTCAGCACTCACCGCCACCCGGTAGCTACCGACACACGCGCCACCTTCCGGGACCGGAACTGGCGGCTTGGGTACAGCACTTCTGGATCGAGACATGGAATTGGCATGGTGCGGCACCACAGCGCCGGGAAGTGCTTCCACTTCCATCCGTGCATCTCGCGTTCATACCCGGGCGGTCGAGAATCTTCGGCGTGCAGCTCGGCCGATTCGCGCGTGAGCTCACGGGCAACGGGTGCGTCGTCGGCGTCAAGTTGCGCCCTGGCGCCTTTTACCCATTCCTGCGTCGGCCGGTATCGGGCATCGCCAATACTTCGCTGCCACTTGGCGATGTGTTCGTCGGCTCCTTGGAAGCGGAGCGCGAGATATTTGCGCATCACGAAGAAGCAGCAATGGTCAAAACCGCGGCAGGATTTCTCACCGCCAGATTGCCGCCCGAAGATCCCAACGTCGAGTTGGCCTGTGGAATCGTCGAAGCCATCGCCGCTGACAAGAGCATTACTCGCGTAGATCAGGTTGTTTCAAGGTGGAGGATCAACGAACGAAGTCTGCAGCGCCTGTTCAGGCGGCACGTTGGGGCCAGCGCCCGATGGGTGATCAAGCGTTACCGCATCTACGAAGCCCTGCAGCGCCTCAGTTCGGAGATGAAACCGGAATGGGCCGATCTTGCCCAGGAGATCGGCTATTTCGATCAGGCGCATTTCATCAATGACTTCAGGAAGCTCGTAGGGTGCTCGCCAGCGCAGTACTCACTTTCGCCGCCTTCGGAGTGCGGCCAACAACAGCCCGGGTAGTAGGGGCGGGCTACTGCGGCACATTATTCGGCGTATATCCGACTCGGCAGCGTTCCGCAAAGTGCGCCCATGCGGACCGGCCGATGGCCATATCTCGATAACCACTTTCGCAGGTTGCAAATAGCCACTTTGACGACGACTCGATCGCTGATACGTAAACCGCTGGTCTTGAGCAATAGAACCAAATGAGCGCGATCAGATCACCAACGAGAAGGCGCTTCCGAGGTCAGCCAAGAGCGCAAGTTCGTACCGGAGCAGGCTTGTCGGCGTGAGCCGTTCAAGGACCGCTTGCGGTACTCTTCCCGCGCGCCGGCAGGCTGAGCAACGGCCCAAGAGGGCTGGCGCATCGCCTTTCAACCAGTCTTCCTGAAGACCTATGCGCATTCTCCTGATCGAAGATGACATGATGATCGGGACAGACCTTGTTCGTGGTATCTGTCGTGTGGGCTTCGCCGTAGACTGGGTGCGCAATGGCGCGGCGGGTCAATCGGCATTAGCGGATAATCAGTACACGGCAACGCTGCTCGATATCGGCTTGCCAGGCCGATCGGGTCTCGAGGTGCTGAGGTCGGCCCGCGCAGCGGGCGACCGTACTCCCATCCTAATCTTAACGGCGCGGGACGGCGTGGATGACCGCGTCGCGGGGCTTGACGCCGGTGCCGACGATTACATCGTCAAGCCCTTTGCCCTACAGGAGTTGATGGCGCGTTTGCGCGCGGTAGTTCGCCGCCGCGATGGTCACGCACAATCGCTCGTCGGCACGAAATCGCTGCAGTTGGATCTTGGCACTCACGAAGCAATTCACCATGGCACGCGTATTGCGCTCTCGTCTCGAGAGTTCGCAGTTCTGCATGCATTGCTCGAGCGGCCTGGCGCCATCCTTTCGCGAACGCAGATCGAGAATCGCATCTACGGTTGGGACGAACAGATCAGCAGCAATGCGATTGAGGTGGTGATTCATGGCCTGAGAAAAAAGTTGAGCGCAGCGGCCATCCGAAATGTACGCGGACTGGGCTGGAGAGTACCCGCGTGACCTCATTGCGCCGTCAGCTGCTGATTTGGTTGCTGCCGTTGTACGTGATGTCGGCGGGTGTCGCGATGCTGTTGGGATACCGCCAGTACAAAGTGGATGTCAACGCCTTCATGGATGGCCAAATCAAGGCCCTGGCGCGAAGCGAGCTTGGGCATGCATCCACGCCCAGCGGTACGCTTGTTGAACATCCTGTAAGCAACCAGGCGGCTCAGCATCAGGGCGCTCCGATCGTCCAATACTGGTCCCACGACGACCGATTGCTGGCAAGTTCCTCGCCGAATGTCACAGCCAAGCTGCAGAGCCGAAGCGGGTTCAGCGACATCCAGGTGAACGACCAGCGATGGAGAGCGTACACGGCACGAACACCCGACGTCAGCGTACAGATCCTTCAGAGCGATGACTTTCGTGGTCGCGTGATCTTCCACTCGGCGTTGAAATCCGGGTTGCCGATCCTTGTTCTGATCCCCCTTTCGATCGCGCTGCTGTGGATGGTTGTGCATCTGGCGCTACGCCCGGTGGAGCGCCTGGCAGCACAGCTGACTGGCAGGGACGAACGCAATCTCGGTCCCTTGCCGTTGGCAAAACTGCCGCGCGAAATCGCTCCGTTGGTTGCGTCCATGAACGCGCTCATGCAGCGATTGCATGAAGCTTTCGCGGCGCAGCAGCGGTTTGTGCAGGATGCCGCACACGAATTGCGGACACCCCTGACCGCCTTCGTGCTGCAGACAGAAAATTTGCGGGCGGAGTTGGGCAACGATGCGCCCGACGAACTCGATCGTTTGGAAGCTGGCGTGCGCCGACACCAACGATTGGTGGAGCAGTTGCTGATCTTGGCAAAACACGAAGCGCTCGCGCAAGCCGCGCATGAAGCAGTTGAAATAGGCCACGTCTTGAAAGAGTCTGCCGCCGCCTTGCTGGCGATTGCAGACAGCCGCTGCATCGACTTAGGTTTCAGTGCTTTCGAGGAATGCAGGGCTTGCATCGATCCGCACGATCTGCGCCGGGTCTTCGGCAATTTGATCGACAATGCATTGCGCTACACACCTGAAGGCGGCAGCGTGGACATAGCTTTACGCCGCAAGCGCAATGAAATTGTCGTTGAAATCACCGATACCGGTCCCGGCATTCCTGCCGCTGCTCTGGAGCAAGTATTCGAGAGGTTTCACCGCCTGCCTGGGAATGACGCTGAGGGCAGCGGGCTCGGGCTAGCCATCGTTCGAGCCGCATCGAGGCGGGGAGGCTTCACGGTTAGTTTGCGAAACCGTGAAGATCGCGGCGGATTGATCGCGGTGGTGCGGATGCCGCTCGCCGTCTGAGTGCCCGGTCTTAATTTCCATCTAAGTTTCATTGGCTAAGCTCGCTTTCGGCTCGCACTACTCGGAGGCAGCGATGAAAGCCATAGGCTGGATGACGGTATTTCTGTTCATGACAATGGCCGCGTCGGCGCGAGCGGCGGCGATGGCTGACGGGTTTGTTCCCACCGTTGCTGGCGCGAGAATCCATTATTTGGAAGCGGGTGCTGTCGGCGCGCACCGCACCATCCTGCTGGTACCCGGTTGGAGGATGAGCGCTACGATTTGGTCACGACAACTCAACTACTTCGCCACCCAAGGTTATCGGGTAGTCGCGATGGATCCGCGTTCGCAGGGCGGTTCCACTGTCTTGCTTCAACACAACGCGCCTGAAGATCGGGCCGAGGACATCCAAAAAATCATTGCCCAGCAGGATATGAAACACCTGATCCTGGTGGGTTGGTCGCAGGGCGCTCAGGACGTGGCCGCTTACGTCGCCAAGTACGGCACCGACGCGCTGGATGGAATCGTGCTGGTGGACAGCCCCGTCAGTTCAGGGCCAGCCGATGTGCGGAACAATCCAGGGTTCGTCGAGCAGATCCTCAAGGTTATCGCCGCATATTCGAATGACGCACGTGCCTACACCGACGGCATGATGCACGCGATCATCACATCACGCCAACCCTCAGCGCTCTACGCCAGTCTGGACGCACAAGCACTGCAGACGCCCACCGATATCGGTATTTCGATGCTGGTGCAGGACGTGTTCACCATCGATCGCCGGCCCACCCTCAGGCGTTTCAACAAACCCACGCTGGTGGTCGCTTCCGCCAAGAGTCCGTTGCTCGACGCCCAGCGCGCCATGCTCAAGCTGTTGCCGCAAGCCCGGTTCGTGGCGGTCGAGAATGCAGGGCACGCAGTATTCGTCGACCAGCCGAATGCATTCAACCACGATCTCATGGAATTCATCGGAGCGATCAACGCCGCTCGCAGTCACGTTCCTGCGCAACCATGACGGCCCCGGCGATGCAAGCCAAGTACGACCGGACAACGCGCTGGTTGCACGCGGCGCTCGCCTGCGGCGTGGTTGTGCAATTGGCTTTGAGCGCGGTCATGCACGTCCCGCCAGGTCCAGGCCTCGGAACGAACGATTGGCATCGCAAAGCATTCGAACTGCATGCGAAAGTCGGCCCTTGGGTCGGGTTCATTGTGGCGCTCCATTGGCTTTGGCTGTTGTTGCCGCAGTCGCGCCCCGGCTTGAGTTACCTGTTTCCGTGGGCGAGCGCCGAAACGCGCAGAGTGCTTTTTGCCGAACTCGAGTCGCTCGTGCGTTTGCGGATTCCTCCGCCAGCTGCCGGTAGCCCGCTAGTGGGAACCGTGCATGGCTTAGGGCTTGCCGCCGTGACGGGTAGCGCGATGTGCGGCATCACGCTCTATCTTGGCTACTTCGTTGGCATCGCGATACCGCGCCCGATATTGCATGGAGTTGCGCTTGCTCACTTGACATTCGGATTTCTGATGTGGACATTCGTCATTGCCCATGGATCGATGGCGCTCGTGCACTGGATTGCCAGACCAGCGAGCCAAGGCCTCGCAAGCGATCGATGATTCAGACCTGCTGCCGCCCGGGCTCTGCCCCGAAATCAGCAGAGATCCAGAAGCAGCGGTCGTAACCCGTCGACAATCGGCAACGCAGCAAGATCGCCGAAGAGGTTCGAAGCCGAATCGCAGAACGCCATGCAGGAAGCCAAGCGGCTGCGCGAGATCGCCGAAGCGGAATGACCCTAAAGCGCGAAACCGCTCTGAATCTTCCCAAATTGGGAGAGCAAGCCTACAAGTTGAGCTCAGGTCAGCTACGGATGCCTAACCGTCCAGTTCGGCCCACCTGAGTGTACGCGGTGTCCAGATCGGCTTGCAGTGCGACCAGGGTTTTGTTGGCTTGCTCGATCGTGCTGCTGCCTTGCTGGAAAAACGCTGGAAAAACGCAGGATCATTCATCGCCGCGGTCCGGGCCACAATCTCGCTTTCCAGTTGTTCGACGCGTGCGGGTAACTGTTCCAGTGCGCGTTGATCCTTGAAGCTGAGCTTGCGTTCCGCCGCTGACGGCGAAGTATCGACTTTCGCAACGGGCTCGCCGACGCGGGGAGTGGCGGGTTGCCGGCCGGCCGCTGGCGCAGCCAGTCGGTGTAGCTACCGACGTATTCGCCTATCCATTCGAGGGGCGGCCCATTGCTGGGTTACGTCAGTTCGCCGCATTTTGCGACCCATGTGGCGGTCCGCTGGTGTATCAGTGGAGCAGATTGCGATCTTCGGAGCGCTCTGGTTGCAAGTCACTCGAGAGCAGCTTGGCCTTTCTACAAGCTTCAACAGGCTGCGCCGATAAAATCAGTGCACCTATTCAATGTCATTGGTGCGCGGGTTCTCGATTACCTCGAGCCGACTCGCTCCCGGTTCGCGGCATGACGATCTCGTTGTATTTGTGCAGTTCGATGGCTTCAGTGATTCGCCCGGCGCCACCGCGCACGAACACCATCGTATGGATGCTGCCCTGGATGAAGAACACGAGTGGTGAGAGTGGAATCAGTAGCTTTGCTGATTTAGTGTCGCTCCCCCAGTACAGCGATCCGTTCCGCAAGTAGGCATGATAGAGGCGCCCAGGCTCGTGGCCCAAGCGGTAGCTGCCCACCAAGTCGTGCCAGCCACTTTCGTCCACCGCGACCGGCTTCACGTCCGCTGGTACGACCGTGACTTTGTGCTGCGAGCATCCTCCAAGTATCGCCCTCTTGGCGATAAGTATCGGTTTCAACGTAGATGGTGTGCAGCTTGTCGCCGAGAGCGTCCTCGTGCTCGTCTATCCAGTAATGCACGACGGCAGCATTACCAAAAACGCGCGCCGTGAGGTGTCGAATCTTTATCAAACCAGTGAAACCTTTCGGCAGTCCGCTCAGAGTATCGAGAAAACCAGCCTTGTCGTACACATGACCATCCTCATCGCTAATGATGCAGTCGTTTGACAGTGTGCGACGCCAGATCGCCTTGTCACCGGGCGCCAACGCGTCATACAGGGCCTGCGTTCTCGTTAGGAACCACGAGGAATCAGTCGTGTCGGGCGTACCAGCATGAGCCGGCACCATACCAGCAGCAGCGACGGCGGCGAAGAAAAAGATGACACCGGGATTGCCAACCTTTCTCATATACCCTTCCGCATTTTGAGCCCATACTGACCCACCGTGCCGATTGGAGCAGCAGAATGCGCCTTTGTGGCCGATTATTGAACACGGACACGCACGTCCGGCTATATACATCGGGTGCTATCTGTTAGCCGCAACCCAGCCTTGTTGACTCTTCGGCTCGTTCATCGAGTCCGGTCTGTCTAACTCGCGCGAGTATAGTCTGGCCAGGTTGACTCGCGACTTCAGTCGGCTAATGGCTTCAATGGCTGCTTTGGAGCAACCCGATCACGAGGACGATCGGCCGCTTGTGGCCGCAAGCGGCCTCGGACGTGCGGCGGACGCCGTCATGCGACGACTTACCGCGACGACACGTACTTCTCGCGGCGGATGTGCTTGATCGGCATGCCGAGTTCCTTCAGCAGGGTGAAGTTGGCGTCGATCATGTCGGGGTTGCCGCACAGGTAGGCGATGTCGTGCTCGGGATGCGGCTGCAGTTCGGGCAGCGCGTCCTGCACGTGGCCGCGGCGATCGTTGGGGCGCGGCGCGGCGCGCGCGACGCGCGACAGGCAGGCGTGGAAGGTGAACTCGGGGTGCTTGTTGGCGAAGGCTTCGAATTCCTCGCCGTACAGCAGTTCCTGTTCGTTGCGCGCGCCGTACAATAATGCGACGCGCTTGCCGCGTTCGGCAATCAGCCGTTCGATCTTCGGCAGCATCGCGCGATACGGGGTGATGCCGGTGCCGGTCGCGATCAGCAGGTAACGCTGGTTGGCGTCGTCGTCCATCAGGCAGAAGCGTCCGTACGGACCGCTGGCGTCGACGGTGCCGTCGTGTTCGAGGCCACCGAGCAATTTGGTGGCGGCGCCGCCCTCGACGAAGGACACCGCGATTTCCAGCCGGCGCACTTCGTTGTCCGAAGCGGGCGTCCCAACCGAATAGCTGCGCTTGGTTGGCTTGCCGTCGTCGTAGTTGAAGTGGATCTGGATGAACTGGCCGGGCGTGAACTTGAACGGCGCGCCGTCTGCGCGCTCGAACGCAAGGTGGCGCACGCTGGGCGCCAGCATGTGGCTGTCGGCAAGCTTGAGTGGGAAGTGTTCGATCATGTGCCGTTCGGCATGGGGCCGCGCAGGCGAAACTTCTATAATAGGGGATGCCCGCTGATTCCGCTTCGCCGAACGCCTCGTCCCCCATGTCCGCAAGCCCCGCTTCCAGCGCCGTTCCGGCGCTCGAAGTCGTCGGCTTGCGCAAGACCTATTCGAACGGCGTCGAGGCGCTGAAGGGCGTTTCGCTGAAGGTCGCGCAAGGCGATTTCTTCGCGTTGCTCGGCCCGAACGGCGCGGGCAAATCCACGCTGATCGGAATCCTGTCTTCGCTGGTCAATCCGAGCGGCGGCGATGCGCGCGTGTTCGGTTTGTCCATCCACGCCGATCGCGGCGGCGTGATGCGCCAGATCGGGCTGGTGCCGCAGGAAATCAACTTCAACCAGTTCGAGAGCCCGTTCGACATCTGCGTGAATGTCGCCGGCTTCTACGGCATTCCACGTGCGATCGCCAAGCCGCGCGCCGAGAAATACTTGAAGGAACTGCGCATCTGGGACAAGGCATTCCAGCAGACGCGCATGATGTCGGGCGGCATGAAGCGGCGGCTGATGATCGCGCGCGCGATGATGAATGAGCCGCGGCTCCTGATCCTCGATGAACCGACCGCGGGCGTGGACATCGAGATCCGCCGTTCGATGTGGCAGTTCATCACCGGCATCAACGCCGCCGGCACCACGGTGATCCTGACCACGCATTACCTGGAAGAAGCCGAGCAGCTCTGCCGCAACATCGCGATCATCGACCGCGGCGAAATCGTCGAAGACACTTCGATGCGGCGGCTGCTGTCGAAGCTGGACGTGCAATCGTTCGTGCTGGACGTAACGGGCTTCGACGGCACACTGCCGCCCATCGACGGCGTGAAACTCAAGCGCATCGATGACCAGACGCTCGAAGCCGAGATGCCCAGCACGCACAACCTCAACGCGCTGTTCGCGGTGCTGACGGCGCACGGCATCACGGTCACGTCCATGCGCAACAAGACCAACCGGCTGGAGGAATTGTTCGTGCGGCTGGTGGAACGCAACGGCAACGGAACCAGGGCATGAACGACCTCGCGCGCGAGCCGATGACCCAGGCGCCGGTCTACGCGGGCGCCGCACGGGTGCGCGCCAACCTGGTCGCGCTCGGCACCATCACCCGCCGCGAAGTGCGCCGCATGCTGCGCATCTGGACGCAGACGCTGGTGCCGCCCGCGATCTCGATGACGCTGTACTTCGTGATCTTCGGCAAGGTGATCGGCAGCCGGGTCGGGCTGATCCACGGCTTCACCTACATGCAATACATCGTGCCGGGGCTGGTGATGATGAGCATCATCAACAACAGCTACGGCAATATCACCTCGAGTTTCTTCGGTTCCAAGTTCGGGCGCTACGTCGAGGAACTGCTGGCCTCGCCCATGCCGAATTGGGTGGTGTTGCTGGGCTATGTTTCCGGCGCGGTGCTGCGCGGCGTGCTGGTGGGTATCATCGTGCTGGGCATCGCGCTGTTCTTCACCTCGCTGCACCTCGCGCACCCGCGGGTCGCGGTGACCACCGTGCTGCTGGGCTCCACGATCTTCTCGCTGGCGGGTTTCATCAACGCGACCTTTGCCAAACGCTTCGACGACATCCAGATGGTGCCGACCTTCGTGCTGACGCCGCTCAGCTATTTGGGCGGCGTGTTCTATTCGATCAGCATGCTGGGCTCGCCGTGGCGCGAGATGTCGAAGGTCAACCCGATCCTGTACATGGTCAACGCGTTCCGCTACGGCATCCTCGGCGTCGGCGACGTGCCGGTGTGGATCGCCTACGTGGTGATGCTGGCGTTCGTGGCCGGGCTGGGCGGGTTCGCATTGTGGTTGTTGCAGAAAGGCGTCGGACTTCGCTCCTGAGCGGCGCGGCGTAAGATCGCCGCATGAAGGCCGCGCTTGCCGTCGTGATCATCGCCTGCACGGTCTGGTGTGCGAGCGCGCATGCGCAGGTGTATCGCTGCACCACCGCGAGCGGCAGCGTGGGTTTCCAGGATCACGCCTGCGCCGCCGGACAAAAGCAGGCGATCCTCGACGTGCCGAGCCGTGCGCCACCGGGTTACGTACCGCCGCCGGCGGCCACTGCGCCGGACGTCGCGGCGAACAGCGCATTGCCGCCGCCCGTCGCTGCGCCACCCGCACCGCCGCCGCTGCCCGTGATGTACGAGTGCGTGGGTGCGGTGAACGGCAAGCAATACCTGACGTCTTCGCCGCCGCCACCGTATCTCGCGCCGCTGGGCGTGATGGGTTATCCGCCGCAATCGTTGTCACAGGCGTACGGTGCGCCCGGTGGCGCGGGCGTGTCGGCGCCCGAGTTGTCGAAGCCGCGCATTGGCGGATCGCGCATCGCCACCGGCATGGCCGAAGTGCAGGATTACTGCCTGCCGGCGACGCCGGCGCAAGTGTGCGGTTACCTGCAACGCGAGTACGACGACAATCATCGCAAGCTGCGCATGGCGATGCCGCACGAGCAGCCACCGCTGGAACAGCGCGAGCGGGCGCTGCAGGACCAGCTGCGCAATTGCCGGTGAGCCGGTCGGATCGTTGCGCTGCACCGTGCGAACGTAGGGCGGGTTTCAACCCGCCGGCCCAACAAGGCGGGATCAAGGCCTTTCATGGCGGGTCTAGAACCTTCAAGGCGGGTCAAGACCCGCCCTACGCAGTCAATGTGAGTTCCGGCACCGGTGCGTGTTTGCGCTCGTGCGCCAGCAGCCAGCGCTTGACCGGCAGGCCACCGCCGTAGCCGACGAGATCGCCGTGACTGCCGATCACGCGATGGCAGGGCACGATGATGGCCAGCGGATTCGCGCCATTGGCGGCACCGACGGCGCGCACCGCGCGCGGCCTGCGGATGCGGTGTGCGATGTCGGCATAACTCACCGTTTCGCCGTACGGAATCGCGAGCAGCGCGCCCCACACTTCCAGTTGGAATGGCGTTCCGGAGGGACGCAGCGGCAGGTCGAAGTGCAGACGCTTGCCCGCAAAGTATTCGTCGAACTGGCGCGCGGCCGCGTGCATTTTCGATGGACTTTCCTCGGCATCCGCGGGCGGTTTCGCCAGCTTGCCGCGCTCGGGCAATCCGACTTCGAGCAGCGCCGCGCCGTCGCCGACCAGCAGCAGCGGACCGATCGGCGTGTCGATGGCGGTGTAGAACGGCATGTCAGAATCCGTAATGCAGAAAGCCGCCGTCCACCGCCAGCATCTGTCCGGTGATGAAGCTGGCGGCGGGCATGCACAGGAACGCGACGGCGGCGGCGACTTCCTCGGGTTCGCCAATGCGCGCCATCGGCGTGCGGTCCAGCACTTCCTCGAGGTAATCGGCATCGGACAACGCCTCGTCGGTGCGGCGCGTGCGGATGTACCACGGTGCCACCGCGTTCACGCGAATGCCGTCGTCGGCCCATTCGCAGGCGAGATTGCGCGTCATCTGGTGCAGTGCGGCCTTGCTCATGCCGTAGCCCACGCCGGTGCGCACGTGCGTCGCACCGGAAACCGAGCCGATGTTCACGATCGCCGCGTGGCCGTGTTGCGCGAGGCGCGGGTGCGCGAGCCTGCAAAGATCGAACGCGGCGATGCTGTTGAGGCGGAACACGCCTTCCATGTCGGCCGGCTCGCAATCGAGCGTCGGTTTCTTGATGTTGCCGCCTGCGTTGTTGACCAGCAGCGACAAGGGCACGTCGAGGTCGGCGATCCAGTCGAAGATCGCGAGGCGGTCCTCTGCGTCGCCCACGTCGGCAGCAAATATGCGCGGCTCGCTTGCCGGGAAATCCTCGCGCAATTCATCGCACACCGCGTTCAACTCGGCTTCGTCGCGCGCGACCAGCAGCGGTTGCGCGCCAAGCGCCGCCATTTCGCGCGCGCACGCAAGTCCGATGCCGCGGCTGGCGCCGGTGATCAGGCAGGTCTGGCCGTCGAGTCGCCAGCGTCCGGGGATGGCATTCACGCGCGGACTCCGTGGTGCGTCCTGCGCAGCTTACCAGCTTGCGCGGCGTCGTCCGCAGCGCGACACTGAGCGCCATGTTCCGCGCCTTCGCCACGATTGTCTTGTTCGCGCTGCTCGCCGCATGCGCGCCGCATCCCGCGCCGGACACCGCCAGCACATCGGCGACGCCCGCTTCGGCTGCCACCAACGCGCTGGCCGGAACGCCGATGGCTGCCTACGGTCACGCCCTCAACAAGGCTAAGAACGTGCAGAACATCGTTGACGAGCAGGCGAAGAAGCAGGCCGCACAGATCGACGCGGCTACCGGATCGTCGGGCTAAAGCAAAGCCCGGGCGCTTGCACGCCCGGGCTCGCGTTGAGCCACACGAGGTGGCGAAAGGTCGAATCGTCAGAACCGCACTTCGGCCTGGGCCGACAGCAAACCGGTGGACAGGTTGATGTCGTTCTTCTTGGCGCGGTAGTAGTCGTAGCCGACGCCGACGCCGAACCTGCGGCTGAAGTCATAACCCACGCCCACGCCGCCGTAATAGCCGTCGCCCGAGCGTCCGGTGCTGACCGGCGTGATGTCGCGCGTCATGCCGTGGCCGTTCCACGCATACAGACCGGTGCGCGCGGATACGTACCAGTTCGGCGTGAAGTTGTACTTGGCATTCGCGCCGGCGGTCCAGCCGTGCAGCGACGACTTGCCGGGCGCGACCACGGGGTTGGAGTTGAACACGTTCTTCGCGCGGATGTTGCCGAGATCGTTGTAGCCGATCTCGGGACCGAGCGCGAAGCCGTTGGCGAGCGCCCAGCGATAGCCGCCATCGAGTTGATAGCCGGTATCGCTGCCGCTGTTCTGGCCACTACCGAAGTAGCTGTGCCCCGCGTTTCCGTTGACGAAAAACCCGCTGTCGGCGCCGGTCGTGTTCGTCGCGTCCTGCGCGTGCGCTTCTTGAAGGAAGCTGGGTGCAGCCACGAAAACCGCGGCCATGGCAAGGACGATTGCTGTGTTGCGCATATTGTTGTCTCCATCGTGGTTATTCACGCGTGCAGTGCATCCGCACGCGCTTGTCCACTGAGACTGGAGGCAATCGGCAACGTTCGTTAAGGTTTCGCTAGAGAATCAGGAAACGTTCATCGCGTGTCTGAAAACGCGAAGTGAACATGCGCGAAACTTTTCGCGCGTTCTGCAGTCACGCACGCACGATATTGCGCGCTGCGCCGGATGCACGCGCAACTCACTGCAGCAATGCCGCAGTGGGCGCGCTCGAAACCGACGCCGCACTGGCGGGAGCTTTCGCGAGCCAGCCGCCGGTGAACCCGGCGCGTTCGAGTCCGCGCCGGATGTGCGGATTGCGACGCATCACCTGCCACACGAATCCCGAGCGGTAGTTTTCGATCATCAGCAGGATCGGACCCTGGTCGATGCCGAGATATTGATTGTCGAACCAGCCTTCGCCGGGAACCATGTAGCCGCTGCGCAACGGCACGTGCAACTGGAATGTCGGATTGAACGCATCGTAGAAACCGTACGTCGAATACAACCACTTGCCGTAGCGCGCGTACATCGCGTGGATGGTGGGCAACACCAGCTCGGGCGCGAACACGATCGATGCGATCGACGCCGTCGGCGCGATGGTGCCGTCATCGCTGATGTCGCCGACGCCGGCGCCGCGCGCGAAGTAGCCGTAGAAGCGCGTGACCGTACCGTCTTCGTGGTCCCAGGTCGTGTCGCCCGGACCATCGCAGGCGGTCAGCCCCCAGATGTCGGCGCCGTAACCGACGAAACGCCCGGCGCCGGACACCGCGTATTGCTGCTGGCCGGTCACCGCGCGGCGGCTGTTCTCGAAATAGGTGAGGTCGTGCGCGCGCGTCCACGCATCCTGGATGTCGCGGAAGTCGATCCATGATTCGCTGTACTGGTGTCCGAACAGCGGCCCGAAACCGACGCGCGGCTTGCCGCTCATGAACGTGCCCCAGGTTTGCTTGTACGTCGAGGTCCACGCGTTCCATGCGTCGGGCTTGATCGCGTGGTCGGGCGAACCGAGCGCGAGGATGTAGAGCATCATCGCTTCGTTGTAGCCTTTCCAGTCCTGCGGGATGAACTTGCCGCCGGGCGTCCAGCCCATGCTGATCAGCGGCGGCCGCACCTGCGCCCAGGTCCAGTCCACGTTGGCGTAAAGTTTTTCGGCGAGCTTGCGGATCTCGCGCTCCTGCGGATTGTCCTGATCGAAATACGTCTCGTCGAACAGCACGCCCGCCATCAGCCAGGTGGTGTCGACCGTGGAGACTTCGACCCAGCGCGCATAGCGCTGGCCGCTCTGCATGTCGAGGAAATGATAGTAGAAGCCGTGGTAGCCGGCCTCGCCGTCCTCGTTCGCGCCTTGCGGCGCATCGGCGAAGAAGCGCAGCGTGGCAAGCACGCGCTCGCTCGCCTGCGCGCGCGTGATCCAGCCGCGCTCGACGCCGATCGGGTACGCCGTCAAGCCGAAGCCGACGGCGGCGATGCTGGCGAAGGGTTCCTTGCCGAGCGGCCAGTGATCGGGCACCAATCCATTTTGCGGATTCGCCGTCTGCCAGAAGAATTCGAAGGTGCGGTGCTCGATGTCATCCAGCGATGGCGCGGCAACGCCCGTGATCGCACTGGTTCGCGGCGGCACGGCGCCGGTCGTGGCCGGCGCGGGGGTGGCGGCGATGGAGGCCGCGGGCGCGGGAGCATGGACGGAAATTGTTTTCGCGCGGGGTGCCATGAGCGATTTAAGCGGACCGTATCCGATCTTT
>JAZKBD010000019.1:72744-89786 GCA_040388785.1 Pseudomonadota bacterium
CTGTCGTGCTGGCCGCGGCCGGCGCAACCTCGGCGGGTGGCGCGGCGTGTCGCGAAAGCGCCGCCGTGCCGATTCCGGCCAGCAGCACGCACAGCAGCACGACGCCCGCGCGCCGCAGCGTGCGGGGCCCGGCAAGCCATCCGGGTTTCCTGGACGAATCCGGCGCGCGCCGCTTCATGGCGCACGACCGCTGGCGTGGAGCCCGTGCGGGCCCCGCGCGTCAAGGCCTCCGTGCATCGAGTGGCGGTCCAGGATTGCGGCCTCCCCTGCGGCCATGCTCACCCTTTCACACCCGCGTCGCCCCCGATGCGTTCGCGTCTTTCAGGCGCCGCCATTCCGGCGAAGCCTGCTTCGTCGCGGACACATCAACGTTCGTGTGGTCGGTGCAGGGCACCCTGGAGTCTCCCGTGCGCATGCAGCACACGCATGCAAGTTCTGCGCCGGAATGTACGCGCTGCCGATGTCAGCCGGATGCGAATTTTGTGGCGCGACGGTGGCAGAGGGTGCGAATCGCGGCACGGGTCAGAACTTCAGGCCCATCGACACTTTGAGCGTGCGCGGATAGCCGCTGATGTCGCCGGTCGGGTTGTAGATGACGGGAATCCGGTTCATCTGGCCATTCGATCCCCAGCTCTCCAGATAAAGGGTGTAGTTGTTCCAGTTGAACGCGTTGATCAGGTCGATGCGCACGTACGCGCCGAGATTGCCGTGGATCATGAAGTTCTTGGTGGCCTGCAGGTCGATGTCGCGGTAACCGAAGATCTTGCCGCCGATCAGGAAGCGGCCGTTGCCGGGCGGGAATATGCCGACTGCTTCGTTGCCTCCGCCGTTGATCGCACCATGGTCGACGTTCGTCGCGGGCGCGCCGTAGCTGGCCAGGTTGACGTCCGGATTGGGCGTCGACAGCGTCAGCTTGGCACCCATCACGAAACCCCATGGACCATCGAACGTTGCGGTGGCGACCAGGCGATGCCGCGGCACGGTCGGTGCCGCCACGAACGGGTAATGCCCGATCGTCTCGAAATCGAACGCGTACTGGTCGGTCGGATCGATGTTGTCGTTGTTCTTGGTGGCGTGGCTGTAGGTGTACGCGATCGACGCGCCCCAGTGGGATTCGTGGGTGTACGGTTTGTCGAGCGACACCAGCAACTGGTCGAGACGCGTTTCCAGGCCGTTGTTGCCGAGGATCAGGTTGCCGAAGCCGGGCACACCGGTAGAGGCGCACCACGGCTGGCAACCATTCCGCCAGAACCCGCCGTCCGGAAAGCGGTTGCCGAGCTGGAAGACCAGGCCGTCGTAACTGCGGATGTCGACCAAGGTCACGCTGGTGTTCCATTCGCCCACCGTGTTGCGCATGCCGATGCTGAACTGGTCGGAGTAGGGCGCCTTCAGGTTATTGATGACCATGTCGACTTCCTTGCCGAGATTGGACCCGGCGACCAGCGACTGCAGGGTCGGGATGTCGTAGTAGGCCGGGTTCCATGCGAAGCAGGTGCCGGTGCCGACGGCGCAAGGTGAATCGGGCGTATTGAAGAGCAGGGTTGGCTGCGACAGCGCCTGCTTGGTCTGTTCGACCTGCAGCGTCTCGTACAGATCACGGTCGTAGGCGCGGCCCGCGCCGCCGAAGATCACGTGCTTCTGGTCACCATTGATGTCATACGAAAAACCCAAACGGGGCTGCCACTCGTTCTTCGGCTGGCTGCGGTTGTGGCCATTGCCGATGTAGTCGGCGATGTTGATGCCGCCCTTGGCCAGGGATTGCGCGTAGGTCTGGCCGGGCGGTGCATTGGGATCCTGTCCGTAGATCGCCGCGACCACATTGGCGGGCGTCACGAAGTTGAGATACGACGGCGTCTTCTCGTAGTCGTAGCGCACACCGAGGTTCAGAGTCAGGTGATCGTTGACCGTCCAGTTGTCCTGGACGTATGCGCCGTACTGTTTGTCGGTGCTGGTGGCGACCGGGCTGAAGCCCGGCGTGGGCGAACCGAACTGCACCTGGTACGGAATGCTCTCGGTACCGGACTTGGTAACCAGGTAATTGAACAGCGCATTGCTGTCGCCGGAGTCCTGCGCGATCAGTTTCACCGATTTGTAGGAAACGCCCAGCTTCAACTCGTGGTCGCCATGCCAGTGCAGGTCATTGAAGGTCAGGTCGTCCGAGAAACCTGGTCCCTTCTGGCCCTTGTTCTGCTGGGCCAGCGGCGAGGCGCCGGTCTGGATGATCGTGCTGTTCTTGTTGTTGTCGGGCACATAAGCCGCGCCATCACCAAGGATGATCGGCGTCGGTGCGTAGAACGCGTTTTCATACGTGAACAGCAGCTTGTTGAACCACGCGTCCGCGCTGTGTTCCCAGCTCAGGTCGTAGCGCTTGTCGTTGTTGATGGTGTTGAGGCCCGCGCCCGCGGCGTTGATGCCGCCCAAGCCGCTGATCGCCGTTTCGGCGCGGTAGTGGCCGGTCAGCACCAGCCGGTCTTCATCGGTGATTTCGTAATCCAGCTTGCCGAACCAGTCGTTCTCCTTGAACGGCAGGCTCGCGGGCCCGGCAAGGGCCTGCACGCTCGCCGGCAGGTATTGCACGTAGCTGCTGACGCCGGGCACCACCACGGTCGGGCTGTCGAATTCCTTGCCCTCGTAGGCAAGGTAGAAATGCGCCTTGTCCTTGATGATCGGGCCGCCGATGTCGAAGCCGTAATCCTTCTCGTGCGAGGGGGTTTTCTTGGCGGCGTGCCGCTCGGCGGGCGTTTCCGCGCGCATCACGGTGTTGGTGAAGCTTCCGAACACATCACCGTGGAATTCGTTGGTGCCGGACTTCGTCACCGCGGTGATCGCGGCGCTGGAAAGCTGGCCGAATTCCGCGGTGTAGTTCGACGTGATGACCTTGTACTGGTCGACCGCGAGTTGCGGGAACGGATTGCCCTGGCTCGCGAACTGGCCGGTGATGCCGCCGCCCAACACGTAGTTCTTCTGGCCGACGCCGTCGATGTAGACGTTGATGTTGCTGGACGCCTGCGCGCCCGAACTCAGGCTGGTGTTGCCGTTGGCGCTGCGGGTGAAGATCATGCCGGGCACGATGTCCGCGAACTCGAGGAAGTTGCGCGAGGCTTCCGGCAGTTGGTTGATCTGGCGCAGCGACACGGTGTTGCCGACCTGCGAGGTTCGGGTGTCCAGCAGCGCGGAGCCGACCACTTGCACCGTCGACAGCGTTTGCGCCGAAGACGGAGCCGGCGCGGCTTGCGCCTGCGCCAGGTTCAACGTGGCGGTCGAGGCGACCGACAAGGTCACCGTCCGTGCGGTGCCGGGACCCGCGTCGACTTGCCAGGTGCCGGGCGGCAGGCTCACCAGGATGTAACGCCCCTGCGCGTTGGCTCTGGCGGTGCGCACTTGGCCGGTGGCGGTATTGCGCGCGGTGATCTGCGCGCCGGGCGCCGCTTGCCCCTGCAAGGTGGCGTTGGCGGTCTGCGCAAATGCAATCGTCGGCACCGCGAGCGTTGCCGTGACCGCGCCGGCGATGAGGGCTGCCAGCAGTTGGGTTCGCACCGTCCTTGAGCCTTTCATGTCTCCTCCCGCGCACATTGAGCTGGGTCAGGTTCGCCTTCGTCGTGCTCTCCGGTGGTTCGGATGGCGTGCAGCGCCGCGGCCGCTTCGGTTGTCGCCGCGGGAAGTGCGTATCAAAAGATGCAGGACGTGCACGCGGCGTGATGCCGATGCCGAGGTCGGCCTCGAAAGAAGCCATCAGCCACCGGCGGTCCGGCGAACGAGGGGTGCGTTGCGCGCGCTTCGCCAGGAAACAACACCGGCGCCGGCCGTTCCGTGCCGCCTCGGCCGGAGAGGCCCGGCGAGAATCACTTCACGGCGGCGTGGCCGCCCAGCGTCACGATCACCAAGCCTTGCGGGGGAACGTCGAGTGCGAGCCTTCCGTCGTTGACGGCCATCGTCTGCGGCGACGGCTCCTGTCCGGCGGCACGCAGTTGCGCGATTTGCGCGCGCGTGGGGAAGGCGGGACGTCCCATCCTGTCGTAGATCGCGAGCACGTTGCCGTGGGTCGCATCAAGCCGCTCCACGCTGGCAGTCGCGCCGGCAGCGAGATGCGCCACGTCGATGTCGAAGTGTTTCGTTGCACCTTTGGGCGTGCCGGGCGTGTAGCTGGCGCTGTCGCCCATCGGCGGCGCGTAGTTCCACAACGCGAGGATGAGCGTGCCGTCCGTGCGGCGCGTGGCCAGCGCGCTGTCGGATTTCAGCGCCAAGCGCACGTCGCCCAATTGATGCAACATCGCGAACGCATTGAACGCGGGCTTGTCGATGCTGCGCTCGGCGATCAGCCCGAAGCCGCCGTAGAACGGCGTGCGCGGCACGCCCTGTTCCTCGAACACATCCGAGAACGTCCAGTAACTCATCATCGTGACGTTGCCCGCGCATTCGCGGATCGTGTTGGCCAGCCACGGTCCCATGAATACGCTGTCGGTGACGTTCGGCAGGTTCGCGTACGAGGCGTTGTATTCGCTGAGGATGAACGGCAGTTGCGGATACGGCGACGCGAGGATTTCCTTGTGCACCTTGGCCACTGCGCGGCACACCATGTCGGCACGCGGAATGTTCTCGCTGGTATGCAGCACGTTCTGCGCGGTGTCGTCGCCATAGACATGGCTCGATACGAAGTCGACCGGCACATGGTCCTTGTGTGCATGGTCCAGGAACGTCGTTACCCACGCCGCCTGCGCGGTGGCCGGTCCGCCCACGCGCAGCCGCGGATTCACCGCCTTCAGCGTGCGCGCGGTGTGGTCGTAGAGCGCGAAATACGTCGACTGCTTCGGTTCGCCGCCCCAGAAGTCGAGGTTGGGTTCGTTCCAGACTTCGAAATACCAGCTCGCCACCTCGTCGATCCCGTAGCGCGCGATCAGGTGCTGCGCGAACGCGCGGATCATCGCGTCCCACTCCGCATAATTCTTCGGCGGCATCGGGTTGGGGTGATACCAGAAGCTGTGGTGCCGCGACGGGTCGGAACTCAGCGCCTCGGGCATGAAACTCAGTTCCACGAACGGCTTGATCCCGTGCGCGAGCAGGCCATCGTAGATCTGGTCGATGTAGGAAAAGTTGTAGCTGACCTTGCCGTCCTTGTCTTTCTGCACCAGCCCGACGTCGTCATCGAAGATGCCGTGGAAGCGCACGTACTCGAAGCCCGTGGCGCGGCGCACTGTGTCGACATCGCGGCGGTAGTCGTCGCGCAGCGAGAGCAGCGCGCGGCCGGAGCCGAACATCTGCTCCCAGAAATGCGGGAAGGGCGAGCCGTGCGCGCTGGCGTCGACCTTGATCTGAACGACCTGCGATGCGGATGTCGCCGCGGCAAGCTGGATGACCAACAGCAGTGCGAACGACGCGAGGGACAACACCAACCGCCTGGAGATTTTCGAAATGCTCATCCCGGCACCTCCGCAAAGCAGGACATTATTCCATTCCCGGGTCGATAATGTCTCAACTCTACAAAAACGGTCGTCATTCCGGACGCCGCAAAGCGGCGATCCGGAATCCATTTTGCCTTTCATCAATCCACGCAGGATCAAAATGGATTCCGGGTTCCATCACCGATGAAGCCGGCGATGGCCCCGGAATGACGAACCGTTGGGGGACAGATCGGCCATTGCATTGAAAATGGAATCAGGCGCCTTGGCACCGGCTTTCCAGTATCGCGACCGCGGGCAGCGTCTTGCCTTCGAGGAATTCCAGGAACGCGCCGCCGCCCGTGGAAATGTACGACACCTTGTCGGCGATGCCGTACTTGTCGACCGCCGCGAGCGTGTCGCCACCACCCGCGATCGAGAACGCGTCGGATTCCGCGATCGCGTGCGCCAAGGTTTCGGTGCCGTGGCCGAACGCATCGAACTCGAACACGCCAACCGGGCCGTTCCAGACGACCGTGCCGGCCTTGGCGATCATCGCCGCATAGCGCTTGGCCGTATCGGGGCCGATGTCGAGGATCATTTCGTCGTCGCTCACCTGATCGACGGCCTTGATGGTCGCCGGTGCATCGGCCTTGAACTCCGGTGCAACCACCACGTCCGTCGGGATTGGCACGTCGGCGCCGCGCGCGGAAGCGGTCGCGATCACGTTGCGTGCCGCATCCAGCAGGTCGGGCTCCGCCAGCGATTTGCCGATGCCGTAGCCCGCGGCGGCGATGAAGGTGTTGGCGATGCCGCCGCCCACGATCAACTGGTCGACGCCATTGACGAGGTTCTGCAGCAGGTCGAGCTTGGTCGAGACCTTGGAACCCGCGACGATCGCCAGCAGCGGGCGCACGGGATTCTTCAACGCTTTGCCCAGTGCGTCCAGTTCGGTGGCGAGCAGCGGACCCGCGCACGCGACCTTCGCGAATTTTGCGACGCCGTGCGTCGAGGCCTGCGCGCGATGCGCGGTGCCGAACGCATCCATCACGAACACGTCGCACAGCGCGGCGTATTTCTTCGCCAGCGCCTCGTCATCGGCTTTCTCGCCCACGTTCATGCGGCAGTTTTCCAGCACCACGACTTCACCCGGATTGGTTTCGACGCCGCCGAGGTAATTGCGTTCCAGCCGCACGGCTGCGTCGAGTCGTTCCGACAACCAGTCGACCACCGGCGCCAGCGATTGCGTTTCATCGAACTGGCCTTCCTTGGGCCGCCCGAGGTGCGACATCACCAGCACCGCGGCGCCGGTGTCGCGCGCGGCGCGGATCGTCGGCAGCGCAGCATCGAGGCGTTGCGTCGACGTGATGCGACCGTCCTGGATCGGCACGTTCAGGTCTTCGCGGATCAGCACGCGCTTGCCGGCGAGATCGAGATCGGTCATGCGGACGAAAGCCATGCGTGCACTCCAGAGATCGGGCGATGAACCACGCATTGTCCGGGTTGCGCCGCGCGCGCGCAATTCCATTACGCTCGGCTTTTTCGAATACTGCGGACGCCGCCATGCCGAATGCCCGAACCCTCTACAGCTACTGGCGTTCCAGCGCCGCGTACCGGGTGCGCATCGCGCTGAACCTGAAGGGCATGGATTACGCGATCGCGCCGGTGCATTTGCTGCGCGACGGTGGCGAACAGCACCACGACGACTATCGCAAGTTGAACCCGCAGCAACTGATACCCGCGCTGGTGGACGGCAACCACGTGTTGCGTGAGTCAATGGCGATCATCGAATACCTGGAGGAGGCCTACCCCGACACACCGCGCCTGCTGCCGCGCGCGGCGCTGGCCTGCGCGCGGGTTCGCGCACTCGCGCAGATGATCGTCTGCGACATCCATCCGCTCGGCAATTTGCGCGTGCTGCAGTACCTGCAGCGCGAACTTGGCGCGAGTGACGAGCAGAAGACCGCATGGTCGCGGCACTGGATCAGGATAGGCTTCGACGCGATCGAAGCGGTGCTTGCCGCACGCGACAATCCCGGAAAATTCTGCGAAGGCGACACGCCCACGCTCGCCGATTGCTGCCTGATCCCGCAGGTCTACAACGCGCGTCGCTTCGAGGTTTCGTTATCGCCGTACCCGACGATCACCGCGATCGACGCGGCCTGCGCGAAGCTCGACGCCTTCAAGCGCGCCGCGCCGAAAGCTCAGGCGGACGCACCGGCAACGACTTGAAAGTACTTTTCATTCGCTCGTGAAGTGGTCTGCGCTGCGACCGTTGACCGTGACGCTTGAGTTAACGCGATCCGCACAACGAGCGTATTGACTCAATGACTAAGGCCAAATGTATTTATTAGATCTTCGACTTGACAAGCACGCCATATTTGAAGCAGATGAATATCTGTGTCGCCATCCATATCAAAATGGACGCAATGACAACCACGTACATCAATACTTGGCTATCGAAATGCATGATAACCATGGATGTGATGAACAGCATGGTTATGATCATGCAACTAGAAAACCCGGCGAGCGACGCAGCGAAACGCAACCACAACCGCAAAGTGCAACGCTTGTGACAGTGAGGGCAGGTGATGCGAGGACCAACAAAGGGCCGGGGAAGAAATGACGACAGCCCCAAAGGAATCGGGCCACCACAGTATGGGCATGGCGCGATTCTTGCGAATTTGGTCTGGTGTCCTGCGCTTGGCGCTCCCGCAAAGCTGACGTTGGGCTGAGTAGTCTCGGCGCGTATCCCAAAAGGTTTTCCGTTGTACTCGGCCCACAATGGCAGATCGAGCTTTTGAGCGACCGCACGCATACGCCACGCGCTGTAAAGGCCGAATGCCGCCCCAGCCAAGGCCGGTGCACCATACACAACCCACATGGGCGTGCCCGGACCCGACCAAAAGAAGAACCACATTAAAAAGCCCCAGAACACGGCGAAGAACACGCCAGTGATCAAGGCAACCGTGCCGAACCGTAGGAAAACGAGTGGTGGAACCGGAATTCCCACAAGCCAGAACACGCGTAGTACGGGAGGCGCACCCATATTCGGGTTGATTCCCAGCGCCTTGAAGCGTTCTCGCGCCGCCTTCAATTTCTCGGCGCTTGTCATAACGCGCGACTGCATCGCGAGACTCCCCCATTCGCCCTTCGGGCACCTTCCCCCGCAAGCGGGGGAAGGAATCTTGATGTCAGCTTGCCGCCGCGGCCTTGCGCACTGGCGCAGTCGCGGGTTCCGCCGCGGCGCCCAGTGCAGCGGCGACGCGCTGCTGTTCGGCTTTCAGCTTGCCGGGCAGGTGCGATCCGTAACCCGCGAGGTATTCGCCGATGGCGTTCTCTTCGTCACGCCATTCGCCGTTGTCGACGCGGAACAATTCGTCGAGCGCGCCGTCGGCGAGATTCAGGCCCTCGAGGTTCAGGTCTTCCTCGCGCGGCAGGTTGCCGATCGGCGTTTCGACCGCGCCGGCTTCGCCGGTGACGCGCTTCAGCATCCACTCCAGCACGCGCATGTTGTCGCCGAAGCCGGGCCACAGGAACTTGCCGTCCTTGCCTTTGCGGAACCAGTTGACGTGGAAGATTTTCGGCAGTTTCGCGGCGGGCTGGTCGAACGACAGCCAGTGCGCGAAGTAGTCGCCGTAGTTGTAGCCGCAGAACGGTTTCATCGCCATCGGGTCGCGGCGGATGTTGACGCCGACGTCGGTCGCGGCGGCGGTGGTTTCGGACGCCATCGACGCGCCGACCAGCACGCCGTGCGTCCAGTCGCGCGCCTCGAACACCAGCGGCACGCGCGCCGCGCGGCGGCCGCCGAACACGATCGCGTCGATCGGCACACCTTCGGGATTTTCGGCTTCCGGCGACCAGCTCGGGCACTGGTTCGCGCGCACGGTGAAGCGCGAGTTCGGGTGTGCAGCCGGTCCGTTTTTCGAATCGTAGTCGCGGCCCTGCCAATCCTTCGCGGGCGCGCGCTCGTCCAGTCCCTCCCACCACGGCTGGTTGTCGTCGGTGACCGCGACGTTGGTGAAGATGGTGTCGTGCTGCAGCATCGCCAGCGCGTTGGGATTGGTTTTTTTCGAGGTGCCGGGCGCGACGCCGAAGTAACCGGCCTCGGGATTGATTGCGTACAACCGCCCATCCTTGCCGGGGCGCATCCAGCAGATGTCGTCGCCGACGGTCCAGATTTTCCAGCCTTCGCGTTGATAGCCTTCCGGCGGGATCAGCATCGCGAGATTGGTCTTGCCGCAGGCCGACGGAAACGCCGCCGCGACGTAGCGGATTTCGTGCTGCGGATTCTCGATGCCGACGATCAGCATGTGCTCGGCGAGCCAGCCTTCGCTGCGCGCCTGGTACGAACCGATGCGCAGCGCGTGGCACTTCTTGCCCAGCAGCGCGTTGCCGCCGTAGCCCGAGCCGAACGACTTGATGGTGAGTTCTTCCGGGAAATGCATGATCCAGCGGCGCGACGGATCGAGTTCCCCGATCGAATGCAACGCCTTGACGAAGCTTCCCTCGCGCTCGATGCGTTCCAGCGCGGCGGTGCCCATGCGCGTCATGATGCGCATGTTGGCGACGACGTACGGCGAGTCGGTGATCTCGACGCCGCAGCGCGACAGCCTTGATCCGAGCGGACCCATGCAATAGGGGATCACGTACATCGTGCGCCCTTGCATGCAGCCCTCGAACAGCGCGTCGATCTTGGCGTGCGCCTCGGCCGGATCCATCCAGTTGTTGTTGGGGCCGGCGTCGTCCTTGTCCCTGGTGCAGATGACGGTGAGCTTTTCGACGCGCGCGACGTCCTTGGGATCGGAGCGGTGCAGGTAGCAGCGCGGATGGGTTTCCTGATTCAATTCGATCAGGTCGCCGGTCTCCAGCATTTCGTCCACGAGCTGCCTGTATTCGGCTTCGGAGCCGTCGCACCAGTGGATGTGATTGGGTTTCGTCCTTTTTGCGACGTCGTCAACCCATCGGTTCAGAGAATCGAGTTTGCTTGGCATCGGTTGTGATACTCCAGAATGAAAGCGTTGCGCATCAGGTAGCGTGAAGCGGGAAGGCGGTTTTGTTTTTATGTCCTTCCCTCGACGGACGAACGCGTCGAGCCGGCCTGGTGTCGTGGAATGCTGTGGCGCCTTGGTAAAGAGGGCGGGGAAGTGACGTTAGTCCGCGCCTGCGGGCTTTGCAAGGCGCGCCGCGGCACCGCGATTGTGCGATCGCAGCATTTCGAAGCGGCTGTCGTGAAAAGTCAGGCCATGGATGGCCGTGGTGGTGTGAGTGAACTCGAAGGGGTTTCGTCTCGCGCGGTGATCGAGCGATGCAGCGATCATGGACGATCGCACAAATTACGGAACCAATGTTGCTATGACATGCTCCACGTACGCTTCATACTGCTCGTGCGACAGGTGCGGCAGTTCCAGCGTCAGGTTCATTTGCAGGAAACCCACGTAGGCCGCGTAGGTCAGGCGTGCACGATGGCGCGCCGCGGCGGAATCGAGCCCGGCTTCGCGGAACGCGCCTTCGAGGAAATCCATGCGCCGCTGCGAAACCCGCGTCATGGTGGGCTGCACCAGCGGATGGTCCAGCGCCTGCAGCAGCGCGGCATAAATGCGATGCGCCTGCGCCTCGCCGGAAACCCAGCGGAACAGCGCGCCCAGGCGTTCGCGCGGACGATCGTCGGTGGCGCCGATGTGCTGCTGCAGTTCGCCCTCGTCGTCTGCTTCCCAGCGGTTGAGCGCGGCCTGCAGCAACGCTTCGCGATTCTTGAAATGCCAATAGAAGCTGCCCTTGGTGACGCCCAGGCGCCGCGCCAACGCTTCGACCGCCAGCGCGCCGACGCCTTCGTCCGCGATCATTTCCAGCGCGCCGCGTTCCCAGTCGGCGGCCGAAAGCCGCGCGTGCGCGCGGCCGCGGCGCGAGCCATGGGTGGGTGCGGTGGAAGGCGCGGACATGACCATACTGTAGCGTATTGACAGGGCTGGGGCACAAATCCATACTGATGCGTATGGAAACGAACGATACGCGCGATGAAGCGCGTCTCACCACGATAACCGCCCGCGACGGCTTGCCGCTCGCGGTCGAAACGCGCGGCGCGGCCGATGCGCCGGCGGTGCTGTTCGCGCATGGCTTCGGCCAAAGCCGGCACGCGTGGGCGAAGGCTGCGGAAGGGCTGGCCGCGCATGGCTGGCGCGCGGTCACGTTCGATGCGCGCGGTCACGGCGACAGCGGTCGCCTGGCGGACGGACGCTACGCGCTGGAACAGTTCGTCGACGATCTGCTGACCGTCGCGCGTTCACTGGCGCCGCAGCCGGTGCTGGTCGGCGCGTCGATGGGTGGACTGCTCGGGCTGGTCGCAGCGGGCGAAACGCGGCCCGATCCGTTCCGCGCCCTGGTGCTGGTGGACATCACGCCGCGCTGGGAAAGCGAAGGCGTCGAACGCATGCTCGATTTCATGCGTGCATATCCGCGGGGGTTCGCTTCACTGGACGAAGCCGCCGACGCTGTGGCCGCGTATCTGCCGCAGCGCCGGCGCCGCAAGGACCGTTACGAACTGGCGCAGTTGCTGCATCGCGGCGAGGACGGACGCCTGCGCTGGCATTGGGATCCGGCCTTGCTGGATACCGTCGCGCATGAAGGCGAGCGTCACCAGCAAAGGCTGTTGAGCGCCGCCCGCAACATCGACGTGCCGGTGCTGCTGGTGTCGGGCGGGCGCAGCGACATCGTGTCCGAGGAAACGGTCGCGGAATTCCTCGAAGCCGTGCCGCACGCGCGCCACATCGAAATCCCGCACGCGACGCACACGCTGGCCGGTGACGACAACGCCGCGTTCACGGCCGCCATCGAACCCTTCCTGACTACACTCGACCCTGATGCCGTTCCCGCGTCGCATTCGCGCGCGGTGATCCCGCGGAGTTTGCCATGAACACCCTCATCATCCTTGTCTGCGCCGTGATCGTCGGCATCGCCTGCGCCTATTTCCGCAGCCGTCTGTGGCAATGGACGCTGGCGACCATCGTGACGATCCTGGGGGTCGGTTTCGGCCTGCATGCGTTCGCGCCGATGTGGGTGCTGCTTGGCCTGTTCATCGTGCTTGTCGCGCTGCCATTGAATCTGACGCCCTTGCGTCGCGCGTTGTTCGCGGCGCCGCTGCTGAACCTGTTCAAGCGCGTGCTGCCCGGGATTTCCGAAACCGAACAGGTCGCGCTGGACGCCGGCACCGTCGGTTTCGAGGGCGAGCTGTTCGCCGGCAAGCCCAACTGGTCGAAGTTGCTGTCCGAACCGAGGCCGCAGCTTTCCGCCGAGGAACAGGCGTTTCTCGACGGGCCTTGCGAAAAGCTGTGCGCGATGATCGACGACTGGCACATCACGCACGAGATCGCGGACCTGCCGCCCGAGATCTGGGATTTCATCAAGCGCGAAGGGTTCTTCGCGATGATCATCCCGAAGCAGTACGGCGGCAAGCAGTTCTCGGCGCTCGCGCATTCCGCGGTGCTGCAAAAGCTGTCCAGCATGTCGGCGACACTGTCGTCACTGGTCGCAGTGCCGAACTCGCTCGGCCCGGCCGAGCTGCTGCTGCGCTACGGCAGCGAGGAACAGAAGAACCATTACCTGCCGCGTCTGGCCGACGGTCGCGAGGTGCCGTGCTTCGCGTTGACCGGTCCGTATGCGGGTTCCGATGCCACTTCTATTCCGGACTACGGCATCGTCTGCAAGCAAACAATCGATGGCAGGGAAACGCTGAGCATCAAACTCACCTTCGACAAGCGCTACATCACGCTGGCGCCGGTCGCGACATTGGTCGGCCTCGCGTTCCGGATGTACGACCCGGAACACCTGCTGGGCGACAAGCAGGACCTTGGCATCACGCTGGCACTGATCCCGCGCGAAACGAAGGGTCTCGAAATCGGCCGCCGGCATTTTCCGCTCAACATCCCGTTCCAGAACGGGCCGTTGCGCGGCAAGGACGTGTTCGTGCCCATCGACACACTGATCGGCGGCCCGCACATGGCCGGCCACGGCTGGCGCATGCTGGTCGAATGCCTGTCGGTCGGACGCGGGATTTCGCTGCCGTCGAACGCGACCGGTTTCGTGCGGACGGCAGTTGCCGCGACCGGCGCGTACGCGCGCATCCGCAAGCAATTCGGTTTGGCGGTCGCGCGCTTCGAGGGCGTCGAGGAAGCGCTGGCGCGGATCGGTGGCTACGCGTACGCGGTCACGGCGTTGTCGCGCGCGTCCGCCGCGGCCGTCGATCGCGGCGAGAAGCCGGCGGTCGCGTCGGCCATTGCGAAATGCCACGCCACCGATCTCGGCCGCATCGTGATCCAGGACGCGATGGATGTGCACGGCGGCAAGGGCATCCAGTTGGGGCCGTCGAATTATCTCGGCCGCATGTGGCAGGGCGCGCCGATCCCGATCACGGTGGAAGGCGCCAACATCATGACCCGCAGCCTGATGATCTTCGGCCAGGGCGCGATCCGCTGCCATCCGTGGATCCTGAAGGAAATGCACGCGGTGAACGAACCCGATCGCGCCAGGGCGCTGCGCGAATTCGATGCGGCGTTGTTCGGGCACATCGGCTTCGGCATTTCCAACGCCGCGCGCGCGTTCGTGCTCGGCATCACCTTCGCGAAGTTCGGCAAGGCGCCGGGCGACGCCTACACGCGGCGCTACTACCGCAAGTTGAACCGTTATTCCGCGGCGCTGGCGCTGCTGGCCGACACCGCGATGGGCGTGCTTGGCGGCAAGCTGAAATTCAAGGAGAAGATTTCCGCGCGGCTCGGTGACGTGCTGTCGTACCTCTACATCTGCTCGGCGATGTTGAAGCGCTACGAGGACGAGGGCCGCCCCGAAGCCGAGCGGCCGATGCTGGCGTGGGCCTTCCACGATTCGGTGTGGCGGATGCAGATGGCGCTGGACGGCGTGATCCGCAATTTCCCGGTGCGGCCGGTGGCGTGGCTGGTGCACACGCTGGTGTTTCCGTTCGGCCGTCGCGAAGTGCCGCCGTCCGATCGGCTGGGCCGGCGCGTCGCCGCGCTCCTGACCGCGCCGAACAGCGCGCGCGATGCGCTGGTGAAGGGCATCTACCTCACGCAGACGAAGAACAATCCGGTTGGCCGGATGCACGCGCTGCTGCCGGACGTGGTCGCAGCGGAACCGATCGAGCGCAAGTTCCTGAAGGCGGTAAAGGCCGGCGGCGGCCTGCGCGCGCACGATTACTTCGAACAACTGGCCGAAGCGCAGAAGCTGGGCGCGATCAGCGACACCGAATGCGCGCTGCTGGAACGCCTGCGCCGTGCGACGGCGGAGTTCATCAACGTGGACGACTTCGATCCCGAGGAATTGCGCGCGAAGGTCGTGCACGGCGGCGCGGATGCGCAACGCTCGCTGCATATCGCGTAGGCATTTCGCTGCGGAAAACTGATGCGCGATCAGGCCGCCGCGCTGGCGTGCTCGCGCGTGTCCGTGAACGTCACTTGTGGCCAGCGTTCCTGCGCGAGCTGCAGGTTCACGCGGGTGGGCGCGAGATAGACCAGTTGCTCCGCGGCGTCGATCGCGAGATGCATGGCGTTGCGTTCGCGGAACTCGGCGAGTTTCTTCGCATCATCGCAATGCACCCAGCGCGCGGTGACCACACCCACGTTCTCGAACGCGCAATCGACGTTGTATTCATCTTTCAGCCGATATGCCGCGACGTCGAACTGCAGCACGCCGACCGCACCCAGGATCAGATCGTTCGACATCAGCGGCCGGAAGAACTGCGTCGCACCTTCTTCCGACAGCTGCGCGAGGCCCGCACGCAGCGCCTTCATCTTCATGGGATCGCGCAGGTGCGCGCGGCGGAACAACTCCGGCGCAAAGTTCGGAATGCCGGTGAACACCAGCTTTTCGCCTTCGCTGAAACTATCGCCGATGGAAATCGTGCCGTGGTTGTGCAGCCCGATCACGTCGCCGGGATACGCTTCTTCCGCGATCTCGCGCTCGCTCGCCATGAAGGTCAGCGCGTTCGCCAGCTTCACTTCCTTGCCGCTGCGCACCTGCAGCGCCTTCATGCCCGAGGTGTAGCGGCCGGAACACACGCGCAGGAAAGCCACGCGGTCGCGGTGCGCGGGGTCCATGTTGGCCTGGATCTTGAACACGAAGCCGGAGAGCTTTTCTTCGGCGGGCGACACTTCGCGCGTTGCCGTAGCTCGTGCCTGCGGCGACGGCGCGTGTTCGACGAAGAAATCCAGCAGCGGCTGCACGCCGAAGTTGTTGATGCCGGAACCGAAGAACACCGGCGTCTGTTCGCCTGCAAGATACTTTTGCAAGTCGAACGGATGCGAGGCGCCCTGCACCAGTTCCAGTTCCTCGCGCAGTTCCGCGAGTGCGTCGGCGCCGATGCGCTGTTCGAGTTCGGGATCGGCGAGGCCCTTCAGGATCGTGGAATCCTGTCGGGTGAAGTTGCGCCCCGATTCGTACAGGTGCACTTCGTCGTCGATGAGGTGATACACGCCCTTGAGGCGCTTGCCCATCCCGATCGGCCAGGTCACCGGCGCGCACTGGATCTTCAACACCGATTCGACTTCATCCAGCAGTTCGATCGGCGAGCGGCCCTCGCGGTCGAGCTTGTTGATGAAAGTCATGATCGGCGTGGTGCGCAGGCGACAGACCTCCATCAGCTTGATGGTGCGTTCCTCGACGCCTTTGGCGCAGTCGATCACCATCAGCGCCGAATCGACCGCGGTCAGCACCCGATAAGTGTCCTCGGAAAAGTCCGCGTGGCCGGGCGTGTCCAGCAGGTTGACGATGCGGCCCTCGTAAGGGAACTGCATCACCGAGGACGTCACCGAAATCCCGCGCTCCTTTTCCATCGCCATCCAGTCGGACGTCGCATGGCGCGCGGACTTGCGGCTCTTCACCGCGCCGGCCATCTGGATCGCGCCGCCGAACAGCAGCAGCTTTTCTGTCAGCGTGGTCTTGCCGGCGTCGGGGTGCGAGATGATCGCGAAGGTGCGGCGGCGGGCCGTTTCGGTGGCGTGGTCGGACATGGAAGGCGGGTTGCGGGAAACGCAAACCCGCCATTCTAGCGGTGCGCGCGAGGCGCCCCATGCCCTACTGGCTGAGTTTCGTCAGCAGCTTGTGCCAGAAATCCAGTGCCCACGGCACGTTCGAGGCCAGCAGCTTTTCGTTGAGGCCGTGCGCGAAGGTGTCGTTGGGCTTGGAAAAGCTGGGATCGACGCCGTAGCTCGGCACGCCGGCATTGCGGAAATACATGCTGTCCGACGCGCCGGCCGACATGCCCGGCACGATGTCGAGCCCCGGGTAGCGCTGATGCACCACCGCACTGACGGCGTCCACCACGTCCTTGCGCAGCAGCGAGGCGGGACTCTCCACCGGCGGCGGCGGACGTACCGTGATCTTGACGCTTGGATCCTCGATCACCTTGGCGAGCGTGGCCTGCACCGACGCAATGTGCGTGCCGGGAAAGATGCGGCAATTGATGTTGGCATCGGCGCGTTGCGGCAGCGCGTTCAAGGCGTGGCCACCGTCCAGCATCGTGGCCACGCAGGTCGTGCGGATCTGGCCGACGTAAGCCGGATCGGCCGAGAGCACCGCAGCGGCTTTGGCGTCATCCGGATTCGCGGCGAACGCGCGCATCGCCTCGCGGTACGACCGCACGCCGGTGGTGACGAGCTT
>JAZKBD010000019.1:89796-96712 GCA_040388785.1 Pseudomonadota bacterium
GTGCTCGCCGGTCGCCTTCAACGAAGCCAGTGTGATCTCGCTGTGCTGCACCGGGAACTGGTACGCGGCCACGCGATCGAGCGCCTTCGCCAAGCGATAGATCGCGTTCTTCGGCACGTCGGGTTCGCTCGAATGACCGCCGGCCGAGGTGACGGTCAGCTCGAAATCGGCGTAGGTTTTCTCCGCGGCCTGGATTTCGTACACCACCGGCTTGCCTTGCGCGTTCAGGGTGCCGCCGCCCGCGTCGGCGTTGAGCAGGAACTCGGCGTCGTGATAGCGCTTGGCAAGTTCGCGCGTCGAGGCCATGTCGGTCTCCTCGTCGCCCGAGAACACCATGATCATGCTGCGCTTCGGCACATAGTGTGCGCGCTTGAGCCGCATGAAGGTTTCGACGAGTGCGATCACGTTGGTCTTCATGTCGGCCACGCCGCGGCCGTACAGATAACCGTTCTCGTCGATCAGCTTGAACGGATCGCGCTGCCAATCCGCCGGGTTCGCCGCCACCACGTCCATGTGTGCGGACAGCAGGATCGACTTCAGACTCTTGTCGCTGCCGCGGTAATGCACGACCAGCGCCGCGGTGTGTTCGACCGGGATGATCTCGATGTCGGATTTGGCGAAGCCGGCGGATTCAAGTTTGCCCGCGAGGTACTGCGCGAAGGCCGGCACCTGGTCCTTGCCCTCGACGGTTTGCGCAGCGATCGCATGCCGCAGCATGTCCATCGTCTCCGGCAGCGGCATTGCGGCGGTTTCCGCGGCGGCAGTTTGGGCGCCGGCCAATGCCAGCATCAGGCAAGCGGCCAGCGAGGCGAAGCGAGGCAAGTACGACATGATGGTTCCCCGTTGCTGCGGAATCGCGTCAGGGTACCGCCGGATCACCTTCCATGCATGGGTGAAACGTCATTGCTTGTCCTGCACCGCCTCGACCTGGATTTGCATCGACACTTTCATGTCCATGCCGAATGATTTCCCGGCGTCGATGCCGAATGCGGCGCGATCGAAGGTCGCCGACGCTTCCGCGCCGCAGCGCTCGCGCGGCTTGACCACGAAATCGGGGATGCATTTGAAGTGTTCGATCTTCAGGTCCAGCGGACGCGTGACGCCGTGCAGGGTGAGCTTGCCGAGCACGCGCGTGGGGGCGCCGTCGACGAAATCCGCGAGCGTGCCGTCATAGATCGCTGTCGGATATTTCGCGGCATCGAAGAACGTGCACTGGGTCGTGCACAACGGTGGAGGGAATACCGCTTTCAGCACGGTCTGCTTCAGGACCGGATTGCCGAAATCGATGCTGTCGACCCTGGTGACGATGTGCACCGCGCCCGTTTGTTTCTGGCGGTCCAGCGTGATCGTGCCGCTCGAGTGGTCGAATTTGCCGCGCCACGTCGACAGGCCGAGGTGGTCGGCGGCGAAACTCGGGTAGGTGTGGTCCGGGTCGATGGTGAAGTGCACCGGTGCTGCCGCTGCGGCACCACTGGCGAGCAACAACGCGAATGTTGCAAGGCGCATGGTGGAATCTCCGTGACTGGCGCGGGTTGCGCGTTCTCGTGAATGCGACGAGCGACGCGGCCTCGGATCGACAATCGTTCAATGACCGGAGCGTCGGTGCCGTACTCGTCGTGCCGGCGGCGGCCTTCGAAAAGGTCGAGCAAGCGCGCCTTGCCGCGCGCACCGTCGAACACGTAATCCTTATGCGCACCATTGGCTGGCGGCCGCGTTCCGCGGCCAGGGCGTCGCGCGCGGGTCATTTGCTTTTCCTTCACCAGCATGCGTTCCTGCGTGGCCTGCCATTCCTCAGGCGAAACGATCGGCGGCATCGGCTTCATGGCTTGGTCTGGCTCATTGGGGACGATTGCAGTTGACCATCCAGTGCGCGCCGAAGCGATCGGTGAACATGCCGAAACACAACGACCAGGAGGTTTCACCGATGGGCACCATCACTTCGCCACCCGTGCTGAGTGCCTTGAATGCGCGCTCGGCTTCTTCCGGGGTGTCGACGACAAGGCAAATCCGGTTGCCGTGGATACCCGGATACGGTGCCCCGTCCCCAGGTGGACACCAGTCGGAACCCATCAACTGCGCACCGCCGACCTCGAGATGAACGTGTGCAACCAGGTTGCGCATTTCCGCAGGCACTCGCTCACTGTCCGGCATTTCGCCGTAGGTCACTTTCCTGGGGACTTTGCCGCCCAGGCACTTGGCGTAGAAATCGAACGCTTCCGCGGCCTGGTTGTTGAAAAAAAGATAGCTGACGAGTTGCATGGTGGTTTCCTCAGGTTGGAGATGTTCGTCTTGACGACGAAAGGCGTTGCGCGAGCGGCGACGCGATGGTCAGGCCGCCTCGGCCAGCGCGGGATACGGCTCCCGCCAGGCGTCCAGTTCATTGAGCCGGTCGTGCCAGCGCCGCACGTTGGGGAATTCGTCCAGCGGAATGCAAGCGCGTTCGGCGTAAGGCAGCACCGAGGCGACCGCGAAATCGGCGATGGTGATGTCGCGCCCCACCAGCCAGCGGCGGTCGTGCAGGTGGCCATTCAGGACCGCTGCAAAACGCCGCCATTCCTTGCTGGCACGTTTCACTTCGTCGGGATCGACGTCGCCGAGGCCGAAGCGCGGCTTGATGACGTATTCGAAATACAGGCTGGAGCCGTTGCGATAGAAGTGCGCGAGATCCCAGCTCAACCAGCGGATCACCTCGACCTGGCGATCGTCCTGCGGCCACAGGTCGGAATCCGCGCGCGCCGCCAGGTGGCACATGATCGCGTTGGCCTCCCATAACGTGCGCGTGCCGTCGACCAGCGTCGGCACCTTGCCGTTCGGGTTGAGGGCCAGGTACTCGGGCGTCCTGTGCTCGCCGCGCCCGAGATCGACGTGCACGAACTCGAGCGGGGATTGCAGGTACTTCGCGACCGCGCAGGCCTTGCGCGGGTTGACGGTGTCGAACCAGTAGAGCTTCATCGCGGGTTCTCCTCTAGGTATTCGTGGGATGTCCATCTCAGTGACGGATGGCGGGCTGCGATTTCGACATCGGCTTGCGCCTGGTGCGCGACGGCGGCGCTGCCGCGCAGGGGCCGCCGGCAAGCCTGCGCAGGCTCGCCGCGGTTTCGTCGCCCATTTCGTCGAGCAGCCTTTGTTGCGTCCTGCACCAGGCGGGCAGCGCGGCCTCCAGCGCGCGCAAACCCTTGGCCGTGATGGCGGCGATGCGTGAGCGCGCATCGTCGCGGTCCGGCCGCAGCGTCAGCCATGCGTTGTGTTCGGCCACGGCGAGATTTCGCGTCAGCGTGGTGCGGTCGGCGGAAAGCAGCTCGGCCAGGTCGCCGATCGATTTCGGTCCGGCCAGGTGCAGTGCAGAGAGCAGCGAGAACTGGGTGGCGCGCAGCCCGTGCGTGCGCAGCGCACGGTCGAATTCGCGCGTGATCGCGCGTGCAGCGCGGCGCGCGGCGAGGCACAGGCAATCCATCGTTTCGGGCAGGGCAAGCTCGGACTTCATGCCATTATATGTATATGCACCTAAATTCCCTGTCAAGCGCACGAGCAACGGGGCCACTCATTGCGCTACACATTACGATTGCGCATATAGGCGTATAGACGTCCAAATAATCGTTGACATGCCTGCACGGCATCGCTAGAGTCTGCTCCATTGCTCATCGAGACCGGCTGAGGGACAGGCCCTTGGAAGCCGGGGCAACCCGCGGAACCGCAAGGTTCCGCACGGTGCCAACTCCTGCGGAGGCGCAATGCGCCGCCCGAGAGATGAGTCGCGAAGTCCCGCCATGCGCGGGATTGCACGGCCGTTTCCGGTTCTCCGCATGACTCGATGTCCGGGTTCAGCAAGGAGAACCGTGATGAGTCTTGCCGTCGCACCCGCAACCCTCGAATCGTTCGCGCAGCCGGCCGCGCGCCTTTCCCGCGCGGACGTGCCGTTTGCCTGCCAGCGCGGCACGCGCGAAATCCGGATCACGCCGCGGTATGCCGGGCATCCGGTGACGGCCCAGGTGCGTTATCTCTGGGCGGGCGCGCCCGGCGCGCCAACGGTCATCGTGCAGGGCGGCATCTCGGCCGATCGCGACGTCTGTGCCACGGCCGAACACGCGGCGCCCGGCTGGTGGAAGACACTGGTCGGGCGCGGCTGTGCGATCGACCTCGACTGCGTGCGTGTGCTCGCGATCGACTGGCTGGATGCCGATGATCTGCAATCGCCGTCGGTGTCCAGCGAAGACCAGGCCGACGCGCTGACGGCGCTGCTGGACACGCTGGACATCGCACGCGCGGGCGCATTCGTGGGCGCTTCGTATGGCGCGATGGTCGGTCTGGCGTTCGCCGCGCGTCACGGCGATCGCGTCGGCAAGCTGGTGGCATTGGCCGGTGCGCATCGACCGCACCCGTACGCGACGGCGCAGCGGGCGGTGCAGCGCGGCATCGTCAAGCTCGGACTCGACAACGGCTGCGTGGACGAAGCCTTGTCGCTGGCGCGCCAGCTCGCGTTGACTACGTACCGCAGCGGCGAGGAAATCGGACGCCGCTTTGCGGGCGGCGCGGAATACCGCGACGGGCGTTTCCAGCTTCCCGTCGAAGGCTGGCTGGAATATCAGGGACGCAAGTTCGTCGCGCGCTTCGGCGCGCATCGTTACCTCGCACTGTCCGGATCGATCGACCTGCACGACATCGATCCGAAATCGGTACGCGTGCCAGCGACGTTGATCGGTTTTGCGAGCGACAAACTGGTGCCGCTCGCGGACCTGTGCGCGTTGCAGCAGCGCCTCGGCGCACCGGCCAGCCTCGAGGTGATCGAAACACCGCACGGCCACGACGGCTTCCTCAAGGAACACGAACGCCTCGCGCCGTTGCTGCGCGAGGCCCTGGACACATGGAGCATGACATGACGAACCTTGCATCCTGTACGCGCGCGGTCCGCGCCGGCATCGAGACGGACGCCCAGCACGGCGCGGTGGTGCCGCCGCTGCATCTCTCGACGAATTTCTCGTTCGCTGGTTTCAACGAGAAGCGCGAATACGACTATTCGCGCAGCGGCAATCCGACCCGCGACCTTCTGGCCGACGCGCTGGCCGAACTTGAACGCGGCGCCGGCACGGTGGTTACGGCCAGCGGCATGGCCGCGGTCGCGCTGGCGCTGGAACTTGTGCCGCCGGGCGGCAAAGTGCTGGCCGCGCACGATTGCTACGGCGGCACCTGGCGCCTGCTGGATGCGTGGGCGAAGAAGGGCCGCTTCAGCGTGCGCTTCGCCGACCTCACCGATCCCACCACGCTCGCATCCGGTCTCGCGGAGAAACCCTCGCTGGTGTGGGTGGAAACGCCGTCGAATCCGCTGTTGCGCATCACCGACATCCGCCACGTCGCGCAGGCCGCGCACGCAGCAGGTGCGTTGTGTGTGGTCGACAACACCTTCCTTTCGCCGGCCTTGCAGCAGCCGTTGACGCTGGGCGCCGACGTGGTGGTGCACTCGACCACCAAGTACATCAACGGCCACAGCGATGTCGTTGGCGGCGCGGTGATCGCGCGCGAGCCCGAGGTCGCCGAGAAACTGAAATGGTGGGGCAACTGTTTGGGCCTCACCGGCGCGCCATTCGATAGCTGGCTGACGTTGCGCGGCCTGCGCACATTGTCTGCGCGTCTGCGCGTGCATCAGGAAAATGCGGGTGCACTGGCCGATCTGCTGGACCAGCACCCCGCAGTGACGCGCGTGTTCTATCCGGGCCTGGCATCGCATCCGCAGCACGCGCTGGCACAGCGCCAGCAATCCGGCTTCGGCGCGATGCTGAGTTTCGAGCTGGATGGCGGCGAGGATGCGGTGCGTGCGTTCCTCGACGGTTTGCAATGCATCACGCTGGCCGAATCGCTGGGCGGTGTGGAAAGCCTGGTCGCGCATCCTGCGACGATGACGCATGCGGCGATGGCGCCGGAAGCGCGCCGCGCGGCCGGCATTTCCGACACGCTGCTGCGCCTTTCGGTCGGCATCGAGGACATCGCCGACTTGTCGCGTCACCTGCGCGCAGCATTGGCACGCGCCGACGCCGTGACACGGAAGCGCGTGGCGGTGCCGGCATGAACGCGGTGCTGGCGGAAACGTTGGTTCCGCGCACGGCAGCGCGCCGCGACGTCGCGGTGGTGTTGTTCGGCACCGGCAAGGTCGGTGGTGCGTTCCTGCAACTGCTTCGCACGAAGGCGGGAGAAGATCTGCGGTTGGTGGGTGCAGCCAATTCACGCCATCAACAAACGCAGCCTGCCGCACTGGCCGAGCGCCGCCTGCGCGAACGCCTGAACATCGCGGGCGATGCGCGCGACGATACCGCGCTGTTGCGTGCGTTACTCGCGAGCGGTGCGCGCGACAAGGTCATCATCGATGCGACCGCATCGACGGAGTTGGCGGCCCGCCACCCCGAATGGCTGGCGCGCGGCTGCCACGTCGTCACCGCCAACAAGGCTTTGGCCGGCGGCGCGCTCGATGGCTGGCGCGCACTCCAAGCCGCGTGTGCGCAGGACGTCCATTACGGTGACAGCGCCACGGTCGGTGCAGGCCTGCCGGCGCTCGCCACCTTGCGTCGGCTGCACGCGTGCGGCGATCGCGTCGCGCGCATCGAAGGCGTGTTCTCGGGATCCTTCTCGTACCTGTTCAACCATTACGACGGACGCCAGCCGTTCTCGACGCTGCTGCGCGAAGCCTGCGCGCTCGGCTACACCGAGCCTGATCCGCGCGCCGATCTTTCCGGCGAAGATGTCGCGCGCAAGCTGCTGCAAACGAAGTATCTGGACACATTCCCGTGGCAGACGAGGATATCGTACGAATCTTTTTCCTGTTTCGGGTGCGCCCGATGAAAATACTTCCGAAACGCCGCTTCTATCCTAGCTCCGTCCGTCAAGAACTCCTCGGAGAAACAAAAAATGGAGTTAGTTTGTGCTGTGG
>JAZKBD010000020.1:0-10158 GCA_040388785.1 Pseudomonadota bacterium
CCTTGGCCTCGATCGCGGCGACCAGCGGCGCGACGCGCGCCTTGTCGGCGCGGGCGTAGGAGATGAAAACGTCAGCCATGGCCGTCAGCTCCCCGCGGCCATTGCGGGAACTGCGGAATTGGCAGCCGCGAGACGTGCCTCGGCCGCCGCGACCATGGCCTGGTAGCGCGGATCATCGTGCAGCAACGCGAAATCGGGATCGGCCTTGGCGTAGGAAAAGAAGGCATCGGTGATCGTGGCGAAGATGGACTCAAGCATCTCCAGGGCGGCGTCCTTGTCCTTCAGGTACACGCTCAGGGCGCACGCGAAGTTGTAGCGCATGTTCCAGTTGTCCGGATCGATCAGAAGCGCGCGGTTCATGCGCGCCTTGGCGCGCTCGCCCTCGCCCGATGCCGCAAGGGCGTAGGCGCTGTACGCCAGGACCCCGGAATTGTTCTGGTCGCGCGCAAGGATGACCTCGGCTCGTTTGAACGCGAACTCGGCGGCCTGGCGCCTGCCGGCGGTATTGCCCAGTGCGTTGTGACAGCTGATCAGCATCATCGCTGAGTTGAGGTCAGCCTCCATCAGGCTGACTGCCTTTTCGAACAAGCGGATGGCTTCTTCGTAGCGATGGAGTTGATAGTTCAAACGTCCGGCGGTGCGATTGGCTTCATAGGATTCCGGATCCAGTTTCCGTGCGATGGCGGCTTCGGCAGCCGCCGCATCGGTATCGCCGCTCGCCATGAGGATGTAACCCTTGATGGCATGCGCTTCGGCCAGGTCCGGATTCAACGCCAATGCACGTTCCGCCGCCGCCATGCCGTCGTCCGATTCCACGCCCAGACCGCGCAGGGCCCTGTAGGCCATCGCCATCATCGCCCATGCCTGGGCATAGTCCGGATCGATCCCGGTGGCGCGCGTGCACATGCGGACGATTGCCCGCGCGGAATGCTCGTCGTTCTCCTGGTTGATCACGTAGATCTGGCGCGCCATCAAATAAAGGTCGTGTGCTTCGGCGCTGTTGGTCCCGCGCCGCTCGATGGCCTTCTTTTCCTCCGGCAGCAAGCGCAGCTTCAACGCCTTGACGATGGCCTGCGAGATTTCATCCTGGATCGCGAAGATGTCGCTGGCGTCGCGGTCATAGCGCTCGGCCCAGACATGGTTGTTGCTGGCCCCGTCGATCAACTGCGCGTTGATCCGCACCCGGCCGCCGGCCTTGCGCACACTGCCTTCCAGCACATGCGTGACCTTGAGTTCGCGCACAACCTTCTGGATGTCGGCGTGCTTGTCCTTGTACAGGAACGCGCTGTTGCTGGACGCGACCGCCAGCGCCGACACCTTGCTGAGGTCGGTGATGATGTCTTCGGTGATGCCGTCGCTGAAGTATTCCTGCTCGGAATCGCCGCTCATATTGTTGAAGGGCAGCACGCAGACCGAAAGCCGCGGCGCTTCCTTTTCGGATGTGCCCGCGGCCCCCTCGCCGGCCTTGGCATTTTGCGGGACTTGCGAGCGCGCAATCATCGCAGACAGCGCGCGCAGGCATTCCTGCAACGCGGGATGGGACGGATTCTCCCGCCATTCGTCAAGGTCGGTGGTGTGGATCGCGCGCACGTCCATCGGCAGGCGCGCCTGCTCGAAACGCACGGGAACAAGAATCCCGCGCTCGGCGGCTTCGCGCGCTTCGCCGCGCACCCAGCGCGACGTCACCGAAGTCGGCGTCCAGACCACCAGCACCGCCTTGGCGGCGTCGATCTCGGCGTCGATCTGGTCATCGAATTCCTGGCCCGGCGTGATCTCCGGATCCCACCACACCTTCCAGCCCTTGGCCTCGATCGCGGCGACCAGCGGCGCGACGCGCGCCTTGTCGGCGCGGGCATAGGAAACAAAAACATCAGCCATTCGGATCAACCCCCCAAAAAACAGGTCGGGCGCCGCGGGACCATCGGTTTCCAAGCATAACGTGATACAGGTCACGGAGTACCGGAGGGCGGACGACGGGGACCCTCGCTACCGCCCTTTTGGCGATTTGTTCTATGCTGCGCGAGCCATGGACTCGCACACAGCCAGCTCCACCGATCATCCGGCCTGCGTCGTCGCGGACCTGCACACCACGCGCGTGCTGTCGCTCGATGCGGGCGGGCGCATCCTCGACTGGATCAGTTGGCAGGACGCAGCCTGTCTGTATGTGCGCGAAGCGGTCGCGTGGACGCTGGGCGAACCCTGCCTGACGCTGCACGGCGGTTATCGTCGCGATTCCGGTGACCAGAGCATCCTGCAACTGCACCCGATCGTGGCCAGCCGCGGCCACTGCCACAGCAGCGCCGTCGATCCTTCGCCTGCGCTCAGCAATGCAGCCCTGTTCGCGCGTGACCGTTACCTCTGCATGTACTGCGGCCGCCGCTGCACGCGCGGAGAACTCACGCGCGACCACGTGATGCCGTTGTCGCGCGGCGGCCATGACACCTGGGAAAACGTGGTCTCGGCATGTCTTGCATGCAATCTGAAAAAGGGCGGCCGCTCGCCGCAGCAGGCCGGCATGCCGTTGCTCGCGGTTCCCTACAAGCCGAGCTGGGTGGAACACCTGATCCTGTCCAACCGCAACATCCTCGCGGACCAGATGGAATTCCTGGTGCACCACTTGCCGCGGGATCGCCGGCCGGCGGCCTGAAGCGCCCGCAAAAACCCGCTGGAAACCGAACGCCGCGCGCCGGCGCGCTTGGGTGAGAACGATGCGCCGGTTATGATGCGTTGCAGCAGCCGTTGCCCACGCATCCCTCATGACTCAGCAAGACCCGACTTCCGCAGCGCCGGAGCATGATCCGGTGCGCGCTGAAAAAGGCCAGCCGGCCGATCACACCAGCGTCCGCACCACCGGCAGCACCGACGCGTTGCCGGTCGCGCCTGCGCTGGGTGCATCGCTGGACGCGGCCGCGATGCCGCGCGAATCGACGCTGGTGTCGAAGCGCGTGGTGTTGATCAGCGCGATGGCGATCGTGCTGGGCGCGGTGGCGGCCGGCGTCGCGCAAATCCTGCTGCTGCTGATCAACCTGTTCACCGACATCTTTTTCTACGGCCGCGTGTCCGACGTGATCGGGCCGCTCGCGCCCAAGCACACCGGTGTGCTGTCGCCCGCACACAATCACCTCGGCTTGTGGGTGATCGTGATTCCCGCGATCGGCGGATTGCTCGCCGGCATCATGGCGCGCTGGGGTTCGCGCGCGATCCAGGGCCACGGCATTCCGGAAGCGATGGAGCGCATCCTGGAACACGAGTCCAACATCCCCGCGCGCGTCACCTGGCTGAAGCCGCTGTCGTCGGCATTCGCGATCGGCACCGGCGGCCCGTTCGGCGCCGAAGGTCCAATCATCTCGACCGGCGGCGCGCTGGGCTCGCTGATCGGGCAATTCCTTTCCGTCACGGCGCAGGAGCGCAAGGTGTTGCTGGCGGCGGGCGCAGCAGCCGGCATGGCCGCGGTGTTCGGCGCGCCCATCGCGTCGGTGGTGATGGCGATCGAACTGTTGTTGTTCGAATTGCGCTCGAGTTCACTGATCCCCGTCGCGCTGGCTTGCGTCACCGCGACCGGCGTGCGCTACGCGACATTCGGACCCGGCGCGGTGTTCGCGCTGCCGCTGGTTGCCGAGCCCGACGGCTGGGCACTCGTGAGCTACATCGTGCTGGGCGCGCTGGTCGGCTATGCCAGCGTGTGGGTCACCAAGGCCGTGTACGGCGTCGAGGATCTGTTCGAAAAGCTGCCGGTGCACTGGATGTGGTGGCCGGCGATCGGCGGGCTCGCCGCCGGCCTGATCGGCTATTTCGCGCCGCACACGCTGGGCGTCGGCTACGACAACATCGACGGACTGGTGTCGGGAAGCTTCGGCTTGAAGGTGCTGCTGTCGCTGTGCATTTTGAAATTCATTTCATGGGTGATCGCGCTAGGCAGCGGCACCTCGGGCGGCACGCTGGCGCCGCTCTTCATGATCGGCGGCGCGCTGGGCGCGCTGATCGCGCTCGGCTTCGGACGCCTGTGGCCGGGACTCGGCATCGATCTGCGCATCGCGGCGCTGGTCGGCATGGCCGCGATGTTCGCGGGTTCCTCGCGCGCGCTGCTCACCTCGATCGTGTTCGCCTTCGAAACCACGCGCCAGCCCGCTGGCCTGTTGCCGCTGCTGGGCGGTTGCACCGCCGCGTACCTGATCTCGGCACTCTCGATGCGCAACACCATCATGACCGAGAAGATCGCGCGACGCGGCGTGCGGGTACCCAGCGAATACTCCGCCGATTTCCTGGAACAGGTGCAGGTGGGCAAGGCCTGTACCCGCGACGTGCGTTCGCTCAAGACGTCCGACGAACTGGGCGAAGTGCGGACATGGATGAACTCCGGCCGCGTGCGCGCACAGCACCAAGGCTATCCGGTGGTCGACGACGCCGGCCGCGTGCGCGGCGTGATCACGCGTCGCGACTTGCTCGATCCGGACAAGCCCGGCCTCACGCGCATCGGCGACATGCTCAAGCGCGGGCCCATCGTGGTGTTCGAGGATCACACCCTGCGCGACGCGACCGACCTGATGGTCGGTGAAAACGTGGGCCGCCTGATCGTGGTCGCGCGCGACAACCCCAATCGCATGGTCGGCATCCTTACCCGCAGCGACGTGATGGCGGCCAACAGCCGGCGCATCCACGAGATGCACGACGCGACGCGGCAGATCCGGTTCCGGCAGACGCTGCGGCGTTTCGGCGGCCGCACGCAAGCAGGCGACAAGGCGAAGGCGTCGTAGTCGTGCCGCACGAGCGTGAATCCTTGTGCTGCGCGACAATGCGCGGATGATCGACGCCACCCGCTATCCCCTGCTCGCCCGCATCGATTCGCCGGACGAGTTGAAGCACGTTCCGGAAGCAGAGTTACCGCGCGTCGCCGCCGAACTGCGCGCGTACCTGATTGAATCGGTCGCCAGCGTCGGCGGCCATTTCGGCGCCGGACTCGGCGTGGTCGAACTGACGATCGCGCTGCACTATCTCTACGACACGCCGCGCGATCGGATCGTGTGGGACGTCGGCCATCAGGGCTATCCGCACAAGATCCTCACCGGCCGTCGCGACGCGATCACGACGATCAAGAAAAAGGACGGCCTCGCGCCGTTCCTGCGCCGCGCCGAAAGCGAGTACGACACTTTCGGCGTCGGCCACGCGTCCACGTCGATCTCCGCCGCACTGGGCATGGCGATCGCGCTGCAGGCACGCGGCGATCACCGCAAGGTCGTCGCGGTGATCGGCGACGGCGCGATCACCGGCGGCATGGCCTACGAAGCGTTGAACCACGCGGGCGGCGTCGCGCCCGACATGCTGGTGGTGTTGAACGACAACGGCATGTCGATCAGCGAAAACGTGGGTGGCCTCGATCGCACGCTGGCGCGGCTGCGCGCGGGCGAAGCCGGCGAATCGGGGCCGCATCCCGAAGCGTTGTTCGAGGAATTGGGCTTCGCGTATGCGGGTCCGGTGGACGGCCATGATTTGCCGCAACTGCTGGTGGCCCTGCGCGCGCTGAAAGACAAACGCGGCCCGCAACTGCTGCACGTGGTCACCACCAAGGGCAAGGGCTACGCGCCGGCCGAACTGGCGCAAATCGAATACCACGCCGTCGGTACGTTCGATCCCGCCCGGGGCGTTTCGCACGCTCCCGGCAAGGCGCCAACCTACAGCGACGTTTTCGGCGACTGGCTGTGCGACATGGCCGCGGCGGATCAGCGACTCGTGGCGATCACGCCGGCGATGCGTGAAGGCTCCGGCATGGTACGTTTCTCGCAGGCGTTCCCCGACCGCTATTTCGACGTCGCAATCGCCGAACAGCATGCGGTGACGCTGGCCGCCGGCCTCGGCTGCGAAGGCATGAAACCCGTTGTCGCGATCTATTCGACTTTCCTGCAGCGCGCCTACGACCAGCTGATCCACGACGTCGCGTTGCAGAATCTCGACGTCACTTTCGCGATCGACCGTGCCGGCGTGGTGGGTCCCGATGGCCCCACCCACGCGGGCAGCTTCGATCTTTCGTACCTGCGCTGCATTCCCAACATGGTGGTAATGGCGCCGGCCGACGAAAACGAATGCCGGCGATTGCTGACGACGGGCTTCCGCCACGAAGGTCCTGCCGCGATCCGCTATCCGCGCGGCAGCGGTCCGGGCGCCGTCATCGAGCCGGAATTGGCGGAACTGCCGATCGGCAAGGCCGAAATGCGACGACATGGACGCGGTATCGCCCTGCTCGCATTCGGCTGCACGCTTGCGCCCGCTGAAACCGTCGGCGCGGAACTCGGCGCGACCGTCGTCAACATGCGTTTCGTGAAGCCGCTGGACCAAGCGCTGCTGTTGGAGCTCGCACGCACGCATGACGCATTCGTGACACTGGAAGACAACGCGGTCGCCGGCGGTGCGGGATCAGCCGTGGCGGAGTTGCTGGCGGCAAATGCCCTCGAGATTCCGATATTGCAGCTCGGGCTTGCGGACGCTTTTCTCGAACACGCGACGCGCGAGCAATTGCTCGCGCAAGCCGGACTCGATGCCGCCGGCATTCGCCGCGCGGTCACCACGCGGTTTCCGCAATACACGGCGGCCATGCGCAACGTGATTTGAATCGCTCGGCGAATCCACCCGAGCTGCAATCGATCGATATTGGTCGGTTCGTCACGATTTGGCGGGAGCCGACGTTTCCGCGCCGCGCCGCCCGTCCAAATGCCGAAAACCAGCGGCTATACTCGGCCGCGCAGTACACGCATGGATTGTCAAGTAACGACACCGTCATACATTGGAGGTAACTCATGAAACTGCGCGTTTTGTGTGCAACGTTGGCGTTCGGTATTTTGACCATGGCCCCCGTCCACGCGCAAAGCGTGGATCCCTGCACCGTCTACACCTGCATGGCAGGCATTTCCGGCTCGGGCGCAAGTGGCGGCCCGGACTGCACGGCCGCCACCGATTATTTCTTCGGCGTGCTGGTGGTTTTCGATCCCTATTTCGATGCGCCCGATACCGCCCAGGTCCGCCGCAATTATCTGGCGACCTGTCCCGGTTCGAATTACGAAAGCAACGCGGCAATATTGAATTCGATCGTCACCACCTGGTACGCGGTACCCTGATCGAACCCACCGGGCAGTGCGGCAATAAAAAGGCGATTATATACTTGACAAACCCAAATTAGCGGTTCAAACTGGGCTCAACTTAGGAGCCTAGTCATGACCGCCGATCTTTTCGCCCCGCACTTTCAAGACGCTGACAAGGCGCGGGAATACCTTGAAGCGCTGCGCTGGCCGGACGGTCCCATCTGTCCGCATTGCGGCTGCATCGGCGATCACTACGCCCTGAAGGGCAAAGCGCACCGTCCGGGTTTGTGGAAGTGCAAAGACTGCCGCAAGCAATTCAGCGTGACCGTGGGCACTGTATTCGAGCGCAGCAAGATTCCGCTCAACAAGTGGCTCATGGCCGTGCATCTCATGTGCGCCAGCAAGAAGGCGATCAGTTCGCACCAGATTCACCGCATGCTCGGCGTCACCTACAAGTCGGCATGGTTCATGACGCACCGCATCCGCGAAGCCATGACGAGCGGTAACACCGGTTTACTCGGCAGCGGCGGCGGTACGGTTGAAGTTGACGAAACCTACTGGGGCAACAATGGCAAGCAGCGCAAAGGTGCGCGCGGCTACCAGCACAAGATGAAAGTCGTCTCGCTGGTCGAACGTGACGGCGAAAAACGCAGCATGGTCGTGCCTGCGGTCACCGGCAAAACCTTGCGCGAAGTGCTGCACAAGAACGTGTGCAAGTCCGCGCACCTAATGACCGACGAGCATGCGGGCTATACCAAGGCTGGCCGCGAGTACGCCTCACATGGCGTGACGCGCCACAGTGCGGGCCAGTACGTTGATGGCATCAATCATTCAAACACGGTCGAGTCGAGCTTCAGTCTGTTAGCGTGGCCTTGTCGGCACGTTTCACCACGTCGGCGAGCAGCACTTACAGCGCTACGTGACGGAGTTCGACTACCGCTGGAATCATCGCAAGGTGTCAGACCGCGAGCGTTCCGATGCGCTTCTGTCACAGGTCCATGGCAAGCGTTTGACCTATCAGGGGCCTAGTCAACCGCGGAGCAATTAAGAAGAAGCCCGCTAGGTAGCGGGCTTCTTGGTCTTGGTCGGTTTGCGGCTCGACTTTTTGGCGGCACGTTTCGGCTTCGGAACATTTGGCTTGTGTGGGGTCCGCAACATCTTCCGCAGCACGTCGTCGAATTTTTCTTTCGTTCTCGTCATATCTAGGCCGCCATCAATTCCTGCACGGTTGTCGTCGTGCGCATGTAAGGCACGACTTCGCTCACGTTGCCGAGCAAGAAGGTATCAGTTTCGCGGAAGTCGCCGTTTTCGTCATATACCGATGTAAGCCTCATGCGCTCGTCTGCCTTGCGAATGTCGAAAAATTCCACGAAATGCGAACTGACTGCTGATCGGCTCGCAAGCGATTCGATGTACGCAATCGGCGACTTGAGGGCGGCATCCAGTATTACGTTCTGGACGTGATACTTGCGGCCTGATGCACCAGTCACTTCCTCATTGAACCTGGCACGGTCGCCAACAATTTCCTTGATCTTTTCCGCCACTGTGTGCCGGAAGTCTTGTTCTATCCTGCGCCTTGTTTCCAACGCAATGTCTGCGATCGAACGGGCTGCGTTCGCAACCATTACAGACGCGACGCCTACCTGTTCGCGAGAGACGCGGCGAAACACACGGCCATCTGCTACTTCGCAGCCGAAACGACTTGCCAGCGGGATGAACCGCTTGCGGGTATCTGAAGACGTTTTGACGCCCATTGAAGCAAGGGACATGACCGCAGAACTGCTGTCATGTACTAAGTAGCCGTCGGTGTCCTCTGTCACCGTGATGTTCACGAAGTCGCCGTCAGGCAACACCACGGGCATGGAGATTTCGATGCCCATGTTCGTTGCCTGTGCGATGCACAGGTTCCGGACGGCAGCCTCAACTTCTTGAACTGTCATCGCGTTCATAGGAGAGCTCCAGTTGCACAACGTGCTCAGGTGGCGGCACCAGCCGCCATTTGTATTCGATGTTCGCGCGCTTCAAAAATTCCCTGAACCAGTCCACGTAACCGAGCGGCCTATCATCAGGCTCAGCCGTCGTACAAGGCCACTCCTGCCAGTGTGTGCACCTCACGACCTCAAGTGTGACAGGGTTCGTATGGGCGCGGTGCGGGTCAACATCCAAGCGAAGCACGCATTCTCCGCAGTACTGCAGGGAAAACGAATACTTGCGCGGCTGGCGGTAGCGGTGGGCAGTCAGAATGAGTCGAGAACGTGTGCTCAGTCTGCCCGATGGCACCAATAACTGAATCTTGGCTTGCAGCCATTCTTGATTGCTTTTGGGACGCCAGCGATAGCGTCTCACGGCGAACTTGTCCGCCGCGAGAAAGCCCTTAACGTGATCGGCGAAGCTGTCCGCCAAACATACCCCCCTCGATTCTCACCAAGTAAGATTCGGGGAGCTGGCGGTGGTTTGTCAAGTATATAATCGCCAATAAAAAACCCCCGTCTTTCGACGGGGGTTTTCGTTTGAAGCCCCTGGCAGTGTCCTACTCTTGCATGGCGAATGCCAAACTACCATCGGCGCTGGTGCGTTTCACTTCCGAGTTCGGGATGGGATCGGGTGGGACCACACCGCTATGGCCGCCAGGGAATCGGTGCGATGCGCGCGCAGTCGCGCGTCATCAGCATGGGGTCGGGATGTGACGAGTGTTTGAGTCTTGGCCGAGCCTCGATATGCGTCGAGGCGGCGAAGCGTCTTGGGGTTATATGGTCAAGCCGCACGGATCATTAGTACGCGTTAGCTCAATGCATTGCTGCACTTCCACACCGCGCCTATCAACCAGGTGGTCTACCTGGGTCCTTCAGGGGGCTCGAAGCCCCGGGAGATCTCATCTTGGTGCGCGCTTCCCGCTTAGATGCTTTCAGCGGTTATCGCTTCCGTACGTAGCTACCGGGCAATGCCTCTGGCGAGACAACCCGAACACCAGCGGTACGTCCACTCCGGTCCTCTCGTACTAGGAGCAGCCCACCTCAAATCTCCAACGCCCATGGCAGATAGGGACCGAACTGTCTCACGACGTTCTGAACCCAGCTCGCGTACCACT
>JAZKBD010000021.1:0-7258 GCA_040388785.1 Pseudomonadota bacterium
GGATGGTCGCGGCGGCGGCGCTGCTGATCGATTACATATTGAATGTCGCGGTCGGCATTTCCGCGGGCGTAGGCGCGCTGGTTTCGGTGTTGCCGAGCCTGCATCCGCACATGCTGCCGATCTGCCTTTGCGTGCTCGGACTGCTGACGCTGCTGAACCTGCGCGGCACGCCCGAATCAGGGCGCGTGCTGGCGGTTCCCACCTACGCTTTCCTGGCCTGCTTCGCCGGATTGTTCGTGCTCGGCGTGCTCCACGTGATCGATGCGCACGGCGCGCCGCGGCCGATGCGCGCGCCCGCGCCGCTCACCGCGGCGGCTTCCGGCGCGGGCGCGTGGCTGCTGCTGCGCGCGTTCGCCAGCGGCTGCACCGCGATGACCGGCGTGGAAGCCGTCAGCAACAGCATGAGTGCGTTCCGCGATCCCAAGGAACGCCACGGCCACGCGACGCTCGCCGTCATCGTCATCGCGCTCGGGCTGATGCTGGCCTTCCTCGCGTGGCTGGTGCCGGCTTACCGGATCGGTGCGATGGCGCAGTCGCGCCCCGGCTACCGCACGGTGCTGGCGCAGCTCGCCGGCGCGATCAGCGGCGAGAACGCTTTCTACTACGCCGCCATGGCATCGCTGCTCGCGGTGCTGGTGCTGTCCGCCAACACCAGCTTCACCGCGTTCCCGCGGCTGTGCCGCAATCTCGCGCAGGATGGCTACCTTCCGGAAAGTTTCGCGATCGCCGGACGCAGGCTGGAGTATTCGATCGGCCTGTTGTGTCTCGCCGGTTGTGCCGGCGTGTTGCTGGTGGCTTTCGGTGGCATCACCGATCGGCTGATCCCGCTGTTCGCGATCGGCGCGTTCACCGGATTCGCGCTTTCGCAATTCGGCATGGCCGCGCATTGGCGGCGCGCGTGGCAGGAGCACCGCCCGCGCAGCGGCCACGCGGCACGGCTGACGTTCAATGCGCTCGGTGGCGTGGTGACCACCGCCGTACTGCTGGTGATGGTGGTCACCAAGTTCCGCGAGGGCGCGTGGATCACGCTGTTCCTGATGGCGGCGGGTTACGCATTGCTGCATCGCATCCAGCATTACTACGCGAAGCTGCGCCGGCTCGAAGGCGACGATGCGACGCTGCGCGCGCGTGCGCCGGCGCGCACCGCGGCCATCGTGATCATCGAACGCTGGAACCGGCCCGCACGCGGCGCGCTGGAATTCGCGCTGGGCATGACCGACGAGGTGTATGCGTTGCATCTCGCGCGCCTGACCGGACCCGACCAGCAGGAACCGGATTTGCGGCGGCGCTGGAACGCGAACGTGGAAGCACCGCTGCGCGCGGCCGGACACCAGCCGCCGCAACTGCGGATCGCCGAAGCGCGATATCGAATCCTGCACCGTCCGATCCTCGAATGGATCGCCGAACTGCGTCGCGAAGACGCGGACCTGCGCGTGGCGGTGGTGCTGCAGCAACAGGTGAAGCGCCACTGGCTGCAGCATCTGCTGCACGCGCACCGCGCGCGCTCGTTGCGCCGGCACCTCGCGCAGGCGAACGTACCATTTCTTGCTATCGTCACGGTTCCGTGGTCGCCCGACACCGGCAAGGAGCGCTGAACCATGCTGACCATCCACGATGCCCGCCAAGCCGAGCCCGTGGTCTGGAAGCCTGGTGATCCGCTGCCCGCGCGACAAGCCTGGCTGGATTTGCGCGACGGCGACGAGGCCGAAGTGCAGGCGTGCGAAAAAGCCGCGAAAGTGAAGCTGCCCGCGCGCGAGGACATCACCGGCGTGAGTCTTCCCGGTCGCAACCGGCTCGAAGAGCGCGCGCTGTTCCTGCAGGTCCCGATGTTCAAGGATGCCGACGGCAAGGCGCAGGCCAGCCCGGTGTCGATGGTGCTGACGCCGGACCTGCTCGTCACGCAGCGCTATGCCGATTCCGAAGCGTTCGCCACGGCCGCGCGCGACTGGCACGCGCAGCCGGCGCAGGACGGACCGGCCGGCGCGTTCGCGGAATTGCTGGAAACGCTGGTGGAACGCACCGCGATGAGCATGCAGAAGACCGCCGCCGACGTGGCCGATCTTTCCGGGCGCGTGTTCGACGACCGGCGCGTGGAAACGCGCCGCCTGCGCCGGTGGCTGGTGCATGTCGGCGCGCTGGAAGCGCGCCTCGCGCGCAGCCGCGGCATGCTGCTCGGCATCACCCGCATCGCCGTGTTCACCTGCGAGAAGCAGCCGCCGTGGGTCCCCGAAAAACAGCGCTCGCGCATCGACACCGTCCGCAACGACCTCGTCGCGCTGGATCATTTCGACGAGCAGCTCACCGGGAAACTGCAGTTCCTGCTCGATGCGATCTTCGGCCTGATCAGCGTCAACCAGAACAGCGTGATGAAACTCTTCACCGTGGCCTCGGTGGTGGCGGTGCCGCCGGTGATCCTTGCCGGCATCTGGGGCATGAACTTCAAGGCCATGCCCGAACTGGCGCAGCCGTGGGGCTACGCGATGGCGCTCGGCGCGATCGCGATCAGCATCCTGATTCCACTCGGCATCTTCAAATGGCGCGGCTGGCTCTCCAACGATTGACGCGCGCATCACGCAACGTGCAGTAAAAATTTCCGCATTCGCGTCGGTCATCGCCTGCGACACTTGGACGTGCGGAGCGTATGCTACGCGCTGGCCCGAAGCGCGCCGCGCGACGCGGTGAACTTGAATCCATGAATGCCGAAATCGAACGGACTGCGCACGTGGACGCGAACCACATCGTGCGGTTCTACGACAGCGAGGAATTCCTCGTCGCCGAACTCGCCGACTACGCCGCCGACGCCTTGCGCGCCGGCGATGCCTTGGTGACCATCGCCACGCCCGCGCACTTCGAAGCGCTGTGCGCGCGCCTGTATGGACGCGGATTCGATGCCGACGCCCTGCTCGCCGAAGGCCGCTGGGTGCAGATGGATTGCGCACGCACGCTGCACGCGTTGCTGCGCGACGGCGCGCCCGATGCCGCCGCGTTCGCCGAAGCGGTGGAAGCGCCGCTGGCGCAGCTCTGCGCGGGACACCGCCGCGTGCGCGCGTTCGGCGAGATGGTGGCGATGCAATGCGAAGCCGGCGACCACGCGGGCGCGCTCGAACTGGAGCGCCTCTGGAACCGGCTGCTCGAGCGGCTGCGGATCACGCTGCTGTGCGCGTACCCGATGACGGCGTTTGACGGTGCGCGCGGACGCGAGGCCTTTGCCCGCATTTGCGCGGCCCATGGCGAAGTCCTGCCGGCGGAACACCGCGCGCACGTGGAAGCGGCGCCCGATGAGCCGCCGCGGGTGCCGCATGCGATCGAGCCGCAGCACATCGCGCGGTTCTACGACGACGACGCATCGCTGCTCGCGGAGTTGACGGAATTCGCGCTGCCTGCGCTCGAATCCGGCGGCGCGTTCGTCTCCATCGCGACACCGGCTCGCCAGCACGCGCTGCGCGCCGCGCTGTGCGCACGCGGCATGGACCTGGAGGCGATGACGGCGGACGGCCGCTGGATACAACTGGATTGCGCCCAGACCCTCGCCGCCATCAGCCGCGACGGCGATCCGGACCACGCGGCCTTCGTCGCGGCGGTCGAAAAGCCGCTCGCGCAGTTGTGCAAGCACCATCCCCAGGTGCGTGTGTTCGGTGAAATGGTGGCGATGCAATGCCAGGACGGCGACTACGCGGGCGCGGTGCGTCTGGAAGGTTTCTGCGATGAACTCGTCGAGAAATTGCCCATCAAGCTATTTTGCGCGTATCCGACGGCAGCATTCGCCGATCCGCACACGCGCGCCGACTTCACGCGCATCTGCACGGCGCACGATCGCGTGCTGTCGCCGCCGCAAGCCATGCATCCCGTGGAGCATCCGGAACAACCGGGGCACGCGGCACTGGTGACGATGCTGCGGCAACACGCCACCGCGCTGGAAGAGGAAGTCCGCCGGCGCGTGAAGCTGGAAAGGCGGGTGAAGCAGCGCGAACGCGAGTTGCGCGAGAAAGTGGACGTGCTGGAAACGCTGGCGCGGGTCGGCAAGGCCCTGATCGGCGAACGCGATCCCGACACGCTGATCCGCATCATCGTCGACAGCGCGGTGCGCTTCACCGCGGCGCGCTGCGGCGGTTTCGCGCGCAGGAACGGCACGCGCGAAACCGTGGTGCTGTCCGACGGCGACCGCGCGCATTTCGGCGGCATGTCAATGGACGCGATCGCGTCCGCGTTCCAGCCAATCTTCGACGGCGAGCGCATCGTGCATCGCGGCGACCTGCTGCAGGACACCGGGCGTGCGTGGAAGCCGGCGCCGATGCGCAGTTTCCTCGCGGTGCCGGTGCCTTCGCACAACGGCACGGTGATGGGCGCGCTGTTCCTCGGCCATCCCGAAGCGGGCGCGCTCGAAACCCGCGACGAGCTGATCCTGGCCGGCATCGCCACGCAGGCCACCTTCGCAATCGAAACCGCCCGGCTGCTGGAAGCCGGCCGGCAGTGGCGCCGCGACCTGCAACGCGCGGTCGCGCAGCGCACCGAAGATTTGCGCCGCAGCGAACTGCTCCTGGAAACCCTGCTGGCCGGCATCACCGATTACGCGATCGTGCTGCTGGATGCCGAAGGCCGGGTGCTTACCTGGAACACCGGCGGCGAACGCATCTTCGGCTACGACGCGGACGAAATCCTGGGCAGCCATTTCTCGCGCTTCTACACGCGTGCCGAACACGACGAGGGCGCGCCACAGCGCGCACTGCGCGTGGCGCGCGAAAAAGGCGTCCACGAGATCGAGGCGTGGCGTACGCGCAAGAACGGCACGCGCTTCTGGGCCAGCGCCATGCTGATGGCGATCCGCGACGACGACGGCCACGTCACCGGCTACGCCAAGGTGATCCGCGACCTCACCGACGCGCGCGTCGCCGAGGAACGCCTGCAGCAGGCGCAGCGCATGGAAGTGGTGGGCCAGCTCACCGGCGGCATCGCGCACGACTTCAACAACCTGCTGACGATCATCCTCGGCAACATCGACGAGGTGCTGCGCCTGCACCCGGACGACAACGCGGTGCGCACGGCAGCCGAACGCGTGTCGGGCGCCGCCGAACGCGCCGCCACGCTGACGCGCCAGTTGCTCGCGTTCTCGCGGCGGCAGGCGCTGAAACCGGTGCCGGTGAACGCGACCATGCTGCTGGCCGGCATGTCCGACATGCTGCAGCGCACGCTGGGCGAACACGTGCGCGTGCGCACCACGTTTTCCGGCAACTGGCCGTGCGAGGTCGATGCGCACCAACTCGAATCGGCCATCCTCAACCTCGCGATCCACGCGCGCGATGCGATGCCCGAGGGCGGGTACCTGTCGCTCGATGTTTCGAACGCGCAGCTGGACAATGAACTGCTCGGCGACGATCGCGTCAGCGGCGATTACGTGGTGATCACGGTCGCCGACACCGGCACCGGCATGCCGGCCGAGATCCTGGAACGCGCCTGCGAACCGTTCTTCACCACCAAGCCGCTGGGCCGCGGCACCGGCCTCGGGCTGTCGCAGGTGTACGGTTTCGTGCGCCAGTCCGGCGGCCACCTCACGCTTGCCAGCGAACCCGGTGCGGGCACCACCATCAGGATTTTCCTGCCGCGCACGCGCGACGAAAAAAACGCCAGCGCGCGCACTGCCCCGCCCGCTTCGATGCCGCGCGGCCACGAAACCGTGCTGCTGGTCGAGGACGAGGCTGGCGTGCGCCAATACTGCGCGGACCTGTTGCGCGAGCTGGGCTACACGGTGCTCGAGGCAGGCGATGCGCTGGCCGCGCTGCGCATGCTGGACGAACATCCCGGTATCGAATTGCTGCTGACCGACGTGGGCCTGCCGGTGATGAACGGCGGCGAGCTGGCCAAGCGTGCGCAGGCGAAGCGTCCCGACCTGGCGGTGCTGTTCGCGTCCGGTTATCCGCGCGGCATCGTGCAGCAGCGCGGACAATTGCCGTCCGACGTTGAATTGCTTTCGAAACCCTACACGCGGACGCAGCTTGCACAGCGCGTGCGAGCCCGGCTCGACGCCACGCCGCCGCGCGATGACGGCCCATGCGTGCGCGTCCTGCTGCTGGAAGACGACGCGTCACTGCGCCAGACCGTCGCGCAACTGCTGCTGCACATCGGCGTAAGCGTGGTGGAAGCCGGCAATCTGGCCGAGACGCGTGCCGTGATCGCGAACGGGCCGACGATCGACCTCGCGATCGTCGACATGAACCTCGGCGGCGAAAACGGCATGGATGCGATCCGCGAGTTGCGCGCGAAGAATCCAGGGCTGCCGGTGGTCATCGCCAGCGGCTACGGCGACGCGGTGCAGCGCAGCGCGGACGAGGGCGACGCGCGCACGGTGATCCTGCCGAAGCCGTACACCCTCTCGGTGCTGAAGCGCACCATCGTGTCGCTGGGCTTTGCGCTGCGCCCGGAGGAAACAGCGCTGGGGGGGGGGTGAAGAAACAGCTTTCAGTTCATCACCTTACGAAGCGTATTGAAGGTTAAAACTGTTGGACTGAAAGCCGTGCTCACGTCCCCGTCGCCGCGCGCAATTCCTCGTCGATCATCGCCGTCCACGCGCCGTCCGTGGCCGGCTCGCACAGATACGTTTCATCCGTCACCTGGGTGCGGATGCGGAAACCCGCCGAGCGCAGCATCGCGCGCACGCACGCATCATTGGGCGCCCACCAGTTGGTCGGATCGCCCGCCATCCGGCCTTCGATGAAAGCCATGCGCGGCCAGCCTTCGCCGAGCAGGCGCGCACGATCGTCGATGGGAAAATCCGCAGGCGGATCGATGGCGCCGCTGCCCGGCATCGTCAACGTCTGCAGCATCAGCAGCCGCTGCGTGCGCCGCCGCAGGATGTCCAGCGCCAGCAGCGGATGCCGCAGGTGGTACAGCACGCCCATGAACCACACGAGGTCGTATTGCTGCGGTTCGCGCGCGAGATCGTAGAGCTGCATCTGCCGGAACTCGATGCGGTCCTGCACGCCGAACCGGTGCGCGGCCCAGCGCGCCTGCGCGAGATAGTGCGGGTCCACGTCGATCGCGGTCACGCAGGCGCCGCGCGCGGCCAGCTGGAAACTGTAGAAGCCGGCGTTGCAGCCGACGTCGAGCGCCCGCCATCCGTGCAGGTCGGCGGGCACGTGCGGCTCGATCTCGCGCCACTTGAAGCCCGGAAAATCGCCGAGGAAATGATCCGGCGCGGTCTGCACGCCATCCGGCAAGTGCAAATTATGGAACCACGGTCCCAGCGCGGCGACCGCGTCCTGCG
>JAZKBD010000021.1:7268-17462 GCA_040388785.1 Pseudomonadota bacterium
GCCGCCGGCACATTCATTCGTCGCGTTCCACGAACTTGAAGAAGCGGCTCGGCTTTCCGTCGGCGGTCTTTTGCTGGTACAGGAACGCCAGGTTCGCCTCCTCGAACTTGTCGAAGAATTCGTCCCAGTCGATCGCTTCCAGATCCTCGTTGTCGGTGAACGCGATGCGCAGCACGCCCGCTTCATCATCGTCGCCGGTGCCGCGCACGGTGGCGGGCTTGCCGCCGCGATCCTCCACCCAGCGGCGGATCTCGGCGTAATCGGTGGTGGTTTTCGCATCATGCGATGTCATGGCAAATCCTCCTTTTCGATCTGCTCCTGTTCGACGCGACCGCGCGGCGTTGCGGCACGGCGCGTTCGATGTAGCGTTCCAGCGTGCGCGCGCGATGCGCGGCGGTGTGTTCGGCCAGCACCCGCTGCCTTGCCGCCTTGCCCAGCGCGCGGCGCGCGGGCTCCGGGGTGTCGCGCAGCCATTGCAGGACCTGCGCCGGTTCGTGCGCGAGCACGATTTCCCGGCCCGGCGTGAAGAACGTTTCGATGCCCGGCCACGCGTCCGAAATGACGGGTACGCCGCACGCGGCCGCCTCGAACAGGCGCACGCTGGGCGACCAGCCCGCGGCCACCATGTCGGCGCGCGTCAGGTTCAACGCGAAGCGCTGCGAGGTGTAGAACGCGCGATGCCGTGCCGGTTCGAGGTGTTCGATGCGCGTGACGTTGGGCGGCCACTCGATGCTTTCGGGATACTGCGGCCCCGCCACCGCAAAACGCCCTTGCGGCCACGCTTGCGCGACGTCCAGCAGGTATTTCTGCAGCAGCGGCTGCCGGTCGGGACTGTAGGTGCCGAGATAGCCGAGGTCGCAGCGCGACGGCACGTGCGAGGGCGCGTAGCACCGCGCGTCCACCGCGCAATACAGCGGTTCGGCATGCGCACCGTAACGGCGCCGCAGGCTCTCCAGGAACGGTCCGCCCGTGAACGAGAGGTACAAGCCGAAATCGGCGATCTGGCCCGCGCGCAGGTAATCGCAATCGCCTTCGCGCAGTTTGCTCATCGTCACCGGCGTGTCGATGTCGTAGAACGCGGTGACGCCGTGCGCCACGCGCAGCAGCCAGTCCGCGACACGCGCGCCTTCCGGCACGAACGAACCGAGGATCGCCACGTCCGCGTTCGCGATGGCTTGTCCATGCGTGTCGCGCAGCGCGTCGAGGCTGTCGTACAGCACGAGATGCGGCGCAAGCTCCGCCGGCAAATCCTGGTTGTCCGCGTACCACGATCGGTCCCGCTCGTAGAAACGCACGCGATGCCCGCGCGCGATCAGCGCGCCCAGCAGCGCGCGGTACGTCGTCGCGTGGCCATTGCCCCAGGCCGAACGCAGGGACAATCCGACGAAGGCGAAATCGAGCGCGCCCGCCATCAGGCCGCCTCCACCAACTGCTTGCCGAGCAACACCGCTTCGACCTGTTCGGCGCGCAGTGCGTAGGTGTGCTGCTGCAACAGGCGCTGGCGCGCACGCCGGCCGATCGCGCGGGCCTGCGATTCGCCGACCCCGTGCACGCAAGCCGCCACGGCTTCGCCGTCGTCCGCGACCAGCACTTCGCGGCCGGGTTCGAGGAACATCTCGATGCCTTCCCAGCGATCCACGACCATGCACGCGCCCGCGCCACCCGCTTCGAACACCCGCGTCGGCGGCGACCAGCCGTAGCGCGCCATGCTCGCGCGGTTGATGTTCAGCACCAGCCGCGCGCTGCAGTTGAGCGCGTTGTGTTCCGCGGTCGGCACGTGGCCGAGCATCCGCACGTTGGACGGCGCGGCATCCCAACCCGCACCGCCGAGCAGGAACGTATTGCCGGGCAGCTGCGTCGCCGGCTTGAAGAAGAATTCGTGCACGCGTGCCTCGCGGTCCGGCAGGCGATTGCCGAGGAACACGAGGTCGGCGCGGTAACGCGCCTGCGGCAGTTTCGGGTGGTGCGTGTCCGGATCGAGCGCGTTGTAGATCGGCACGCAATCACGCGCGCCGAACGCGCGGTAGTCGTTCACCACGCGCGGACCGCCGCCGTAGGTCAGCACCATGTCGAACTTCGGCACCAGTTCGCGGAACGGATCGGCGGGATCGGCCTGCATCCGTTCCAGCGTCGCGGGCGCGTCGACGTCCCAGAACACCGCCGCGCACGCGGACGATTTCATGCCGGCCACTTCGCGTTCCAGCAATTCGTCGTCGACGCCGACGCCGCTCGCCTTGATGACGATGTCGCTGCCGCAGCGTGCGTGGTGCAGGGCCTGCAGCGCACCGGCTTCGCCCGGCTGGTAGACATGCACGATGGCCCACGGCGGATCGGCGATGTCGCGGTGCTTCTGCCGGTCCAGCGCGTCGGGTTCGTAGAAGCGGATGCGGTGGCCACGCGCCGCCAGCGCGCGCAGCACGCCGCGGTAGTACGTCGCCGCGCCGTTCCAGTACGAAGACACCAGGCTGGAACCGAACATCGCGATGTTCAATTTTTCATGCATGCGCCATCTCCCTTTCGGTTGTGCTGCCCTTGCCCCCTCCGGGCGCGGCCACGATCGCCATCAGTTCATCGACGCGGTGGCTGCAGGTGTGGCGCGTCAGGATGCGCCGCAGCCCGCTCGCGGCCAGCGACGATGCAAGCTCGCGGTTGTTCAGCAACTCGAGCAGCGCCGCGCGCATCTGCCGGCCGCTGCGCACGCAGACGTAATCGGTGCCCGGTTCGAAGAGGTGTTCGCAATCCGACCACGGCGCCGAGACCAGCGGAATGCCGCAGGCCAGCGCCTCGAACACGCGGATGGTGGGAATTCCCGGCAAGGCGTGCGCGTACGGACCGCGCGGCACATGCACCGTGAGCGCCGCGCGCGCGAAGACTTCGGGCACGCGCCAGTTGGGCAGCCAGCCACGGTAGGCAATGCCGGCGGCGTCCAGCGCCCGCAATGCCTGCGGCGGATAACGCACGCCGTGCACACTCGCACGCAGTTGCAGGTCGCGTATCGGCGCGATCAGGTATTTCTGCAATTCGCGTTCGCGCTCGCCGTCGCCCCAGTTGCCGATCCACACCAGTTGCTGCGCGCGCGGCGTGCCCGGATGCGGATGGAACACGCGCGTGTCCGCCGCCTCGTGCCAGGTGAACACGTGGTCGTGCCAGCCACGGTCCAGGTAGCGCTGGCGCACCGCGCCACCGAAGGCGAGCACGCCGTCGTAGTGCCGCAGGTCGTAGTGCTCCATCTCGCGGGGTGCGGTGACGCTGCGGTGGTGGGTGTCGTGGAACAGCAAGCGGAAACCGCCGCCGTCGCGCCGCGCATGGCCGATCCTCGCCACCAGCTCGGGCGGGTTCCATTCGTGCACGATCACGACATCCGCGTCGGCGATGGCCGGGACGGGATCGAAATCTACGGGCTCGTACGGGCGGCTTTCCAGTTGCGGAAAGCGCCGCCGGAATTCCTCGATGGGGGCATCGCCCTGCTCCGCGACGAGGTTGCGGCGGCTCCAGCCGTTGACCGGTTCGTACACGTCGACCTCATGGCCGCGCGCGATCAGTTCCGACACGATGCCGCGCAGGAAGTGTGCGTTGCCATGGTTCCAGTCCGACACCAGCGAGTGATAGAACAGCACGAATTTCATGCACAGGCCCTCATCGCACTCGCCGCGTCCACCTTCCGCGACAGGATTTCTTCGTAGGCACGCAGGTAGTCGTCGGCCATCCGCAAAGCCGTCATGAACATCGCGCGGCGATGCGCGCGCGCCGCCAGGTGCTCGCGCAACGCGTCATCGGCGATCAGCCGCAGCAACGCATCGCGCAGCGCGTCGACGTCATCGGGTGGCGCGAACAGCGCCGCGTCGTCCCAGTATTCGCGAAGGCTCGCGATGTCGCCCAGCACCAGCGCGCAGCCGGCCTGCGCCGCCTCCAGCACCGACAAGCCGAACGGTTCGTAGCGCGCCGGCAGCGCGTAGATCGCCGCGCGCGCGAACCAGCGCTGGATCGCGCCGGGGCGCAGCACGCCAAGGTGCCGCACGTTGAGGAACGCCGCGCGCGTGCCGTCGGGCGCGACGTCCTGGCCCGCCACGCACACCGGCCACGGCACACAGGGCGCGGCCGCGGCAAGACGTCCGAGGTTCTTGCCTTCGTCCCACAGCCTGCCCGCGGAAAAAACCAGCGCGCGCTTCTTGCCGCCCCGGTTCGCGCGCCCGTGGATGCCGTTGGCAATGACGCGTACGTGCCGTTGCAGGCCGTACTCGGCCTGCAACGCCATCGCCATCGCGCGGCTGGGCGCGACGACCAGATCGCTGGCCTGCAGCGCGCCGCGCACGTGTTCGCGATAACGGTCCCAGCACGGTGGCGCCTCGACGCCATGCACCGCGCGCCACCACGAAGCGACGCACGAATGCGCGACGCACACCACCGGCGCCTGCCACGCGAGCGCGGCGTGGCCGAAATCGTTGGCGTGCACGAGGTCCGGGTGGAAGGCGCCGGCGAGCCGCAGCAACCATTCGCCGGATTCCTCGACGTCGCGCCACGGATCGTCCATCCACAGCAGCTTGCACGCGCGCGAATGCAGGGTCAGGCCGTCGATGGCGGCGGCCTCGATGCGTTGCCCGCGCGACGGTGCCGGACCCATCGCGGCCAGCGCCACCACATGGCCGCAGCGGCACAACTCGCGCGACAGCTCGATCGCGTAGCGCCACACGCCACCCACCGTGTCGCAGGTCATCAGGATGCGCAACGGTTCCTCGGCGGGCAGCAAGAATTCAGCGTCCATAGATGCCATCCAGCACCGCGGCGACATCGACCACGCCGCACACTTCCGGATCGAAGCGCGCGCCGCGCGCCAGCTTGCGCGCCCACTCCACCAGCGCGCGACCGCCCCATGCGTCGGGCGGCGTGGCCAGCGTGCGGCGTTGCGTGCCGTCGAAGCGCGTGACGCCGAAGTCGTAGAACGAACCACCGATGTTGTGCAGCGATGCGCCGCCGCGGGTGCCGTAGAACGATGCCTCGATCACGGCCTCCCGGCCGGCGGGCAGGCGCCATGAACAGGCAAGCCGCACGTTGGCGCCGTTGTCGAGGCGGTATTGCACGCTCGCGTAATCTTCCGGCGCGTGGATCGGCGGCATCAGGCGGTCGCCGTTGCGGTACAGGCGCGCGTCGATGGCTTGCGCGCGCGCGCAGCCGGTGACCCAGCCCGCGAGATCGACGAGATGCACGCCGAGATCCATCACGCAGCCGCCGCCCGACTGCGTCACGTCGTAGAACCACGCCTTGTCGGGACCGTAGGCGTTGTGGAATGTCAGGTCGACGGCATAGATCTCGCCGAGTTCGCCCGAGCGCACGAGATGGCGGAGTTCGGCCACGCCGGCCACCTGCCGGTAGCTGAAGTCCACGCCGAGCAATCGGTCATGCGCGCGCGCCGCGGCCACCACGCTTTCCGCTTCGGCGGCGGTGCGCGACAACGGTTTCTGGCAGAACACCGCGACATCGCTTTCGAACGCGCTGATGGCTTGCGCCGAATGCAGCGCGCTCGGCGTCGCGATCACTATGCCGTCCAGCCGTTGCCGCAACAGTTCCTCCAGCGATGCACAGGCGCGGGCATGCGCACAGTCGCAAGCGTCACGCACCAGCGACGCATCGGTATCGGCCACGGCGATGACATCCGCCACGCCCGCGTCCAGCAACGCCTGCATGCGCGCGCGTCCGATCCATCCCAGTCCGAGAAAGCCGAGCCGCGGCCTGTGCTGCGCGACCGGACGCGGCCACATCTGCACGACTGCCGCTTCGCGCACGGCGCTCATGGAGTCACCACGGCTTTCAGGAAGCCGTCCGGACGTTCCCGCATCAAGTGGAAGGCGCGGCCGAGCTCGCGCATCGGCAGCACATGGGTGATCAGCGAAGACGGATCGAGCAGGCCGACGGACACCGCGTGCATGGCCTTGCGCAAGCCACGCGCCTGCACGGCGGGATCACGTTCGTGCGCGTTGACGACGTCGAGTCCGCACCAGTTCCAGCGCTGCATGTCCACGCTGCGCAATCCGTCCTGGTGGTAGCCGGCGATGATCAGCCGTCCGCCCTCGACGCACAGCGCCGACGCGAGATCGAGCGACGCCTGGTAACCCGCGGCCTCGATCACCCGCCGGCAGCCGCCGCGGGTGATTTCGCCGACCATGCCCGCGGCCTTGTGCAGGTCACGGCTGTCGATCGCGAATTCGGCGCCCTGGTCGAGGGCGAGATCGCGCGCCCACGCGCGCTGCGTGAGTGCAATGACGCGCACCCCCCTGCGCACGGCCGCCTGCACCAGCAACGCGCCGATGAATCCGACCCCGACCACCGCCACCCACTGGCCGGAAACAAGATCGCTGCGATCGAGGATGTTCATCGCGCAGGCCAGCGGCTCGCCGGGCATCGGCTGATCGTGCACGCAGCGCGGCACGGGCGCCACCATCGATGCCGCGGCAATGTCGTGACTGGCGTACGCATGCTGCGACAACAGCACGACGCGATCACCGGGCGCGAGATCCCGGACTTCGTCTCCGACCGCTTCGACTTCGCCCCAGCCTTCGTGGCCCGGCGCGCCCAATTCCATCGGATAGTTGAACCACTCGCGCCCTTCCCACACCGGCAGGTTGGACGCGCACACGCCGCTGCCGTGCAGGCGCACCAGCACATCATCGCCATTGCGCAAGTCGAGCACCGACTCGCCCATCCGGATCCGTTCGTTCCCGGCAAACATCGCGCCCGTCGCGACGACCCGGGTCCGCGCAGCCACCTCTGCCTGGGCGCTCATGCCGCGTTCATCCTTGCGGCGCCCGCGTCTTCGATCCTGGCGTTGCGCAACAGCCAGCGGAACAGTTGCTCGATGCCGGCCGCGGCCTCCACGCGCGGCCGCCAACCCGTGGCGGCGCCGAAGCTGCGCGTGTCGCTGACGTAATAGCGCTGGTCGCCGACGCGCCAGTCCTGCTGCAGCGTGCGTGGCGTGCGCCCGATCAGGGTCGCGATCCTCACCAGCAGTTCGCGCAGGCTGATGGTGTTGCGCGGGCCGCCGCCCATGTTGAACGCGCGGCCACGCAACGCATCGCGATCCTGCCCGCACATCACCAGCGCATCGACCAGATCATCGACATACAGGATGTCGCGGACCTGCAGCCCGTCGCCGAAGATCGTGATCGGCTCGTCCTGCATCGCGCGCAGCAGAAAGTGCGCGACCCAGCCCTGGTCTTCGTTGCCGCACTGGTGCGGCCCGTAGATGCAACTCATGCGCAGCACCACGGCCGGAATGTCGAAGCTGCGCGCGTAATCGAGAATGTACTGGTCGGCGGCGCCCTTCGAGCAGCCATACGGACTGCAGAACTGCAGCGGCCGCGATTCGCCGATGCCGAATTTCGCGATCGCGTCGTTCGCCGGCTGGTAACGCGTGCCGTTCGCCACCAGTGCGACGTCGTCGAGTCCGCCATACACCTTGTTGGTGGACGTGAACACCAGCGGGATGCGCCGGCGCGCGTGGCGCAACGCTTCCAGCAGGTTGAGCGTGCCGCGCAGGTTCACCTCGAAATCCTCCATCGGATCATCGAGGCTCGAAGTGACCGCGACCTGCGCCGCGAAGTGGTACACGCAGCGCGCGCGCTGGACGGCGTCCCGCAGCACGTCGGCATCGCGGGTGTCGGCCAGGCACGTGCGCAGCCGTGAACCCCACACGTCGGCGAGCCAGCGCAGGTTTTCGGCGACGCCGCGGCGCGACATGTTGTCGAAGATGACCACCTCGTGGCCTTCGCCCAGCAGGCGCGCCGCGAGATTGGTGCCGATGAAGCCCGCGCCGCCGGTGATCAGCACCGGCCCGCGGATACCTTGGCCACGCGTGCCCGCGATCACAGCCTCAGTCCCCGGTGCGCCAATTCCTTGTTGGCCAGCTCCACCCGGTCCTCCACGTCTTGCGTTCGAATCCATTCGACCAACTCCTCGAGTCCCTGCTCCAGCGAAACGCGCGGTGCGTAGCCGAGCACCTGGCGCGCGAGTGAAATGTCTGCAAAGCAATGGCGGATGTCGCCGACGCGGAACTTGCGCGTGATTTCCGGCTCGATCTCGCTGCAGTGCAGCGCCTCGCCCAGTGCCGCGGCGATTTCCATGACGGTCGCCGCGCGCCCGCTGCCGATGTTCAGCACGTGCCCGCTCGCGCCGGGAATCTCGAGCGCGAGCCGGCAGGCGTGCACCACGTCGTGCACGCTCACGAAGTCGCGCCGCTGCATGCCGTCCTCGAAGATCAGCGGCGGCCGGCCGCACAGGTAACGCGCCGCAAAGATCGCGAGCACGCCGGTGTACGGATTGGAAAGCGCCTGGCGCGAACCGTAGATGTTGAAGAAGCGCAGCGCGACGACCGGAATGCCGTAGGCCTCGCCGACCATCAGGCACATCCGTTCCTGGTCGTATTTCGACAGTGCGTAGACCGACGACGGACGCGCCGCCTTCGACTCGGGCGTCACCAGCGGGACCAGCTCTTCGCCCTGCGGGCCGCGCACGTCCCACTCGCCGCGCAGCAACTGCTTGCGCGGACGCTCGGGCGGCGCGACGAGGTTGCCGCGGTCGTCGCAGTACAGGCCTTCGCCGTACAGGCTCATGCTGGACGCGACCACCAGCCGCGAAACCTGCGAATGGCTCAGGGCTTCGAGCAGCACCGCGGTGCCGCGGTTGTTGATGTCGGTGTAGCGCTCGATCTGGTACATGCTCTGGCCGACGCCGACCGCGGAGGCGAAGTGGAACACCGCATCCACGCCGCGCAGCGCGCGCTGTACGTCGTCCGCGTTGCGCACGTCGCCGACCTGCAATTCGACCGCCGCATCGAGATACGCCGGGCGCTCGCGTGCGGCGCCGTGCACCTGCGGATCGAGATTGTCGAGCACGTGCACGCGATAGCCATGCTCCAGCAACTCGTCGGCGAGGTGCGAGCCGACGAAGCCGGCGCCGCCGGTGATCAGGACGGTGCCCGCACCCGAAGGTTCACGCGACGGCATTGCGGACCTCCGACGACGATGGCGTGTCGCTCCGCAGCAGGTTGTCGAACCAGGTGATGGTGCGCGACAGTCCTTCGTCCAGCGACACGCGCGGCGTCCAGCCCAGCGTGCTGCGCGCGAGCGTGATGTCCGGGCAGCGCCGCGTCGGATCATCGACCGGCATCGGCCGATGCACGATCTTCGAGCGCGAACCGGTCAGCTCGATCACGCGCGCGGCCAGTTCCGCGACGGTGACTTCGGTGGGATTGCCGAGGTTCATGGGCCCGGTCAGCACCGCGGGCGCAGCCATGAACCGGACGATGCCGTCGATCAGGTCGGCGACGTAGCAGAACGAGCGCGTCTGGCTGCCGTCCGCGTTCACCGTCAGCGGCTGGTTGCGCAGCGCCTGCACGACGAAGTTGGAAACCACGCGGCCGTCATCCATCTGCATGTGCGGGCCATAGGTGTTGAAGATGCGTGCCACCTTGATCTCGATGCCGTGCATGCGCTGGAAGTCGAAGAACATCGATTCGGCGCAGCGCTTGCCTTCGTCGTAACAGGCGCGCGGCCCGACCGGGCTCACCGCGCCGCGGTAGCTTTCGCGCTGCGGGTGGACGTCGGGCTCGCCGTACACCTCGCTGGTGGAGGCCTGGAAAACCCTCGCTCCGCAGCGTTGAGCCTCGTGCAGGACGTTGAGCGCGCCATCGGTGCAGGTCCTGACCGTCTGTTCGGGATCGCGCTGGTAGTGCTTCGGCGATGCGCAGCACGCGAGGTTGAAAATCCAGTCGGCCTGCATGCTGAAGGGCTGGACGACATCGTGTTTCAGGAACGTGAAATTTCCGCGATCATGCAGCGCGGCGAGGTTGCGGCGGTTGCCCGTGGACAAGTTGTCGATCGCCGTGACGCTGAATCCGTGTTGCAGCAGCTTCGCGCACAGGTGGCTGCCGAGGAAACCGGCTCCACCGGTCACGACCGCCCGCTTTCCCTTGCCGATGTGCGCAGACCACTCCGTGGTATCCATTCCAGAAGCTCCTTGTTGCCGGTTGGCGCCCGCTGGGTAGCAAATTGCATGCCGCCCGGATGAACGCGTCCATCCTGAACGCGTGCGACGGCACGCGCGCCTTGTGTTCATCGCGGTTTTTTGACGTCGAAGGCAAATTTCGAGACCGGGCGCGGCGCGCGCCCGCAATCAAGCCTTTCTTTTGCCGCTATTATCAGC
>JAZKBD010000021.1:17472-38730 GCA_040388785.1 Pseudomonadota bacterium
CGGGCGCGGCGCGCAGACCGCGCGAGGCGCCTCGCCGTGATCGGGAATCGCTTACCGGCAGGCGCGCGAACCGGGAGTTTTTTTCGCGCCGCGGCGAGGCCGTCAGGCCGACTTGTCGAGGCAGTGCCGCAGCAAGCGGATCGCGCGCTTTTCGAGGCGCCGCGGGTGCGTCACGTCGGCTTCAGGCACGAAGCGATGCAGGTCGCCGGCCACCCATCCGTCCAGCACCTGCGGACACACGTAAGCCTTGCGCGCGACCGCCGGCGTGTTGCCGAGTCGTTCGGCGGCAACATCGATGGCATGCTTGATGGCCGCGCGCTGCGCGCGTTTTCCACCGCGCTCGGGCAGCGGCGTGCACGCGAGGCACGCGATCACCGTCAGCGTGCCCGCCCAGGTCCGGAAATCCTTCGCGCTGAAGCGCTCGCCGAGCGTGTCGCGCAGGTAGTCGTTGAGTTGCGCCGCGGTCGCGCGGCGATGCACGCCGTCGTCGTCGTACTGGAACAGCGCAGGCCCCGTCAGGCGGCTGCAACGGCGCACCAGCCGCACCAGCCGCCGATCGGTCAGTTCCGCTTCGCGCTTCTGTCCGCTCTTGCCGGCGAAGCGCAACACCGCGGTGCCATCGCGCCGGAAGGTGACGTGCCGCGAACGCAGCGTGGTCAACCCGTAGGAGTGGTTGGTGCGCGCATATTCGGCATTGCCGACGCGGATCGAAGTCGCCATCATCACGGCGGTCATCACCGCGAGTACCTTGTCGCGCGGCAGGCCGTCGAGGCGGCGATCGCGGCGCAGCCGCGCGCGCAAGGCAGGCAGCCGTTCCGCGAATCGCAGCAGGCGCCGGTATTTCTTCGCATCGCGCCGATCCTGCCACGCGGCGTGGTAGCGGTACTGCTTGCGCCCACGCGCATCGCGGCCGGTGGCCTGCAGGTGGCCGCGGGCATCCGCGCAGATCCACACGTCGGCGTACGCCGGCGGAATCGCCAGCGCACGGATGCGTGCCAGCGTGGCTTCGTCATGGACGCGTTTGCCGTCGGCATCCAGGTATGCGAAGCCGCGGCCGACGCGACGTCGCCTGATGCCGGGCTCGCCGTCACTGACGTAACGCAACGCGCGCGCACGCGCGCGCCGGGATTTCTGCGTGCGCGTATCGGGGTCGCTCTTCCGCATGGCGGCGCGCAGTCAGTCGGGCGTGTTCAATGCATCGAACCCTGCCGGCTCTCGCCGTTGCGCTGCGCGTCGGCCAGCGCGGCCTTGCCCAGCCATTCGCGCACGCGCCGCTTGTGTATTTCCTCGGTGGCGAGCGCGTTGCGGAACTGATTGGCCATTTCGGGTTGCCCGGCGCCTTCGGCAATCTGCACCAGCAAATCCCAGCCATCCGAATCGATGTCCTCCAACGCGAGCAGCGCGTGCAGCGCCTGCGAAAGCGAGGCACGCGGATCGGCCAGCACCTTGAACACGCCCGAAGCTTCGACCGCCGCGACGTCCGCCGACGGCGTCATCGCGGTGGGATCGGCGCCGAAGTGTTCGAGCATCTGCTTGAGCATGTGGAAATGCTGCAGCTCCTCGTTGCATTGTTCCTGCACGAGTTCGCGCGTCGGGCCGCCCTGCCACGCGCCCATCGCTTCGACTTTCACCAGCACCGCTTCGTAGGCGCGCACGCCCGATCGCTCGAACGCCAGTCGCTCGCCAAGCTTGTCGATGAACGACGCGAGGCGATGACCTTCGAGCGCATGCAGCACGGTTTCGCCGAGGCCCCTGGCGGTGGCCACCGGCGGAACCGAACCGAGCCGATCGGCCTGGCGCGTGAAGCTCTCGCGCGTCGTCGTCGCTTCCAGCGATTCCGTGGTAGGTGGTGGCGGGCTGTCCGACGCAAGCCGCTCCAGCGAACGGCCGTCCATCGGCGATGCCTTGATGCCGGTGCGGTTGTGGCCCACCGGCTGGTCGGGTGTCGGCATGGCTTCCATGTGCATTCCTCTCAGGCTGCCTTCTGGGGTTCGCGGTCGGCCAGTTCGGTGCCGGGACGCCACGCGTAATTTTCCGCGACGACCTCGGAGAACGAACCATCCTTGTTCAGATGTTCGCGGTAGCCGGCGGAGCGCGCGCCGTCCGTCATTTCCGCGCGCGGCCCGATGCGATGACCTTCCGCCGCGTAATCCACTTCCCGCGCCAGCACCTTGCGGATGAATTCGCGGTGGGCGTTGTAGCCGATCATGTCGGGAAGTTCGTCGGGCAACACTTCCGCCGGATCGCGGCGCTCGATCTTCTTGAACAGCTCCATCACGAACTGCAGGTGGCCGAACTCGTAATCGAGGCAGCGTTCCCAGATCGCGCGGATGCGCGGATTGCTCTCGTACTGCAGGCAGCTGTAGTAGTTGTACGCCTCGGTCGCTTCGTACAGCAGCCATTTTTCCAGCCAGGTTTCAGCCGGGTCGCTCAACGAGCCGTACTGCGTGACGTGCTGTTCCTCGATCGACGCGATCTCCGCGTACAGGCCGCGCGCGACCGGGTCGGTGTACATCGGACCGATGGTCATGTAGTAGTTGCGCGTCTGGTATTCGCCGGTGAACAGCGTCAGCGCGTGCACCTTCGACAGCGGCTCGGCGGTCCTGCGCAGGTAATGCGCGCGCAAGTCGTCGTGCGGATCGCGGTGCTCGACGCGGGTCGGCCGGCCGGGCAGGACATCCGTGTAGGACTGCAGGATGTTGTTGGCGTCCTTGCCCTCCAGCCGGTCGGCCAGCGCCGAGTAGCGGTAAAGATGGTCGAAATCTTCGAGCAGGCCGAAGCGGTAGACCTGCGCGAGGTATTCGTCGGGTTCGTGCTCGGCGATGCTGGCGGTCACCTCGATCGCGACCTGCTCGTAGCCGAGCGTGATGTCGAGCGGCGAGTCGTCGGGCGACAGCAGCCAGTTCACCATGGTCTGCTGGTGGTGCTCGACGCGCCGCACCCGCGCCAGTGGTTCACGCAGGTTCTCGTTGAACGCGGCGGCGAGATGCTGGAAACGATTGGCGCCCATCTCGATGCCGTTCATCAGGATGATGCGCACGCGCGTGAAGGCATCGTCGTCCAGCTTGCTCATCGGCGCGGGCGCCAGTTCGCGCAGCGTGAAGCGTTGCCGATCGAGCGGCGTGCCGTTCTCTTCCATGAGTTTCAAAGCCATGCCAAATCTCCGTGGCGGTGCCGGGCACGCCGAATCAGGGCTGGCCGCCGGACGCGTTGCGCCGGTGGCACTTGCGGTATTCGGAGCGCGTGAGCTTGCCGTCCCGGTTCTTGTCGCACTGCTGGAAGTGGCCGGACAGCCATGGATCGTTCTGCGCCTCGGGCTGGGTCACGTAGCCCTTCGAACCCGCGAGCGAGGCGAAACTCTGGCCGCGCGTGCCATTGCTGCCGCCGGTATCGCGATCGGTCGCGTTGTTGTCGTAGCAGTTGGTGCCGCTGGCGCACTGGCGGGTTTGCGTGGTGGTCGGTACCGCCGGCGCCTGGGTCTGGGGCATGGGCTGCGTTTGCGGCATTTGCTGCAGCTGCGATTGCGGCTGCGGCTGTGTGGTCGGCGTCTGCTGCGCGCCCGCGGCACAGGCAAGCAACAACGCCGCGGGCAAGGCGACCACCATGGGAACGGTTGTGCGCTTCATCTTCGCTCTTCCTTGCGGGTGAGCGCAGATTGAAGCAACACCTGTGCCACGCTGTCATGGTGGCGTGAATTCGTTCGGCCGCGTTCATGGTGCGTTGCGAAGCCGCGCAACGCGCGGCGGCAGGCCGCGGCGAACACGCACCTTCGTTCGACGCGCTCGAAGATGCCGACACCCCTGCCGGATCGCGCGCGCTTCCACACCGAAAGCCTTTCACGCGAACGAAAATTTTTCGCCATGCGCGACGTCATCCGCGCGCGTGTTCACGCCGCCTAGATGTCCGCCTGCTAGGCTGAAATTCCGCAGTCGAGGGCTTTGATGCATGGCAGGACGCCGGACCCCGCGTCGTTCGGAAGCAGGGCTTGCGACGTATCGACGCAAGCGCCACTTCAAGCACACGCCGGAACCGGCCACGACCTCCCGCGCGCAGCGTCCCGCCGCTGCCGGCCGCAAGTTCGTGATCCATCTGCACCACGCGCGCCGCCGCCATTTCGACCTGCGCCTGCAGGTCGGCGGCGTATTGCGCAGCTGGGCCGTGCCGAAGGGGCCGTCGCGCGATCCGTCGATCAAGCATCTCGCGGTGCAGGTGGAAGACCATCCGCTGAGCTACGGTTCGTTCGAGGGCACGATCCCGGAAGGCCATTACGGCGCCGGCACCATCGCGATCTGGGACGAAGGCACGTGGAGCACGGAGGCTCCGGCCGCGCAGCAGATCGACAAGGGCCATTTGCGTTTCGAATTGCACGGCGCGCGCCTGCACGGACACTGGTCACTGGTGCGCACCCGCGTCGAGCGCGGCAAGCCGCAGTGGCTGCTGATCAAGGGCGACGACGAGTTCGTGGTGCCCGACGACGTGGCCGACGACACCCCGCTCTCGGAATGGAAATCGGAACACGGCGTCGACGGCGCGGACACCGGGCGCAAGCCGCGTGCACGCCGCGCGACGCGCAAGGCCACCGCCCTGCCCGCGCCGGATGAATTCGAATTCGAACTCGCGCGCCTGCACCAGCGCGCGCCCGAGGGCGAGGACTGGCTGCACGAAGTGAAGTACGACGGCTACCGGATGCTGGCGTGGCGGAACGGGCGCGATCTGCAACTGCTGTCGCGCAACCGCCTCGACTGGACGGAGAAGCTGCCCGCCATCGCCGAAGCCATCCTTGCGCTCGATTGCCGCGGCTGCGTGCTCGACGGCGAACTGGTGGTATTCGACGAAAGCGGCCGCAGCCGTTTCGACCTGTTGCAGAAGGAATTCAATCGCGCGCAAGCCGAAGCCGTCCGCTACGCCGTCTTCGACCTGCTGGCCCTGAATGGCGACGATCTGCGCGACGCGCCCCTGCTCGAACGCAAGGCCGCGCTGTCGCGCCTGCTCGAATACGCCGAAGCGAATCCCTCGACCAGCCCGCTGGTCGTTTCGGGTTTCCTGCGCGGCAATGGCGCGCTCGCCTACGGGCGCGCCTGCGAAGCCGGGCTCGAAGGCGTCATCAGCAAATCGGTGGACGCGCCGTATCGCGGCGGCCGCGGTGACGCGTGGCGCAAGTTGAAGTGCATCGACTCCGATGAATTCGTGATCGTCGGCTACACGCCGGGCAAGGGCACGCGCGGCGCGCTCGGCGCGCTGCTGCTGGCCGAACCGCGCGGCAGGCAATGGCGCTACGTCGGCCGCGTCGGCACCGGCATGGACACCGACATGCTGGAGCGCCTGCATGCGCAACTGAAACCGGCCAAGCGCAAACCCGAGCTGATCGACGCGCCGAACGCGAAACAATTGCGCGGCGCGCGTCCGGTCTGGGTGGAACCCGACACCGTGGTGGAGGTCGCGTTCCGCGGCCGCACCGGCGATGATTTCCTGCGCCAGGGCAGCTTCAAGGGCCTGCGCCCTGACAAGGTGCCCGCCGATCTTCGCGACAGCGACCGCGCGCCCAAGGAGTCCAGCATGCCCGCCCGGAAAACATCCCAGAAGGCCCGCGCGACGAGGAAGCAGGAAACGCCCGAGTCAGGCATCAACCTCACCCATCCCGACCGCGTGCTGATCGAAAAGCCGCGCGTCACCAAGCAGGGGCTCGCCGAGTTCTACGCGGGCATCGCCGAGCAGCTGTTGCCGGGCCTGATCGGGCGTCCGCTGTCGCTGGTGCGTTGCCCGGACGGCGCAGGCAAGGAATGCTTTTTCCAGAAGCATCCGATGACCGGCATGCCGGAAGCGATCGGCATCGGCGATGCGCGCAGCGCCGAGGGCAAAAAGCAGGAATACGTGTACGTCAACGACATCGAAGGCGTGATCGGCCTGGTGCAGATGAACGTCATCGAGATCCATCCGTGGGGCTCGACCATCGCCGATCTCGAACATCCCGACCGGCTGGTGTTCGACCTCGATCCCGACACCGGCGTGGAGTGGCCGCGCGTGCGCGATGCGGCGCGCACCGTGCGCGAACGCTTGCAGGCCGTGGGACTGGAAAGCTTCCTGCGCACCACCGGCGGCAAGGGCGTGCACGTGGTCGTGCCGTTGAATCCGCGCCCAGACTGGGAAACGGCCAAGGCCTTCGCGCACGCGCTCGCGCGCACGCTGGAACAGGAGTCGCCGAAAGACTTCGTGTCGGTCGCCACCAAGAATCGCCGCAAGGGGCGCATCTTCGTGGACTACCTGCGCAACGCGCGCGGTTCTACCGCGGTCGCGTCGTATTGCGTACGCGCGCGGCCCGGCGCCGGCGTGGCGACACCGCTGCGCTGGGAAGAATTGGCGCGCCTGAAGTCCGGCGCGCAATACACCTTCGACAACCTCGCGCGCCGACTGAAGACGATGAAACAGGATCCGTGGCAGGGTTTCGATGAAGTGCGGCAGGCGTTGCCGCAGCGATGATGGGTAATCGGACCCCGATTGCCGTCATCCCGGCGCAGGCCGGGATCCATTTTCGGTTCGTTTGCGGCAATCAAGAGCAAGATGGATTCCCGCTTTCGCGGGAATGACGAAATTCGATAGGACCCGCCCACGCACACAAAGGAGAGCCGTCATGGCGGCAAGACCCATCTGGAGCGGCACCATCACTTTCGGGCTGCTCAACATCCCGGTGCAGTTGATGTCGGGCGAGCGCCACGTCGACCTGCACTTCCGCATGCTCGATTCGCGCAACAACGCGCGCATCCGCTACGAACGCGTCAACGAGGAAACCGGCGAGGAAGTGCCGTGGAAGGAAGTCGTCAAGGCATTCGAATACGACAAGGGCAATTACGTGGTGCTCGAGAAGGAAGACTTCGAGAAGGCCGCGCCGGAATCCACCGAATCGGTGGACATCGAAGCCTTCATCGATGCGGGCGACATCGGCCCCGAGTATTTCGAAAAACCGTATTATCTCGTGCCCGCGAAGAAGGCGGAAAAAGGTTACGTGCTGCTGCGCGAAACGCTGAAGCGCCTGAAGACCGCCGGCCTCGCGCGCGTGGTGATCCGCACCCGCGAATACCTTGCGCTAGTGCTGCCTCGCGACAACGCGCTGCTGCTGATGCTGCTGCGCTATCCGCAGGAAGTCGTGGCGGACGACGAATACGCGTTTCCCGACAAGAAGCTTTCGGCCTACCGCGTGACCCCGAAGGAAATGGAGATGGCCGAGACGCTGGTGAAATCGATGATCGGCAAGTGGAAGCCGGACGAATACCACGATGATTTCCGCGAGCGCCTGACGAAAGTGATCGAGGCCCGCGTCAAGGCCAAGGGCGTGGTGCGCGCGCCCACAGCCGAGGAAACCGCGATGCCGAAGAACGCCGCCACCAACGTGGTGGATTTCATGTCGCTGCTGCAGAAGAGCATCGACACCAAGCAGCGCACGCCGGCGAAGAAGTCGGGTTCAGCCGCCAAGAAGACCGGCGGACACCGAAGCAGCGCGCGCAAGTCCGCGACGCGCAAGAAAGCCGCGAAGCGTTAGTGAAATCAAGCCCGCGCGAAGACAGTCCCTCTCCCCCAACAGCTTCATCGTTGGGGGAGAGGGTCGGGGTGAGGGGGCAAATAGCTTGCATTGCTGGAAGGGTCCGGACTTGCGAAGCACCTTCCACCTCACCCCAGCCCTCTCCCCCAAGCGAAGAGCCGCTTGGGGGAGAGGGAGGAAATCAGGCGACCTCGCCGCCTTGCTTCGTCGCCTTCTCCGACGCGACCGCGGTGGCGACGTCGCGCGGATAGCTGCGCGCACCGATCAACAGCACCACGGCGGCCGCCAACAACACGACCAGCATCACCGCGAACGTCATGTCGAGGTTGCCGCCGCCCGAGTGTTCGCCGGACGCGCCGCCCACCGGTCCGAGTCCGAAACCGCCGTGCCCGCCCAGCATTGCCGACAGCCATCCGAACAGCGGCGGCGACGCCGCCTGCGCGAGATACACGATGGTGGAACGCACGCCTTCGGCGCGTCCCCACAGCCGCGAATGCATCACGTCCAGCCGCGCGGCGTCCACCGGAGGGAACGCGCCACCCAGGCCGCCCGCCGCGATGAACATGAAAGGCGCGGCCGCGGCGAGATTCGGCAGCAGCATGGCCGGCAGCAGCGCGGCCACCGCCAGGAAATACGCGAATGCGCCGACCCGCATCCGCGCGGCAACGCGGCCGCGCGCCACCATCCTGTCGGCAAGCAGGCCGGTCACCAGCACGCCTGCGATCGCACCCAACCCGATCACCACCACGAACGTGCTCGACAGCGTCTGCGCGAGGTGGAAGCGCGAACGCATGAATACCACCACGAAGGTGCGCAGGCCGGTGAAATAGAAGTAACCCAGTGCGGACGCAATGATCAGCATCCGGTACGTCGGCAACGACAGCACGTATTTCACCGCCGGCCAGATGCGCATGCGCGCCGGATCGTCGCGCAGGACCAGGCCGTCGTTCGGCTCGATGTGGTGCTCGCGCACCACGTCACGTATGCGCACGCCATCCTGGACCGGCTTGTCCGAATCGGGTTCCAGCCGCCCGCGCCCGCCGCGTCGTGGCTCGGGCAGCTTGCGCGCGATGAAATACGCGAGGATCAGGCCCAGCGCCGCCAGCACCTCGAAGGGCGCGCGCCACGACAGTGCCGCGATGTTGCCGGACACCAGAAAGCCGATCGCGACCCCGATCAGTTCACCCGAAATGATGTAGCCGTAAATGCGGCTGCGTTCGCTCGCGCGGAAGCAATCGCCGATCAGCGAGGCGATGGCGGGCGAACCGATCGCCATCACGATGCCCAGCGCGAGTCGCGCCGCGAACAACATCGCGTATGAGCCGGCCAGGCCGCACCACACCATCGCCAGCGACCACAGCACGATGCCGGCGACCAGCAGGTTGCGCCGGTTGAAACGGTCGACGAGGATGCCGAACGGCAGCGTCAGCAATGCGCTGGACGCAACGGTGACGGCGACCAGCAGCCCGATTTCGACGTTGTCGATGTGCAGCGCGGGCTCGAGTTGCGCAGCCACGGCGCCGAGCGTCGCCTTGTCGGCGGAATCCAGCGCGAGGATGCACGCGAGCAGGAAGATGATGCGCAGCCTGGCTTTGCCGCCGGCCAGATCCTCGAGCGGACCTTCCACGTTGCGGGACAACCATGCCTGCAACGACGTCCGCATTGCGCGCATCCGATTCCGTTCGTCTCAACGCACGCAACTGAAGCCGTTCGTGTTGAGCGTAGCGGAGCGAAGCTCCGCGAAGTCGAAACACGTGCGTCGGATCGTTCGGCCCTTCGACTTCGCGCCTTCGGCGCTACGCTCAGGGCGAACGGGATTTGTTGCTACTTGGCCTTGCTGATCGTGAAAGCTTCGAAGCCCGCGCCGATGTCCCAGCCCCTGCCGGTGCCGGTCAGCGCCAACGACACGTTGCCCTTGGTCATCGCCGCGGCGTGCGAGGAACCCACCACGCCGGCGTGCGCGTTGGCGGTCGCGTAACCGCCCGGAATGTCGTCGATGCTGGTGACGCCGCTGAAATGGCCCACACCATCATCGAGCTTGTACTTGCCGACCGTCAAACCGCCACCCTTGGCGGTGATATGGACATCCATCGACTGGCCGTTGGCGCATGTCACCGTGCCGCGTCCGTCGGCGGTCTGGTAAATCACCGACCAGCCCGCGAGCGTGAAATGCATCGTGCACTTCATCGTGTCCGCCGCATGCGCGCCGGGTGCGGCCACAGCCGCCATGGGTACGAGCAGCAACGCCATCCACAACGCCTTCCTGGTCATGACCTTTCCTCCGTTCCGTTGAAAAACGATGTTGCTCCGTGCGCGTTCGATTATGGGCAGCCCCCGTGAAAGCGGCGAGAAAGCGAAGTGAACGGGCGTTCTTGCGCCCGCGCCATCAGTGCGTGTCGCTGCGCACCTGCGCATGACTGATCAGGGCGAAGATCAAGGTGCCGCCGACGATGTTGCCGGCCAGCACCGGCCCGAGGTAATGCCAGAACACTTCCGGCCACGCCAGCCGCCCGGCGAACATCAGGTAGAACACTTCGCCCGCCGAACCGATCACGTGCACCAGTCCGGCCGCCGCGATCAGCCAGGTCAGGCCCACGATGATCCACAGGCGCGCCGATTCGGCGGCCGGCATCAGCCATACCAACGTCGCGATGATCCAGCCGCCCGCGATGGCCTTCACGAACATCTCGGCCACCGGATACGACATCAGCGTCATGCCCAGCGCGGTGATCGCGCGATCGACCGGCGGCGCGAACAGCGGCAGCTTCGCAACCGCGAGCGCGACGATCATGACGCCGATGATGTTCGCGACGAACACCACGCTCCACAGGCGCAGCATCAGGCCGAGCTTGCCCCAGCCCGGCGCCGAGATCAGCGGCAGCACCACGGTGAGCGTGTTCTCGGTGAACAGTTGCTGGCGCGCCATGATCACGATGACGAACCCGGTGCTGTAGCCCAGCGCGACGATCAGGTGCGCGAACGGCACGTCGGGCAGGTACGCCTGCAGCGCACCGCTCGCGATCATCGAAAAGCCCATCGACAAACCGGCGGCGAGTCCCGACCACGTCAATGCCGATGGCGTGCGCTTCAGTTCCTCTTCGCCGACCGCGCCGATCGCCTCGTGCAGCACCGCGGCGCGCGGCGGCATCCGGCGTTCGGCATCGTGGAGTTCCTCTTCGTCCAGTGCCGGCGCGTAGTGGCCTTCGGCGGATTCACCGCGGCCGGCATCCTGCCGATCGCCGAGCCGGCTCATGCGGGCTCTTTGCTGCCGGGTTCGCGCTTCTGGACCGTGATGCTGCCGTTGGGCTCCAGGATCGCCAGCTCAACCATCCGGAGATCGCGGCAGCCATGCTTGCGCATGGACGCGACGAAATTGCTGCGCGGGATCTTGCAGCGCTTCAGCACGTCCTCGAACAGTTCGCCATCCCGCGCGAGCAGCACCGGATTTCCCTGCAGCCAGCGACTGCCACGCGTCGAATGCGTGGCGAGCCAGGTGCTGACCCAGTCCAGCAACAACAGCACGGCCGCCACCATCAGACCGCCCTGCAACGACTTGTCGTTGCCGATCAGTGAAGTGCGCACCGCGCTGCCCAGCACGATCACCACGATCAGGTCGAAGATGCTGAGTTCGCCCAACGTGTGTTTGCCCGACAGCCGGATCAGCGCGAACAGCACGATGTACACGATCACCGCGCGCACGATGAGCTGCCACCACGGCATTCCGAATTCGAACATCCCGTCCATTGCGAGCTCCCGAATGGTTCGTTGCGTCAACCTCCGTCGTGCCAGCCGACGACGAACGTCATGCGTGGCCGCCGGGCGGCGAGCGCTTCGTTCCGCGCGAGCGCTTGATCGCCGGTTTAGGCGGACGATCCGGATTGTCGACGTGGCTCTTGCGGGTGGCACCCTTGCCGCTGTCGCCGCTTTTGGTCACGCGCTTGCCGTTCGACTTGCGTGCCGCGCTGCTGCGGCGTTTGCCCCGTTGATCGGGGACGTGGCTGGATATTGCCGTCCTTTGCATGGTCTCCTCCTCGATGTCGCCGGGACGTGCCCGGACTGCTGCTCGTCCCGGCGCGCAAGCCGAAAATATTGCGCGGGTCATGATGCTCATGTGAAGTGCCTGCCACGCGCGCGGACGCTACGCGTGCGTTCACGTGATGTCCGACACTCTTGGACGGCACGGCAACGGAGGCCACTGCCATGACGGATCGCGATCGCAAGGACGTCAAGCATCCCAGGGACAAGCCGGTCCGGAAGGAATCGGAAGACGAGCGCCGCCGGCGCAAGCGGCACGAAAGCGACAACCAGGACGAAGCGCTGGAGGAAACCTTTCCCGGCAGCGATCCGGTTTCGCCATTCGTGCCCGCCAAGCCGCCCGAAGAATGAGCGGTCCGCTTCAATGTTGCGTCGGCAGCGTGTAGGCCACCACCGAATCGCCCAGCGGCGTGTGCGCCGAACCATGGCCGCCCGCCAGCACCACCACGTATTGCTTGCCATCGACGGAATATGTCATCGGCGTGGCTTGTCCGCCTGCGGGCAGGCGCGCCTGCCACAGTTGCTCGCCGGTGGTTTCGTCGTAGGCGCGGATGTAATCGTCGATCGCACCCGAGTAGAACACCACGCCGCCCGCGGTGATCAGCGGTCCGCCGAAGCCGGGGACGCCCATCTCGAACGGAATCGGGATCGTGCCGCGGTCGCGTGTGGTGCCGTTGCGATGCTGCCACACGATCTTGCCGTCGCGCAGGTCGACGCCGGCGATGCCGCCCCACGGCGGTTGCTGGCAAGGCGTGCCGAATGGCGACAGGAACGGCTGCATCGCGATCGCGTAGGGCGCGCCGTAGTTCTCGTTGAAGTGTTCCTTCTTGCCTTTCGTCACCACATTCGCGTGCGGGCCGGGCCGTGGCATCAACTGGAACAGGTACGCGAAATGCACCGGCGTGCCGATCATCACCTGCCGCAGCGGATCGACCGCGATGCCGCCCCAGTCGAACGCGCCCAGGATCGAGGGATACACGATGGTGGGGTGCGTCGAGTTCGGCGTGTACGGTCCTTCGTAGATCGCGGACTTGAACTTGATGCGACACCACAACTGGTCGAACGGCGACGCGCCCCACATGTCGGCGCCGGTCAGCGGCCGCGGCGTGAAGCTCAACGATGACTTCGGTTGCACCGCGGACACGCGGATGTCGTGCACGTCTGTCCTGGTCGGTACGGAAATCTGCGTGACCGGCAGGATGGGTTTTCCGGTGCGCCGATCCAGCACGTACACGTCGCCCTGCTTGGTCGGCTGCACCAGCGCGGGCACGTCCGCGCCATCGATCGTGAGATCGACCAGCGTCGGTTGCGCGGGCATGTCGCGATCCCACATGTCGTGGTGCACGCCCTGGAACGACCAGATCTCATGGCCGTCGGCGAGACTCAACGCCACCACTGAACTCGAATATTTCTCCACCGCGGGACTGCGATCGATGTCCAGCTCGTCGGGCGACTGGTTGCCCAGCGGCACGTACACCATGCCAAGTTTTTCATCGACCGAAAGCGGCGCCCAGCCGGGCGGCGTGTTGGGCGTGTAATTCTCACCCGGCTTCAGCGGCGCATTGGGCACCGGCTTGCCCATGTCCCAGTTCCAGGCCAGCTTGCCTGTCTCGACGTCGAACGCGCGGATCACGCCGGAAGGATTGTGCACCGAATTGTTGTCGTTGATCGACGCGCCCACCACGATCAGCCTGCGCGTCACCACCGGCGGCGAGGTTTCCATGTAATAGCCGGGCAGGATCCTGCCCATGTGCACGGCAAGATTGACCTGGCCATCGGTGCCGAAGCCGGCGCAGGGTTTGCCCGTCTTCGCATCGACTTCGATCAGGCGCGCGTCGATGGTGGCGAGCACCAGGCGCTGCGCGCAAGCGGTGCTCACCGGTGCAGCCGCACTTCCCGCGCTTGCTGCAGGCGCGGGCGCCGCGGAACTTGCAGCGACCGGCGCGGGAACCGTCGCCGAGTGGTAACCCAGGCCGCGGCAGGTCAGGTGCTGGTTGTTATGGCTGTACTGGACGTGCGGATCATAATTCCAGAGTTGCTTTCCGGTCGCGGCGTCCAGCGCGACGATGTGGTCGTGCGTGGTGCACACGTACAAGGTGTCGCCGATTTCGAGCGGCGTGTCTTCCGACGTGCTTTCCTCGGGGTCGTTCGGCCCGGTCTTCTTTTCGCCGGTGTGGTACGTCCAGGCCAACTTCAGGGCGTGCACGTTGCCGGTGGTGATCTGCTTCAGCGACGAATAGCGCTCGCCGTAACCATTGCCGCCGTACGCCGTCCAGTTCGCGCCGGGCGCCGCGGAAGCGGTCGGCGTGGCGGCCGCCATCGCATTCGGCAACGAGCCGCCGATCCCGAACGGATCGTGGCCCAGCGAAACGAGCCCCAGCACCAGCGCGAGGCAGACCGTCACCGCCAGCGCGCCGCGCGCGCCGAACCAGCCGCGGCTGCGCAGCGTGTGCGCTTCCGGTTGCAACGTCCCGTCGATCCACGGCATCAGCAGCCACAGGCCGAACAGGCTGAAGAGCGCGTAGCGCGGCAGCAGCGCCCAGCGATCCAGGCCCACTTCGAACCATGCCCAGATCAGGGTGAGGATCAGCAGCAGCGCGTACACGCCGAGCGCGGCGCGGCGGCGCAGGATCAGCAGCACGCCACTGATCAGCCAGCCCGCGCCGAGGCCGATGTAGGCCAGCGTTCCGCCCAACAGCGCCAGCCAGATTCCACTCGCCATCAACAGCGCGCCGAAGATGGCCAGAAAGTATCCCGTGATGATTGCGAACATTTCCGTACCTCCTACCCAATGCCATTCCCGCGAAGGCGCTCCCACCTTCCCGTCATTCCGGAGCCATTGCCGGCTTCATCGGCAATGGAATCCGGAATCCAGTGCCTTTTCTCAAGGCGTTATTGGAAGAGCAAAGACACTGGATTCCGGGTTCCGCCGCGATGGAGCCGCGGCGGCCCCGGAATGACGAAAGCCGTTTGGCAACTGTCCTTAACGACGATGATCAATGCGCTCCCGCCGCGTTCTGCGGCAACGCATACACCATCAGATCGTCGCCCGGTTTGGTGCCGAGCCCACCGTGGCCGCCCGCGGCGATCGCGACGTACTGCTTGCCGTTGGCGAGGTAGGTCATCGGCGTGGCCTGCCCGCCCGCGGGCAACCTCGCCTGCCACAGCAACTTGCCGGTACGCTCGTCAAAGGCACGGATGAAGTCGTCCGCGGTCGCGCCGATGAAGATCAGGCCGCCCGCGGTGATCGTGTTGCCGCCGATGTTGAAGACGCCGGTCTGCATCGGCAGGTTGAACGGGATGTGCCACGGACCGTTGTCGCGCGTGGTGCCGAGCGGACGCTCCCACACGATCTTGCGCGTGACGAGATCGATCGCGACCAGCTCGCCCCACGGCGGCGGATTGCACGGCACCCACCATGGATTCATCCATGGCTGCACGCTGCCGACATACGGCGTGCCGTACATCGTTGCGAGCCCGCCCTTGGTTTTCGGCGGCGGCTTGCTGTGATCGGTCCAGGGTTTCACCCAGCCCTTCTTCTCGGCCTTCTCGCGCGGAATCAGCGTCACCATGAACGGGATGTCATTGGTGTTGGCGACCAGCAGCAGGTTGCGCGGATCGATCGACGCGCCCATCCAGTCGATCACGCCGTCATACGCGGGGTACACCAGCGTCTTCTTCGCCTGCGGCGGCGTGAAGTGGCCCTCGTAATGCGCCTGCTTGAACTGGATGTGGCACATCATCTGGTCGATCGGCGTGCCGCCCCACAGTTGCGATTCCTTCAGGACCGGCGGCTTCAATGACGGCATGCCGACCGAATACGGCTGCGTCGGCGAGATGCGATCGCCCGGCAGCACGTCGGTCGGCACCTTTTCTTCGACCACCTTCGCGATCGGCTGTCCGGTTTCGCGATTCAGCATGAACAATTGTCCACGCTTGGTGGTCTGCACCAGCGCCGGAATCGTGGCGCCGTTCGGGCCCGGCAGGTTCACCAGCGACGGACCGATCGGCACGTCGAAATCCCACAGGTCGTGGTGCACGGTCTGGAAGTGCCAGCGCGGCGCGCCGGTTTCGTAGTCGAGCGCAACGACGGAACTGTTGTATTCATCGTCGAACGAACGCCGGTGTCCACCATAGTAATCCGGCGTGGCATTGCCCAGCGGCAGATACACCAGCCCGAGTTTCGGATCGGCGGTGTAGGTGCCCCACGCGTTGGGCGTGCCGCGCGTCAGTTGCGTGCCGGGCGGAAGATCGGACGCGTGCACCACTTGATGCCCCGCCGGCCGGCCGAGGTCCCAGGCCCAGATCAGTTTCCCGCTGACCGGATCGAACGCGCGCACCGCGCCGGACGGCTCGTTCTCCGCCATGTTGTCGCGGATCCATCCACCCGTGATCAGGCGATCACCGATCACCAGCGGTTGCGAAGTGATGAACTCGAAACCCGGCGCCACGTTGCCGAGATACTGCGTCAGCGAGATGTAACCGCCCTCGCCGAAATCCGGGCACAGCTTTCCGGTGTCCGCGTTCAGCGCGAACATCCGCGCATCGCCGGTGGGCGCGATGATCCGCTGCGGGCACGGGGTGTTGGTGCCGGGCGGCGCCGCGTAATACGCGACCCCGCGGCAGGAGTGGTAGCGATCCTCCTTCTCGTTGTCTTGCGGATCGAACTTCCATTTCATCTTGCCGGTAGCGCCGTCGAATGCCTCGACCCAGTGATGGCCGGTACAGAGATACAGCGTGCCGTTCACCGCGATCGGCGTGGCCTCGAAATTGAATTCCTTGCCGCTGCCACCGCCCCCCTCGTTCTCGCCCGGCTTCGGCATGTCGCCGGTCTTCGCATGCCACGCGAGTTTCAGGTCGGAAACATTGTTCGTGTTGATCTGGTCGAGCGGCGAAAAGCGGTCGCCACGCGCGGTGCGCCCGTAATAGATCCAGTCACCCTTCCCCACCAGCGGCGTCGGCGCAGCAGGAAAGTCGCGCGCGACGGCAACCCCATGGATGTCGCGCGGCACGAACCACGGCACCGTACACACCACGATGCCCGCGATCACCACCGCACCGAGCGCCCACGCGCCCCAGTGCTCGTCGAGGCGGTGCGCCACCCACGGCATCAACAGGTAGATACCAACGGCGATCGGCAGCCACAACCGCGGCGCCAGCGCGAAGCGTTCGAAACCGACTTCCACGACCGCCCAGATCAACGTACCCAGCAGCACGATGAAATACAGCCACAGCGACCAGCCGCGCGCGAAGATCAGGCCGAGTCCGGAGAGCACGAGGCCGATGCCGACCAGCAGGTAATACGGCGTGCCGCCGAGCGTGAGCAGGTACACCCCGCCGATGATGAAGAACAGGCCGAGGATCAGCAGCACGATGCCGATCGTGAGCGGTCCCCAATGCCAGCGCCGTGCCGGCGGTGATTCCGGATGTCGTATGTCCATGACGTGCTGCTCCTTCAAGGCCCGAATGAAATTTGTGCGCGGATTTCGAACACGCGCGGATCGACCGGTGCCACGTAGAAATTGACCGGGCTGCGGTTGGCGTGCGCCCACACGTAATCGGCCATGACCTTCAGGTTCTTGAAGTACCAGTTGAGGCCGACCGTCCAGTCGTGTTCGCGGCCGCCCTGCACGATGCCGTCGCTCAGGTCGAGTTCGCTGTAGCGCGCCGCAAGTTCGAGCGCGCCGTATTTGTGCGTCGGCTTGGGCAGGTCGAATTCACCGTCCTTGTAGGTGCGCGGCGTGTCGCCGGTGAGCATCCATGCGCCGAACAGGTAATAACCGTGGCCGCGGAATTCCGGCAGGCCCTCCTCGCGGTGTGCGGCGATCGTCAGGTATTCGCCCTGCGCATAGAACGGCCCGCCCATGAAGCCGAGTTCCAGGCCCGCGCGGTCGATCGAACGGGTGAACGGCAGCGCGTGCGTGTCGACCAGATACGTCTTGGTGAGGCTGGCCTCCGGTGACGTGTAGAAATGCCCTTCGTGGTCGCTCGGGTATTCGCGCGACGCGGCCAATCCGATGTGCACGACTTCCTTCTTCGACTTGACGGGGTTGAACACCACGCGCCCGGTGTACGTGTGCCCCGGATATTTGCCGTCGAGATTGGAACCCCAGAAATACTGCGCCTGGAACAGCCAGTGCTTGACGCCGCCGTAGCTCCAGTCGGCGCCGATGCGGCGATCCTCGAAGATCGCCTGGTCGGCCAGGCCCGGCGTCAGGAACGTCCAGGTCGGCGCGCCTTCCATCGGTTCCCAGCCGACTTGCGCGCGCAACTGTCCGACGCGGAAGTCACCGAATTTTTTCGAGCTGTACTTGAGGTAATTGTCCGTCCAGCTCCGGTCCCAGTCGTAACCGGCGTCGATCTCGAAGCCGTTCGGCCACTTCGCATAGAGGTCGAACTCCTTGCGATACCAGGTGTGCGCCTCGTCGAACAGCGGCGCGCCCGTCGCGGGATCGACCGGGCTATTGGGGAAATCATTGAAGTCGTATTGATACGTGCCCTCGATGCCGAACTTAAAGCCGGACGGTGCGTCGTATTCGGTGGGCACGCCGAAGAGATTGGGTGTTTGCGCCGCACAGGCCGCGGCCGAACACGCCAGCAGTGCGAGGCAAGTCCATGTGCGTTTCATGCGCGGCTCCTCCGTGAGCGGCGTCGTGAATGGATGGCGCCGACTGTTACGCGCATCATCCGTAATTCATCAGTCTCGTCATTCCGGGGCCATCGCGGTTTGATCGCGACGGAACCCGGAATCCATTTTGACTTTTTGCCCTCCGGTTGCGAAGCAAGATCAAAATGGATTCCGGATCGCCGCTGCGCGGCGTCCGGAATGACGGCGTTTTGTATGATCTGCACTCTTGGCCATTGAACTTTTCCGTTGGTTACTGCGGCGCGCTGGCCAGCGTGTTGCGCAATTTGGCGACGGCACTCCTGGAAACGTCGCCGCCGCGATTGCCCCACGCGTTGCGGATGTACGTGGTGAGCGCGGCGACTTCGGCATCGTCCAGCTTGTTGCCGAAGGCGGGCATCATGAGCCCGCTGGGCTTGGATTCCGTGGCCGGCGAACGCGCGCCTTCCAGGATCACGGCGATCAGCAGTTCCGGCTGGGCCGCCTGCACCGCGGAACTCGCGCGCAGCGGCGGAAACGCATTCCGCAGGCCGGCGCCGTCGTTCCTGTGGCAGCCGGCGCAGTTGTCGACGTACAGCGCCGCGCCTGCGTGCATCACGTCCTTGTCGGGCGCGTTGGGCGTCCCGGGCTTCGGACCTTCGAGCGACTTCAGGTAGGTCGCCATCGCTTCGAGGTCGCGCTGCTTCAGGTATTGCGTGGATGCCTGCACGACTTCCGCCATCGGGCCCGCCGCGGTCGCGTAACGGTTCGATCCGGTGGCGAGGTACTCGACGATGTCCTGCCGCGTCCAGCTGCTCAGGCCATCGCGCTCGCCCGCGCCGAGGTTCGGCGCGAACACGTGCTCTGCCATGCCGCCCTGCATCTTGCCGCCGGTGGGGCCGCCCAGCATGTTCTTGGACGTGTGGCAGGCGGCGCAGTGGCCGGGGCCTTCGACGAGGTATGCGCCGCGGTTCCATTCCGCCGAACGCGCGGGATCGGGCTGGAACTGTTTCGCGTCGAGGTACAGCTTGTCCCACACCGCAAGCACGCTGCGCATGCTGAAAGGCCAGCCGAGTTCGGGCGCGCGGTTGACCTGGCGCACCGGCTTGATGGTGTCGAGATAGGCCTTGATCGCGTCAACGTCGCCGCGCGTCATGTGCGTGAACCACGGATACGGAAACGCGGGGTACAACCGTTCGCCCTGCTTGTCGATGCCTTCGTGCATCGCGCGATAGAACTCGTCCTCGCTCCACGCGCCGATGCCGGTGTCGGGATCGGGCGTGATGTTGGTCGAATAGATGATCCCGAACGGCGTCGGCACCGGACGTCCGCCCGCGTACGGTTTGCCGCCTTCCGCGGTGTGGCAGGCCTCGCAATCGCCCGCGCGCGCCAGATAGCGGCCGTCGCGTATGTTCGACCAGGTCTGGTCGCTGCGCGTCGGCGCGTACACCTGCACGGCCGCGAACGCCGCGCCGGCCGATGCCAGCACCAGCACGCCCGCAATGAGCAGCTTCGCGTTCACGGCTGCACCAGCGGCTGCGGGTTCTTGATGTAGCGCTTCATCGCGTCGGCCGCCCAGAACGCCAGCGCACCGACGGTACCGGTCGGGTTGTAACCCGGATTCTGCGGAAACACCGTGGAACCCATCACCCACAAATTCGGCACGTCCCACGACTGCAGGAACGGATTGACGAAGCTGATGCGCGGATCGTTGCCCATCGCCGCGCCGCCGGTGTTGTGGGTAGTCTGGTACGGAATGATCGAGTAATGCCCCTTGCGCGGCTTCGGATTGATGCCGCGGTTCGGAATGGCTTTGGCGATCTGGGTGGCGCGATCGGTGAGGAACTTCGACATCGCGTGTTCGTTGTCGTAGAAGTCGAAGGTCAGGCGCAGCAGCGGGTTGCCGTAGTCATCGGTCCAGGTCGGATCGAGGTCGAGATAATTGTTGCGGTAACTCATCATCCCGCCGTGGCACTGCATGTGCGTGGAGTAGAGGTAATCCTCGTGCAGCGCCTTCTTCCAGCCCGCGCCCCATTTGGGCGTGCCCTTGGGCAGGTACTCCTGCAGGATCGGCCGGCCGCCGGTATTCCACAGCGCGATGTAACCGCCGCCGATGAAGCCCTTGCCGGTGTGGTCGAAGTTGTCGCCGTTGAAATCGTCGACGACTTGTCCCAGCGCGCCCGCGCCCATGAACGGGTTGAGGCGTTCCTTGCAGGTGACGTTGACCGAACTCGACACCTGGTACGCGTAGTTGCGCCCGACCACGCCGGTCTGCGACTGCGGGTCGTAAGGCGTGCCGATCTTCGACACCAGCAGCAGGTGCACGTTGTGATGCGCGAACGCGCACAGCACCACCATCTGCGCGGGCTGGATGTATTCCTTGCCGCCCGGATCGACGTACACCACGCCGGTCGCGCGCTTGCCCGCCGAATCGGTGAGCACGCGCACCACGCTGCAATGCGTGCGGAACCTGAAATTATCCTTCTTCAGCAGCACCGGCAGGATCGTCGACTGCGGGCTGGCCTTGGAATAATTCGCGCAGCCGAACCACTCGCAATAGCCGCAGAACGTGCACTGGCCCATCTGCACGCCCAGCGGATTGAGGTACGGTTTCGAGGTGTTCGCCGCGGGCGCGGGAAACGGATGCAGGCCGACCTCGCGCGCAGCCTTGTCGAACAACACCGTCGCCGCGCTGCGCTTCAGCGGTGGCAGCGGATATTCACGCTGGCGCGGACCCTCGAACGGATTGCCGCCGGGCTGGATCTTGCCGCCGATGTTGCCGGCCTTGCCCGAGATGCCGCACAGGTATTCCCACTTGTCGTAATACGGTTCCAGTTGTTCGTAGGTGATGCCCCAGTCCTGGATGGTCATGTCGGCGGGGATCGCCTTCTTGCCATAGCGCTGTTCGTTGTGGCTGCGCAACAGGAAATCGGTGGGCAGGAAGCGCCAGTTCTGGCCGTTCCAGTGCACGCCCGCGCCGCCCACGCCCGCGGCCGGCAGGAACGATCCGAGTTCGCGCATCGGCAACGCGAGCTGGTCGGGCCGGTTGCGGAACGAGAGCGTGCTGCGCTGGGTCTCCTCGAAG
>JAZKBD010000021.1:38740-48414 GCA_040388785.1 Pseudomonadota bacterium
AATTCGTCCTGGATGTGGGTGACGGAAAAATCCGGCACGGTGTCGCGCCAGCCGCCGCGCTCCAGCGCGAGCACGCTGGCGCCGGCGTCGGTGAGTTCCTGCGCGATCACGGAAGCGGTCCAGCCGAAGCCGACCAGCACCACGTCCACCTCCGGCAGTTTCTTCGCCATCAGAGATTTCCCGCGGGCCAGACTTTTCCGGTCGTGGTGGTGAGCGCGTCGTAGTGCACTTTGGCCGGCATCTGCGCGTACTCGCAGCCCGGCCCGCGGAAGCGGCCGGTCGGCGAATCGCTGAAGTGACACATCACCGGATTGCGGCCGCCGAGGCTGACGTAGGGTTTGTCGTAGGGCTGGCCGAACTTGTCCACGTCATCGAGGTAGTTGTAGCGCGGGCCGTTGTAGCCGATCAGTTTCCAGCCGGCGAAGTCGCGGTTGCCGCCGTAAATCGGATCGGCCAGGAAGCCTTCCCTGGTGTTCTGCCACAGCAGCCCGAAAAAATTGGCCGACGGAATTTCGCCGAGATCGATCTTGCCGTCCTCCAGCTCGTGCAGGATCTTGTCCTGCTGATCGGGCTTGAGTTGCGCGAAGGCGTTGCCCAGCGTCTTCCTGCAATGCTCGTCGACGCGCTGGATGCCGAGCCGATACACCTGTGCGGGCGTGAACGGCAATTGATAGCCCTGTTCCGTGTCGCCGAGGTGGAAAGGCGGCTGCATGTAGATGCCGGTGGCCTGCCCGAACGGCCCCGCCAACTGTGCATCGATGAACACGTCGACGCCTGCGTCGACGGCACCCGGTCCCAATCCATCCTTCGGAATCAGGCGATCGATCGCGGCGCGTATGAAATTGCGTTCGTCGGATTCCAGGAACCGCGGCGCGGCCGGCCCGCGCGTCGAATCACCGCCGCCGCAACCGCCGAGCAGCAGGCTGGATGAAATGAAGATGGCGCCGCCGAGCAGGAACGTCCTGCGGGACGGGGAATCACACCGTTCCGTTCCGCGAGCCCGATCGAGCCCGATGTTTTCGCGCTGTTCCATGCGCCATCGTCCGTGGAGACGTCGGCGATTCTGCGAGGGGTTCGGTGAAAGCGGTGTCAACCGTCGCGGGAAATCTTTTCGCCCGCCTCTCACGGCACGTCGACATTGCGCGTCAGAGACTAAACGGCGATGCGCGCGGGTGCAGTGCTGCATGCGGCGCACCCCGGCACAGGCGCGTTGATCGATCGCGTTCGACGCTGGTCATTCCAACCAAGCGGGAGGCGCGTGGCGCAGCTCTTTTCCAAGCGTTTCACGTTCTGGTTCCAGTTGTGCCTGCTGGCGGTGGCGATCAGCTTCGTGTCGTGGGTATTCCTGTGGCGCTGGGCGATGGCCAACCCCGTCGGCGTGCACGACCCGGTCGAGCAGGTCGTGCCCTTCAGCCACAAGCACCACGTCGGCGACGACGGCATCGATTGCCGTTACTGCCATCAATCGGTCGAGCAGTCGGCGTTCGCGGGCATCCCGCCGCTGTCGACCTGCATGACCTGCCATTCGCAGTTGTACACGCACCAGAAAATGCTGGCGCCGCTGCTCACCGCCTTCGACAGCGGCGTGCCACTGCACTGGCAGCGCGTCTACAAGCTGCCCGACTTCGTTTACTTCAACCACGGCATCCACATCGCCAAGGGCATCGGCTGCGCGAGTTGCCACGGCCCGGTCGACGAGATGCCGCTGATGGCGCGCAACGAACACCTGACGATGCAGTGGTGTCTGGCGTGTCATCGCGATCCGGCGAAACACCTGCGCCCGCGCGACGAGGTGTTCAACCTGCACTGGCGCGCCAAGGACCAGTTGGCGCTGGGCGCGATGCTGATGCGCAAGTACCACATCGATACGCGCCGGCTCACGGATTGCTCGACATGTCACCGATGACACCACCAGAGAAGAACTCGCTGGACCGTCCTCTTTCCGACGATGGACGATGCAACGACGCAACCAGCTCTTCTCCTCCCCCTTCAAGGGGGAGGCCGGGAGGGGGATGGGTTGAATCGGCAACGACTGCGCCGAACGCGCCCGCGACAACCCATCTCCACCCAACCCTCCCCTTGAAGGGGAGGGCTTTCATCGCCGACCGCGTCGATCCCGCGGCGATCCGCGCGAAACTCGCGGACCAGCGCGGACCGCGCTTCTGGCGCGCGCTGGAAGAACTGGCGGATTCGGACGGTTTCCGTGCGTGGCTTCGCTCTGAACATCCGGGGCTCACGGAAGTGGCGTCGCTGGACCGTCGCGATTTTTTGAAATTGTTGGCCGCGTCGCTCGCACTTGCCGGACTTGCAGGCTGCAGCCATCCGCCGCGAACCCAGATCGTGCCGTACGTGCACAAGCCCGTTGGCCAGGTCGACGGATTGCCACGCTATTTCGCGACCATGTTGACGCGCCAGGGCTACGCGCATGGCGTGCTGGTGCGCGACGACATGGGCCGCCCGACCAAGGTCGAAGGCAACCCGCAACACCCGGCCAGCCTCGGCAGCACCGACATCTTCGCGCAGGCGGCGATCCTGCAACTGTGGGATCCCGACCGTTCGCAATCGGTGATGCACGGCAACAGTGTCGCGACGTGGGACGATTTCGCCGCGATGCTCGCCGGGCGCATCGCGCACTTCGACGGCAACGGCGGCGAAGGCCTGCGCGTGCTGGTCGGTCCCACCACTTCGCCCACGCTGGCGGCGCAACTCGCCGCGTTCGAGAAGAAATATCCGCAGGCACGCTGGCATGTCGACGATCCTTCCGGCCTGGCGACTCGAGGCGAAGTCGCGCGCTGCCACTTCGATCGCGCGAAAGTGATCGTCTCGCTGGACGCCGATTTCCTTCGCGATGCCGCCGCCGGCGTGCGCTACGCGCGCGATTTCGTCGCGGCACGCGATCCGGAAGCTGGCGCGATGTCGCGGCTGTACGTTGTCGAACCGACGCCCAGCGTCACCGGCAGCATGGCCGATCATCGCCTTCCACTGGCGTCGCGCGACATCGAAGCGTTCGCGAGGCAGCTCGCGGCGCGGCTGGGAGGCGGCGGCGCCAAGGCTACGAATCCAGCGCACGTACGCTGGATCGAGGCGATCGCGACGGACCTCGACGCCAACCGCGGCGCCTCGATCGTCGTGGCGGGCGACACGCAAACCGGGAGCGTGCATGCGCTCGCGCGCACGCTGAACACCGCGCTGAGCAATCTCGGACGCACCGTCGAATACGCCGAATCAATGCTTGCGATGCCGACCCATGGCGACGGCTCGCTGGCGGCGCTCGCGGACGACATGCACGTGGACAAGGTCGACACGTTGCTGATGCTCGGCGTCAATCCCGCCTACGACGCGGCGGCCGACCTGGATTTCGCACGCGCGATGCAACGGGTTCCGCACGCGCTGCACCTTGGTCTTTATCGTGACGAAACCGGCACGCTCGCCGCCTGGCACGCACCGCAGGCACACGAACTGGAAACCTGGGGCGATGCGCGTGCATTCGACGGCACGGCCAGCCTCGCGCAGCCGCTGATCGCGCCGCTCTACGACGGCCACTCCGCGATCGAAACGATGGCGCTGCTGCTGGGCGATCCGGTCGATGGGCACACGCTGGTGCGACGGCAATGGCGCTCGCAACTCGCGGATGACAAGGCGTGGAACGAGGCGTTGCAAGCGGGCGTCGTTGCAAATGCGTCGATATCCAAAATCAGTGCGGCTAGCCACGCGAGCACGCCAATCAATTTGTCGTCATTCCCGCGCAAGCGGGACGGCGAAGGCAGGATGCCGGAGCCGAACGCCGTAGGCGGCCCGCAGGGCCGGCTACAGGATGTAGCCGGTATATCCAGTGTCTTCCCGAAAGCACCGAATGCAGAGTCACTCGATGTCCGCCAGCGCGGGAATGACGAACATCTGGAACTGCTGTTCCGCCCCGACCCCACCATCGGCTACGGCGAATGGTCCAACAACGGCTGGCTGCAGGAATTGCCCAAGCCGCTGACGCAACTCACCTGGGACAACGTGGTGCTGGTGTCGCCCGCGCTGGCGAAACGAAATGGCCTCGGCAACTTCGACGGCGTGGAACTGCGCAGCGGCGGGCGTTCGGTGCTCGGTCCGGTGTGGATCATGCCGGGCCAGGCCGAACGCAGTATCACGATCCACTTCGGCTATGGCCGCAGAAACGCTGGCCGTGTCGCGGAAGAACAAGGTTTCGACGCCTACGCGTTGCGCTCGAAGGATTCGCCGTGGGCCAGCACCGATCTTGAAATCATCCCGACCGGCGAACGCTACGAGATCGCGCAGACGCAACACCACTTCGCGATGGAGGGCCGTGATCCATTGCGCGTGGGCACGCTGGCCGAATTCAAGTCCGATCCGAAATTCGCGACCGCGCACGACCGCTACGGCGCGAGGCCGCCGAGCCTGTATCCCGATTATCCGAAAGCGGACTACGCGTGGGGCATGAGCATCGACCTCAACGCCTGCATCGGCTGCACGATCGCCTGCCAGGCCGAGAACAACATCCCGATCGTGGGCAAGGCGCAGGTGCGGCGCGGGCGTGAGATGCACTGGATTCGCGTCGACCGCTATTACGACGGCGAGGCCGCGAACCCGAAAAGTTACAGTCAACCGGTGCCGTGCATGATGTGCGAGCACGCGCCCTGCGAAGTGGTGTGTCCGGTCGACGCGACCGTGCACGACGCCGAGGGCCTGAACGTGCAGGTGTACAACCGCTGCGTCGGTACGCGCTTCTGCTCCAACAACTGCCCGTACAAGGTGCGGCGCTTCAACTTCATGCAATACGCGGACAAGCAGACGCCGCAGTACATGGCGATGCGCAATCCGGAAGTGACGGTGCGCAGGCGCGGCGTGATGGAAAAGTGCACGTACTGTATCCAGCGCATCGAAACCGCGCACATCGAGGCCGACAAGCAGGATCGCCGCATCCACGACGGCGAAATCGTCACCGCCTGCCAGGCGGCGTGCCCGACGCAGGCGATCCGCTTCGGTGACATTTCCGACAAGGATTCCGGCGTATCGAAGGCCAAGGCTTCGCCGCGCAATTACGCGATGCTCAATGAACTCGGCACGCGCCCGCGCACGACGTACCTTGCGCGCATCCGGAATCCGAATCCGGCGCTGGGGGATGGCGAATCATGAGCGCCGCGACTCGCCACATGACGAAAAAGCCCTCTCCCCCAAACAGTTTCATTGTTTGGGGGAGAGGGTTGAGTGAGGGGGCGGTGCTTGCAGACACGCGAAGCATCAGGTCTCGCGGCGTCGCGTATCTTTTTGCAAGCTCGAAACAGCTCGTCTGTGTGCGTGCCTTCCCCCTCACCCCAGCCCTCTCCCCCAACCAAAAAGCGGTTGGGGGGGAAGGAGAAGGATCGCCATGAGCGCCGTGCTGCCACGCGACACGCTGCCGCCGGTGATCGCACCGGAGGAAACGAACGCATCGATCAGCGCGAAGATCGGCGACGCGACGCTGCGCCGTCCGACCGGTTGGCTGTGGATCGCGGGCTTCGGCCTGTCGCTTCTCCTGTGCGGCGTGCTGTTCGTCGGCACCTGCTGGCTGCTGTACGCCGGCCTCGGCATTTTCGGGCTGAACATCCCGGTCGCGTGGAGTTTCTTCATCGCGAACTACGTGTGGTGGATCGCGATCGGCATGGGCGGCACCTTCATCTCCGCCGCGATGTACCTGACGCGGCAGGGTTGGCGCAATTCGATCAACCGCTTCGCCGAAGCGATGACGGTGTTCGCGGTGTCGGTGTCGGGCATCTTTCCGATCCTGCACCTGGGACGGCCGTGGTTCTTCTACTGGCTATTCCCCTACCCCGACATCATGAACGTGTGGCCGCAGTGGCGCAGTTCGCTGGAGTGGGATTTCTGGGCGATCCTCGCCTACCTGATCGTGTCGATCATCTACTGGTACGTCGGCATGCTGCCCGACCTCGCGACGCTGCGCGATCGCGCGCCGACGCGTGCGCAGGCGCGCTTCTATGGCTTGCTCTCGCTGGGCTGGCGTGGCGAGGCGCGGCACTGGATGCGCTTCGAGCAATTCAACCTGATCACCGCCGGGCTCGCGGTGACGCTGGTGTTTTCCGTGCACAGCATGGTGGCGCTGGATTTTTCGGAAGGCCTGGTGCCGGGCTGGCACGAAACGATCTTTCCGCCGTTCTTCGTCGCTGGCGCGCTCTTCTCGGGCTTCGCGATGGTGCTGGTGCTGGGCATCCCGCTGCGCAAGTGGTTCGGCTTCGAGGCGTACCTGACCGAACGCCACATCGTGAACATGGCCAAGATGATGCTGGCCGCGGGGCTGTTCGTCGACTACAGCTACTTCTCGGAAATCTTTACCGCGTTCTGGTCGATGGACAAGTACGACATGGCGATGACGATGCATCGCGTGGTCGGCCCGTATGCGTGGGTGTTCTGGGGCACGGTGTTGTTCAACGTGCTGTCGATTCAGTTGCTGTGGTTTCCGCGCGTGCGGCGCAGCGCCGGCGCGGTGTTCATGGTCGCGCTGGGCGTGCTGGTCGGGATGTGGCTGGAACGCTTCATGCTGATCGTCACCAGCCTGTACGAAGACTTCCTGCCGTCGGCGTGGGGGATGTTCTGGCCAACGGTGTGGGACCTCCTGTTCCTGGTCGGTTCGATCGGGCTGTTCTTCTTCATGTTCCTGCTGTTCACGCGACTGCTGCCGATGCTGTCGATGTTCGAGTTGCGCAAGCTGGCGGCATCGACGCGGCGCAGGGAGGCGCGGTCATGAGCGCGCCGCTGCACGGACTTCTGGCCGAATTCGCGGAAGCGGAGCACCTGCTCACGGCGGTGCGGCGCGCGCGCAAAGAGGGTTACTACGCGGCGTGCATCGAAGCGTATTCGCCCTATCCGGTCGAGGGCCTGGACAAGGCGCTGGGCGTGCGCCACCACTGGGTACCGTTCTGGATGCTGGTCGGCGCGATCGGCGGCGGCGCGTTCACCTATTGGCTGGAATGGTGGTCGGCGGCGGTGAACTATCCGATCAACGTGGGCGGTCGGCCGACGTTCTCGTGGCCGGCATTCATTCCGCCCGCGGTGGAGATGACGATCCTGTGGGCGGTGTTGCTGGGCGTGCTGGCCGTGTTGTATGGCGCGCGGCTGCCGCGTGTGCACCATCCCTTGTTCGCGAGCCACGAATTCGAACGCGCGACCAGCGATCACTTCTTCCTGCTGGTGCGCGGCAACGATCCGAACTTCGACGCCATCCGCACGCAAGCCTTCCTGGAAAGCCTGTCGCCGCTTTCGGTGACGGAGGTGGTGGACGAATGAGCGGTCGTATGCTCCTGTAAAGCCTTTCCCTTCCCCCGCTTGCGGGGGAAGGTGCCCGGAGGGCGGATGGGGGAGACGCTCGCGATGCGTTCGCAAGTCTCCCCCTCACCCAGCGCTACGCGCTCGGTGCTTTGCGCCGCCTCTCCCGCAAGCGGAAGAGGGGACGAAAGCGCGCGCGATGGTCGCTGGAATTACTGCTGATCATTTTGGCTGTCACGTCACTCGCCGGCTGCGAACGCGGCATGCACGAAATGTACGACCAGCCGAAGTACAAGCCGCTGACATCGAGCCCGCTCTGGCCAGACGGGAATTCGTCGCGCCCGCAGGTGGCCGGCACGCAACCGTATTCCGCCGGCGCGCTCGCGGGTGTGTCGAGCGGACGCCTGGATCGCGTCAAGCTGGTGCCGCCCGCCGGTCCCGTCTCCGGCGTGGACGCAAACGGCAAGCTGCTCGCGCAGGCCGGCGCTGCTGCGACGCCCGGTTATTCGAATCCGCTGCCGGTCACGCCGCAACTGCTGGCGCGCGGACAACAGCGCTTCGACATCTATTGCGCGCCCTGCCACAGCCGCGCGGGCGACGGCGACGGGATGATCGCCGAGCGCGGCTTCCCGCATCCGCCGAGTTACCACACGTCCGCGCTGCGCAATGCGCCCGACAGCCATTTCTACCAGGTGATCACCGACGGCTACGGCGTGATGTATCCGTACGCCGATCGGATTTCGCCGCACGACCGCTGGGCGATCGTCGCCTACATCCGCGCGCTGCAGTTGAGCCAGCATGCGCCGAGGTCGGATTTGAGTGCGCAGGATCTTCAGAAGCTTGGCGCGACAGTTTCGCGGGTGATGAACCCCTCTCCCCCCGGGAGAGGGGCAGGGGTGAGGGTTCGGGACGGGGCGGATTCATCCGGCAATGCCGAACCCTCATCCGGCGCTCCGCGCCACCTTCTCCCGGAGGGAGAAGGGAAAGCAGGATCTTCGCAATGAACGCATGGCTGCCCCGCACGTTCGCGCAATGGTTCGCACTGCTGATCGGCATCGCCGCACTGGTCGCGTGCGCGCTGCTCGGCTGGTGGGGCGACCCAAAGCAGACGATGCTTTCGTGGCTGTTTGCGTTCTTCTTTTTCACGGGTCTCTCGGTCGGCAGTCTGGCACTGCTGATGACGCATTCGCTCACCGGCGGCGCGTGGGGATGGTGCATCCGCGCACCGTTGCTGGCCGCGGCGCGGCTGCTGCCGTTGATGGCCGCCGCGGCGATTCCGGTTCTGGTCGAGATGCGCGTGCTGTATCCGTGGATCGCGGCCGCGCCGACTGCGCAGGCGCAAGCGCAAGGCTGGTATCTCGCCGACACGTTTTTCATTGTCCGCACCGTGGTGTACTTCTCAGTGTGGATCGGCTGGCTGATCGCCTTCACGCGCAACATGGACGATCGCGTAATCGCGCGCCGCATTGCCGCACCCGGCCTGATCGCGTTCGCGCTCACGTCGCTGCTGGCCGCCACCGATTGGACGATCTCGCTGACGCCGCACTGGCATTCATCGGTGTTCGGGATGATGGTCGGCACCGGCTGGATGCTGGTTGCAACAGCGTTCGCCATCGCGGCGGTGACATGGCCCGGTGAAACCAACGAATTCGCCACGCCGGAGGCGCTGCACGACCTCGGCAATCTCATGCTGATGTTCGTGCTGGCGTGGTCATACCTCGCCTTCATGCAATACCTCACGATCTGGATCGCCGACCTGCCCGACGAGAACGCGTGGTACATCCCGCGCACGCTGACCTCATGGCGTTGGCTTGCGTGGTTTCTGATCGCCTTCAACTTCGCCTTGCCATTCGCCGTGCTTCTGATGCGTGCAGCCAAGCGGCGCCGCTCGTGGTTGCGTGCCGTCGCGGTGATGCTGCTGATCGCGAACTTAGCCGACGCCTTCTGGCTGACGGTGCCGAGCTTTCGCGCCGCCGGTTTCTCGCTGCGCTGGACGGATCTGTGCGCGCCACTAGGAATCGGCGCCCTGTGGTGGTGCGCGTACGTCGGCCAGTTGCGGCAAGCGCAACGCGCCTCGGCGGTGGCGGCGGCCACCGCTGACGACATGGAGCGCTCGCATGGCTGAGATGAAAAAACCCTTCGGCCACGAGCCGGATGCAATCAACTACCGCATCATCCTGATCTGTGCAGGCGTCCTCGCCGTGGTCGTGATCGGCGTGGTGCTGGGTCTGCACGCGATCCTCACCGGCCCCGTAATGCCCGATTACGCCGAAATCGCCGCGCGCCCGGGGCAGATTCCGCCTGCGCCGCGCCTGCAATCGCACCCGCAAACCGACCTCGCGAAATTTCGCGCGCGAAAGGAGGCGCTGCTCTCGGGTTATGCGTGGGCCGATCCGCAGCACGAT
>JAZKBD010000022.1:0-3883 GCA_040388785.1 Pseudomonadota bacterium
CCGCGCCGCGCGCGCAGCCATTCGCGATCGCGATCCGTTCGCTGCAGCGCGAATCGATCCGGCTCGATCCGAACTGGAACGAGGGCCGCTACGACGACGAGCGCTATCCCGAGACAGGCATGAACATCGCGCGCAAGCTGGGCGTGATCACCTACCGCTCGGCACTGGAATGGCGCGGGCGCTTCGGCCGCATCCGGCTCGATCCCGAGGAACGCGAAGACGATCCGTTCGGCGCGGAATTCGAGATCGAGTCCTACCTCAACGCGCACGCGCGCCGCTTCACGCGCTCGTTCGATCCGAACTGCTATCTGTACCTCTCGCGCGCATCCGACTGGTTCGACCTCGCCGAATACGGCGGTACCTCCGATCCCACGACCGCGGTGCGCAACGCGCTGGCGAAAATGAAACTGGAGCGCGCGCTGGTGATCGGCGTCGAAACCGACATCCTGTTCCCGCTGGAACAGCAGCAGCAACTGGCCGAGGACCTGCGCGCCACCGGCACCGAAACCACCTTCGTCGGCCTGGATTCCCCGCAAGGCCACGATGCCTTCCTGGTCGACACCGGCCGCTTCGGCGCCGCGATCGGCGCGTTCATGGCGACGCTCTGACTCCGCGCCTGCGCGATTCGCCCACGTACATGCGGCGCCGTTATATGCTTATGCCATGGGCATGCAATTTCCCGGACGCGACAAACTGATCCGCGCTTTCGACGCCGCCGTCGTCGCCGGCGACACTGTCAGCACGATGCGCGCGCTGCGCTCCGCGTTGTGCGACGCCATCCATTCGGGCGACGTCCGCCTGCCGGATTGCGTGTTCGAAGGCTGCGCCGCACACTACGCGCGGCGGGAGCTTTACCGCAGCCCCGAACACCGCTATTGCGTGGTCGCGATGACCTGGAGCCCGGGCCAGGGCACGCCGATCCACGATCACGCCGGCATGTGGTGCGTCGAAGCGGTCTGGCAGGGCGCGCTGGAAGTCGTGCAATACGAATTGCGCGAACACGACGACACGCGCTACCACTTCGTGCCTGCGGGCGCGATCCAGGCCGGCGCGGGTTCGGCCGGCAGCCTGATCCCGCCCCACGAACACCACACCATCTGCAACGCCAGCGGCACCGACCTCGCCGTCAGCGTGCACGTCTACCAGGACGAGATGACCCACTGCAGCGTGTTCGAACCCGCCGGCGGTGACTGGTATCTGCGCAACGAGCGCAGTCTTTCGCTGGATCACTGACCGGCGCGGCCAGATCGCGCTTTACCGTTGCGGCTGCGTCGGCGGCCGTTGCGAGCGCGCCACGTATTCGGCCTCGGAAAGCTTGCCGTCGTGGTTGGTGTCGCAGCCGGCGAAGCGCTGGCCACTGTCGCCGTTGCGCGTGAACTCCGAGCGGTCGAGGAAGCCATCGTGGTTGATATCCATGTTCCGGAATGCCATGCGCGCTTCGCGCGGCGTCATGTGCATGCTCAGGCCCCCTCCCGAGTTGCCCAATTGTCCGTTCGGCTTGTTGGCGGCCGAAGTCGCGGGCTGCGTCTGAGGATTGGCCGTCGGCGTGTTCTGGGCCTGGGCAGCCAGTGCAAAACCCATCGCGACGATGCCGGTGAAAACCACTGAAACGGATCGCATGAAGACTCTCCTTGTCGATGTTGGTGCGCCGCGATGGCCTCATCACGCCGTCCCGCCATCATGCGAACCTGCATGTAAATGTGCCGTCAACTTCGGTCGAAAAACCCGCAAGCGGATTGACGCAGATTCATCTGGCGCGCTGCGGCGTTCCCGCGCGGCGCTTGGCAATTCTGCGGCGCTCCCGCATACTCTGCCGCCCGTCGCCGAAGTGGCGGAATCGGTAGACGCAGCGGACTCAAAATCCGCCGCCCTTAAAAGCGTGTGGGTTCGAGTCCCACCTTCGGCATGCCAATATCGTCCAACGAAGTCCGGTAAAGTCCAAAAAAACCAATAAAACCGCCGGCTCTGGCGGTTTTTTTGTGCCATGGCGTCCGACAGCTTCCAGTTGAATCCGCCTTTCTTTGGGGGCATGATTGGGGGCATGCCAACCCATCAACAGGGTTGTGCCCAATTCTGGGGGCATGGTCGCAATGAAGGACTTAGGTAAACTCACGGTGCTTGCGGCGCGGAATGCCTGCGTCGGTAGGCACTTCGATGGCGGTGGTCTGTACTTGGAAGTGTTGCCTAGCGGCTCGCGGATCTGGCGCTTGAAGTATCGGCATGGTGGCAAGGAATCGCGCGCGACCTTCGGGCATTTTCCCGAGGTAAGTCTCGCCGAAGCACGTCGCCGGCGCGACGAGGCGCGCGCGCATCTGCGAGATGGCACGGCGCCGAACGCAGCAAAAGCAGCGAAGGTGGAAACGGATAAACGCGCCGCCGGCGCTTCATTCCCCATCGTCGCAGCGGCATGGATGAAAAAGATGGAGTGCGACTGGGCGGATGCGACCCGTCGCAAGGCAGCCTACGTGGTGGCCCAGTACCTCACGCCCAAGTTGCGACACACATCCATCGCCACACTCACCACCAAGCAGGCTGCCGACGCGCTGCGCAGCATTCCACCATCATTGGCGGTCAAAGCGCGCGGTTATCTGGGGCAAATCGTGGCCTATGCAATGCAGGAAGGCCTGCGCGAGGATGGTCGCGTGCTATCCCTGCGCGGTGCGCTGCCCAAGGCGGACAAGGGGCACGTCCCAGCCGCCGTCGATGTGGCCGAGGTGCGCGTCTTGGTGCGCGCCGTGGCGGCTTACCCGATCCACGTCACGCGCGCCGCGCTCACAGCCGCGATGCTCACAGCGCAGCGCCCAGGCACGATTGCACGAATGGAATGGGCAGAAGTGGATCTCGACGCCGGCGAGTGGGTCATTCCAGGCCCCAAGATGAAGATGAAGCAGGCTCACGTCGTGCCGCTCTCCCGGCAAGCCGTAGAGACGTTGCGCGGCATGCTGCCCTACTCCGCCGGCCGGCAATTCGTGTTCCCTGCGCTGTATCGGCAGAAAACCCCGCACCTACACCGCGAGGCATTGAGCAACGCCTTGCGCAAGATGGGATTCCAAGGAAAACACGCGACGCACGGCTTCCGCAGCACGTTTCGCACGATGGCGCGCGAGCGCTTGGGCATCGCCGCTGATGTACTCGAGGCTCAACTAGCGCACGTCAAGAAAGATGCAATCCAGCAAGCCTATGATCGCGCCGCCTTTGTTGCGGAACGTAAGGAAGTGATGCAGGCGTGGGCCGATTATCTGGACAAGCTGCGCGAGGATCGGAACGTCATTCCGTTGCGCGCAGCGGCGCCCGAATCACAGCCTATGCGACAAGGCGCAAAGAATCGAGCGTAGTCCGAGAGCGGCAGCGCCGAGTCCGTGGGATCGGATTGCCATTGTAAGTAACTGCCCTACCGGTGTTCGCGGCAACGATAAGCATCACTGTATCCCCATAAACGATCTACTGACTCTTCACAGTGCATGTTGCCCGAATCGCGTCAGGCCCCGGCAAACCACCACCCACCTGCGCGGATTCCGCTGACCGTGTGAGCGGTCGCTGCTATTCCAAGCAGTTTTGGAGGTAGCCGCGAATTGTGACCTGATCACAGGCACTGGGAGCGGTTGGCGCCGCCCCCTCGGCTTCCGTGCGAGGGCCGCCGCAGCCAAAGCCGCCTGCCTGACGCATCAACTTGTCATTCGCACAAGCCAGCGTCATTCGCTCAGGCAAGCGCGGAATTCGGCACGGCCCTGGTAGCGAGAGGCGCCAGCGTGTCGTTGAATGCGCTTTTCTGGATCAGGCCATATGGCGTGCGGAAAACAATCAAACGCCGACACACCCACGCGGAATGCACCTCGGCTTTCAAGCCACGTCCGCGCCGGCGCAACCATCGCGGTTCGCGCAT
>JAZKBD010000022.1:3893-5431 GCA_040388785.1 Pseudomonadota bacterium
GTATTGATGCATTTCGCTAGCACCACACGCACAAATCGCACGTGCCCCCAAAAGTGCCCCGCCGCTGGATGCACTAAGAATGCGGCATCACGGAGTCTCATCTGCCCGACTACGTACTCACCGCGGTGGTGCCGAATCACCGCGTACCTTAGAGTCCGCTGCAATATCGTCAAATGGCTTTCTTCGCTTTGCTTCGGCGGCGTCACTCATATGGCCGAGTATCACAGCCGTGCCCAGCGAAAGAAAAACACCCATCACCAGCCACACCGATGCCCCTTTGGACGGTCGCAATGCCGCCGCGACCGATGTGCAAACATTGATCAGCGATGTCGAGCGGCCCGTGCCGGTGCGACACCACGATCAGGATCGTTTGCGGCAGGCGCCGTTTCAGTGCTTCGAGCACGTTCATTTCTGACGCCGCATCGAGCGCGCCGGTCGCCTCGTCGAGCACGGCAATGAATGGCTGGCGCAGGATGACTTGCGCCAGCAGGAGGCGTTGCAATTCACCGCCGGAAAGGCGGCAGGACGAACCCTGCACTTCCAGATCGAGACCGTCGTGCATATCTTGCAGGCGCGTGTCGAGGCCCACGTCCGCAAGCACCTCGCGCAGACATCGATCGGTGCGATCGGGCGCCGCCCACAACAGGCACTCGCGTATCGTGCGCTGCCAGGGACGGATGCTCTGGCTGACATAGGCGCCCTTGCGCACGAGTTGCCGGTAGGTGTCGAAGTCCGCGGAACGTCCGTCGACGCGCGCCGCAAAAAAGGCAGGCGCCGTCATCCCCGCCAGCACGTCCACAAGGCTGGTTTTCCCGATGCCGGAGTCGCCCGCGATCAGGATCATCTCGCCGGGCGTCAGCACCAGGTTCTCGACCTCGACGCGCAGCGAAGACAGCTTCAACCGCACGCGTTCGATGTGGATGCGCCGCACGGCGGCGCCGGCATCCGTCGGCGGCGGCATGGACCAGCGCGCACGGTCGAGGTTCGCATAGCGATGCCACAACTCGAACGCCGGCACCGCGAGACGCAATTGCTGGAAATTGTGCCGGGTCGAGGACATGTAGGGCAGCAGGCGCCCGAGCAGCAGGCCGACCGCGACTAGCGACGCCGGGTCGACGCCGTGCCAGTGGCCGGCGATCAGGAAGATGACGACCATGCCGGTTGTCGCGAGCAGTTCCACGACGAGTTTTCCGGAAGCGGTCAGCTCGATCTGACGCCGATAGGCGCGCGCCAGTCGCGCGGAGGTGGCGCCGTAGCCGGCCTTCTCGGCCTCCTCGCGCTCGAACGAACGGACGTGGCGCAGCCGGCGCGGGAAATCCTCGCTGAACCAGAACAGCCGCGTGGTGTCTTCGACAAATTGCCGGCTGACCCGCGACTGCTCGCGGCCATGCCAGCGCAATGCAACCAGGCCGAGCGCGGCGAGCGCAGGCAGCATCAGCGCAAGCACGGGCGATACCCAGAATGCGACCGCGAGGTTGACCGCCGTCGTCACGCCGGCCACCAGCAGTTGCAAGGCCGCGCCGACGCCCTGGGTGACG
>JAZKBD010000022.1:5441-59304 GCA_040388785.1 Pseudomonadota bacterium
TTGGCGGTCAAGACGTTGGCGATTTCCGCCGAGCTCAACCCGTTCAGTGCAACGACGTCGGCATCGACCAGCCGCGCGTGCACCCTGCCCCGCAATCGGATCGCGCAGTCGCTGATGATGCGCGCGCCCAGCCCGGAGACGAACCAGCGCAGCAGCACGTGGCATGTCGTCGCCGCCGCGAAGAGCGACAGCAGCGTCCCGGTGTTCGTCGGCAAAGCCAGCGCGTGGCCGCCGAACATCGGCGCATGGCCGGACTGGATCAGCGGAACCAGCATGATGGCGGCGACGCTCCCCGTCAGCGCCGCGAGCAGCGACAACGACACATGCGTGCCCGCGCGGATCGCATCGCCGCGGCCGACCACCGGCGCGAATGCGCGCAGCAGGTCGAGGCGCCGACGCCACGGCAGCAAAACCGGCGACGATGTCGCCGCGGACGCGCCCTGCGCGTCAGTCGAGCAATCGGCAGAGCGCATCGATGGAATCACGTGGATGGCACCCGCGCCGCAATTGGTGGGCGCCCCTGTCCAGGATCTGCTGCTTGAAAGGCTGCCAACCCGGTTGGCGCGATGCGTTGGGCTGATCGGTTTCGAGCAGGAGGCCGGCCTCGTCTGCATCGAGCGGGGTCAGCAACGTGTCGGGCGAATCGGCGGGCCGGGTGGACACGAACACCGCGCCCACCAGCGACAACGGGCGCGTCGCGGGCCGGCCGTACTCCTGCCGCAGATCGACTTCGAATTTCCGGACGCCGCTGCGGCGGCGGATGACCGGCGCGTGCGCGACCCAGCGACGGATCGCATCGTCCGCGACGAAATCCAGCGCATCGCCCTTCAGATGCAGATAGTTGGGGACGCCGGTCGCGAGCAGATCCGCAGGGTGCACGAAAACCGCGTCTTCGGCGAGCAGCTCCAGGCCCTGCAGCAGGCCGTGCAGCGCCAGCGTCGATTTGCCGGAACCGCTGCCGCCGAGCAGCAACACGCCGCGGCCATTTCGTCCCACGCACGCGCCGTGCAGGGGCACCAGGCCGATCGCGCGCGTCGCCAGGATGAACACCGCGAACTCGATCAACTCGCAACGCAAATGATAGGCGTGCTGCAGCATGTCCTCCGATGCGACGACCTGTGCGCTACGGGATTCGGGATCGATCACCACGTAATTCGAGGCATCGATCTCCGCGCGAAACCGGTTTCCCTGTTGCCGTATCCGCGGTGCAGGCGGCTCGGCCACCCACGGACTCGCGCGTCGCGGAAGCAGGCGCATCCCGACCCGGAATTCCGCGGCGACACCGGGAAGCGTTTGCGGTGGCAGCCGTCCATACGCAGCCTCGACCAGGCCGATCAGATCCGGGCTGCTGCTTTCGAACCGGAAAAGACCGCCCAGAACCCGCTTGATTGCGGTGAGGGAAGGAGCAGCGGGTTCGGGCGGCGGGAACACTTTCCGGTGGTGGCCGTCGCCACCCCGAATCGCGCCGGCGCGATCGATCGAAGGCTCCAGGTTTGATCGCACGGGATTCGCAATCTCCGGATGGCACCGTAGGTGCGCCGTCGCACGAGAAAGGTTGCGGCGCGACGCGCTCGCATCAGACCGCCGCCGTGCAACCTGCAACAGCACGCGCGGCACTCACCCTCACGCGCATTCGACACGTCGCCGCCGGTATTCCACAAGGCCCCTCCGCTGATGCTGAAAATACAGGTCACCCACTCCTATTTCCTGCATTACGACCCCAAGCAATGGGAACGCGGCAAACCCTATCCCCCGCTCGCGACCATCCAGGTCGCCGCATTGCTGCGAAGAATGGGACACGGCGTCACGCTGTTCGATGCGATGCTCGCCGACGGCGTCGAGGCCTACGAGGCATCCGTGTCGTCCGCCGCACCGGACGTCGTGGTGCTGTACGAGGACAACTTCAACTTCCTCACCAAGATGTGCCTCGAGCGGATGCGCGAAGCCGCATGCCGGATGATTGCAGTGGCCCGCGCGCGTGGCGCACGGGTGATCGTCGCCGGTTCCGACGCATCCGACCATCCGGAATCATTTCTTGCCGCGGGCGCCGACGTGGTGCTGGCGGGCGAAGGCATCGCTGCGCTCGTCCAGTTGGTCAGGCGGCTGGACTCGAATCGGGACATCGACACCCAGGGCTGGGTAGCCGGAGTATCCGGCGTGTCCTTCATGGAAGGCGGGGAATCGCGAACGGCCCGCGTCGGGGTGCAACCGCCGGACGCGCAACTCACCGGCCTCCCGGCCTGGGACCTGATCGACATCGAGCGCTACCGGACACTGTGGCTGAAAAGACACGGCTACTTCAGCCTCAACATGACGGCGTCGCGCGGCTGCCCGTTCCACTGCAACTGGTGCGCTAAGCCGATCTGGGGCAATCACTACCGGCGCCGCGGCGCCGGCGAAGTCGCCGTGGAAATGACGTACCTGAAGCACGCGTTCCGCCCCGACCACATCTGGTTCGCCGACGACATCTTCGGATTCCACAGCGACTGGGTGAACGAATTTGCCGAACGTTTACACGACAACGACGGCGGCGTGCCCTTCACGATCCAGACCCGCGCCGATCTGTCAACTGAACCGATGACTGCTGCGCTCGAACGCGCGGGTTGCGCGGAAGCCTGGATCGGCGCGGAAAGCGGCAGCCAGCGCGTGCTCGACTGGATGACCAAGGGCACGCAGGTCGGCAAACTCGTCGACGCGCGCAAGCGGCTCGGTGCGCACGGCATCCGCGTCGGTTTTTTCATCCAGCTCGGTTATCTCGGCGAGCAGCTTTCCGACCTGCTCGCGACGCGTGAACTGATCAAGCTCGCCGCACCGGACGACATCGGCGTCAGCGTGTCGTATCCGCTTCCGGGAACCCAATTCTACGAACAGGTGAAGACCCAACTCGGCGAAAAAACCCACTGGCGCGACAGCGGCGACCTGGCCATGATGTTCCGCGGCACTTACGACTCGGCGTTCTACCGCGGCTTCCGCGACCTGCTGCACGAACAGGTGACGCTGCAACAGGCGCACGGCCTGGGTTCGCTCGCGTCGCGCGGAAGCGCGCTCGCCGCACTCGATGCACGCTGGGATGCACTGATCGCGAGCGAATCCCTCCATCGCAATCCCGACGCGACGCCGGCGCCGCTGCCACGTCGTGATCATGTCGAGCCGCTGCGCCGTGTTGCCACCGCTCAGATACGTTGAAGCGGGCTTGCGCCGCACCACCGAGGCGATCGCCGCGGAACTGTCGCGCCCCGGCGGCGCGACACCGGCGTGGAGCGATCTCGAATGGCAGCTTGCATCGGCCGCCGCGGTGGCGCATGGCGTGTCGCCGTTGCTGTGGAAACACTCGAGCTGGACCCAGCCACGCTGGCAAAAGTTCCTCGAAGCCCAGCACGAACACGTCGCGCTCCGCTACGCGCGCATCGCCGCACTGCTGGAGCAAATCGACACCTTGGCGCGCGCCGCCGGCGTGGCGACGACGCCGCTGAAAGGCGCCGCATTGCACGCCCTAGGCATCCATGCGCCGGGCGACAGGCCGATGGCCGACATCGATCTGCTGGTCGACGAGCGCGATGTCGAGGCAGCGGCCGGACTGATGCGTGCCATCGGTTACGTTCCTTCATTCGACAGCTGGCGCCACCGGGTTTTCAAACCGGCAACGGGAACGCCCCCTGCGGTGCTGGGCGAGCACCGCGACACCCCCATCAATATCGAACTGCACACTCGCATCCGCGAACGTTTGCCGGTGACGGTCGTCGACATCACCGACCGGATCCTGCCGCGCCAATCCGAACCCGGCTCGCACCCCTATCCGTCGCCCGGCGCCCTGCTCGCCCACCTGCTGCTGCACGCCGCCGGTAACATCTGTGGACGCAGCCTGCGCCTGATGCACCTGCACGACATCGCATTGCTGGCGCGAAGCATGCAGCCGGAGGAATGGGTGTTTCTGTGGAACGCGGGCGCGTGCTGGTGGGCGTTGCCGCCGCTGCAAATGGTTGCGCGTTATTACGAAGATGCCATTCCCGATGCGGTGCTCGCCACGCTTGCCCGCGATTGTCCGCCGCTACTGCGGAGGGTTTCCCGCCACCAGACCCTCACGGATGTTTCCTGTTCCGGACTGTGGCTGCACGCCTTCCCCGGCCTCGAATGGTCGCGCAACGTCGGCGACGCGGTTCATTACGTCATGGACCGCGTCAGGCCTTCCGCCGAAAAAAACCGCGAGCGCGCCGACATGGTGCGCACGCAGTTGTGGCTTCACGATGAAGACTGGGTCACGGCCACGCAGCGCAGGCGAATCCTCACCTGGCTGATCCGTCGCGTGCCGCGCATGGACATCCTGTTCGTGGCGCGCATGGCACTGGCGGACGCGCGCCCCGTGACCGGCGGCCGTCAAGCCACGATGGAGGAGCATCCCTGCCGTGGGAATGCCTGAGGTTTCCATCGTCCTGCCGACGTACAACCGCCTGCCGCTGTTGCGCCGGGCGGTGGCCTCCGTGATCGCGCAGACCTTTCGCGACTGGGAACTCATCGTGGTCGACGACGGTTCGACCGACGCAACGCGCGATTACCTGGAGGCCATCGGGGATGCGCGGGTGCGGCCGATCTGGCTCGAACACTGCGGTATCACTTCGGCCCGTAACGCCGGTCTCCGGCTTGCGCGCGGAGAGTGGGTGGCATTTCATGATTCGGACGACCTGTGGCTGCCCGAAAAGCTGGAATGGCAACTGCAACGCGTCACTGCACACCCGGCGTGCCGGTGGAGTTACACGAGATATTCGTTCATCGACACGAATGGGACACCGCTGCCAGAGCGATCAAACCTTCTGCCTCTGCCGGTTTCGGGGCACATCCTCGAACCGCTGCTCAGGTTTGAGGTCTCGACAGCGGTTCCAACCATGCTTGTGCAGCGCTCGCTAATCGAAGAGATCGGCGGATTTGACGCAAGGATGCTGTTCCTTTCCGACTACGATTTCATACTGCGCCTCGCTGCATGCAGTGAGGTCTACGCGTTGGCCGAAATGCTGACCCTGGTTCGCGAACACCTGGGCAGGACCACTGCGCGGCTGCGTCCAGCGGATCTTCATGCCGATCAGGCACGCTCGTTCCACAAGGCCGCGGCTGCGGCAACCAACCACAGAATGCGCGCGCTGTGCTTGCGTCAATGCGCAGCGCAACTGGCGGCACAGGCGGGCGCCCTCTCGCGGGAAGGGGCACACCGGGCCGCGCTGGCAGCGCTTGCCCGCGCCGCTCGCCTCGCTCCCTTGAACAAATCGCTCTGGCGAACGACGGCGCGCTGCACGGCGCGGGCGGCGGGATGGAAGTGAAAACCGCGAAGCGTGATCGTGGACCGGAACGAGGCAACCTTTCCTTCGTCCGCCGGCAATCACGAGAACCCGCCTTCGAAGAAGGTTCGCCCTGGTGCAAGGCAGTCGGCAACGTGCATACCGGAGCGCAGTACCACGCATTCATGCTGGCCTCGCGGCAGGACCGGGAGGTGCGTGACAGGTTTCAAAGAATGGCGCTGAACCTCCTCCCCGCGGGAGCGGAGATACTCGACTTCGGCGCGGGTACCGGCATCGATGCGAAGGTTTATGCCGCCAACGGACACCCGACTTTCGTGCATGAACCTTCGCAGGCGATGCGGGATTGCCTGCTGCGGCATTGCCGCGACGAAATCGCGCGCAAGAGGGTTATCCCGGTCGCACGCCCCCTCGTGCACAAGGTGCAGGCCGTCACGGCGAATTTCGCGGTGCTCAACCACATCGTGGACCAGCAGTCGCTGTTCGAAGAATGTTCGCACGTCATCGACCGCGGAGGTTTTTTCCTGGCGAGCATGCTGAGCCCCTGGTATCTCGGCGACGCGCGCCATCGCTGGTGGTGGGCGAACGTCACCAACCTTGCACGAAGCGGCAGCTACCCCAGCCCCGGTGAAAGCTGCATCCGTCGTTTTGCACCGGGTGCCGTGGCGCGCGCGGCGGCACCGCATTTCCGGCTGGAGCGCCTCGTCCCGCGCGGTTTCGGATTGGCCACTTCCCTTTACATGTTCCTGCTGTTCCGGCGGGTGTGAGATGTGGAAGGACCGGATAAGGCCGTGGGTACGTCCGTTGCCGCAATGGTCACCCGTCGCCGTGGCCCCGCCGCAAACGCTTGTCACCGCCAGCTTGCGCTGGAACGGCGAATCGGCCGATGCCACGGCGGACCACACGGTGGCTTCGCTCAGGCCGCTCACGCTCGCCACCAGCATCGATGCCGGCGCCTCGCCGGACCTCGAATACCGCGACAGCGCGAACGGCCGGCTGCTTGGAATCCTGCGGCTGGCGCGCACGGCACCGGTTGCCGCCGCAGACACATCCCTCGTCCTCTACCAGGTCGTCGCGGGCGAACACCATTGCCTCGGCTGGCCGCGGCGATCATGGAATGCATGGCTCCAGAACCGCGCCATGCTGAAGAACCGTTCGCCGCACAATCCCGGCGTGGAGCCCGCCGCGGCCCAGCAACTGATGATCGCCTACCTCTGTCCGCGGCCGGTCGTGCTTGTTTCGGTCGAGACGCCTTGGCACCGGAACATCTTTCCGATGGATCTGATCGGTCCACTGCGGCGGAGCGGATTTTTTTCGCTGGCACTGCGCAGCACCAATGTTTCGGCGCCCGTGATGCGCGAAACGCGCCGGGTTGCCTTGTCCGGCGCGCCCGCGCATCTGAAGGCAATCATTTACGGGCTCGCCGAGCACCACAAGCGGCCGCTCGATGACTGGAATGAGCTTTCTTTCCCTGTTCGACCGTCGCGGGAATTCGGCATTCCCGCGGTGGCGGATGCCCCGCACATTCAGGAGCTGGCCATCGTGCACAGCCAGGAGATCGGTTCACACACCTTTTTTTTTGGACGTGTGGTTTCCGACGAAACGCCCGCAGCAGGCGCGCAACTGCATCACACGGCAGGTTTCCACCAGGCCTGGCGCCGCCGATCGGGAACGCCGTTTGCGGAAGCCTAGCGTTGCGACGCTTGCAACGATTCATCCGCAACTCGATTTGTCGCAGCATCTGCACCGGCTTTCAGCCATACGTCGTAGGTTCCATGCGAAACCAGTCGCCAGTCCTCGCGCGCGAGCACGTCTTCCATTTCCCCGCGCCAGGGCGCCGAGTGCACGAACACCACGGCGGTCAATCCGTATCGGCGAAGTGCATCGGCGAACCACGCCGCGGAATCCGGCGGCCTATATTCGCCTGCGACATAGCGCATCAACGAACTGCGCCGCGCGGCGTCTTGCAGCGGGAACGCGCGCGTCAGGTAGAGCGACCGGACGCCGAGCAACTGCGGATGCACCACGAAGCCCGGCAACCAGATCGACACGGATTCCGGCGCGAGCACGACTCCCTTCTCGGACACGTCCTTGTCTATCACCGCCGCCACCCGGTATTCGACGGGAGCGACTTTCGGTCCTGGCAGGCCGAGCACCACGCCATTCGCACCGCGCAGTGTTCCGAAGCGCCAGCCGAACGCAATCGCAAGACCTGCCAATGCCACGCAGGCGCACGCCGCCAGCAGCTTCGGTCGCATGCGCAATAAGCGTTCGATCACGCCATCCAGCAGCACGGCGAGGAACAACGGCAGCGGCAAGGTCCAGGTCAACCGCCAGTAGGTGCGAATTCCGACGAGGTGATCCGCCACGAAGCGAACCGTGTACGGATTGAGCACCGCGAGCAGGAAGAAGAACGCGCCGGCGGACAGATAGCGCGCGCGCACCGAATCGCGCACGAACGCCCACGCAGCGAGCAACGCCACCAACAGCAGCCGCGTGCTCCACACGCCCCAGGTGTCGTCGAGTATCGGCATCACGGCGGGCATGGGGCTGGCACTGACCAGGGCCTCTCCTCCGTGCGTGACCGAAGCCATCACCCAGCCCGCGCCGAACACGTAGACCGAAGCCAGCATGCCCCATGCAAAGCGCCGGCTGCTTGCAGCATTCATCGACCATCCGCCCGCCAGCCCCAGCGCCGCCGCCGCGGGCGCCGCGAGCAGGGCGCTCGGGCTGACGCCCAGCGCCGCGATCTCGGCAGCAAACAGCAGGAGCCAATGACGCACACCGCCGCGCCGGACAAACCGCAACGCCGAAGCGGCGACGACGGGAACCATGCAGGTGACCAGGATCGCCTTGCCCTGGAACAGCCGCACGAAGGCGAAATTGCCGTAGTCGCGGTGCATCTCGCCCAGCGCCAACACGGCGAGGAACAGGATCAGCAGCACCCACGGCCAGCGCGCGGGCACGATGCGCCGCAACAGGTACGCCCATCCCAGTACGGAAAACGCCGCGAACAGGGTCGGCAGGACCAGGTACGCGACCAGCAGGTGGTCGACCCCGGTGAGCCGGGCCAACGCCGCGACCAGCACGTCGTAATTGCTCAGCCGGTAGAACTGCAGCAGGATCGGAACATCCGGCAACCGGTACAACGTGTCGTGCAGGAGCACCGGCTGTTGCGGATGGCGCAACAGCGTCGCCGAGATGCTTCGGTAAAACGCATCGTCGGCATCGGGCCGGCTCGCGAAGAGGGTGACGCAAACCGCGGCGGCGGCGACGATCACGACGATCCACGCGGCATGCTTTCCTGCATCCGCATCGGACATTACGCGAGACTCGCCGCACAGGTTCGACATCCATGCGCCGAACATCGCCAGCAGTGCCATCCACCAGAACACCGGATAAGGCAGGCCGACGCTTGGCAGTCCCACCCAAACGATCGCCAATGCCAGTACCGCGAGAGGTGCGCTGCGATTGCCGATCGCTCGCGCAATCGAGGCCGCAACCGGACTGCCGACGAGCCAGCCACCGGGCGTTGCTGGCTGGTGCTGTTTTGCCGGACCCCGCAGGCGGAACCACGCCGCCGTCGCAACGGCAGCGATGAGCGCCATGGCCGGCAACCCGAACAGCAGCGTGTCGAAGCTGGCATGCATGGCCGTGATCAAGTGGACGTACATCGTCCAGATCGCATACGGCAGCACGAACAGCGGCACGCTGCGGTCCACGACGCCGTTCAGCGCAACTCGCATGCCATCGCCTGCACTACGGTTGAACGATGAACCACGTTCGCCTCATTGGCGCAGGCCGAAATACGCGTTGTTCGGCGCCAGGTTGGGGTTGTGGAACGGATCGCGATCGTAAAAACCGGGATGCTTCCCGAACATGACCACCCGCTCCCGCTCTCCCCTCGCCATGCGCCCACGATCGAGTGCGTCCCTGCCGCGGCTCAGCGATTCGTGATGGATCAATTCGACGCCCGGACAGACGACCTGATGGAAGCCGTGTTCGGCGAGGCTGAGGCACAACGCAGTGTCGTTGTAGGTGACGGCAAGGTCTTCGTCGAACCCGCCCACGGCCTCGAACTTTTTCCGCTCGATCATCAGGCACGCACCCGTCACTGCGATCCAGTCGTGCTCCAGCAGGTTGCGCGCGAAATATCCCGGCGCGCGCGCATCGACATGCACGAAGGCATGGGAAGGTCCGTTGGTCAGATTGAGGACGCCCGCGTGCTGCACGGTCCGCGCGCCCGGATACAGCAGTTTTGCGCCCACGGCACCCACGTGCGGCAGCTGCGCGTAGCCACCCATGGTTTCCAGCCAGTCGGCGGACAACACTTCGGTGTCGTCGTTGAGGAAAACGAGCAATTCGCCGCGGCTGGCGCGCACGCCGGCGTTGTTGATCTCCGAGTAATTGAACGGCACTTTGCAATCGAGCACGCGAACCTGTTCGCGTGCTCGCAAATCCGAAAGGTAATCGAGCGTGGTGGCGTCCGTTGAACCATTGTTGATCACCACGACTTCGAACAAACGGTACGCCGTCCGTTCGAAGATGCTGTCGATGCAGGCCTCGAGCACCGCGCCATTGTTCTTGCTTGGAACAAGAATCGAGATCAGCGGCTGGCCCTGCAGGTGATAACGGGTGCGGTAGTAGCCGGGAAGTTCGGGCACCGGGACCAGTTCGCCGGACTGGCCGCGCCGACGCAGCGCGTCTTCGCGCGCCCTTTTGCCGGCATCGATCGCCCAAGGCTTGGCATGAAGGTCCGACGCGCACGAGCCCGGCGTGATCCGCCAGTGGTAAAGCACCTTGGGAACGTGTGCGATGCGGCGCGCGCGTTCGCTCACCCGCAACACGAAATCCCAATCCTGGCTGCCGTCGTATTCGCTGCGCAGGCCGCCCAGTTCCAGCGCCAGCGAACGCCGCACGCACGACACGTGGCAGGTGAACATGGTGCTCATCAAGGTGTCGGGCGACCAATCCGGCTTGAAGAACGGCTCCACCAAGCGGCCGTCGGCGTCGAGCTTGTCCTCGTCGCTGTACAGATAATCCGGATCGTCGCGATCGATGCGCAGCGCCAGTTCGTACAGGCAGTCCACGGTCAATTCGTCGTCGTGGTCCAGGAACACGATGAAGTCTCCGGTCGCGCGGACCATGCCTTCGTTGGTGGCGCCCGAAATGCCCCGGTTTTCGGCGATCTGGACGACCACGATCCTCGGATCGACGAGACTGCCCAGCACTTCGCGGACCGCAGGCAAGGTGCTGTGATCGTCCACCAGCACCAATTCCCAATGGGAATACCACTGGGCTTCGACCGACGCGATCGTTCGCCGCAATATTCCGGGGTCGGTGTTGTGGACCGGAACGACGACCGAAAAGAGCGGATGCCGCGACAGCGCGAGCAAGGCCTTGCCGATGGCAGCCGGTTCCGTCCTCGGCGGCGAGTAGTTGTATGCGGCGCGTGCGGATGGCGATTGCGCCGGGCCGGCTGCTTCGTCCGCGACTGCCTCCACGCAGGCGGATTCCGGATTGGCGGACGCCGCCGACAGAAGCCGCGCCGCAGCGCGTCGCTCCCGGAAAAAACGCCAGCGCGCCGGCGTGCGCCACGGCGTCACGATCCACCACCCGATCCTCAGCGCCCGACGCAACACCAGGCGCACGTTCGCGGGCAGATACAGCAGGATCGACCGCGCGCCCACCAGCGCGCGCCACGAGGTGCTGGCCTTGATCTCGTCAAGCTCGTGGCGCAGGGACAATTCCGACTCATCCTTTTGCGCACAATGCGCCTCCAGGCCGGCGTTCCGGCTTCGCTCGGCTTCGAGCTGGTTCGAGAGTTCAAGGGATTTTGCGATCACGCAAAACGTTTCCCGTTGCACCTGCGCGGCGCGTTCGCGGCGTGTCGCCAGTTCGCGCTCGAGTTCGGCGCTACGAGCTTCCAGCGCATGCACGCGCTGGAGCGCGTCACCCTCGACGCGCAGCGCGTTGTCCTCGAGCACGCGCTTTTCTTCGAGCAGATCCTCCAGCCTGTCGCGGAACGGCGGCGCGATCAAACGACAAGCGTCCACCAGTCGCGAAATCTCCTTCCAGTCCTGTCGCTCCGGATCGAACGTACGGCAGAGCCCGTACAGCCGATCCAGCACTTCGGGCGTCGAGCGGAAGCCATTCGAAAAGAAGTGGCGTTCCGCTCGATCCACGAACGCATCGATCGCGCGATGTGCATCCTCAATCGGCACGGGCCACTGCACACGCAATGCCCGTCCGATCTTGGCGAAAGCGTTCCGCCAATCCGCAAGCAGGTCGTCGTAGGCAAGCAGGCTGCGCGGCATGCAGCGCGTCGCGGTTTCTGCTTCCACGAAATGTTCGAGCCAGTTGAGGCACGTCGTTTTGAAGCGCAGGCCATCCCTCGCGTTCAAGGAACGCGCCACTTCCGCGGGATGGCGCACGACCAGCAGTGCGACTGCGTCCAATCCCGATTCGAGCAGCACCTCGCGCCACAGCGGCACGAAGCGGCACAGACGAGGATCCTTGACCGCGCAGAGTACGCTGGCATCAAACTCATCGGCGATCAGCCGGGCGAGCCTGCCGCGCGCCTTGCGCGCCGCGGCAGAGAGCAGCCAGCCCTCCGGCAGGGCACGCGCGTCATGCCATGCCCTGCCCAAGTCCTTCAGCAGTTCCTCGTGGATGGCCACGACATCGGCGTGTTCCCAGAAGCCGGATCGATTGTCTTCCGCGGGCGGAAGCAGTTTGTTGCCCACTTCCGCACCGAGCAGGTTGAGGCAACGGGTGACGGCGGATGTACCGCTGCGATGCATGCCCAACACGAGGATGGCCTTGCGCGTTTCCGTGATGCCGGCGAGCCTCGTGCCGTTGGCTTTCGACACTGCTGCCGTCACGACACCGTCTCCACGCTCAGGTCCGGAAGCACGTGGAAGTCCACGGTGCCGGTCGCGATGCGCTCGGCGTCGTGCGTCACGCGGAACATCAATACGTCGACGATCCGGTCCAGATACATCTCGCCTTCCGGTTCGGCCGCGGTCACGCCCGCGTTCATGAAATAAACGCCGGGCGCGAGCATGGCGCGGAAACGGAAACGGGCCTGCAATCGTTGCCCGGCCGAAACGGGCATGCCGCTGGCGGGATTCGGCGCGGTGGCGGCACCGCCCAGCTCGAGGCCGGTGATGGTCTTGATCATCATGCCCAGGCGCACCCCGACCGCGGGCGCCTGGAACAGCACGTCATACGTATAGATGTATTCGCGGCCGGGCGAGAGGACGTTGACCTGCCGCCCCATGCTGGTTTCGATCCGCGGAGCGGAAATCAATGCCCCGCGGGACGCGTAATGCACCGTACTGCGCGGCGTCATGGCTTCGTCGAAATATGCCGGTTCCTCGACGTTCCTTATCTCCACGTCGTTCACCGCCGCGGGCATTTCGTTCGACGACCCGCATCGCGCCCTCGATCGGATTGCCGGCAGCGCCGCGTTCGCGTTCCCGGCGACGGATTCCTGCTTGATCGCTTCCCTTACCGCCGCCGCCTTGTCCGCCGGCGCATACAGAAGCTTGTGATAGCGCGGCACCACGAACCTCGGCGTGCCGTCTGCGAGCATTTCACCGTCGTCCAGCAGGATCGCCCGATCGCACAATTCGATGACCGTGCCCGTCGCGTGCGAGACGAAGAGGATGGTCGCGCCGGCGTCGCGGATCGCATCGATGCGCGCGAAGCACTTGCGCTGGAAAGCCTCGTCGCCCACCGCAAGTGCCTCGTCCACCACCAGGATATCGGGCGACACGTTGATCGCGACCGAAAAGGCCAGCCGCACGTACATGCCGCTGGAATAGGTCTTGATCGGCTGGTCGATGAAATCGCCGATCCCGGCGAAATCGAGGATTGCATCGAAGCGCTCGTTCAACTCCTGCTCCGACAGCCCATACAGGAGTCCGCTCAGGCGCACGCTTTCCCTGCCCGTGAATTCCGGATTGAACCCCGCGCCCAGTTCCAGCAACGCCGCGACGCGGCCCTTCACGGCGATCGTTCCGAACGTGGGGTTCAAGGTTCCGCAGATCATCTGCAGCAGCGTCGACTTGCCCGAACCGTTGCGGCCCACGATGCCCACGGTCTCGCCCTTGCGGACATCGAAGCTCACGCCGCGTACTGCCCAGAACGCGCTGAAATAATCGCGCGCAGGTCGATGCAGCGCGCGCTGCACGCGCGGCAGGACCATCTGCTTCAGCCGATCCGCAGGCTGCGCGTAGATTTCGTAGCGCTTGGACAAACCCTCGACGCGAAGGCTGAAATCGTCAGACGACATCGGCGAAGCCCTTGCGCGTCCGTTCGAACCAGGCGAACGCGAACCACGCGAACAGCGATGCGGCCGCGGCATACACGGCCAGATGATCCCAGCGCGGCGCCCGGTCCCAGATCAGCACGTCCTGCGAAGCTTCCGCGATGACGGTCAGGGGATTGAAATAAAGCGCGACGCGGTAACGTTCCGGAATCGCCGTGGCGGGATAAAGGATGGGTGCCAGAAACATCAGCGCCGTGGTGGCGATGCCCACCGCCTGCTTCAGGTCACGCAGATACACGCCCAGCGCCGCCAGCAGCCAGACCGTCCCGGCCACGAACGGCAGGAAGCACAGCACGACAATCGGGAAGAAAATCACCGTCCAGGAAAGCTGGCCCATGACAAACGGCGAGATCACCAGCAATGCGAGCGTGGACACGCACAAGTGGAACAGCCCGGAGCCGAGGGTGCTCCAGGTCAGCGTTTCCAGCGGAAACACCACGCGCTTGACGAAGTTGGTGTTTTCGACGATCAACGTGGTGGCGCGGTTCGCGCACTCCGAAAACAACGCGTTGATGTTGAGCCCGGCGAACAACACCATGGCGTACTGGAACGGATCATTCGCCTGCGCGTTCCAGCGTGACTTGAAGACCACGCCGAACACGAAGGTGTAGATCGCGAGCATCAGCAGCGGATTGAAGAATGACCACAGCAGGCCGGCGAACGAACCCCGGTATCGCCCTGCCACGTCCCGCCGCGCCATCTGCACCACCAGCGCAAAATGGCGCGCCAACGCGCGGTAGGGCGAAACCGGATCCGTCAGCCGATAGGCGGAGGTCGTCATGGCCTGTGTGTTCCCTGCCAGGCGGCTTCGGTTGCAAATCCGTTCCCTTTACGTTGCCCCCGCCGCCCAGGTAAGGCTTTGCAGGAAATGGAAATCTCGGCGACGCAGCGCATAGCCTGCGTCGTCCGGATCGCACAGGCGCGCCAGTTCCGCGAAGTCTTCCGGCTCCAGGTATTTCCGCAGGCGTTCGCCCCAGGTGCCGCGGAAGATGCCTTCGAGCAGGTAACGCTCGTCCGCATCCGAAAGTGGATGCGTCCGTTCGATCATCCGGGTCCGCACGCCCACGTTGCGCAGGCCGGCCGAATGCAACCAGCCGACGAGGGAACGCACCGCGGCGAAATCGCGTTCGCTGCGGCCGTAGCGGTCCCGGTAATACGCGCGCACCGCTTCGTTCACCCGCGCTTCGAGACGGGCATCCCACGCGAAGTACATGTCTGGCACCAGCGAACTTTGTCCCACCACCAATCGCCCGCCCGGACGCAGGAGCTTCAATAATGTGCGCACACCGGCGGCGGGATCGTGCAGGTGATTGACCACATTGACGGTCCACACCAGATCGAAAGAACCTTCCGCAAAGGGTGGTTCCAGCAGATCGCCCTGCACGATCGACGTGGCTGCGATCGCGCGCGCGGCGCGCACGTGCGCCGCGGCCAGGTCCATGCCGACCGCCATGCCGCTGCGTCGCATCGCTGCATGCCACCAGCCCAGCGCTTCGCCGGTGCCGCAGCCGGCGTCGAGCACGCGCGAACCCATGGGAATGGAAAGCGCATCGATCGCGTCGCACAACTCCGGCCGCGCGAAGGCGTTGAACAACCGCAGCTTCTGCGCGTAATCGCGCCGCGGGGTGTCGCCCAGCATTCCGGTTCCGGACACGCGTGCTTGCACGGCGGCTTTCATCCGCAAGCGCCACCGTCCAAGTGCTGGTACAGGGCCTCGAAGGTTCGCGCCGTGTAGTCGGCATCTTCCGACAGCGCCCTGCACTGCGCGGCGCGCGCAACCCGAAGCCTGAGTGACTCGTCGGCAAGCAACGTGTGGATCGCATCCGCCAGCCGTTCCGGATTGCCGATGGGCACGGCCACTGCCGCCGAGGGCGCCCATTCGGCGATGTGTCCCACCGTGGTGCCGACCGTCGGGACACCGGCCACGGCCGCCTCGAGCAGGACGAACGGCCCCGCTTCATGCCGCGACGACATCACCAGCAGGTCGGCGGATTCCACGATCGGGCGCAGTTCACGCTGCGTCCTGAAGCCGAGAAACCGCACACGCGAATCCAGCTCCAGCGCGCGGACGAGCTCCATGATCGCTCCCTGCAACGTGTCGGTCCCGACGATGTCCATTTCGAATTCCACGCCCGTTTTCGCCAGTCGCGCGAGTGCATGCAGGAGCGTCGCCTGATCCTTGACGCGGTTGAGACTGGCGACATGGACCAGACGCGCCGCGCCGTCGCGCCGCGGACGCGGAGCGAGCGGCGGCCACTTGCGGAGATCCACGCCCAGCGGCACGCGCTGTGCCTGGATACCGAGCGCATGCAACAGCTCGATGACGGGCGCGCTGGTTGCCGTGACGGCCTTCGCGCCGCGCAGCGCGAGGCGTTCGCGCAATCGTCCCTTCCAGCTCAACCGTCCGCCGTAGCCGATGTCGCGCATCGCGACCAGTTCACCGCCGGTGACGTGCACCGTGCTGGGCACCCGCAGCAGCTTCGCCGCCGCGACGGCGATCAATCCGCACGGGCCCGAGAAGATCGCCTGCACCACGCCGAATGGCGCACGGCGATGTTCGGCCAGGATCGCGGCGATGCCGCGAAGGTAAATCGCGCCTTCGCCGATGTTGTGGATGGTGGCGCCCGCGAGTTTCCAACGGTCGGCAACGGGTTCCTGGTGCAAAGCGAAAACGTGCACCTCGTGGCCGTGCGACAGCCGCTCGATCAGCGCCAGCAGCGCCGGGATCACGCGCATCTCGCCGCTGCGGTCGACGCCGCCCGGCACCACCAGCGCGAGCTTCACCCCGCCCTCCCGCGCCAGTCATCGAGCACCTGCGAATAGGCATTCGCCCACAAACGCCCCACGGCTTCGAACGAAAGCGCGGCGTCGAAATACGCGCGCACCTGCTGCGGCGACGCGCGTTTGGTCGCCGCGAGGAACAGCTCGTCGGCCAGGCGCGTCGCGTCACCGCATGGCCATAAGTGGCCGACGCGTCCGTTGCCGGTCAATGCACGGAACGCCGGGATATCCGTCAGCACCGGCGTGACGCCGCAGGCCAGCGCTTCCATCGCGGCGTAACCGCTGCCCTCGGCGCGACTGCCCGAAACGAACAGATCGGCGGCACGCAGCAATGTTTCGATGCGTGCATGTGGCACCTCGCCGAGAAGATGCACCCGCCCGGACAGGCGCGGATCATCGGCGATCCTCGCCCGCACTTCGGACAGCATCGGCGCCGCGCCGAAGGCGCACCGCAGTTGCAGGTTCGGCACGCGCGCTGCGGCGAGCGCAATGCCTTCGAGCACCGTCATGGGATCCTTGCCGCGGGTGAGGCGCCCAACCCACACAACACCGGGATCGCCGTCCAAGCCGCTTTCGGCACGTGCGCGATCGCGATCGCCGACCATGAAACGACTGCTGGATTCGGGGATCGCGAAAAGTCGCGTGGCCGGCGCGAACAGGTTCATCGCCACGAACGGCCGCGCCTGCTCGAGCGACGTGAAGGCGATGGCGGATGCCCTCGCGAAGCAGTGACGGTGACGCGTGCGCCGCCACCAGCGTGGCGGCCGGTCCGCGTGGTCCTGGAACACGATCGGCGCCGCCGGCGACATCCGATCGGCAATCGCGGTGGCTTCTTCGACAAAGCCCAGGCCATGTGCGTGCATCACGTCGACATCCATGCCCGCCAACACGCTTGCGAAACGGCGTGCTTTTTCCCCCGCCGAGTGCGCTTCGCCGATGTCGACGAAGCAGTAGTCGATGCCGTTGCGCGTCAGGTGTTCCGAATGGAATGCTGCCTGCAACACCGAAACGCGGATGCCGGCGCCCGCCACCATTTCCGCGATGTCCGCCAACGACGGCCAGCGTTCCAGCAACGCCTCGATGCCGAGTCCGGCGAGCGCGGGAGGAAAGTTGAGCTGCGCGACGTGCAGGGCCGCCATCGCTACGCGCCGGTGATCTGCGGCTTGCGCAACTGCACGAAACGGTTGGCGATGTCGAGCTCCCACGGATGGCTGTAGCGGCGATGCCGATAACGCCACGCCGCCATCGCGCTCATCCCGCGCTTGGCCCAGTGCGGCGCGCGCTGGTCCTGCACGGTCGGGAACCGGCAACGCAGCACGGTGACGAAGTCGTAGATGCGCCGGCGCAGCTTGTCGGTGAGCCACGGCGCGTCGGCATGGCAGGCGTAGTCGACCCAGCGGCGCTCGGTCCAGCCGTCCGGCGTCGCGGGGAACACCACCGGTTCGCCATGCACGTCGAGCAGGGGCGCCGATTTGCGCCTGCCGCGATCCTTCTCGTGCCTGGCGCTTTCCGGCAGCGGCGTGTAGATGTACGTGATGATTTCCGACGCCGGGTTGATGCGCTTCAGTTCGCGGATGAACTCGAACGCCTGCTCGGTTTCCTGCTCGGTATCCACCGGCGGCGCCAGCATGAAGGAGAACTCGGGGATCACGCCGTGGCGCGCACACAGCTCGGCCACCGCCAGCGTCTGGTCGGGCCGCGTGCCCTTGCGGATTTCCTTCAGCATCGCGCCGCTCGGCGATTCGGCGCCGATATAGGCCATCCGCAACCGGCTCTTGCGCACCAGCTTCCAGGTGCTTTCGGAAAGCTTGAGCAGTGCGTCGGCGCGCGCGAAACACCACCACGGCATCTCGAGGCGCGCCATCACTTCGAGCAGCGGAATCATGTCCTGCTCGCGGTCGAAGAAATTGTGGTCGTAGAAAAGGATGGAATCGGCGCCGAGTTTGTATTTGAGATGACTCAGCTCGCGCTCCAGCCGCGCAGTCGATGGCAGCGACGTCGCACCACCGAACATCGCCGCGACGCCACAGAAAGTGCAGCGGAAGCGGCAGCCGATCGACGCCTGGTGCACCGCCGTGCGGCGACCCAGGAACGTGCTGCCAAGATATTTTTCGAGGTCGCCCAGCTTTTCGTACGGCAGCAGCAGGGGCGCGATGTCGCCGTGATGGAATTTGCGATTCGGGTTGTGGACGATCCCGCCGTCGCGGCGCCACGACAGGCCCCCGATCCGGGCCAGTGCCTCGTCGCCGCCACCGCGGCCCAACGCCGACACCAGTTCGACCAGGCTTTCCTCGCCCTGCCCGCGTATCGCGTAATCCACGTACGGCGCGGCCAGCGTGGTGTCGGTGTACAGCGTGGGGAAGTAACCGCCCCAGATGATCGGCATTGACGGGTGGTGTTCGCGGATCGTCTTCGACACCGCGATCGCCGGCGCCACTTGCGGGCCGCCCATGATGCCGATGCCGATGGCGTCGTAATGCCGCTCGCTGGCGGCCACCAGGGTTGCGCCCACCAGGTCCCGGTCGATGTTGCCGTCCACGATGTGGCTGTCGCCGAAGCGGTCCAGCGCCGCGGCCAGGTTCAGCAGCGACAGCGGAAAGCGCGGACGCGTGGTAACCGTCGGATTGATCAGCAGCGTGTTGGGCGAATGTGTCATGGCCGGAGTGCGTACGATCAGGATGGGCGACGCAACTCGAACACCAGCGCCACCGGGATTTCGAGCGCCCGCGGATCGAAGTGCGCGTTGGCCGGGATGTCGACGGGATCGAGCATCGGTTCCAGCACCCGTGCGATCTCCAGCCGCAATGACGCGCAGGCCGCGTGCCAGTGGCTGTAGAAGTGCGGCGTGTGGCGCACCGCGTAGTGTCCGTTGCCGGATTTGAAATCGCGCTGCCAGCCGAGCGCATGTCCGACCGGATGCACGTCGCTGCACAGGATGCTGCCGCCGGGACGCGTCACGCGGCGCAGCTCTGCCAGCGCGGGTTGCAGGCGCTCCAGGTGACCGATCGTCAGACCGCAGATCGTCAGATCGGCCGAAGCATCGGGCGCCGGCAACGCTTCCAGGCCGCCCTGCACCAGTTCGATCGAGGCGCCGCGATCATGCGCAGCCAGTTCCGCGTCCGCGCGTTCCAGCATTTCGGGCGAAAGATCGATGCCCATCACGCGCGCCGCGCCCCGATCCAGCGCATGCAGCATGTAGCGTCCGCTGCCGCAACCCGCGTCGAGCACCGATTGCCCGTGCAAACCGGTCGGCATCAACGCCAACATCGCGCGCTCTTCGGCGCGCATCACCGGGTTGTGCGCGTGCGGCGGATAGCTGGCCGCCCATAACGCGTAGGCGTCGCGCGGTTCGAGCATCTCGACGCACGACATCAGCAGTGCCCTTCCGCCAACGCCGGTTCGCATGCCGATTCATTGATGCATGAAGCGAACTCGAGTCCGGGTTCCATCTCCACGAGCGCCGGATCGGCCAGCGCCTTCGCGAGCAGTTTGGGTTTTCCGTCCAGCATCACCGGCAACGTTTCCACATGTGCCGCATCGAACCATTCGGCAAAATCGGGATCGGCGACGCGCGGCACGCCGTCGCGCACCACGGCACGAATCTGGCTGCGTTCGATCCCGGCGATGCTGCGTGCGCCGTCGCCGCCACGATCGGCGACAATCAGCAGGTCCGCGTGCGCGCCGGCCGCGAGGTGGCCGCGCTGCGGGAGTCGCAGGATGCGTGCGGCGTCGGTCGTCGCCAGCGACAGCGCCTCGCGCACGCCAAGTCCGTCCAAATCGACGACGCTGCGCAACTCCCCGAGCAAGTCGCGCGCGCCGCTGAGCCGCGAATCGCTGCCCAGCGCCAGCCGTCCGGCGGTGTGCAGGCGGCGCGGATCGAGCGTGCGCCCGAGCAGGTTGCGGTTGCTCATCGGACACCAGATCACCGCAGCGCCCGTTTCGATGATGCGATCGATGTCGCGCTCGCGCAGTCCGACGCCGTGCACCAGCACGCTGTTCGACGCGAGGCAACCCAGCGCATCCAGTTGCGAAAGCTCCGCCCGCGCGGTGGCATCGGTGCCTTCGGCCAGGTGGATCATCCACGGCCGATCGGTCGGCGTGGCATCGAAACTCCGCCATGCCGGCGGCCCGTAGGCGGGCCAGCCCAGCGCGTAACTCCAACCGTAGTCGCGCAGCAACGCGACCGGGAAATCCGCCATGTCGAGCGCCGGATGCCAGGGATCGTGGTGCGCCACGCAGGTCGTGCCCGCAAGCAGGTTTTTCAGCGCGCCGTGTCGCAGCCGCAGCGTTTTCGGTACCGCAAGCGCAGCGATGACGAAGGGATTACGGAAATGCGCCTGAAATGCCGCGATCCATGCGTAGCTGTTCGGGAATGGCGCGCCGGTTGGCAGCGGTGGCACCGCATTGAGGTGCAGATGCTCGTGCGCGTTGACCAGGCCGGGCACGATCACGTGATCGCGCAGGTCGATGCGGTACGCGCGCGCAGGCGGCGAAGCACCAATCCTGCCGTCGGCGATCGACAATGGTGCGCGCGATTCACCGTCGGCAGTGATCGTCCGCGCACCGCACAGCCTGATGGCAGTGGCCGTCATGACCGCGACCGCGCGCTCATCACGATCAGGAAATGATCGCCCATGCCGCGCAGCAGAGGCAGTCCGCCGATGCGATCATCGAGCCGCGCCAGCCAGTCGCACCATTGTTGATGACGACGGTAGTAATCCAGCAGATATGGCGGCGGCATGAACAGCCCGAGCGTGCGATAGCCGCACAACGAGAAGTGTTCGGCAAACGCCCGGTAGAACTCGCGCGGCAGGTAATACCGCGTCCAGATCGTGTGGCGATTCATGCCGACCGGCGTCACGCCGCGCGCGGCCCTCACCCACGCACGGCTGAAACGTCCGCGCAACACGTAATGGCCGATTTCCCAAGGGCAGATCCGGCCGATCACCGAACACACCAATTTGCCGCCGGGCCGCAGCAGGCGCGCGCACTCGGCCGCGGCCGCTTCGAGATCGGGCACGCAGTTCAGCGGCCCTATGTTCGAATAGATGCCGTCGAATTCACCTTCGACCTGGTCGAGTTGGTGGATGCCGACGTGCCGGGCGTCGACCCGGGAACGCATTGCAACCTGCGCGGCGAGGGAGCGCGTGCGCTCCACCATTCGCGGCGACCAGTCGGTGGCAGTGACGCGATAGCCGCGCCGCGCGAACTCGACCGCATCGAGGCCGGTGCCGCATCCCAGATCCAGCAACCGCGATCCCGGCGGAACCTCGTCGCGCACCGCGTTCCACATCGCCCGCCGCATGCGCTGGATCAGCACGTTGTTGCCGCGCGGACCGTCATAATCGGCAGCGACGCTGTCGAACGCTCGAAGCGTATCGAGAAGTTGCGATTCGACAGCGGGCGTACTTTGTTCGAACATGGCGAGCAGAGCCGTACCGGAATGTCTCGAGAAGTCGTGAAGTGGGTGTCTTCGCGGCGCGCTTTGGTTGAATGGCGGGTCGGCACACGCGTCGTCTTCCTGCTTGACAAGGTTCGCGTGGCCGCCTGAGGATCACGGTCAGTCGGGATGCCGATCGCGTCCATGGCGGGCTCGCGTGGGTGCGCTCCGCACCGCGGCTGCTCGCCGTCATCGCCCTTGTCGGAGTGCGGTTACATGACGCAGGAAGGTCGAAACCCGTTCCGGCATCATCGTCGCGGCAACGCCGAACCGCGGCGAAGGGCACCGCGGCGTCGCCAGCTCGCCATCGCGACTCGTGCACTCCTCCTCGCCGTCGTCGCAACCGGCTCGCTTCTGCCGGCCTGCGCCCGCGCCGGTGATCTGAGCGGATCGGCATCGCTTGCTTCGCAGTTGGTGGATCGCGGCCTCGCGATCACCTCCCCGACGCCTGTCCTGCAAGGTGGCATCGCCTGGACGACGTCATCGGGTTGGTCGCTGGGCCTGTCCGGCGGGATCGAACTGCGTTCGCCGGGTCACCTTTCTGAAAGCGTGGCCCGGGTGGCGCACGCCTGGACCCTTTCCACGAACTGGCGGATGCAGGCCGACATGGTCTACTACCACTACGCCGGCCGCCTGCATGCCAACGTTTACGAACCCGGCACTTACTGGGTGTACCGCGATGTCCTGACCCTCGGCGTGTCGCTCATCCACGTCGCCGGAGCGGACGAGCACACGCTGCACCCGGCCGCCGACCTGAATTTCCGCTGGCCGTTGGCCGGGGATTTCTCCTTCTCCGGCGGGTTGGGCGTTGCGCGTTACGCGTTGCCTTATGGCAGGCCGCCGAACGAGCGCTACCGCACGGGCTATTACCGTTATGGCGAGGCGGGTTTGCTTTGGCGGCATGGCGCGTGGCAGGCCGAACTCGATCGCATTGCCGTCGACTCGCATTCACGGCCGTACCTGCGCCGCTACGCCGCCTCGCCGTGGCTCTTTGTCCTTTCCCGATCCTTCTGAAGCCGCATTGCCATGGGAATCGGCCGCCCTGACAGGCAACCTTCACACCCCGAACCGGCACCCACCCTGCAGACTGGCCGTTCCCGTGCAGCAATGAATGAATCCTCGAGCGATGTCGATACCCGTGATCGCATGCTGCTGCAGCGCATGGCAGCGGGCGATCGTGCGGCGCTGGAGACGCTTTATCGCGCCTACCAGGGCGGCCTGAGCCGCTTCCTGTCGCGCCTCACCCGCCGCGCGGACCTGATCGAGGAGATCGTCAACGATTGCTTCTGGATCGCCTGGCGCAAGGCGGACAGCTTTCACGGCGACTCGCGTGTTTCCACCTGGATCATGGGCATCGCCTATCGCTGCGGGCTGAAAGCACTCCGGCAACGCGGCGACGAACCCGTGGACGACTACGCGCTGCGCGAAGGACACGGTCCCTCCCACGATCCGGATGAGGATCGCGAACTGCGTGACTGGCTGGGCGAGGGACTCAAGCACCTGTCTGCGGACCAGCGGGTCGTGGTTGAACTGGTTTACGGCGTCGGCAACAGCCTCGAGGAGGTTGCCGCCATCATGCAGGCCCCCGTCGGCACCGTGAAGGCACGCTTGTTCCACGCGCGCATCAAGTTGCGCAACGTACTTCCGGCCCTGGCAGGCGATGCGCCTGCGCAACGAGAGAACAGATCATGACGACCCAGATGAATTCCGGCCAGGACTGTGCCCGCGCATGGGAAATCATGCCGTGGGCTTTGCAGGCGACCGCCGCCCCCGGGCAGCGCGAATGGCTGATGCACCACCTTGCGCAGTGCGAAGCGTGCAGCGCGGAGTTCGCCCAGCAGAGCCGGCTGCGCTGCGCCCTGTCGTTGCCCACGGATGTTCCCGTCGACGCGGAGCGCGGGTTGAAACACCTGCTGGAACGTCTCGATTCACCCGAAACCGAAGCGACGCCGATTCGACGCTGGTCGTCGGGCAACCGGTTGACGCGGGCGCTGGCCGCCGCGGTGGTGCTGCAGGCGATCGGAATCGGCGCCCTCGGCGTGCGGCTGTGGTCGGACCAGGCGCCGCATTACCGAACCCTCAGCCAGCCAGCCCTGCTTGAGCCGGCGGGTGCACTTCGCGTGGTGCCCGCCAACGGCATGAAACTGGCCGACTGGAACAGGTTGCTGCACGACCTGGGCCTACGCGTGGTCGATGGCCCGAACGACGCCGGCGCCTACGCGGTCGTGCCCGCCGGATCGTCTTCGGCGTCCGCGTTGCGGAAGCTTCGCGCGGATCGCGACATCCGTCTGGCGGAACCTGTCGATAACACGCCATGAAAATCGGGCCATGAAAGCTGGCGCACTTCTCATCGCGGCCGCGTGCGTGGTTTGGAGTGCGTACGCGCACGCGCAAACCGGCGACACCGTGGTTGCGATGGACAGCCAGCGCGACATCGTGCTGGCCGTCGCCAATCCAGTCGATCCGCCGCCGACGCACGCGGGTTCCAGCCTGCTCGGTTACACGCCGTCGGGCAATTACGGCGCAGGCCAACGCGCGGTGTCCCTGCTCGCCACGCTGCAACGGAGCTACCACTGGCACCAACTGGTGGGCTGGCCCATCAAGAGCCTGGACCTGTATTGCATCGTGCTGGAACCGCCCGACGGCACCAAGAGGGATGCCCTGCTCGCGGCGCTCGTGCGCGACAAGCGGGTGCAGCTCGCGGAGCCGTTGCGGAATTTTTCCGTGTACTCGAGCGACCAGCAGGATGCGCGCAAGTACAACGATCCCTACGTCGATCTCCAGCGCGGTTTCGTCGAGACCGCTGCCGCACGCGCGCAAACCGCGACACAGGGCGCGGGCGTCGACGTCGCCATCGTCGATACCGGTGCGGATGTCGAGCACCCCGATCTGAAAGGCCAGATCCGCGACGTCCACAACCTCGTGGATGACGACACCTCGGCATTCGACCGCGACCACCACGGCACCGAAGTCGCCGGCATCATCGGCGCGATCGCCGACAACCACATCGGCATCGTGGGCATGGCGCCCAAGGCGCGGTTGAGCATTTACAAGGCGTGCTGGTATTCGCCGGATGCCGACGCCGGCGCGCGCTGCAATTCGTTCACCCTCGCCAAGGCGCTGGCCGCCGTGATGGACACCAACGCCCGCATCGTGAACCTGAGCCTGGGCGGCCCGTCCGATCCCCTCCTGTCCCGACTGCTGCAAGGCGTGCTGCAGCGGCACATCGTGATCGCCGCGCTGCCGCCGGACGGCAGGCTCGATGGATTCCCCGCCGACGTGCCCGGCGTGATCGTGGTGAACTCGAGCGGCAGCGCGCTGGACCCGCCGGGCGTGCTGAACGCGCCCGGCAACGACATCCTGACGACACAGCCCGACGGCGGTTACGACTTCACTTCCGGTTCGTCCCTGGCCGCCGCGCAGGTCAGCGGCATCGCCGCGTTGCTGGTGTCGCTCGATCCCGACCTGGATGGACGCGCCATCCACGATCTCCTGACACGCACCAGCACGATGGCTGGCGGCGAGCTTCAAGTGAACGCCGCCGCGGCAGTGGCCGCGCTGGGCCGTGCGGTTCCATCGAACCATGACTAGCGCGGACGCGCCGATCGCGCCCGACACGACGGGTTCGGCCCTGGACGAACTTCGCGGCCTCCTTCACCCGAGGCCCGACGTCGCCGCGGAAACACTGCCGCCGGCCGACAATGCGATCGACTGGGTGGGCATGCAGGGGATCGAGATGCCGATCCTGTTCGATGCCGGCGACGGCGAGCTGCCGCGCAATCGCGCAAGCGTCGATGCCTTCGTGAACTTGGCGCGTCCGGACCGGCGCGGCATCCACATGTCGCGGCTGTACCTGCTGGTGAATCAATACCTCGGCGACGCGGCGGTCGACGCGAAAACGCTGGCATCGCTGCTTGGCGCGTTCCTGCATTCGCACCACGACCTTGCCGATTGCGCACGCATCGGCATTCGCTTCGAGCACCTGGTGCGCAGGAAGGCGCTGCGCAGCGAACACCATGGCTGGCGCGCCTATCCGGTCGCCATCGAAGCCGCCCTGATCGGCGGCGTGTTCCACCTGGAACTCGGGACGCAAGTCGTGTATTCCTCGACCTGCCCCGCTTCCGTTGCGCTGTCACGGCAAGTGGTCCAGCAACGGTTCGCGGCGGATTTCCATGCCGGGGAACCGCTGGGCCATGCCGCCGTGTTGGCGTGGCTGGGCAGCGAACGCGGCATGGCCGCCACCCCGCACGCCCAGCGCAGCGTCGCGCACGTGCGCGTGCGCTTCGTTCCGGATGCGACGATGAACCTGATCGCCTTGATCGACCGGATCGAAGGCTCGCTCGGGACCGCGGTGCAGACTGCGGTGAAGCGCGAAGACGAGCAGGCTTTCGCGCAGGCCAACGCCGAGAACCCGATGTTCTGCGAGGACGCGGCGCGCCGCATCCGGGGCGCGCTCGAAAAGGACGATGACATCAGCGCTTTCCACGTGCGCGTCGAACACCAGGAAAGTCTGCACGCGCACGACGCCGTCGCGCAGGTCAGCCGGAATTTCCCGGGCTCAGCACATGGCTTTTTCTGAGCGAACGGCACGAAGCGGTGGCCTGCGCATGGCCATGGCGTTGCCCATGCTGCTGGCCGTGGCGGGCGCGATGCTGGGAGTCCGGCCGGCCGTTGCACAAGCGACCCATCCCGTCGCCAGCACGAGCGCGCTGACCGAACGGGATTTCAGCCGCATGTTGCCGGCGATGACGGCGCAAGCCGCAGCAAATGCGAACGACGGCAATCCGCACGCGGGCGCATTGCCGGCCAGCGCATTGACCACCCGGGATTTCGAGCGGATGTTGCCGCGCACCGACATGCGCACCGACGCCGACACGAATGCGCACCCGCATGCGCACGCCTTCCTCGACAGCGGTCCGGCGACGTCTTTCGACGGCGCACCGATCGCGAAGAATCCGCTGGCACCCGATGCAGTCGCGATCGGCGCCAAGTCCTGCATTGCCTGCCACGCGCTGGAAAACGTGCAGGCATCGCACTCGCTGCACGTGCAGGCGTTTCGCGCCGGTGTCGCCGGCACCGGCCCCGCGGCGGCGTGCGAATCCTGCCACGGGCCGGGTTCCGCACACGCAAGGGATCCGACCAGACCGGGCCTGGTCATCGCCTTCACCCGTGATTCAAAGACACCGATCGACACGCAGGCCGGCGTGTGCCTCGCGTGCCACAAGGGCGGCGCGCGCCAGGACTGGATCGGTTCGGTGCACCAGCAACACCAACTCGGCTGCACCGACTGCCACAACCCGATGGCGAAGCTGTCGGCCGAAGGCGTGCTGGCCGACAACTCGATCAACGAGGTGTGCGCCGCCTGCCACCAGGACATCCGCGACAAGTTCAACCGCCGCTCGCACATGCCGCTGCCGGAGGGACAGATGTCCTGCGCGGATTGCCACAATCCGCACGGCACCTTGACGGCGGACCTGATCAAGACCGACACGGTCAACGAGACCTGCTACGCCTGCCACGCCGAGAAACGCGGGCCGTTCCTGTTCGAACACGCGCCGGTGCGCGAGAACTGCCTGGCCTGCCACGACCCGCACGGTTCCAACCAGCAGGCGTTGCTCACGCTGCCGGTTCCGATGTTGTGCCAGCAGTGCCACACCATGACGGGGCATCCCAACGATGTGCTGACGACGGCCGGACTCGCAACCGGGCCTGCACCGGACGAGCGGCTGATCGGCCGCGCCTGCCTGACCTGCCACGCCAACATCCACGGTTCCAACAATCCCTCCGGTTCGCGGTTCCATAAGTAGCGCCGTCACGGCGCAGCGGCACTGTGCATGCGCAAACTGCTCGTCACATCGCTGGCCATCGCCATTGCCGCAGCTTTCGTGGGCACGCGGGCGTGGGCCGATTCCAGCGACAGCGCGCGCGTGGGTGACATCCAGTACGGCAATGCGCTCGATCCCAGCGGCTGGGCGCCGCTTGCGTGGCCCGATCCGCGCGGGTTCTCGTGGCTGCACGCAGGCATGATGCGCACGCCCAGCGGCGTGCTGTATCCGTATCCGCCGCAGAGCGACGACAAGGGCTCACCGCTTTACAAGGACAGCGACTGGGTCTACTCGGGTTTCCTGCAACTGGGTTACATCCATCAGGGCGGCGACACCGGGGCCGAATTCTTCCGCCAGTACGCCGGCTGGGAGGATGGCATTGCGCTCGGCCTGTTCGCGCTGCACGCCGACAATCCGAAGACCGGGCAGTACGTCGAATTTCGCGGCAGCCGACTGAGCGGCGACGACCAGTATTACCGGCTGCGCGCCGGACAGTACGGCAGCTACAAGATCGAAGCGTTCTACCGCGACATCCCGCACGACGTCACCACCAACGCTTATCCGCTGTGGAACGGCATCGGCAGCACCAACCTGACGCTGCCCGCACCGCTGGTGCCCGGCGGCAGCACGCCCGCCGAGGTCGCCGCAGTTGCGAACGCGCGCCCGCGGCAAACGATCGGCCTCACGCGCAGGCGTGAGGGCCTCAGCTTCGAAGACAACTTCTATCGCGACTGGACCGGCTACGTCTCGATCGTCAACGAGAAGCGCACGGGCGATCGGTTGTGGGGCGGCCCGATGTATCTGAACTACATCCTCCAGGACAACGGTGGTGCACTGGAAACGGTGCGTCCCATCGACTTCACCACCACCGATGTCAGCATGGGCTTGCGCGACGTCGGCACGGTCTGGCAATTCCAGTTGAACTACACCGGCTCGTTCTTCCGCAACCACAAGGACGAGCTGGACTACCAGAGCCCGTTCGCGCTGACCAACGTGGTCGGCGTGCCGCAAGTCGCGAACATTTACCAGGGACAGTTTTCACTCGAACCCGACAACGACTACCACAACCTGCGCGCGGAACTATCGCGCAGCCTGAAATGGAATGGCCAGTTCTCGCTGGCTGCGGCGTGGGGCACCATGCGCCAGAACGATCCCCTGCTGCCGCCGGTCACCTGTACGGGCACCGGCGGCATTTTCATTTCGCCATCGGCGGATTACACCTTCAACTGCGCCGACTGGAACACCTCGGCGGCGTTGTCGCAGCAGACCGCGAACGCGCGGATCGACACCGGCATGCTGGATGCAAAGATCACGCTGCATCCTTCCCCGAAACTCGGTTGGCACGCGGGCCTGCGCTGGTATCGCGAAGACAACAAGACCAACTATCTCGCCTTCAATCCGTTGACCGGGCAGTACGGCTACATCGCGGAGAACGGCTCGCAGGGCAGCATCATCCCCGGCCAGATCGGCATCTTCGATCCACGCAATCCGCTGTACGCGTCGTACGTCACCCAGGTGCGCGCGATCCCGTTCGGCTACACCGATGCCGTGTTCGACACCGGCATCGACTGGCGCGTCAGCGAGAACAACACTTTCAACGTGACCTACAGCTTCGATCGCGACCAGCCGAAATACCGCGAACGCAAGCTGGTGAACGAGCAACGCATCAAGCTGTCGTGGGTGGACCGCGCGCTGGGCAAGGGCACGTTGCGTCTCGACTACGAATTCGCGTATCGCAACGGCGGCCCTTACAACTACGATCCCTATGCGCCGTTCTATTCGATAGCCCTGCCCGGCTTCGTGACGCCGCCGCTCGGCAACGTCGCGTTCACCACCGACGCGATGCGCAAGTACGACCTGGGCAACCGCATCGAACACAAGCTGCACGCGACGCTGATCTACCCGATCGGTGACACCGCCACGATCTCGGCCATCGCGTACGCGACGCGCGACGACTACAGCGCCGCGATCGGCCGGCAGGCCACGCGCAACCGCGGTTTCGACTTGTCGTGGGACTGGCAACCCTCGCCGCTGACCAGCATGAGCGCCAACCTCGGATGCGCCGATTCAAGCCTGGATTTCTCGAACGTCGCCGATAACGAGGACGCCACCGGCGCACCGGGCCGCGATGATCCGTCATTGGGTGGCCCGTTGTTCCCTCTCGCGAATCAATGGCAGAGCCTCGACCATGAGCGCGATTACAACGCCGGGCTCACTCTCCGCCACGATTTCGGGCGCGTGCGCGCCGACTTCAGTTATACCTACACCTACGCGCTCGGCAGGATCGACTACCTGTTCGCCTCGCCCGGCGCGCTGCCCATTACCCAGCAGCCGTTTGTCGATGGCGTCGGCAATGCCTTCCCGGATAACCACTATCACATCAATACGCTGCAGCTCGGCTTCGACATTGCCTTCTCGCGGATGATCGGGATGCGGGTGTTCGACCTATTCGAGACCGGCAGCTTCGCCGATTGGCATTACGCCGGGCTGCAGGACAACCTGGTGATCGACCACAGGATCTACACCGACCTCGGGCCGCAGCCGCATTACAGCGCCAACCTGATCGGCGTGATGCTCAACGTGAAACTGTGAGGATGTCACCGTGACCTTCACGACACGCGTCGCACTCGTTGCCTCGATCGCATTGCCGGCGATGGCCATCGGCGTGGCACTGGCCGCGATGCCGCGCTTCGACGATCTGCGCAAGCAGGCGCCGATACGCGGCGATGCCGCGGCGGGCGCGGGCAAGGCCGCCCTCTGCGCGGCTTGCCACGGCAGCGACGGCATTGCAGTCGCACCGACATTTCCGAATCTTGCAGGACAATCGGCAACCTACCTGTACGTGCAGTTGCGCGCGTTCAAGGATGGTGCACGCGACAACGCCGTGATGCAGCCGCTCGCAAAGACGCTGACGGATCAGGACATGCGCAACCTTGCCGCGCATTTCGCTTCGCTGCCGGGCAAGTCCGCGCCACAGAAGGCACATGAAGCTTCACGTGGTGCCATCGTGTTCCACGACGGCGACGCCGCGAAAGGCGTGCCGCCCTGCCAGGGCTGCCACGGCGTCGACGGCAGGGGGCCGCATCCCGACCCCACCAGCACGGCGCCGCAACCGGCGTGGTCGACGTTCCCTCGCCTTGCCGGCCAGAACGCCCCGTATGTGCTGGAACAGTTGCAGGTCTACCACGATGGCACGCGCGTCGGCGCCAGCAACGACAAGGTGATGCAGGGCGTCGCACGCAATCTCAGCGCCGCCGACATGCATGCACTCGCCGATTACGTGTCGGGCTTGATGGGATCGGATTGTCCCTGTAAGTAACTCGCCCGCCAACGTTCGTGGAACCGAGATGCATCGCCGTATCCCATCCGCATTGAGCTTGGGTGAGTGGTCGCACCGTGCGCGCCTGCAGTTTGTAGATTTGTAGCTTCGGGCGTTCGGCGTGGACACCGCGCACGGACTTGACTCCAGCGTTGCGGAGCCGTGGCGAGCAGGGTATGTTCCGTCCATGCTCCTGTCCCTGCACCGCTGCCGGCGCTCGCGTGGTCTCCGGATCATGGCTGCCTTGGCGTGCCTGATGCTGGTGCTGACCTCGGCGCCGGTCATGGCGTCAGGCGAGGTGATGCCGCTGGCCATGATGGGGCAGACGATGGCATCGCATGCATCCGGCCCGGATGCTGATGGCATGTCGATGGTGCACGCAGCAATGCGACACGGCCATGCGCCCTCGACGCCGATGGGTCACGGCGATTGCTGCCGCGGTAGCTGCCATTGCCTGTCGGCATGCAACGCGGCCCTCGCGGTACCTCGGCTCGTCGCTGTCGAGACATTCGCGCGCGCGTCGTTGCCCACCACCGCGACCGTCGATACGGTACGGGCACCCATGACACCGCCGTTGCGACCACCCATCGCCTGACTCCCGATCGCGGCGCCTGCGCCGCAATGAAGGTTCGCTCTGCAAGCCGCTGCGCTTGCCGTGAACGTATGCCAGATCGCAACCGGCGCCAACGCGCCGTTCGGGAGTTCACCATGAAAGATCGTCATTCCGGCAATTCGTTGTCGTGGCCGGGCCTTTCGCGTCGCCGTTTTGTGCAGGGCGTGGCGCTGGGCGGTGCAGCTGCCGCCCTGGGCGGGTGGAGCGACCCGTTGTGGGCGCAGACCAGCACTGCGCCACAGGACGTGCTCACCGGCACCGAGTTCAACCTGGAAATCGCGTCCACGCCGGTCAACTTCACCGGCCACCCGGCCATCGCGCACACCGTCAACGGTCAGTTGCCCGGGCCGATCCTGCGCTGGCGTGAAGGTACCACGGTCACGCTGCGCGTCACCAACCGATTGCCGGTGCAAAGCTCGATCCACTGGCACGGCATCGTCGTGCCGGCGGACATGGACGGCGTGCCGGGCATCAGTTTCCCTGGCATCGCGCCGGGTGAGACTTTCGTCTACCGCTTTCCGGTCAAGCAAAGCGGCACCTACTGGTACCACTCGCATTCGCATTTCCAGGAACAGAACGGCCCCTTCGGGCCGCTGGTAATCGAACCGACCGGCCCCGAGCGCAACCCGACCGAGCGCGACTACGTGGTGATGCTGAATGACTGGACCGATCTCGATCCGGCGCGCATCTTCGCGATCCTCAAAAAGCAGAGCGACTATTTCAACTTCAACGAACTCACGCTACCGGATTTCCTGCGCGACACCTCCATGCTGGGCTTGCGCGGCGCGCTCGAAGTCCGCGCGATGTGGAACCGTATGCGCATGAGCCCGCGCGATGCAATCGACGTCAGCGGCTTCACCTACACCTACCTGATGAACGGCGCCACGCCTACCGGCAACTGGACGGGCCCGTTCAAGCCGGGCGAGCGCGTGCGCCTGCGCTTCATCAACGGATCCGCCAACAGCTACTTCGACGTGCGGATTCCCGGGCTGAAGATGCGGGTGATCTCTGCCGACGGCCAAGACGTGCACCCGGTGGACGTGGACGAGTTCCGGATCGCGGTCGCCGAGACCTACGACGTAATCGTGCAACCGCAGGAAGATCGCGCCTACACGATCTTCGCACAGTCGATCGACCGCAGCGGCTACGCGCGCGGCACGCTGGCGCCGCGGCCCGGCATGGAGGCCGAGGTGCCGATCATGGATGCGGTGCCGACGCTCACGATGGTGGACATGATGGGCGCGATGGCGCAGGGACATGGCATGTCCGGCATGCAAGGCATGTCGAACATGCAAGGCATGGATCACGCTTCTATGGCCGGCAGGGACATGTCGTCTATGCAAGGCAAACAGCACGGTGCCATGCCGGGAATGGACATGTCGGGCAGCCTCGATCACGGCATGAAGAAAGCGCATCACGCCCGCACCGAATACGGCAACCCCGGCGTGGACATGCACGTGGACTGGCCGCGCACCGATCTCGACGACCCGGGCGTCGGCCTGCGCGACAACGGCCGCCGAGTGCTGACCTATGCCGACCTGCATTCTGTGGACGGTCCATTCGATCGGCGTGAGCCTGATCGCGAGATCGAACTGCACCTGACCGGCAACATGTCGCACTTCGTGTGGTCGTTCGATGGCGTGGTCTTCTCCGACGCCCAACCGGTCCATTTCAAGTACAACGAGCGACTGCGGATCGTGCTGGTCAACGACACGATGATGAACCACCCGATCCATCTGCACGGGATCTTCAGCGAAGCACACCATCAACGTTCAGCCGGCGCAGCGGGTGACCTATGCCGTCACCGCCGACAACCCCGGACGCTGGGCCTACCACTGCCATCTGCTCTACCACATGGAAGCGGGCATGTTCCGCGAGGTGGTGACGGCATGAACACCCATTTCCCTCCGTACGCAAAACCACTGCGCATCGCGGCAATCGGTCTGGGCTTGATGCTGGCGCAACCGGCGTTGGCACAGCGGGACGACATGCAAGGCATGCAGATGCCGCCACCTGCGGCATCCTCCTCGGCACCCGCACCGGCTTCGTCATCCACGCAATCCGCGCAGGGCATGGACATGTCCTCGAAGCCGACCATGCAGATGCCCGCGCATCCGGCCAATGCGAAGCAGCACCAGCACGCCGCCGCGCCTGCTTCGGCAAGTTCCACGCACGCGATGAACGGGATGGACATGTATTCAATGCAAGGCGCGCACGGCGGCCACCGAATGCCCATGCCGCCATCAAAACCGGTTGAACTTCAGCATCTGGATTTCGGCAACATGATTGGCACGCGGCCCAAACCCGGCGGGCTGGCCGAGGGCTCGCATGGCATGCAAATGCATGCCATGCAGAACATGGACATGTCCTCAATGCAGGGCGGCAAGGCGCCGCCGGATGCGCGCAGCCCCGACTACTCTGACGGTTATCGCTACACCGACATGCCCGGCATGGCGATGTCCGATCACTCCAGGCAAGGCATGCTGCTGATCGACCAGCTCGAAGTCGCGCACGACAACAACGGCAACAACGCCGTGTTCGTCGATGGCCAATCCTGGTACGGCGAGGATTTCAACAAGCTGTGGGTGAAAGCCGAGGGCGAATACGCGAAGGGCAAGCTCGAAGAACTGCGTACCGAGGCGCTGTGGAGCCACGCAGTCAGCAGCTATTGGAATACGCAACTTGGGGTACGTGAAGACTGGGGTGCAGGCCCGAACCGCACCTGGGCCGCGTTCGGCGTGCAGGGTCTCGCGCCGTACTGGTTCGACACGGAAGCCACGTTGTATGTAGGCCAGAACGAGCGCACTGCAGCCCGGTTCCAGTTCGAATACGAGGAACTGATCACCCAGCGTTTGGTGCTGCAGCCGAAATTCGAGGTGAACCTGTACGGCAAGAATGATCCGCAGCGCGGCACCGGATCAGGATTGTCCGACGCCGAACTGGGCTTGCGCCTGCGGTACGAATTCCGTCGCGAATTTGCGCCCTACATCGGGGTGGTCTGGCGGCAGCGTTTCGGCCGCACCGCTGACTTTGCCCGTGCACTGGGCAAACCCGCCAGCGATCTGCAATTTGTCGCCGGCCTCCATTTCTGGTTCTGAAGGGGGGAACGCTACATGAAAAGGACCACCGAGTACCTCATCGTCATTGTCGTCTTGTTGGTGGTGATCGCGATCGGCGCTGTCGCATGGGCCTGGTCGGGCCTCTACAACATCGGCGCCGACGATCATCACTGGAAAGTCTCCTATAACGCGCTGCAAACGGTGCGCGACCGCTCCATCCATGTACGCTCGAAAAACATCAAGGTTCCGAATCTGGACGACCCGCAACTGATCCTGAAAGGCGCCGGCCAATATGCCGCGATGTGCACGGGCTGCCACCTGCGGCCGGGCAAGGAAGATTCGGAATTGCGCAAGGGCATGTATCCGCAGCCGCCCAACCTTTCGAAGGTGCACGTGGATCCGCAAGATGCATTCTGGGTGATCAAGCACGGCGTCAAGATGAGTGCGATGCCAGCATGGGGTCTCGATGGCAGCCATGACGACACAACCATCTGGAGCATGGTCGCATTCATCGAAAAGCTGCCGGGGATGACGCCTGCGCAGTACAAGGAAATCGTTGCCAAGGCGCCACCGGACGAAGACATGGATATGGATGAAACTGCCCCGAGCCCTCATTCACACGGTGAAACGCAAACAGGCGGTTCGGCGCCGATGGGGGTGCCGACGTCCGCATCCAGCGCGCATTGAAAAAAACGATGTGGTCAGGCAAGTTCCTGCGCCGGCCGCGTGCGTCCGGCTTCAGACTTGCGGTCGGCAACCGGAAGCAGCCGCGCCGAGTTGAGGATGAAGATCATTTCCGAGGCAACATGGATGAACGCTGCCAGCAGTGGGTTGAGCAAGCCGACCGCCGCCAGAGCGATGCCCGTCAGGTCCACTGCCACGGTGCCGATGAAATTGGCCCAGATGATGCGCCGTGTGCGTCGCGCCAGTTGCAGCGTCTGCACGAACTTCGCGAGGTCGTTGCCGAGCAACACCACATCGGCGCTTTCCCTCGCCACGTCGGTGCCCGAGCCCATCGCCACACCCACTTGCGCCTTCATCAGGGCGGGCGCGTCGTTGATGCCGTCACCCACCATCGCCACGACCGCCTTGCCGGCAGTCAGTTGCTCGACGTAAGCAAGTTTGGCGTCGGGCAACACGTCGGACACGACCGTACGAATGCCGAGCGCGTCGCCCACGGCATGGGCAACCTCATGCGTGTCGCCAGTCAGCAGGACCGTCCGTACGCCCATATCGTGCAAAGTCGCCAGCGCATCCCGGGCTTCCGCGCGCACGCTGTCGGCAACCAATGCCACGCCGGCCCAGCGGTCGCCATGGGCGAGCCAGACCTTCGCCGCACCCGGGTGGCTTGTGATCAGCCCGTCAGGCAGAGCGATGCCATGCTCGCGGAGCAGTGTGGCATTGCCAACCAGAATTCGCTCGCCATCGACCACGGCGGAAATACCCAGCCCCGGAGCGTAGTGGAAGCTACTCGGCTCGACCGGCGCGATGCCGTGCGCGCGGGCGTAGCGAACCAGGGTTTTGCCCAGCGGATGCTCCGAGCGCAGTTCGGCCGAGGCGAACCAGCGCAACGCATTGTCGATGGCGATGCCCGGCGCGACGCTCACGGACTGCACCTCCGGCTGGCCGTAGGTGAGCGTGCCGGTCTTGTCCAGCACCACCGTGTCCACCCGACCCAGTTGTTCGAGATACAGGCCGCCCTTGATGATCGCGCCCAGTCGGGCGGCGCGGCCGATCGCGCCGAGAATGGCCAGTGGCGTGCCTGCCGCAATCCCGCACGCGCCGGCCACGATCACCACCGAGATGGTGGAGCGGATGTCGCGCGTCATCAGGTAAGTCAGCACCGCCGCGGCCAGTGCGAAATACACCAGGTAGCCGGCCATGCGGTCAGCGAGGCGTTGCACGGGCGCGCGCGACCGTTCGGCTTGTTCCACCGCCTCGATGATCTTGCCGTAGCTGGTGTCACGGCCGATGCGCTCGGCGATGATTTCGAGCACGCCGGACTGGTTGATGGAGCCGGCATAAACGCCGGTTCCGGCGATCTTTTCGACCGGCAGGGATTCGCCGGTGATGCGGGCCTGATCTACAAACGAGTGACCGTCGGCCACGCGGCCGTCCACCGGAATACGGCCACCGGGATTCACCAGCACGAGGTCGCCGACGGCAAGCGCTTCGCGATTCACTTCATTGATCGTGCCGCCACGGCGCACCGAGACTTCGCACGGCAGAAAGTCCAGCAGTTCGCGAATGGCGCGCCGGCCGCGCGAAACCGTCATGCCTTCGAGCACTTCGGCCACCAGCACGAACAGGGTGATCACCAGCGCGGTGAAGAACTCCGAGATCGCCGCGGCGGCCGCGATGGCGATGGTCATCGACAGCTCCATCGTCATCCGGCGCGCCAGGATGTTGTCCAGTGCCTCCTTGTAGATCGGCCAGCCGCCAATCAGAAGGCCAGCCATGCCGATCAGGCTGACCCGCGGCCAGGGTTCCCACCCGTGGAACCACACCGCGATCGCAGCCAGGGCTACGGCGCCGATGCGCAAGGCCTCGACCACGCCAAATGCGTGTTCATGATCATGCGGATCGTGGCCGTGCGCACGACCGCTGGAGGCATGTGTCTGCGTCGACACTCGGGTGGTGGCGCGCTCGTCGGATGAAAGCGACGGCCGCTTGCGATCGAGGGGAGAAGTTGGCATTACGGAAAGTTTTCGAGGACTACTTCAGATACGTCCGGATCACTTCAACCAGTTCCCGGGCGCCCTGATCGCGCATCGCTTGCCGCTTGATGGCCGGATTGGCCACGTGCATCTCGATGTGGTCTTCGAGCACCTTGGCCATGAGGCCATTGACCGCTCCACGCACGGCAGCGATCTGGCGCAGGATCTCCGCGCAATCCTTGCCGCCGACCAGCGCACGCTCGATGCCTTCGATTTGGCCTTTGATCCGGCGAACCCGGCCCAGCACCTTGGTCGGATTTTTTGCGATGTGTCCCATGGGAATGCATTCCGGCTAATGTGTTGCGCAGATACTATACCCCCATAGGGTATAGCGAAGCCGGTTGACTTGTGGGCGCGGCAACTCTAGGCTGCGCATTCCCTTGGGGAGTAGCCGCCTTCGTTTCTGGAAGGGGCCGCGTCAACACACTTGGCTTCGGTCATGGCGCGGCCGGTCGCGAGACTTGGCGAGACCAATGGTTTCGGTGCTCCCGTGGGTCGGGCCGGTGCCGATGCCATTGGCTTGCGCCCGACCCCCAAAGGCATCTCGTGACCTCACTTGCACTGACTGTCGGCCTACTGCTTGGTGCGGCCCTGGTCATCTACTGGGCCTGCGAATACTTCGTCAATGGGGTTGAGTGGGTCGGCCGCAAGTTCGCGGTGGGCCAGCAGGCCACCGGTTCCATCCTGGCGGCGTTCGGCACCGCCTTGCCCGAGAGCGCGGTCACTTTCGTCGCGGTGACCTTCGGGGCCAGCGACGCCCAGAAGGAAATAGGCGTGGGTGCAGCGCTCGGCGGACCACTCGTGCTCGCCACCATCGCTTATGCGGTCGTGGGCATCACCTTGCTGGCCAGCCGGCAGCGGTTGCCGGCTACCGCGGCGGCGCGCGACGGGTTCCGGCGGCTCAGTCGCGATCAAGGCTGGTTCCTGGTGATTTTCGCCGGGAAGGTCGCGCTTGGACTGTTGGTATTTGCCTGGAAGCCGTGGCTCGGGGTGCTGTTCCTCGCTGCCTACGCGGCGTATTTCCGGAAGGAAATGCGTGGTGATCATTCGCAGGAGGAAGAGGGTGAACTCGAACCTCTCAAGCTCGCACCGCGGCACACAACACCGCCGACGTGGGCGGCACTGGCACAGACATTGGCCGCACTGGTGGTGATCTTCGCTGCGTCGCGCTTCTTCGTGCACCAGTTGGACACCCTCGGGCCGATGCTGGGCATCCGGCCGCAATTGCTCGCGCTGCTGCTGAGCCCGGTCGCGACGGAGCTTCCGGAAACGCTGAATGCCGTGATCTGGGTGCGCCAGAAGAAGTATCAGTTGGCGCTTGCCAACATCAGCGGCTCGATGATGATCCAGGCGACGGTGCCCACCGCGCTCGGCCTGTTCTTCACGCCATGGCTTTTCGACGAATCCCTGATCGTGGCTGCGGGGATCACCATCGCGGCCGTGGTCGCGATGTTCCTGGCGTTTCGGCGCGGCTTCATTTCGCGCAAGCTGCTGGCCACGATGGTCTTGCTGTACTTCGCCTTCATTGCGTGGCTTGTGGTCAGGCACCTGATCTGATGCTGGTGATCCATATCGACGCTTCAAGATTTCAGAAAAGTGCTACATCGGCTCCTTGATGCCCGCCTTCAACAGCCAGACGTTCACCGGGTAGCTGGTCAGGAAGCCGACCAGCATCCCGATCTGCATCAGGAACCAGTACACCGGACCGTCCGGATGCGGATGCCCGGCCGGAAAGAACACGAACGGGATCAGCGCCATCCAGCCGAACAATCCGATTTCAAATGCGGTAAGCGAGAGCGTATCGGCTTTCAGGGCAGCGACGATGCCTTCACGCACGCCGAGTCCCCGCATCGGCGCGATCGAGAAATACTGGAAAGCGATGCCCAGCGTGAACGCCAGCACATAATCGGCGATGTATTCCGGCCAAAGTGACATTCCGGCGATCGTGAGGCCGCCGGCAAACACGATCCAGGTTCCGATGATGTCGCCCAACGTGCAGCCGGCGCCGCAATGGCTGACACCGACGCTGACCGATTGCCAGAACGGTTTGCGTTGGGAGGCGGGTTCCTCGCCGTGGCGCTTGCCTTCCTGCGTGCGTCGCTGCACAGAAAGCCTGCCGATCCGGAAATACGCCCACAGCACCAGGGACCCGCATACAGCGCTGTGATCGGCCAGACCAGATTCATGATCCACATCTGCTGGCGATGACCGCTCAGCAGATCAAGCATGATCGCCAACGCGCAGGCGAACGCGACGCCAAGCGACACACAGGCAAGCACGGTGAGCCAAAGTGGCATGGGAATCCTTTCTGATCATCAACCATGCGGGCCATGGTGCAGCCTTAGAAACAACCGTCAGGCAGCGACTATCGTCCCGCTCGCATTGCAGAGGTTAGACTACAGATTGTGAGCGGACATGATCATGAGCACTGAAATCATTCTGCAAAGTACGCTGACTTGTCCGCACTGTGGTCGCCAATCTGCCGAGACAATGCCCACCGACGCCTGCCAATTTTTCTACGAATGTCCGGGCTGTGGTGAGCTACTTCGACCAAAGGCGGGCGACTGCTGTGTGTTCTGTTCGTATGGCGACGTGCCCTGTCCACCCAGGCAGAAGAATTCCTGCTGCGCATCGCATGGTTCCTGATCGACCCCGAACCGCGCATTGGATACACCGTGATCATTCGGTCGCGGTATTGATATCGCCTCCCCTTGCGCACTCGGCTTGGGTACGGCGATCTCAATCATGACGGTGAACGGGCACGGCGCGGAACATGGCGTGCTGTTCCGCGATGCGGCGGCGATCGAGATGCTGGCACAGAGAATGTCGGGTTCGCCTTCATCGACAACACGGTCGGCATCGCGATCGCTGCTGGCGTGCTGTACCCGGTGTTCAGCTGGCTGCTAGTCCAGCCATCGCAGCGCTGGCGATGAACCTGTCTTTGATGTGCGTGATCAGCAATGCGCCGCGATTGCACACAGCCAAATTCTGATCCGGCTATTCGTCCCTGTGTTGATGATGAATGTCGGGGTAATGCGGATGGCTGTGGATGAGCGGCGCATGGGTGTGCGGGTGCGTGTGCGGTTCGCTTCCGTCCCAGCCGAAATCATGCGCGTGCTGGTGATGCTCATCGTGCACGTGCCGATGTGTATGGGTGACCGGCTCGTGGGTATGCAGATGCTCGTGCCGCTCGGTGAGATGTAGCCACACGCCCGCACCCATCAGCAGTGCCGCGAGCCAGAACATCCAGGAGGCGTGCTCGCCGAACGCCAGAATGGCGATCGCCGCGCCGATGAACGGCGCGGTTGAGAAATAGGCGCCGGTGCGCGCCGAACCCAAGCCGCGCAGAGCGAGCACGAACAGTACCAAGCTGGTGCCGTAGCCGAGCACTCCCACCGTCATCGCCATGCCGACGAACCATATCGCGGGGAGGTGGGCGCCAAGCGCCAGCGCAATCGCAACATTGACGATGCCGGCGACCAGCCCTTTCACTCCTGCGATGAACAGCGCATCGGAGGCCGACACCTTGCGCGTGAAGTTGTTGTCCAGCGCCCAGCACAGGCAGGCAGCGGCGATCAGCAACGCATCCCAATCGAGATTTGTGCCATACGAGGAACCAGGCAACGCCAGCAGCACGGCACCGGCAACGATCAGCATCATGCCCAGCACCACGCGGCGATCGGTGTTCTCCCGGAACACGATCCACGCCAGCAGTGCGGTCAATACTGCTTCCAGATTCAACAGCAGCGAAGCCGTGGCGGCAGGTGTGTGCGTCAAACCCAACATCAGAGCCAACGGGCCGAGTACGCCGCCGAATCCGATCGCGAGCAGCAGCCAGAACCATTCACTTTGATTCAGGACTGGCGTGCGCCAGCCACGGTCACGCATGACTCGAACCAGGGCCAGACCGATTCCGCTGCCCAGATACAGCAACCCGGCAAGCATGATCGGTGAAACATCGTGCAGCAATTGTTTGGCAAGCGGCGTACTGGCACCGAACAGCAAGGCCGCCGCAAGGGCAGCCGCAATCGGCGAGACGACAAGACGACGCATACAAAGCCTACTGGGTCTGCCGCCGTCCAGCAGCAGATGGACGGTTTTGTTGATCAAACTCATGTATGCGCGGCTGGCCAAAACCGTCCGCGATCATGCAGCGGGTGGCAGTGGCAGCACGTACAATAACACCGCGAAGAAGTGCAGCGTGCTGCCAGTCAGCACGAACGCGTGCCACAGCGCGTTGTGATAGCGCAGCCCACGCCACAAATGGAATGGCACACCCAGCGTGTAAGCAATTCCACCCGCCAGCAACAGCGTGGTACCGCCTACATGCAACCGCGCCGCCAGCGGCACAAACGTCACCATTCCGAGCCAACCCATGATCAGGTACAGCGTGATCTTGAACCCGGTGCGCTCTCGCAACGAAGAGAATTCCAGCACGCTGCCTAATGCCGCCAACGTCCAGATTGCCCCAAACAGCCACCAACCACGCACGCCGCCCAACGCAATCAGTGCGAACGGCGTATAAGTGCCGGCGATCAGAAGATAGATGGCGATGTGGTCGAGCAGCGACAGCATTCGCGGTGCAGCGTGTTCCGGGATTGCGTGATTCAGCGTCGAGACCGTGTACAAGATGATCAGTGACGCGCCAAACACTGCAGACGCGGTCACGTTCAGCGCACCGCCTTCTACCGCTGCGAATGCGACCAGCGTGGTCAGGCCGATGATGCTGAGCAGGATGCCCAAGCTCTGCACCACATTGTTGGTGGCCACTTCCGCGAGACTTGCGCCACTGGTGGGCGTCCAGCCGGCCGACATCATGTGGAGGCTCCGATGCAAGACCGATGCACCATCAGCGCCCCGATGCTGGTGACCTCGCCAGATGTCATATCCAGATTCCCATGAATGGATGGTTCGGATTGCTTGGTAAACAGCTGAAAGTCGCTGCCGACCCGCAGAAATGGCACCGGAACAGATTTCCTGTACTCATGGTCGCGTCAGGCGATTGCGCAATGCTGCAACTTTGGAAGTCGAGCCCGCCACTCGCGGAGCGCGGTAGCGTTCTCTTCACGACTTCGACAGTAGCTGTGCAGTCCGGCCGAATTCGATCAGCGCCTCGATGCGAATCACCCGGTCGCGCAGATCGACTTGGCCGTCTTCGAGTTTCGCGACCGCCTTGGTCAACTGCTCGATGCGTTCATTGATCAGTACCGTTTGGCGCAGCGCATCGAGCACCTTGTCGGTAACGCTCATGACCGGCGCCCTTCGGTCAACCCGAAATTCTCACGAAATGCGGCCAACCGCTCGGGTGACCAGGAACGAACCTCGGCCTCGGCCTTGGCCCGTGCGATCGCTTCGTGCTTGGGCGCCTCCTTCTCGTGCCGCTTTATCGACGCCAGGACACGATCGAGGGCAGTATTGGCCCGCCGTGTCGATTCGATAACCAACTCGACCAGTTTGTCGAGCGTCGAATCTTCGGGGCCAAGCGCCTTGCGGCGCAGGTATGCGCCGACAGAATCGAACCCTGCAAGTTTGGCTTGGGCAAACAATTCCCTTTTCTCTTTGGGTGTCATCAAGATCGTGACGCGAGCAGTTGCATTCATGAGGCAGCCTCCTGCATGTGCATGATAATAGAATGATAACACAGTCGCCTTGCACTGCAAGGGGGCTGCTGCCCCCGCCGCGCCAATGCGTGCGGCACAGCACGGGCTAGATCAGCCCCCGCGCCGCCATCGAAGTCGGCTCGCCGGAGCCTACCACCAGATGATCGAGCACCCGTACGCCGACAAGCTGCAGTGCATCGCGCAGCTGGCGGGTTATGTTGCGGTCGGCAGCGGAAGGTTCGGCGACGCCGCTAGGATGGTTATGCGCGAGGATCACCGCCGCCGCATTATGCTCCAGCGCCGCGCGCACGACCTCCCGCGGATGCACGCTCGCACCGTCCAAGGTGCCGCGAAACATTTCTTCGAATGCCAGCACGCGGTGGCGGTTGTCGAGGAACAGGCAAGCGAACACCTCATGCGACAAATGACAAAGCCTCGCTTTCAAGTACGCCGCGCTATCGCGCGGGCTGGTCAACGCCTCGCGGCCTGCCAGTTCTTCGCCCATCACACGCCGTGCAAGTTCTAGCGCCGCATGTACTCGCGCTTTCCGTCCCGGCGGCAGAGCGCCATCGTGGCGGATCATGTAGCCGGCCAAACCTCCCGCCGCACAAACATCCGCGCGGATTCGCTCGGGATCACACCCAAACAGCACCGCCAGCAGTTCGGTATTGGATAGTGCACACGCACCGCGCGACAGCAGCCGGTCGCGTGGCAGGTCGGATGAGGCAATGTCTCGCACGCATTGATTGCCGCGAAAAACCGTCGTTTGCATGGCTTGCTCCTTTAGTGTCTGGCCGGAAGCGAAGCGACCCGGTGGGTCGCGTCAGCTTTCGGACGGGCACCGTCCCTGCCGGAGCCGCCGCAGTGTCAGGGGGCGCCCGCAGGGCGCAGTGAGCGACTGGTGCGGCCCGCAGCGCAGCGAGGACACGGGTCGCGAACGGCCCTTGACACGGGAAGCGGCGGCGCAGGCAAAGGGGGAGCCGCCGGCTTCGCCGGCGGGGGAAAAGCCGCGCAGCGGCGTTCCCGTGTGGACGCGCACACGCGCGCCGTAGAATTCGCAGCCGCGCGCAGCACGGCGAGAATTCACTATCGGCGCAGGCGCGGACTGGAAGCCCAAGGGGCGCACTAGGCCGCCCTGTCCACACCAAACAAACAACACGGCTCGAACGCTGTGCGCGTCAACCGTGAGTCACGCGTTGGCAGTGAAGAACGGATCGATCTCACGCATCGACGAGCCGTCCGCACATAGCCCGGCGTCAGTGGCGCGGGCGCTTGACCAATCAATTCGGAACGGAGCAAGGCGAGGAAAGCGGGAACACGACGGAACAAACCGCCAACGCTCAACGCCCGGCGCCATGCGCGCTCGCTTCAGGCGAGGATGGAAGCCCGCAGGGCCGAGACGATGGCTTCACCGTCGGCTCGGTTCACGACAGCCGTCCGCGAAGCGGCGCCCCACCCTGCTCCATCGTCCTCACAAGGCCCTTTCAGGCCCATGAGAAAAAGGCTCGAATTTCTTGTTGACACGCCCTTTCGCAGGAAGCTAAGGTTCGGGAATAACGCACATTAACTTATGACTTTTTAGTAATTTTCTGTTCATAAAATACAAACTATTATGCGCGCCATGTCCCTTCGACCATTCGCAGTGTCATTGCTCACGACCCTTGTCCTCGGAACCGCCCAGGCAAGTGCCGCACCCGCACCAACAAACATCGACACCGCGATTGCAGAAGCCAACGCCATGGTGAAACTCGGCATACCCACCCAAGTGATCGATGCATGGCTGCTGCGACAGGTCAAGGGTGCTGATGACGGCCGCACGGCAACCTCACCCGTCACCGTGCAGACGCCGCCACCAAGCTGGGACGTTTACGCCGCCGCTGCATGGACACGGCAAGAACGTGGTGCAACAGGGAGTGACGAATTGCAGAGGGAAAACGTTTACACGAGGACTAGACTCGGCTTGAGTTCGGCCGATCAGGACCTTTCCCATGCCACATCCGGACAAGCCGTCGAAATCGACCAGGGACGGACTCAAGCGTCGAACGTTCTACCTGCCCAAACACTCGCGCATTGAACCGACCATGTTCGAGGCCGAGTTGGCGGATCAGATCGCCAATCACGCGATCCGCCAGTTGTGCATCTATGAAAGCAAGCGGGGATTCAGCCTCAAGGCGTTGCCCGTCTGGAAAGACGAATTCATGACCCTGATCGGAACCGCAACCAAGGAGCCTCGCCAATACAAGTCGCTCGACCGCTTGCTCAACACCATCAAGCAGCACGGACCCTTGCCGCCGACGCTTCTGCTCGGTGAGCAAAAGTGATCTAACCCGCACCCCCTCACCTTCGGAGATCGACCGATGATGGCGTCAACCCGCCTGGCCTCCTGCTGCTCCGTTTTTGCCCGCAACACCGGTTACATCCGACTGATCGCCTGCCTCGCCGTCATCGCATTCAGCGCACTCTCGCCGCATCTTGCACTGGCGCAAGCGGCTGGCGGCATGGATCTGTGCACCAAGGCCAACAGCGCACTGACGTGGATCAAGGAAGGTGTGTTCTTCATCCTGGTGGTTGCCGTGCTGGGCTCAGGCGTGATGGCCGCCTTCGGACGCATGTCCTGGGCCACGGTGGGACAAGTGCTGATCGGGGCGATCGTGGCCGGTGTGGCCACCGAAGTCGTGACGGCGCTGTACGGCGCCGGGGGATGCTGAGCGTGGCTTCCCGACTGCGCAGCGATCCCCTGTTCGGCGGCCTTGCACGCCCGCCGGTGCTGCTGGGCCTGCCGATCCAGGCGCTCCTTTTCATCACGTCCGGGAGTGCCGTCGCCTATCTCGTGGCCAACATGCTGCAGACCAACGTGATGTGGAAAGTCGGCGCACTCGGCTCGGGCATTGTGCTGTATGGCATCGCGCGCCTGATCTGCGCGAAGGATCCCCGCGCATTCCGGTATCTCGGACTGCAACTCAATACCAAGGCGATGCACCGCACGCGCGGTTACTGGCGTGCCGGTTCCTATTCGCCGCTGCCGCACCGCAAGCGCAGATAAGGACATTTCATGCTCGCTCCCAAGCAAGGCCTCGCCAATGCGGCGCGGCCACTGGCCGACTTCATCCCGTATTCCACGCACGTCTCGAATTTCAACGTGCGCACGGTTGCCGGCGACACGCTCACGGTCATCAAACTCTCAGGTATAGCGCATGAATGCGCGGACGATGAAGACATCCAGGGCTGGCATGACGCGCTGACCGGCCTCCTTCGCAACATCGCGACGGAAAACGTGGCGCTGTGGATGCACACCGTACGCGAAGAGCGCTCCGAATACCCGGCGGGCCCCTTCGGGAACAACTTTGCCGGGCGCCTGAACGACCACTACCGCGAGAGCCTGTCGGGTGTGCAGCTCATGGCCAACACCCACTACGTGACGCTGTTGGTACGTGGCAAATCACCGGGCATGAAGCTGCTCCAGTTCGGCGCCAAAAAGACCGCGGCCCGCGTGCTCGAATCGATCTCGGATGCATCGGCCGGCCTCGACGAATTGGCCGACATGGTGCTGGCCGGTTTAAGCCGGTACGCGCCGCGCCGTCTTTCGACCTACACGAGCAACGGGGTGGTGTGCTCCGAGCCGCTGGAGTTCCTCTCGTATCTCATCAACGGCGAATGGCAACGCATCGCCGTCCCGAAAGGGCGCGCCGCCTTCGGTATGGTCAGCTCGCGGGTTTCGTTTGGCGTCGATCAACTGGAAATCCGCTCGCCTACGCACGCCAAGGTGGGCGCGATCCTTGCGGCCAGTGCTTATCAGGTCGAGCGCACCGAGCCCGGCCATCTGAATGTGCTGCTCACGCTGCCGTTCCCGTTCGTGCTCACGCAATCCTTCGCGATCTATGGCCGCAACAAGGCCATGGCCGCGCTGCAAAAGCAACAGCGCCTGCTGATCAATGCCGAAGATGCCTCGGAAACACAGATCGCCGACATCAGCCAGGCCTTGGACGATCTCGCCAGCAACCGCGTGGTATTCGGCGAGCATCACCTCAGCCTGCAAATCCTGGCCGACACGCAACGCGAATTGGTCGAGCGCCTGTCGGATGCAAGAGCCGCCCTGTCCGAGTGCGGCTTCATGGTGGCGCGTGAGGATGAGTGCATCGAAGCTGCGTTCTTTGCGCAATTGCCGGGCAACTTTCAACTGCGTCCACGACCGGCAGCGATCTCCTCCAGCAACATCGTCGGCTTCACCGGTTTCCACAATTATCCGATGGGCCGCTACGACGGGAATCAATGGGGACCGGCCATCACCCTCTTGAAAACAACATCCGGTACGCCGTTCTACTTCAACTTTCACCTGCCGCCGAGTTCACGACGCGGCGCGGACGAAGGCGACGTCGACGAACGCGTTCCGGGACATACGCTGCTGCTCGGCCCGACCGGTGCCGGCAAAACCGTCATCCAGACCTTCATGCTGGCGCAGTGCGAGAAGTATCGCCCGACCGTGTTCACCTTCGACAAGGATCAGGGCCAGGAAATCTTCGTGCGCGCCATGGGCGGGCAGTATTCGACGCTCAGGAATGGCGTTCCGACCGGCTTCAACCCTTGCGCGCTGCCGGACACGCCCGGCAACCGTACGTTCCTGATGCAGCTCGTCAAGCGCTGCATTGCGGGAGAAGATGCACAGTTCCAGTTTTCGCCTTCGCGCGAACGCGAAGTGCACGAGGCCGTGAAGGGCCTCTACATGATGCCCTTTGAGTCGCGCCGCTTTACCGCGCTCAAGGAATTCTTCGATCCGACCGATCCGAACGGCAACGCAGCACGGTTTCGGAAATGGTGCGCGGGCGGCTCACTCGGATGGCTGCTCGACAACGAAGTGGACACACTCGACTTCACCACTGGGCGCCATTTCGGTTTCGACGTCACGGATTTCCTCGACAACGATGAAACCCGCACCGTGACGGTGATGTACCTGTTCCATCGCATGGAGCAGTTGATCGACGGGCGCCGTTTCATCCTCAACATGGATGAATTCTGGAAGATGCTGCTCGACCCGGTCTTCGAGGGCAAGGCGCTCGATGCGGTCAAGACCTGGCGCAAGCGCAATGCGCTGGCGATCTTCGGAACGCAAAGCCCCTCCGACGTGCTGCGTTCGCGCATCAGCCGCCAGCTGATCGAACAGTGCGTCACGCAGCTCTATCTCCCCAACCCCAAGGCCGCCCGCGAGGACTACATCGAGGGATTCAAGCTGACGGCGCGCGAATACGAAATCATCGGCAAGGACATGGTGGAGCAGAACCTGCGCGGCTTCCTGTTCAAGCAGGGCCAGAACGCCACGGTCTGCGAATTGAACCTGCGTGGCTTCGAGCAGGAATTGGCCGTGCTGTCAGGTTCCGCGGCCTCGGTGGAACTCGCCACCCGCGCCATCGCGCAAGCGGGAGAAAACCCGGATCACTGGCTTCCACTTTTCGACCAGATGAGGAGAACGCAATGAAGGGCAAAGCATTGGCAATAGCATTGGGCATGGTATTGGGCAGCGTGGTGCTTTCCATGGCGCCGAATGCCGCACACGCCCAGGCCGTCGTGATCGACCCCGCGAACCTGCAGCAGGCCATCGTCCGCTACATGGAAATGGTCCAGCAGTTGGAGCAACTGAAGGCCCAGCTCGATGAGGCCAAACAGCAATACGCATCGATGACCGGCAGCCGGGGGCTCGGCGCGATCGACACCGAGAACTACAACGCCCATATTCCGACGAACTGGCACGAAACCCTCGCCGCGATGCAAAACGGCGGTCAGGTCGGCGCACTCGCCAACCAGATCAAGAACGAAGCCTCCGAGCTCGGTCAGCCGCAGTTCGCCAACGTCGATGCGACGGTGATGCAGGCGTTGACCACGCACCTCAACGACGACGCCACCGCGCAGGCACTCAACGCCCAGACCTACGACGATTCCGGCGCGCGCTTCCAGCGCCTGACCGAACTCATGAACCAGATCAACAGCACCACCGACATGAAGTCGATCGGTGAGCTGCAGGCACGCATCGAGATCGAAAACGGCATGCTCCTTAATGAACTGATCAAGCTGCAATCGATGAATGCCGTCATCGACAACAACCGCCGCGTCCAACAGCAACAGGAAACCCAGGACGGCTACAAGCTCACCGCCGCCAAATACTGACCGAATTGGAGAACACCACGATGAAACGCCCCCTGATCTTCCTCCTCGCCGCGTCCGTGGCAGCACTCTCCGGTTGCTCGCACTCCGCCGATCAAGTGCCCGATTACCACACGCTGTTGGGGAAGCAGAATCAGCCAAAACGCGATGCCGCCTTCGCCAAGTGCAACGAATCTTCGACGGCGGCAGATCGGATGACCAACCCTTGGTGCGGCGTCGCTGACAAAGCCGAAACCTGCCAGGAAGCAATGGACGCGTACAACGGCAAGCCGCCTGCGGCAGCCTGCCCCGCGAAATAAGCGAAGGACTAATAGCCTTGGCCAGCGATACCCGCATTGCGCACTGGTTGCTCGACTCGATCGTCACCACGACGACGAATTACGTCAACGCCGCATCCTCGACCATGGTCGCCATCATCGGTGGAGCGGCCACGGCGCTGCTCACCATCTACGTGCTGCTGTGGGCCGTAGGGATCGCCAGCGGCCGGATCAGCGAGCCCTTCACCGACGGCGCAAAGCGCGTGATCCGCATCGTGGTCATCGTCGCCTTTGCTCTGACCGTTGGGTTCTATCAAGGCCAGGTCGCGCGCTTCTTCCTTCGGGCGCCCAGCGCCGTCGCGGCGGATCTGGTGGCACCGGGTTCAACTTCCGGAAGTTCGCCGACGACGATCGCAGACGTTCTCGACAACGCAGAGGATCAGGGAATTCAAATTGGTGACAAAGCTTGGTCGCGGGGTAAATCGCAAGGTGGAGTTACTGGCTTCGGCGGTGTCGGCTTCTACTTCCTCGCCTTGGTGATCTGGCTGTCGGTCACGGGCCTAGTGGCACTCGCGTGCGGCATCATTTTCATGGCCTTCATCTCCACGGCCTTGCTGCTGGCGATCGGTCCGCTCTTCATCCTGCTGGCGATCTTTCCGCAGACCCAGCGATTCTTTGAGGCGTGGCTTGGCCAAGTCGTCAATTTCGCGATCCTGTTCCTGCTGGTCGCATGCGCGATCAGCCTGTGTTTCCACTTCCTGAGTGACTACCTGACCCAGATCAACACCGATCAATGGAATGAACTGGTCATCGACACCTTGAAGGTTTTCGGCGCGACGCTGGCCACGCTCGCCGTGCTCTTCCAAACCCGCGCGATCGCCTCCGCCCTGGGCGGTGGATTGGCCTTGCAGACGCAGGGTGTCTTGGGACGGCTGGCCGGCGCCGGATTTCTGGCCATGGGCGTCAGTCGAGCGGTCAGCACGGGCCACTCCCACAAAGGCTGGTCTCGTGATCGCGCCGAACGGGGCCTGTCCATGACGCCCAGCGAGCGGCTCTCCCGGCATCTCATGGGGCAGAGCGCCTCAGGCCTGGTGCGCCGCACGTGGCAAGCCCGTAACCGAACCACGATCTGAAGGAACACCCCATGACTCATCGACTCACGCCGATCTTGCGCGGAGCCCTGCTGCTCGGCGTGCTGCTCGCTTTGGCTGCTTGCGCTTCCACCCCTGACAGGGCGCCCGATTGCCATGGCGCCTATACGCCGATCAACACCCCCGATCACTACCCCACACCGGAGAGGAAGGCGCCATGAATGATTGCCCGGAAACTGTCGCCTTCCTCGATGCCGCCAAGGTATGGGAAACCGATCAGGTCGTGCGCGCGCATCGATCCGAACGCCGCGCCTGGATCTTCGCCGGCGCCGGACTTGCCATCGCACTGACCGCGGTGGTCGCGGTAGCACTGCTGACACCGCTCAAGACGGTCGAGCCCTTCGTGGTGCGGGTGGACAAGAACACCGGGGCGACGGACATCATCACCCGCCTGACTGATCAGAAAGAATCCTACAACGAGGCGATCGACAAGTATTTTCTTGCGCGTTATGTGACCTATCGGGACTCCTACTCGAGTGCGATGGCGTACCCCGACTATGAAGCCGTTACGACCATGTCGGCGCCGCAAGTCGCGAACGCCTACTTCGAGCAGATCAAGCCGACCAATCCGCACTCGCCGACGGCCGTCTACGGCAAGGATGGCCAGGTCGACGTTTCGGTGAATGCCATCGCGTTCCTCGGCCGAGGCGTGGCCCAGGTGCGTTTCACGCGAACTGAGCGCGTACCCAATGCCCAGGACCGGATCACGCGCTGGATTGCGACGATCACCTATCGGTATCTGAATCCGCCCACGGGTGAAAAGGCCCGGCTGGTCGATCCGATCGGGTTTCAGGTAAGCGATTACCGGCTCGACCCTGAAACCGTGCCGACGGGAGGCTGATCATGCGCGCATTCTTGTCCGCCGTGTTGCTGCTCCTGCTGCTCTCCCCGATCTTTGTCTCGGCCGAGACCCTCCCGAAAGGCGGTCCATACGATGCGCGCATCAAGACGGTCGCTTACAACGCGTCCGATGTGGTGAAGATCATCGGCCATTACGGCTACTCGACCGATATCGAGTTTGCGCCCGGCGAACAGGTGCAGAACATTGCACTCGGCGATTCGCTGGCATGGGAAGTCGCTCCGGCGGGCTCGCATCTGTTCGTGAAGCCACGCGAGGACAACGCGGTCACGAACGCGACCGTGGTCACCAACAAGCGCGTCTACCAACTTTCGCTGGACGCACGGCATGTCGCCGGACTCACCGGTGCGCATAGTGCGGGCATGTTCTTCGAGGTGCGTTTCCGTTACCCCGACGATGCGGCGGCCTTGGCCCAAGCCCAGCGCGCCGGCGCGGATCGGGCGCGGCTCCTGGCCAAGCTCGATGCAACGCCCAAACCGATCAACTGGGACTATTACGCTTGCGGCGAGCGCAGCTTGTGGCCATCGGAAGTTTACGACGATGGCCGGTTCACTTACTTGCGTTTCCCGAATGCGCAGGAAATCCCTGCGGTCTTCATCATCAATGCCGATGGTACCGAAAGCCTGGTCAACGGCGAAATGCGTAACGACGACTACGTCGTTCAAACTACGGCACGCAAGTTCGTCCTGCGCCGTGGCAAGTCGGTGGCCTGCATCCAGAATCGCAGTTACAACCCGCGCGGCATCGCCACGCCGACCGACACGATCAGCCCGGATGTGCAACGCACGATTCGTGCACAAGCACCGCGCGGAAACGTGAATGCGGCGCCGACGGTGGTCACGCCTACCGCGCAGGCGACAGGCCCAGGTGCAACGTCCGCCCCGGTGCCGAACGCCAACCTGCCTCCTTCCTACATGGTGATGCCACCCCTCTCTCAAGCACCGCGTGTTGATCCTGCCCAAGGCCATTCACCATGAGCGTCGATGAATTAAGCGAAGTCGCCGAGCGCGGCATCCCGCAAGTAGGCAGGCCGCGCAAACGCAACCGCTGGTTCCTGGCGATACTGGTCGCACTCGGTGTCGTACTGGTCATCGCGTTGGCCGCGCGCGCAATGCTCGGCGCACTGGCCAACCGCAACCACACCTCGCACGTCGCAACGCTCAAGCCCAACCTGCCTGACCTGACCCGCAGCGCGTTCGACAAGCAAACCGCACCACCTCCGCCTACGGGGGGTTCGAACGTTGCGGCACCGGCCCTTTTGGGACAAACCCAGGCGCCGGACATGACGCCCGCACAAAAGGCGGCGGCGGATCTCGCCGAACGACGCAAACGTGCGCCGCTCCTGGCCATCAGCGGCAGTGCCTTGGCGAGCCAAAGCGGTGGTGGACAAGCAGCGCCAGGCCTGCCCTCACCTGCCGGATGGCAACCCAGCAACGTCGCACCGGGGCAGCCGAGTGCCCAAAGCACACTGTCCAATGCACTGACCGCTACGCGTACCACCGAGGTCAGCGCATCGCTCTTGCCCGATCCCGACATGACGCTCACGCAGGGAATGTTCCTCGACTGCATCTTGCAGACCGCGTTGTCCTCGGAGGTGCCGGGCATGACCAGCTGCGTGCTCGCACGCAACGTCTACTCGACCAACGGCAAAGTGCTGCTGCTGGAGCGCGGCTCGCGCTTGGTCGGTCAATACCAGGCCGCGCAACTCCACAATGGCCAGAGCCGTATCTTCGTGTTGTGGATGCGGGCCGAAACACCCGATGGCGTGATCATCAATCTCGACTCGCCCAATACCGATGCGCTCGGGCGCTCGGGACTCGATGGCAAGGTCGACAATCACTTCTGGGCGCGTTTCGGCTCCGCACTGCTGGTGTCGGTGGCCGACGATTTGGCCTCTTCTGCCGTGCAAAACAGCAACGGCTCAAACAACAACAGCCTCACCTTCACCAACACCGCCAACTCCGCCAACAATGCCGCGGCGATCATTGTGGAGAACACGGTCAACATCCCGCCGACACTCACTAAGGCGCAAGGCGCGCACATCAACATCTTCGTCGCACGTGATCTGTACTTCGGGGATGTGTATGGACTCACCGCAACCCGCTGAGGCGCCGATCCTCGAACGCTCGTCCGCGCGAGTGTGTTCGGCGGTCGAGACGTTCATGCAGCCGCTGCGCGGACTCCTCGCCCACGATGTCACCGAAGTCGTCATCAATCGACCGGGCGAGGTGTGGACGGAAGGCCGCAAAGGCTGGCGGGTGCATGACATGCCGACGCTGACCTACGAGCACCTGCGGACCTTCGCGACCTTGATCGCCAATTCCACGCAACAGACCATCCATGAGGGCGCGCCGCTGGTTTCGGCCGCGCTGCCGACCGGCGAACGCGTGCAGGCGATCATTCCGCCGGCCGTGCAGGCGGGCACGGTCAGCCTCACCATCCGCAAACCGTCGAAACTGCGCTTCGACT
>JAZKBD010000022.1:59314-67811 GCA_040388785.1 Pseudomonadota bacterium
GAGAAAGTGATGGTCGGCGAGGATCCGGCGCGTCCGATGGAGGATCGCCTGAGCGGCCTGCTCGCCGCGCACCGCATCCGCGAGTTTCTGGAGCTCGCCGTACGCACGCGGCAGAACATCGTGATTTCCGGGGCGACGGGCTCCGGCAAGACCACAGTGATGAAGACCCTGGTCGATCTGATCCCGCCCGAAGAACGCCTGATCACCATCGAGGATACGCCGGAGCTGGACATCCTCAAACAGCCCAACCACGTTCGGCTGTTCTACTCCAAGGATGGTCAGGGCGTGTCCAAGGCCACGCCGAAGATGCTGCTGGAAGCCTGCTTGCGCATGAAACCCGATCGCATCCTGCTGGCCGAGCTGCGTTCGGATGAAGCCTTCTACTTCATCCGCAACGTCAACTCCGGGCACCCGGGCTCGATCACCTCGGTGCACGCGACGTCGCCGCGGTTGGCGATCGAGCAACTCATGTTGCTGGTCAAGGAATCGGTCGGCGGCGCACAGCTCTCACGCGAGGACATCAAGCAACTGCTGTTCATGCTGGTCGATGTCGTGATCCAGTTTTCCATCGTCGACAAGGTGCGCCGCGTCACCGGAATCTACTATGACCCGCAACGCAAGCGCACCCTTCTGGGTTAGGGCAATCCTCGTCGTGCTGCTGGCACTGTGCGCAGTGCCGGCTTGGCTGTGGCTGGCCGGTCACGCTTATCTGTGGCTGGCCTTCCATGGACACGGCCAACCGATAGCCACCCTCATGACCTGGCCGATGTACTTTCACGCCTACCGCTCGTTCGCCGGCGTGCAGCATGACCTCTTGATCAGCGGCGCCGCCGCGACCGCCGTGGTGCTGGCCCCGGTCGCACTATTCTTCATCAAGCCCAAGCGGGCCCAGCACGGGCAAGCCCGCTTCGCGAAGTTGCGTGAGATTCGCAAAGCGGGGCTGCTCGATCACGCCAGCGACGGCATCATCGTCGGCCGCCGTGGCAGCAAGTTTCTGACCGCAAGCCTGCAACGCTACCCGCATGTGATGCTCGCCGCCCCGACCGGCTCCGGCAAGGGCGTCGGTGTCGTGATCCCGAACCTCCTCAACTGGAACCACTCGGTCATCGTGCTCGATATCAAGAAGGAGAACTGGGAAATCACCGCAGGCTTTCGCGCGGCGCACGGCCATGATGTGTTCCTGTTCGACCCGGCCTCGCCACTCCGCCAAACGCATCGCTGGAATCCCCTCGCCTACATTCGCGAAGACGCCTCGCTGCGGGTTGACGACATCCAGAAAATCGCCCACATTCTCTTTCCGGACATCGCCGGCACTGATCCGATCTGGACGGCCTCGTGCCGCTCACTGTTTCTCGGTCTCGTCCTGTATCTTCTGGAAACGCCGGGCAAGCCCGTCACCCTCGGCCAGGTCGCACGCGAATCCTTCGCCGGTGATGACCAGCGCTTCACCGGAATCATCGAAGCACGACGGGCGCAGGGACCCCCTTACAGCGATTCCTGCACGCACGCGCTGCTGGACTACGTTCGGACCTCGGACAACACACGCACGTCGATCCGCAAGACGTTTACCTCACGCTTCGAGCTGTTCCTGAATCCCATCCTGGATGCCGCGACGTCAGCGAATGACTTTGATCTCGAAGCGTTGCGTCGGCGGCGCACAAGCATCTATATCGGCATCACCCCGGACAATCTATCCCGCCTCTCTCCCCTGCTGAACCTGTTCTTCCAGCAAGTCGTGGACCTCAACACCCGCGAACTCCCCGAGCACAATCCGGCGCTGAAATACCAGTGTCTGCTGCTGCTCGACGAGTTTCGATCGCTCGGCAAAATGCCGTTGATCGTCGAGGCCGTGGCCTTCCTGCGTGGCTACGGCGTGCGGTTGCTTCCGATCTTCCAGTCCCCGAGTCAAATTCGCGAGCTGTATGGAGAAGAGGCTGCGCGTACCTTCTTCCAGAACCACCAGGTCCGGATCAGCTACACCCCGCCCGACATGACCGTCGCGACCGAAATCAGCCGCGAACTCGGCACCTACACCTACCAGGCAAGGTCAACGTCACGACCATCGGCGTTCTCCAAAGGCACCCGCTCGATGAGTGAATCGGACCATGCGCGTGCCCTGTTGCTGCCGCAGGAGGTCAAGGAGATCGGCGAGGAGGAAGCATTGATCCTCGCCAAAGGCTGCAAGCCCATCCAGGCCGACAAGATCCGCTGGCATCGCGATCCCGCGTTCATGCACCGGCGGCGATCGCCGCCGTTTGTTGCACCCGTAGCCCTGGTTTCGGCTGTCGGGACCGGATGCTCATCGTCCAGCGGCGCCGTGGAGGCGGCCGATCTCGATTCTGTGTACGATCGCCCACTGTCGGATTTTTGCCTCGACTTGTCCGACGTGACCCTTCCCTCCGGGGAAGTTTCCCAAGCCGAGGCCGAAGCAGCGGCGGATCAGCTCTTCTCCGCCATGTCGCGTTAACCAACTCTCAAAGGAGTTCACTATGAGCAACGAAGCACCCGCACTGCCCGAGGGTGGCCGCACCGTCAACAAGCGACCGTTGAACGAGATCCGCCGTATCGGTGGCGAGCAAGGCAGCCCCGACCGCACCATCCCCGAACACCTGAAACCGCACTATCACCAGGACGGCAATGCGTTCCGGTCGGCATACCGCCCGGATCGCATCGAATTCGTCGATCGCGGCACCCGCATGCATGCCTATTATCCGATCAGCACCTTCACGACGCGTGCGTTGATCGATATTGCCCAGGCGCGAGGCTGGAAAGAGATCGAGGTGACCGGCTCGAAACAATTCCAGCAATCCATCTATGTCGAGGCGACTTCAAAAAGCCTGGGTGTACGGGGCTACGAGCCGACGCAGAAGGACGCCGAAATCCTGCAGCGCCGCGCCGAACGCCGGGAGTCGGAAAAGAACCCGATGGTGCAGGCCTTCCTGCAGGCAGACTCCAAGAAAGATCGGGATGACGCAGTCAAGAAATATCCCGAGCTCAAGGCCGCATTCCTCGCCGACGCCGCCGCCAAGGCCGTGGCGGAAGCGAAGATCGATTCCAAGAAAGCTGCCGAAATTTTCGTCTCCCGCTTCCGCGACTCGATCGCAATCGCCCTGCACACAGGCCGTGCGTTACCGACCGCAGAAGTCAAAGCGGAACGTCCGCGCCCATCGCGGGTAGAGGAAAGGGATCGGGGCCGTTCGCGGTAATCGGAAGGCGGAATCGGAGCCGCATCGTTCTGCCGGGTCGCACTTAAACCAAACCCGCATAGGAAAAAAGGTGGGCGCCTGCGGGCGCCCACCTTGTGCGCGACCTTGCTGCACTCTGCCACTGGCGAATGGCTTCTTGAGTGCGCCAGGCCTGACGCGCAAGCACGGCGCAACGGCAAACCGCAGTGATGTCTGCACCGCCCCGTGACGCTGACGCTGGCCGCTGCCGACCGGAATTGCGTCAATCCACCCCCAACGCCTTGAACACCGCATCTACCGGATCCGAGTAGAAACTCGTCTGGAACTTTGCGAAGAGTTCGCCTGGGACCGTGGGGATGTCGGTGACGCTGCACATCGGCAATAGGATACGTTTGGCACCGGCATCAAACGCGACTTGCAGAGACTCGGCAAGGTTGCGGGCAGGAGTGGTGGTGCCGCCGAGGGACATGTCGCCCATCACGACCATTTGGCTCTGCATGGGGCGACCTAGCGCGGCTGAGCACAATGCGACGAAACTGGACAGGGTGAGTGTCTCGGGGGTGCCGCTGTGCTGGAGTTCGACGAGGTGAAGGTGGAAGTCCTGCACGGCCGTCTTGATGCCGGCGCTGACACGGCTGGCGTTGGCCTTGAAGTAGTCGAAGGCGATGCGCACGGACTCGCGCGAACCGGAGCCTGAGGTGGTGAGCTTGCCGTTGCCGGCCATGGTCTGGATTTCCAGCCGGTAGACGCCCGGCATGCTGCCTGGGCCCATGGCGATGGTGTAAAGCGTGCCTGGCGCCATGCGACCTTCGGGAATCAGGCCGCCACCGCCCTGCTCCGGCACGTTGATGAAGCGTTCCTCACTATTCTCGACGTCGATGTAGGAGAAGTGGACGTCGTAGAACTCCATGCCGCCGATCTTCTTGAGCTGCTCCTTGACCCGGCGGCGGGTCTCCAGCGCGTACTCAAGGCAGTGGCGCACCTGCTCCTTGTGGTACTCGCCGTGCGGGCACAGCAGCTTCAGTAGCCCTGAGGTAGTGCGGCGCACCGCAATGACATCGCGCTGGTTGAGGTTGTTTCCGAGCTTGAAGTATTTGTCGATCGCGTCGGAGAAGCTGTACTTGCGCATCTCGCGCAGGTACTCGGCCAGGTAGTCGACGATCAGACCGAACTGGTTGGTGAAGAACTCTGGCCGCATCTTCGGAATTTCCCAGCCCGGAACATAGGCGTGGAAGCGATCAAAGAACGCCGAGTCGATCATCACTTCGGGGAATGGCGCGAGCAGATGCGAGGTCTTCACCAGCGACTCGACGCTCTGGTTGATGTTGCCGATAAATACCATCGAGGCATTGGCGTTGATCGACTCGCGACCGCGGCTGAAGGAGCCTGACGCCATGTAGTCCTTCATGATCTGGACACCGTCGTGATCCTTGAAGGTGATGCCCGCCACTTCGTCGAAGGCGACCACGTCCCACAAGCCCACCAAGCCCACCTTGCGGGCGCCCATGTTGTAGAACAGATTCGCCACGGTCGTTTGGCCACCAGACACCAGGATGCTATTCGGGCTGATCTCCTTGAAGATGTGGCTCTTGCCGGTATTGCGCGGGCCTAGCTCGCAATAGTTGTAGTTGTTCTCGACCAGCGGAATCATGCGCGCGAGGAGATGCCACTTGGCGCGCTTCTCGAATACGGTGGGCTCCATGCCGGTGGATCGCAGGAGCACGTCGAGCCACTGCTCACCGGTGAACGCACGGCGACCATCGAACAAAGCCTTCATGTCCATATTGGGCATCTGGATCGGCTTCAGACCCTCAACGATGAATGGCGAACTCTTCTGGTTCTCCTCGTACACATAGCGCAGCGTCACGATGCACCAGATGCCGCCGGCCAGCAGCTTCTCGTACTGGCGCACGATGGCATCGGAGATCTCGGCGTTCTTCACACCCAGGTTCGACAGCAGCGCCTCGTATTGATCGCGCTTCTCGTTGAGCTTGACGGTCAGTTTGTCGATGACTTTGTAGGTGCCGCTTTCGCGGATCTTCGATTTGACCTTCTCCGCCTCGTCCGGCCGCACGTAGTTCTCAGCCAGGATGCGCTTGACCGTGGCCAGTCCTGCCTGGATCGTCGCCTCGTCGTCCGAGGCGCAATACATGCCGAGCAGGTACTCCAGCACGTAGACCGGCACGTTCGCGCCTTCCTTGATCAGCTTGGTCAGATCCTTGCGCACTACCTTGCCGCTGAAGTGGCGGTTGAGCAGCTGGTCGAGATCCGGCGCGGCGGTTTCGGCGGCGTTGGGCTGGTTCATGTCGGTGGAGTCAGAAGTCATTGGAGAACGCCAGATCGATCTTCAGGGGAATGCGCAGTACCTCGACCTTGGTCTGCGCGTCACGCGCGATAAAGAAGTAGTCCTTCTGCCGATCGTAGCTGCCGGCGCGGATCGTCAGAATGATCGACTTCACGCGCTCTCCCAACACGCTGGAGGTGCTGTCGAAAGTCAGCACCTGCTCGTCGCTGATCGAGGTGTCGCCATCACGCAGCGATATCCGCACGGTGCGCGGCAGCACGCGGTTGGAGGTTGGCTCGGTCTGGATCAGCTCGAAGCGCTGTGTGTTGGTCACCACCTTGTTGGAGATGCCCATCAGGCTGATCTCCACGGGGCGGGTACGCGCCTTGTCCGATTCGGACTCGCGCACAGTGATCAGCGGAACAATCACCTCCTGAGGCATCGCCGAACCGTGCACGAAGCGGGCACCACCGGCAAAGTGAAAGCGCATGGCCCCCTTGGGCAACCAGAAGTCCGCACTGCCTGCCCCGGGCGTGGTCCCTGCCGTCAGAGCCGTGTTGCCTTGCCAGACCTTGTCGCTAACCGGTAAATCGCGCCCGATCAGATAGCGCTTCTTGGCCTTGAGTGTGCCGTCGGGCTTCTCCGGCAATGCCGCGCGACTGGCGTCATCCAGTGGTGACTCCTGATAGAGGAAGCCATGATCGGCGGTCACCAGCACCATCGAACCATTGAGGTTGTTGATGATGTGCGAGATCACACCGCTCAACGCCTTCAGCGTGTCGGCTACCGCGCGGAATGTCTCACCTTCGGAACCCTGCTTGTCCCCCAGCATGTCAATGAGGTCGTGATAGACGTAGATCACCTTGTGCTGCCCGACCAGCTCGCGTCCCCTGGTCTTGCCCAGACCCAACAAGTCATCGGCCTTCACCGCGATACCGTCATAGCGCGCCAGCTGCGTATTGCGGCTCTCCAGCGTCGCAGTCGATTGGCCATCAACCATGACGTCCAGGCTGTCGCCCGGCCTGTAGGCGATGCTCTGGTGTGGTAGCAGCGCCGCCATGCCAAGTGCCGTGTAGCTGGGCAACACGCTCAACATCGCATCGAGCTTGGCTGTGAATCGGTTCTTGGCATTGATCTCGCGAACCAGGGCCTCGCCGGCTTCGTAACGGAACGCATCGGAGATCAGCACGAACACGCGCTTGGTCGTGCCTCCGCTGAGCGCCGCGGCAACATGGTTGTCAAAGAAGTCCTGCTGCGGTGTCGTACCCGGCACACGCCAGATGGCCAGCAAACCCTGCTCGCCGGCCAACACACCGGCCCAGGCCGACGACAGGCCGGGAATGAACCAACCGGAATAGGCGTTTTCCATTGCCTCGCGCAACTCGTGCAGCACGCCCCAACCCATCGGTTCCACCCTGTCGGCGGCAAAATGGAAGCAGCGATACCACTGATCGAAGCAATACAGCTCGCCACGATATGCTTGCACGGCCGTCGTCGCGTCCGCAAAGCTGAAGCCATCCGCATGGCGCTCCTTCAGCGCCAGAAACTCGGCCGCCGCCTCGATGGCGTCGTAGCAGGCCGACAAGGCGCGCATCTCTTCGCTGGCGTCGCTGATCAGTGCGTTGCTCCAGTGACCGTCGCGTCGGCGTGCGGTGATCGCCTGCACGTCACCCAGTGCCGCGCCGCCCGATTGCATCACGCGGGTTTTCAAGTCAAGGATGATCTGGCGTTCCACGGCGGCGAAGGTCATGCACTCCAGCAGATCCTCCGCATGCCAGCCGGCAATCAACTCGCCCAGCTTGAGCATCTGCGCCACCGCCGCAGAAAGATCCGCATAGGCGGCATGGCTGTGCAGATCGTTTCGCCAACGCGTAGCCAGAATCGTCGCGTTGTTGGCCAGCTGCGGATTCTCCAGCAGCAGATGGCGCAAGCCCTGCGGCACATCGACACTGATCGTGCGAGCAAAATCCGTGACCAGGATGCGCAGCCACAGATCGGCGAGGCGAGGCTCGTCGCTCTTATAGCCAAAGGTACGCTGCATCAGCGCCCAGAATGCCGGCTCCAAGCCGTAACCCTGCAACTCGGTCCACGCCTTGGGCGGCTCACCGATACGGGTCTGTCCTTCCACCCAGAGCCCCAGCAACAGCTGGTGCGCAATCGACAGCGGCTCGGACTCATCGCTGCGCAACAGCACCGCCATCATCTTGCGGTCGAGCTCCGCCACGCCGTCACCGGACTCCACCAGTCGTTTGAGCTTGCTGCGCCGCGCCTCCGCGCCGAGGAATTTGCTACGCGAGCGGATATAGGGCGCCAGCGTCAGCGAGGCCAGGCCAAGGTCTTCAATCAGCAGCGTGGTCAGGTCGGCACGGAACGATCTGGAACGCAGCCGCACATCCAGCAGCCAATCGGCTGCGGGATCGGGCTCAGGAGTCGTGCTGTACAACAAGAACTGTGAAGCCGGCTGCTGCTCCAACTGCCGTTTGACCGCCAATACCGGCGTCTGATCCAGCTGCACGATGGCGATGTTGTTGCCCAGCTCCAGCGAGTCCAGCGCGGTGGTGAACTGCGAATCTGTGTCGTGCCAGAACACCACCTGCGCAGTCTCGAACTGGGCTCGCAGCGATTCGGCCACCCGACGCTCATTCACATCCATGCGTCACCTCGCCCGCTTGCGGACCGGACGTCACGGCGCCCGTGAGCGCAGCGGTACTTATTCGTCATCACCCTTCCCACCCGTCACCGCCTTTACCTCGGCCAACAGGTCGCCAAACTTGCCGTAGTTCACCTTGACGCCGTCATCGAGATCCAGCGCGATGCGCTGGTCGGCGTAGTGGCGCAACCGCTCGTCGTAGGCCAGCAGCTCCAGGTGCTGCTTGCGCAGTCTTTCGAGCTGCTTGGTGAGCTTGTTGCGTTGCGCGGTAGAGCCGGACGCGGCGACATCCTGCTCCAGCTCTTCGAGCTTGCTCTGCATCTTGCCGGTCAGTGGCACTACGTATTCGGCGCGCAGGCGCGACAGCGTGCCGGCGTT
>JAZKBD010000022.1:67821-70625 GCA_040388785.1 Pseudomonadota bacterium
AGATAAACCAGCGCCTGGAAGGCGCCCTGCTTACCGCTGGAGAACAGCCAGTAGATCGGGCGCTTCTTATAGGTCTGCAGGTGATCCTTGAAGAACTTGTCCGCCAGGTAGCGGCGGATCGCCTGCTCCGGTGACTCGCTGGCCTTGCGGCCCAGGTTGTCCGCCAGAAAAGCCATGTTCTGCTCCAGCGAATCCTTGTCCCACACGGCAAGCAGAAAGTCACGCACGCGCAGGGCGGCATCATCCTCGAACCACAGCTCCTCGGTGACCGGCACGATGCCGTCGGCATCGGCTGGGAATCTGGTGTAGCGCGAAGCATCGAAGCCGACGTTGCCGCTGTGCGCGTAGATCAGCCCCGGCGCGTCCAGGCTGTAGCGACCCATCATGCAGCCGATGGCGTAGGACACAAGCTCGGCCATGGTACCCTCGCGAAAGCGAGTCCACTGCTCCTCTTCGATGATCTCTCCGCCGTAGCGGTAGGCGGGGTTTACCGTAAGCGTGATCTGCTCGATGGGGACGTCGGGGGTAAGCTCATCGCGCAAGCCGTATGCATCGATGAACAGGCGGTTATTCTCTTCTTCAAGACGCTTCATTTCGGCGATGGTGTCGCGGTTCTCGGTAACCCAGGCGGCGTAGCAGGCTTCGAGGTTGGTCGTGGGACCGCCGATCCCCGGCAAGATGGGGAGGGATTGAAAGTCCCACGAGCGTTCGCGCTCATCCCAATCAGTCTTTGCCATCGCGACGAGACGTTGCACAGAACGCGCGTAATCACATCGCTTGAGTAAGGACTTAGCTATTGGAAATGCGCCAACTTGTCCCACCTCATAATTCAGAGTTGGAGAGAGAGAGTTGAGCGCACCGCTCATCACCGGAGAGTTCATGGAGCCCAACAGCAAGTAGAGTTCCTCGGCACTTTCGGTGAAGATCGAGCATCCAGAAACATCAAAAACGAAGCCTGCTTCGTACAAACGCAAAGCGAATCCCCCACCACTAATCTTCGACCAACTTGCGCATCGAAGAAAGTAACAATCACGATTCTTGACAACATAGTCGACGTTACCATTCAGGTATGGATATTTTGTTGCAACCGCTTCCTTGATCTCGGCACCATCTGAACGCCAGTTCACTACATGATCGTAGTTACCTGCCCATTTCCGGTAGCTCCCGCCTTTGTTGTATGGGAACCACATTTTCCCTGAAGCCTCTGCGGCATCCCTCGAAGCAAGCCCTAACCCAAGATTACTGCGGTCGACCTCGTGCCAATGTCGAAGGAATCGACCATTGTCTGAGGTTGCACATCCTTGGCGCGGAGTCGCGATTTCGCTCAATAGGACTGACTGCGCAAACACCCCCCGAACTCTCTCGCTTACCCAATAGGCCAAAGGACTGCCCGGAAGACTTTCGAAGTCCTCCTGTGTCGTCGAGGAAAAACGCCCTTCACCATTCAATAGTGAAGCTCGCTTTTCGTGCTCACCACCGTCGAGTAGACGGAAATAAGTAGCTCGGTAACCCAAGGTCGCACAATTTCGAAGAACAAAAGAAGTTGTCTGTACAACTTCACCGGAAATGGAACCGAAAGCTCGCGCGCCAAGGTGAGCCATCGTGATCATGGTCTTCTCACTTAACATTCGTTCACGCATCTGCTGGAATGATGATAAAAACATCCAACTCTGCATTGTGATCAAGGCAATGTCGCCCGCCGTTTTAGCGAGCGTATATCCGCGCAAAATAAAGCAAGAAAAAAGATCCTTCTTTGCCACTGCGAAACAGTCCGCCGTGAACTTCTTCACTAACGGGTTCATCATCTTGCTGCCCATGTATGGCGGATTCGCCACGACAGCGTCATACTTCGCCGCCAGCAGCTCTGCCTGCCGTACCAGCGGCCCCAATTGCTTAAGTGTCACCGCCACAAAGAGATCTTGGCTGCTGACCTCACTCAGCCGTTTCAGCGCCGGCAATTTCTGCGTCAGTGCATCCGGCACCTGAATCAACGAACCAAACGTCGTCGCGTGCTCAAACAGCTCCTTCAGCTCCGTGAGGTCGCCGAGTTTCAGCCCATAGTCTGCAAGCTTCACCCCTTGTGCCAGCCGCTCAGGATCGAACCCCGCACTATCCACCAACGCCATCACATTGAGCTTCACCGACCGCTCAAACAGCTGCCGGTCGTCCGCCCGCCCCTTCATCATCAACGCAAAGCCGGTCAGTTGCGCAGCCCGCTCGTCAATATCAAGACCGAACAGGTTCTTCTCCAGGATCAGCTTCGCCACGTCGCGCTGGCGGTAGCCACGCTCCAGGTAGATCGCCTTGAACAGGTCGTAGGCCTCGACAAGGATGTGCCCTGAACCAGAAGCCGGATCGATCAGTGTCAGCTCCTCGGGATTGAGCGAGGTTGGCGTCATCGCCGCAAGCTGCGCATTGACCTCGTCGGTCTGCTCAGCCGGCTCGATGTAGTACGCCATCTGCGCCTTGAGCGGCGAGTCCCGGTAGGTCGCCAGCCACTGCGCGCCCAGCGAGTTCTGCACCATGTATTTCACAATCCAGTTCGGCGTGAACAGCTGGGTCGCCGCCGGAATGTCTTCGGACTTCACCACCTTGCCGATGACTTGCTCTTTCTTCTCTGAGATATAAAATTGGTAGAGCCAGCCGATGATCTCGATCTGCTGCCAGTCCCCCTCTGGGATGGACTGCACCAGCTTGGCCACCACCGAGTCGGTGAGCAGCAGGTTCTCCGGCAACAGCAGCTCGGTCTCGTCACCCAACTGTTCGAACAGGAACGGCATCGCCTGATGCAGCGCATTGCACTG
>JAZKBD010000023.1:0-78803 GCA_040388785.1 Pseudomonadota bacterium
TCTCGTTGCCGTCCGCGTGCCATTGCACGTACGCATGGTCGACCGGCGCGCCATCCGGCAGGCCCGTCGGGCCGTTGCCTTCGGCGGTCATGGTGACCTCGTACAGGCCCGCAACCGGTGCGAGGAATTGCAAGGGATTGGGAAACGCATGCGACCTTGCCGCGGGCGCTGCGGCCACGAACATTCTCTTGGCTGCTGAGGCCGACATTTTGGCGGGCGGAGCGATCGTCCAGTGGCCGTTGGCGGTCTTGACCAGGTTGAGTCCGCAGGCTTGGGCCTGGTGGGTCATCGCGACGCCGGACAGGCCGATCAGGGCCATCGCAACGGATGCATACAAACGGGTATTCATGGCGCTCTCCTCATGGTGGGGTAACGAGTTCCCGACTCCGTGGCGGCTGCCGCGGGTCCCCTGTCATTCGGGAAATCTCTTCCGGAATTGCGGGTCGAGTGGCGGTGGCCACCCGGCGTCCAAATTGCGCTCAATGGGATTGCGAGTCATGATGTGTTGATAGGGGATTCGCGAGAAAATCATCGCCCTCGCGCGCACGGTTCGAACAGGCGTTTTGCGTCATGCGGATCGGGGAGCCCACGGAAACCGCAGTCGAATCAGCCAACCCGGCCACCTATGCGTTTGCCGGCGTGGAAGTCGACACGGGCGCGCACCGGCTGTCGCGCGAAGGCCGTGAAATCGCGATCGAGCCCAAGGCCTTTGCGGTCCTGCTGGAATTCCTTGCGCATCCCGGGCAGTTGCTGAGCCGCGACCAGTTGCTGGACGCCGTGTGGGGGCACAGCTTCGTCACCCCGGCCACGCTCAACCGCATCATTGCGCTGCTACGGCGCGCGCTGGCCGACGACAGCGAAGCACCGCGCTGCATCCAGACGGTACACGGCCTCGGCTACCGCTTCATCGCCCCGCTGGAGCATGTCGAGGAGCAAGCAGCTCCCGCGCTGCGTTTCGCGCCGCCCGCGCGCGCGCGGGTGCCGGAGCGCACCGAGCCGTTGATCGGTCGCGAAAGTGACATCGATGCATTGAAGCAGATGTTGCGGGACCACCGCCTGATCACCATCACCGGCGCAGGTGGCCTCGGCAAGACGCAGGCCGCGCTGGAAACCGCTCGCAGGGTCGCCGCAGATTTTCCTGATGGCGTATGGCTGTTCGACTGTACGCCGCAGACCGATGGCGACGAACTGGTGCGGTGGCTGGCAGGCATGTTCGATATCCACGCCACGACGGACACGGCGCAACTGACCACCCGCCTGGGCGAGCTGCTGCAAACGCGACAGGTGCTGCTGGTATTCGACAATTGCGAACGCGTTGCCGAGCCGTTGGGCAAGGCGGTCGGAAACCTGCTGTCGGCCTGCGCGGACCTGCGCATCCTGGTGACCAGCCAGCAGCGCCTGAACTGCGCGGGGGAGTCGCTCTACGGATTGCCGCCCTTGCAGGTACCACGGCAGGCGGAATGGGCGACAGACGAGCAGATCGCTTCCCTCTCCTTGATCCCCGCGGTGCGCTTGTTGTTGCTGCGTTCCCGGGCGTGCGCGTCCGGCTTCACGCTGACACGGACCAACGCCGCCACGGTCGCCGAAATCTGCCGCCGGGTCGCGGGGTTGCCGCTCGCGCTCGAGTTGGCCGCCGCACGCTTGCGCCTGCTGAGTCCGGAACAATTGCTGCCACGCATGGAGGATCGTCTCCTCAGCCTGTCCGAGGACAATCCCAACCGGCCGGCCCGGCACCAGACATTGGGTGCCCTGATCGAGTGGAGTTTCGCGCTGTTGTCGCAGCGCGAACAATCGCTGCTGTGCGGATTGAGTATCTTCGCGGGCACGTGCACGCTGCGCGGTGCAAGCGCGGTGGGCGCGGTGTTCGAGCTTGGCGAAGAGCAGACACTCGACTTGCTCGGCGGCCTGGTCGACAAGTCGCTGCTGACCGTCGATGCCACCACCAATCCGCCCTCCTATCGCCTGCTCGACAGCGTTCGGCTGTTCGCACAGGGACGCCTTGTCGCCAGCGGAAACGAACTGCGGGTGCGGACCGCGCACCTCGCGCACTTCGTCCAGCTCACCGGGCTCATCTATACGGAAATCCGTGGCAATCGTTCCCAGCTTTGGTTCGAGCGCGTCAGGCGGGAGTGGAACAACCTGCACGCGGCGTTCGATTTCGCGCTGGCACGCCCCGATCTCGTGGACGACGCGCTGGCGCTGATCGGCAATCTTTGCTGGTACTTCCGCGGCAGCACCGACTATCACCAATCGGTGCGATGGGCCGAGAGGGCCCTGCAGGCGAGTCACGCATCCTCGCCCAGTCTCGCGCGGGCGCTGGTCGCTGCCGGCGTGGCACTGCATTTCTCGAAGGTGCACGAGCGCGCCGGATCACGGTTGCGCGAAGGCATTGCACTGGCGAAGGACCAGGGCGACACCTGGCTGGCAGCGGCGGGTGAGGCGATCCTGGCCTTCGAACTCGCGACGTGCGGAGATGTCGCCGGCGCCGAAGCATGTGCGGCGTCGGTGCTTGCCGTCGTTGGACAGCGCGATGACGAGTGGTTGCGTTCCAACGCCCTGCTCGGTCGCGGCATCGCCCAATCCATGGCTGACCGCCACCGCGATGCCGAGGCGAGCATCAGCGAAGCATTGGAATGCCTGTCGATGCATGCGAATTCTTCTTTCCAGTGGGCCTACACGCTCATCAACCGGGCGTTGCAACGCTTCTACCTCGGCGACTTCAGCGGCGCCACGCAGGACTGGCTGGCCGATCTGGAATGGTTTGCAGGGATCCAGAACTGGCGCGGCGCGGCAGGGTGCGTCGAGGGAACGGCTTACCTTGCCGCCGAGCACGGCGAGCCCGCAAAGGCTGCCCGCTTTCTCGGGGCGGCCGCCCAGGTGCGGGAATGGACCGGGGCGGCGCTGTTCGAACAATGGCAGAAGGCGCAGCGCATCGCCGACGGCAAGGCCAGAACAGCGCTGGGGCCGGCATTCGAACAGGCACGGCTGGCAGGCGCTTCCGCGCGCTTCGAGGATGTGGTGGCCGAAGCGCGCGCGCTGCTGATGGAAATCGCCGATCAGCCGGTGCGTACCGGAGCGAGCAATCCTTCCGGGTCGTAGTGCGCGCGCAGCGCCGACAACCGCGAGCGGGTGTCCGCGTCGTGCGCTTGCAGCTTCATGTCGGAAAGCTCGCCCGCGAAATTCGGCTGCATGCCCGCACGTGCATGCGGCGCGAGTGCGGTGCGCAGGTCGCGCACCCAGTCGCGAACCACGGCGAAGCGTTCTGCGGCATCGGTGTGTCCGATCACGTTGATGAAGAACGGCGCATCGCGGTACGAGAACGCGGTGGCATCGCGCGCGACACGCGCGACCGCGCCGCCGAGATGATGCACGTGCACTTCGCACAGCGGGTCGGCCGGGCGCGCGGCGCGCGAAACCAGTACCTCGATCAGCGCGTCGTCAAAGCCGTCGAACTGCGAAGTGGTCCAGTAATAATGATGGCCCGGTGGCGCTGCGGGATCGAAGCTTTGCTGCCACGCCGCGTAAGGCATCACGCCTTCGTGGCGGCCCAGCGGTTCGGCGGCGTCCGCGATCGGTTCCGCAGCGCGTGCGCCTTGCGCCGGATCGCCGCTCCAGCAATACGCCAGCGCCACCACGCGTTGCCCGTGCACTTCGGCGGGCAGGAACGGCAATGGTGGCGCAGTGGTGAACACCAGCATCGCGGTGAGCGCATCCGCCGCATCCGGCGTGGACGCGCGGAACGCCCGCAACAGCGCGTGTGCCGCGTCCACGCGGTAGAACGCCACGCCGGCATTGACCATGCCGACCGGATGCAGCCGGAAGCTGAAGCGCGTGATCACGCCCAGACCGCCGGCCCCGCCGCGCAAACCCCAGAACAGGTCAGGGTGCTGCGCCTCGCTGGCCGTGACATTGCGTCCGTCGGCCAGCACGACTTCCGCTTCGAACAGGTTGTCGATCGCCAGCCCGCAACGGCGCATCAGCCAGCCGACGCCGCCACCCAGCGTGTAGCCGCCGACGCCGGTGGTCGAGACGAATCCGCCGGTGGTGGCGAGGCCATGCGGCTGCGTCGCGGCATCCACGTCGCGCCACAGGGCGCCGCCTTCGACACGTGCGATGCGCGATCGCGCGTCGACTTCCACGCGGTTCATCGCGCCCAGATCCAGCATCAGGGCACCCTCGCGCACCGCCAGTCCCGCCACGTTGTGGCCGCCGCCGCGCACCGTCATCGGCATGTTCTCGCGCGCGACGAATTTCACCGCTGCGGCGACGTCTTCCGCATCGACGCAGTGCGCGATGGCCAAGGGGTGGCGGTCGATCGCCCCGTTCCAGACGTGGCGGCGTGTTTCATAGTCGGCGTCACCCGCCAGCAGCAAGCCGCCGCGGAGCACGGCGGCCAGTTCATGCCATGAGGTTGTTGTACGTGTGCGGTTGGGTCCGGCAGACATCACTGCACTCCTTCCGTCCGCAAGGTCGCTACGGGGCGCACTATAGCCGTGCGGCCCCATGCGGTCGTGAGGGAGATGGGGTGATTTCGTAGGGAATGCGGCTGTCCCGATCGACCCGCTAAGGTATGCGCCATGTTCGTCGACGTGCCCAGCCGCCAGCGTGTGCACCCGCGCTGGGTCACCCCTCTGCTGGTGGTCGCCTGCGTGGCCTGTTACCTGTGGCTGATGCTGTCGGCGACGGCGACGCGCAACGTGTTGCTCGGCGACTGGGGCACGGTGCCGGGGCGGTTGTTCCAGCACGGCCAGCTTCTGCAGGTCCAGTTGTGGCTTCGGCCGTTCACGTCGCTGTTCATGCATGCCGATTGGGTGCACCTGCTCGGCAACATGCTGTTCCTGGTGATCTTCGGCCTGCCGGCGGAGCGCGCACTCGGCTCGCGGCGCTTCCTGTTCCTGTTCCTGGTCGGCGGCGCCTTCGCCAACCTGGTCGGCGCGTGGACGCTTTCGGGACAACTGCGGCCGATCATCGGTTGCAGCGGTGCGGTCTCGACGACGCTGGGCGCTTACCTGGCGCTGTTCCCGCGCGCGCATCTGGGATTGGTGCTGCCGCTGGGGTTGTACCTTCAATTCATCCGCGTGCCGGCGGCGCTGCTGATCGGCATGTGGGTGTTGCTGCAGTTGCTGTTCACCTGGGCGGGGCCGGGTTTTGGTGCCGTGGTGTGGTGGGCGCATCTTGCCGGCTTCGGCTTCGGCATCGTGTTTGCGCTGGTTTCGCGCGCCGCGGTGGAGCGCCGCTTGCGCAGGCAAAGTTACTGAATCAAGCCGCCACGCGCTGGCGATTCAGCGCTGTGTGCGCGAAGCATTCCAACAGCAAACGCGCCGCTTCGGTCTCGCGAACGTTGGCTAGCAAGGCGTCGGGATCAAGACCTTCTTCGCGCAAGATCTCGGCGCGCGCCTCGATGTAGGCGCGCATGAAATCGGGCGTGAACTCGGGATGGAATTGCGAGGACAACGCGTTCGGCGCGTAACGCAGCAGTTGATGCGGATCGCGTTCGGAACGCGCGAGGATTTCGGCGCCGTGCGGTGGCGCGAGCACCGATTGCCGATGCGTCGTCTGCGCGGAAAACGAGCGCGGCAACGCGTGCACGTCTGGCACTTCCGCGAGCCGCGTGATGGATTCGGTGCCGATTTCACGGCCCGCCGGCAACCAGCCGACCGTGCCGCCCAACGCGTGGGCCATCAGTTGATGGCCGTAGCACACGCCGAACAGCGGCGTCGCTGCGTCCATCGCGTCGCGAATCCATGCGGCCGTGCGCTCGCTCCAGTCCGCGCGCTCGGTGACCATCGCGGCCGAGCCAGTGATGACCGCGCCCGGTACGTCGTGTGGATCAGGCAGCGTTTCGCCGGCATCGACGCGCACCACGCGCATCTGTGCGGTATCGATGCGCATCGCGTTACGAAACCAGTCGGCGAAACCGCCGAAGCGCGCGAGGAGGGCGTCCGGCGCTTCGCCGGTCTGGATCAGCAGCAAGGGGAGCATGGGATGTTCGGCAGTCGTGTTGCGCGCAGCATAACGGCAAGGCGCGCCCTCACGCAGCCGGCAGTACCGACAACACTTCCTCGACCGTGGTGATGCCGCGCCGGACCTGCGTGGCCGCGGAAATCCGCAGCGGCTGCATGCCCTCTTCCAGCGCGAAGCCGGTGAAGCCGGCGAGGTCGAGTTGCGGCGTGACCATGCCGCGCAAACGCGGACTGACCGCCATCATTTCGTACACGCCCGTGCGGCCGAGGAAGCCGGTCTTGCGGCATTCGAGGCAGCCGACTGGCGCATACACTTCGGCAGGTGGCGGGATCACCCAGCCACGCGTCAGCACCGACCAGGTTTGCGGATCCTGCCTCGCCCTGACCTTGCAGTGCGGGCACAGCGTGCGCACCAGGCGCTGCGCAACCACGCCCGACAGGGTCGACTGGATCAGGTAATGCGGCACACCTAGGTCGAGCAGGCGCGTGATCGCGGATGGCGCGTCATTGGTGTGCAGCGTTGAAAGAACCAGATGTCCGGTCAGCGACGCCTGCACCGCCATCTGCGCGGTTTCGAGGTCGCGGATTTCGCCGACCATGATGATGTCGGGATCCTGCCGCAGCAACGTGCGCACGCCCGCCGCGAAATCGAAGTCGATCGCCGGCTGCACCTGCGACTGGTTGAACTCCGGCGACACCATTTCGATCGGGTCCTCGACGGTGCACACGTTGAGTTCCGGCCGTGCCAGATGCTTGAGCGTGGAATACAGCGTCGTCGTTTTGCCCGAACCGGTCGGCCCCGTCACCAGCACGATGCCGTGCGGACGTTCGACCATGCCGCGCCAGGTTTTTTCTTCTTCGTCCGAAAACCCGAGTTGCGCGAATTGCTTGACCACGATGTCGGGATCGAAGATGCGCATCACGATCTTTTCGCCGAACGCGGTCGGCATCGACGATATGCGCAATTCCACTTCGCGCCCACCCGCCGATCGGGTCTTGATGCGGCCGTCCTGCGGGCGGCGCTTCTCGGCGACATCGAGTCGCGCGAGGATCTTGATGCGCGCGGTCACCGCGGTCATCACCGCGGGCGGCAATTCGAACACCTTGTGCAGGATGCCGTCGATGCGAAAGCGCAGTTGCGCGGCTTCGCGGCGCGGTTCCAGATGGATGTCGGATGCGCGTTGCTCGAACGCATATTGCAAAAGCCAGTCGACGATGTGCACGACGTGGCGGTCGTCCGCACCGATCTCACCCGACTTGCCGAGTTCCAGCAATTGCTCGAAGTTGAGGATCGCCGAGCCGTCCATCGGATCCTGCTTGGCCTCGCGCGCCTTGGCGATCGAGCGCTGCACCCCGTAGAACTCCATCAGGTAGCGATGGATGTCCAGCGGGTTCGCGACCACGCGCTTCACTTCGCGACGCAGCATCTGCGACAGGTCGGCGGCCCAGTGCGTATCGAATGGTTCGGCGCTGGCAAACGTCACCGCGCCGCGCTCGACCGAGACCGGCAGGATGCGATGGCGCTGCGCGTACGCCTGGCTCACCGCCTGCGTCACCGCGGCCGCATCGATCTTCATCGGATCGATCTTGAGGTACGGCAGGCCGGCCTTGTCGGCCAGCCACACGGTCAACGATTCCACGGTCAGCGGCTTGCCGGGATCGGCGCGGTTCTCGGGCTTGCCGCTGGCGATCACCACCAGCGGATGCAGTTCGACCGTGCCGCGTCCTGCGCGACTGGCCGCACGGATGCGCTTGGCATCTTCGGCGGCCAGCATTCCGTCGGCGATCAGCGCCGCCAGCACTTCGCCCAGTTCCAGACGGCCGTTGCGGCCGATCAACGTGGTCGAATTCGGGTTTGCCGCCATCGCTTGCCCCGTCGCGGGAAAACGAGGCCCGATCCATGTCGAATAGGCCTCGCAGCTATACTAGCGCGCTTTGTTTGCGATGCCGGGGACGCAGTTGGCAGGACCGACTTTCCAGGACGTGATCCAGACCCTGAACCGCTACTGGGGGAGCCAGGGTTGCGTGCTGCTGCAGCCGCTGGATCTGGAAGTCGGCGCGGGTACGTTCCATCCCGCGACCTTCCTGCGCGCGCTCGGCCCCGAGCCGTGGTCGGCGGCGTACGTGCAGCCGTGCCGTCGCCCGACCGACGGCCGCTACGGCGAAAATCCCAACCGCCTGCAGCAGTACTACCAGTATCAAGTGGTGCTGAAGCCGAATCCCGATGACGTGGTGGAACGCTACTTCGGTTCGCTGCGCTCGCTCGGCATCGATCCGCTGGTGCACGATTTGCGGCTGGTCGAGGACAACTGGGAATCACCGACGCTGGGCGCGTGGGGACTCGGCTGGGAGGTGTGGTTGAACGGGATGGAAGTCACCCAGTTCACCTACTTCCAGCAGGCGGGCGGGCTCGAATGCAAACCCGTGACGGCCGAAATCACCTACGGCCTGGAACGCCTGGCGATGTACCTGCAGAACGTCGACAGCGTGTTTGATCTGGTGTGGACCACCGCGCCGCACGGCGTGGTCACCTACGGCGACGTGTTCCATCGAAACGAAGTGGAACAGAGCGCGTACAACTTCGAACACGCCGATACGCAGGAATTGTTCCACCGCTTCGACGCCTGCGAGGCAGAGGCCAGCAAACTTGTCGCGCTGACTCTGCCGCTGCCCGCGTACGAGCAGGTGATGAAGGCCAGCCACGCGTTCAACCTGCTGGATGCACGCCGCGCGATTTCGGTCACCGAGCGCCAACGCTACATCCTGCGCGTGCGTGCGCTCGCGCATGCGGTCGCGAAGGAATGGGTTGCGCCGCGCGCAGCGAAAGCGGAGGCGGCCGATGCGTGAACAGCCTGCGACGACCTCTCGTCGTCATTCCCGCGACAGCGGACTGCATTTGCAGGATTGCAAACGCGAACGCCACAGGCGGCGCGAAGCGCGAGCGCCAAGGACGGCGCGAGTCAATCCAGTGTCTTTTTTGTCCGATCGGTTGACGTCGCTGGATCCCCGCTTTCGCGGGGATGACAGCCGTTGTTTCGAAGTAACCGGAGCGCCGGCATGAGCGGCGCCAAATCGTTGTTGATCGAGATCGGAGTAGAAGAACTCCCCATCCACGCCGTAGACGATCTGGCGCACGCCTTCGCGCGAGGCGTGTGCGATGGTTTGTCGAAGCGCGGCATCGCGGCGGACGTCGAACACGCGCAGACCTTTGCGACGCCGCGGCGCCTTGCGGTGCTGGTGCCTGCCGTCGCTTTCACCCAACCCGAGCAGCGCAGCGAAAGCCTTGGGCCGTACCTCAACATCGCGCTGGACGCGGACGGCCAGCCGACGAAAGCCGTGCTCGGTTTCGCCAGCAAGGCTGGCGTGGATTGGACGCAGCTCGAACGCGCGACCGATGCGAAAGGCGAGCGCTTCGTGCATCGGAGCATTGCGCCAGGCCGCGCAACCGCCGAGCTGGTGCCGGAAGTCATCCGCGAAGCCGCCGCTGCGCTGCCGATCCCAAAACCCATGCGCTGGGGCGATCACGATTTCGCGTTCGTGCGCCCGGTGCACTGGCTGGTGATGCTGCACGGCGACCAGGTGATCGAAGGCGAATTGTTCGGCTTGAAAGGCGGCCGGCAATCGCGCGGGCATCGTTTCATGCATCCGGCGCCGGTGCATCTGGTGGACGCCGACAGTTATGTCGAATCGTCGCGCGCGGCGAAAGTGCTGGTCGATCCAGTGGAACGCCGCCAGCGCATCCGCGATGCAGTCGCGCGCGTCGCGCCTGTCGGTTGCGCACCCCGCCTCAACGATGTCCTGCTGGACGAACTCGCCAATCTCAACGAATGGCCGGTCGCGATCGCCTGCACCTTCGAGCGCGAATACCTGGCGGTGCCGCACGAAGCGCTGGTCACCACCATGCGCGCCAACCAGAAATTCGTGCCGGTGTTCGATGCGGCGGGCAAACTCACCGAGCACTTCATCGGCATTGCGAACATCGAATCGAAAGACCCCGCGCAAATCCGCCACGGCTACGAGCGCGTGATCCGCCCGCGCTTCGCCGACGCGAAATATTTCTTCGACGAAGATTTGAAGACGCCGCTGGCGTCGTACCAGCGAGGCCTGCGCGACGTCACCTATCAGAAGGCGCTCGGCAGCCTGTGGGACAAGACCGTGCGCGTGGCGGAACTGGCCAGCGCGATCGCCGAGCGTCTGTTTGCGCAGGACGTCGACGTGGATGCGGCGCAGGTTGCGCGCGCCGCAGGGTTGTCGCGCTGCGACCTGCTGACCCGCATGGTCGGCGAGTTCCCGGAGCTGCAGGGCGTGATGGGCCGCCACTACGCGACCGCGCAAGGTGAAGCCGCCGTGGTCGCAAACGCACTGGATGAGTTCTATCGGCCGCGCAATGCCGGCGACGGCATTGCCGAAGGCGTGCTGGCGCAGTGCGTGTCGCTGGCAGACAAGCTGGACACGCTGGCCGGGATCTTCGCGGTCGGCATGAAGCCCAGCGGCAACAAGGATCCGTTCGCATTGCGGCGTGCGGCGCTGGGTTTTGCGCGCACGTTGATCGAAGGCGGCCTCGATCTGGAATCGGGTGTGCTGCTGAAAGAAGCCGTGGCGCAAATTCCCGACGCGGCTTTTGCAGCGAAGGGCAAAGCGGACGCGCCTTCCCACGCCAGTGGCAGAGCCGAATTGCATGGGCGCCGGGCGAGCGTGGCGGCCGAATTGCGCGAGTTCATCTTCGACCGCCTGCGCGGCTATTACACCGAGCAGGGTTTCACGCCGCAGCAATTCGAAGCCGTGGCGGCGGTGCAACCGGCCAGCCTGGTCGATTTCGATCGCCGGCTGCGTGCGGTGGCGTCGTTTGCGCAACAACCCGAAGCCGAAAAGCTTGCGGCAGCCAACAAGCGCGTCGCCAACATCCTGCGCAAGGAAGGCATCGACGCCGATGCCGCCGCGCAGCGCGAATTGAATCCCGGGTTGCTGCTTGAACCCGCGGAGCAGGCTCTCGCGCAAGCGCTCGACGCCGCACGCCATGACAACGTTGCGCGCCTCGATCGTGTCGCGGCCGAGCGCGATTACGCCGGTGCACTAACGCGGCTCGCGCAACTGCAGGCGCCGATCGACACCTTCTTCGACGGCGTGATGGTGATGGCCGACGATCCCGCCTTGCGCGGCAACCGCATCGCGCTGCTGGCGCGCATCAAGGCGCGTTTCGACGCGATCGCCGACATCGCATTGTTGTAATGGCGACCCAAGCCGCAAGCCGGAGCTTCACTTCCGATCCCTTGTGGCAGCAGGCGCAGGCCTGCCTCGTGCGGGGGCACGTCGATGCGGCGCGGGAGGCGTTGGCATCCATGCAGGCGCGGCAACCCGCTGGCGACGTGTACGCGCACCTGCTGGCGGCGCAGATTGCGTGGCGTGAGGACCGCGTGCGCGACGGCACCCGACACGCACTCGACGCTGCGCGCCGCGTGCCCGACGATGCCGAAGCCCTGTGCACGGTGGCCGCGGTGCTGGTCGAGGCCGGCGAGACCCTCGCGGCGCGCGCGTGTCTCGATCGATCGAGGTGGGCCGATTGCAAGGATCCGCTCCTGTTGATGCGCGCGGCCGGATTGCGCAAGCGTCTGGAGCAGCACGCCGAAACACTGGCCACGCTGGACAAGGCGAAAGCCCTCGGCCACGACACCGCTGCGTTGAAGTTCCGGCGCGGAGAGGCGCTGATGTTCAACGGGCGGCTCGACGAGGCGGAAGCTGAACTCGCGGCAAGCCTTGCCGAGGCGCCGGCGCACGGCAGTGTCGCGGTTCCGCTGGTGCGCGTGCGCAAGCAAACCGCCGAGCACAATCACCTGGATTTGCTCGAGCGCAGTGCGCAACACGTGGCGCCCGGTTCGCGCGAACAGGCGGCGCTCGAGTTCGCGTGTTACAAGAGCTTGGAAGATCTGGGTCGCGATGAGGAGGCTTGGCAGGCCTTGGCGCGCGGCAACGCGCTGATGCACGCGCGCCTGCACGACGAGGCCGCGCGGCATCGCGCATGGCTCGATCGATTCCTGTCCGTGTGGTCGAGCGTGGACCGGCAGCCCGAACGCGACCGCCCGGGTGGAGCGATGCCGATTTTCATCATCGGCATGGCGCGCTCCGGCACCACCTTGCTGGAACGCATGCTCGGCAACCACTCGAACGTCGCGGTGGCCGGCGAGTTGATGGATTTCGGCGCGCAACTGCACTGGATGGCGGACACGCGCAACGCCCAAAGCGACACCTTGGTATCGCGCCTGCCGCGTCTCGATTACGCGGAACTCGGCCGCCGTTACCTTGCGCAAACGCAGTGGCGTGCGCACGGCAAGACCTTCTTCATCGACAAGCAGCCGCCGAATTGGGTGCTCGCTGGTGCGATCCACGCGGCGTTGCCATGCGCGCCCATCCTGAACCTCGTGCGCGATCCGATGGACACATGCTTCTCCAACTGGCGCGCGTATTTCGGTGATGCCTGTGCCTACAGCTACGACCTCGATGCGCTCGCCGCGCATTTCAACGATTACCGGCGCGTCATCGCACATTGGCACCGGATCATGCCCGGAGCGATCCTGGACGTGCCGTACGCGGAACTCGTGAGCGAGCCCGAGACGACCTTGCGCAAGGTGTTCGACTTCTGCGGACTTGCATGGGAACCCGGGTGCGCGGACATCAGCCGCAACGCTTCTCCCAGCGCGACGTTGAGTGCGGCGCAGGTGCGCGGCGCCTTGCGCCGCGATAGCGGTGGTCAGTGGCGGCGCTATGCGGCATGGCTGTCATCACTGCACAATGCGGTGCTGAAAACTCCGCGCAGCCTGCATCTGTGAACCGGTGAAATTGATGGACTCTTTCGTCGAGCGGGTTTGGCTTCGTGCGCAACGGTACATCGCCGAAGGCCAGATCAGAGCCGCGCGCATCGCTTTGGAGTCGTTGACTCAACGCGATCCGAGACACGTCGCCGGACGAATGTTGCTGGCCAGCGTGCATCTCGACGAGGGCCGCGTTCGCGAAGCTGCGGAGCAGGCCATCGCGGCATCGACCATGTTGCCTGACGACGCGGATGCCGTTGCGACCGCCGTTCATTGTCTGATGCGGATCGGCGAGACGAGAGCGGCGCTGGATTGCCTCGAACGTTTTGATGCCCCAAACAAGCGGTTGGATGGGCGACGGTTGACGGTAATGGCACACGTTTACCAGATGCTGGGGGACCACGCGACCGGACTGGTGTTGATGGATCGCGCGCAATCGCAAGGCTATGACAATCCCGATTTTCGTTATTTCCACGCCCTGCAGATGCAATTCAACGGCCGTGTCGTCGATGCACGGCATCGCCTGGAAGGTTGTCTAAAGCTTGGTCCAACCTTCGGCAGGGCATCGCTGGCTCTGGCCCGCATGAGCAAACAGACCGCAGACGCCAACCATATCGACTACATCCGCACACAACTGCATGCTGTGGCGAAAGGCAGCGAAGATCACGCCAGCTTCGAGTTCGCGCTGTACAAGGAGCTGGAGGATCTGGGGCATTACGAAGACGCATTCGCCGCACTCGAACGTGGCAACGCGATCATGTACGCACGGATGTCGCACGACGTGGAGCGTGAAAGAGCGCTTTTCGATGGCCTTAAACAGCTTGTCACGGCCGAATTCGTTCGCGGTGCGGGGGGAGCGAACATCGACGGCCCGGTTCCGATTTTCATCGTGGGCCTGCCGCGCAGCGGAACGACGCTGCTTGATCGCATCCTCGATAACCATCCGGATGTCGTTTCGACCGGCGAGCGTATCGATTTTCCGCGACAGCTGCGTTGGGTGGCAAACCGGCACGGCCATGAGCTGATTGACGCAGCATTGCTGGACCGACTGTCGAGCGTGGACTACGCGCAGCTCGGCGAACGTTATCTCGCACAGACGCAATGGCGTGCACAAGGCAGCCTGTTCTTCGTGGACAAGCTTCCGGCAAACCAGATGCTACTTGGCCTGATTCACCGCGCGCTTCCGCAGGCGCCGATTTTGCATATGGTGCGCGATCCGATGGATGTCTGTTTTTCCAATTACAAGGCACTGTTTGGCGAGAGTTATCCGTACAGTTACGAGAAGAGTGCTCTGGCAGCGCACTATGTGCAGTACCGGGCACTGATGGAGCATTGGCACGCCGTCATGCCGGGCCGTGTTCTGGACGTGCCCTACACCGAACTGGTGCGGGATCCGGAGTCCGTGTTGCCAAGAGTGTTCGCGCATTGCGGGTTGCGATGGGTGGCAGGTTGCAGCGACCTCACCCGCAACACCACCGCAGTGAATACGCTGAGCAGTGCGCAGGTTCGCGAACCCATCCACACGCGCACGTTGGGTGAGTGGCGGCGTTACGAGCGCCAACTGGCCTCTGTGCATGACACCTTGCGGTCAGCCGGGTTTGTTGCGGCCCCCGCATGAAAAAAGGGCTGGCCCGAAGGCCAGCCCTTGGTACAAACGGCAAGCATCAGTGCTTCCCGAATTTCCAGTCGAACTCGACCCAGAACTGTCTACCGTACGGGTTGTAGTTGAACTCGTTGTAGTAGGGGCTCGACAAGCCCGGTGTTGCGTTCGCTGACGCGTCGCTCGGCGGCATCGAGTTCATGATGTTGTGGACAATCGCGCTGACTTTCATGTCAGGCGTGATGTTGTACGCAACACTGCCGCTGTAGAGCATCCAGGGGGCGACCGACCCTGCTCCGGGCGTGCCGTAGCCGTAGGTTTGCGCGTTGTAGTTCGGCGACTTGCCATAACGCGTCCCGTACAAGGTGGTGGACCACTTGCCGATGGTCCAGGTGACGTGTCCATTGGCAATGGTCTTGAACTCGGTTGAATAGGGCGGCGAGTTCGGCTGTCGCAACAGATCCACCACGGGATCAGTGGGTGACGATTGCTGCGTATGCTTCAGGGTGACGTTGTATTGCGCACCCATTTCGAGATTGCCAAAACGTCCGACATCCCAGTTGTAATCGATCGACGCGACGATACCCGATACTCGTTCATTGGCGATGTTGATCGGGAAAACCGTTACCTGCTGTAGAGCCTCGGAGAGGTTCGGGTTGCTGCTGGCCGGGCTGCGCAGGACTTGCGAAAGTGCCGCGATGCAGGCCGCCGAATTGATGTCCAGCTGACCCAAGCGGCACGCGGCTTCTGTTTTCAGCAGCGCGTCGATTGACTGCAATTGCACCTCGTTGGAGATGCGGATGTCGTAGTAATCAGCCTTCATGTCGAAGTTGCTGGTCGGCGACCAGACCACACCGAAGCCCGCCGACTTTGACGTGATCGACTTCAGGTTCAGATTGCCCGTATGCAGGGCGAATGGATCTTGATCCGAGAAGTACTTGCACTGGTCGAGCGGTACGTTCGGCTGCTGGATGGCGCAACGGTAATAGTCCGTGAGACCGGGTTGGTAGAAGCCGCTCTGGCCGCCGAACACATATGCCATGTCGGGTGCGCGGAAACCTGTCGAATACGTGCCGCGGAACAGCAGTGTATCGGTCGGTCGGAATTCCAGGCCGACCTTGTAGGTGGAATCACCGTCGACGCCGCCGCCATGATTGCTGTATTGGTCATAGCGCGCCGAGATATCGGCAGTCAGCATCTTGAAGATGGGAATGCGGAGTTCGCCGGAATAGGCCCAGTTGTTGCGGTAGCCGCCGCCGGACGTTCCAGTTAGACCATAGAACTCACCAGCGGTAACGCGCGGGTCACCGGGGTTGGACCACATCTGTTCGCCGCTCTGGAAGATGCCGGCGAAGCCCACCGGGCCGGCCGGCAAATCGAACAAGTCGTCATTGGTGAGCTGGATGTTGAAGTTCTGCGTCCAGGTCGAGTTGCTGCTCCGAATGTCGCCGTTGAACGTGGCGTACTGGGCCTGCGTCAGCGGCTTGTAGAAGTTCGAGACGTTGGGGTCGTAGATCGGATAACCGTAGTAGGTGCCGAGCTGCGGGCCATAGATCTGCTTTTCGAAGAAGCTGTTGACCGCGTCCTTCAACGGCCAGCGTTGCGATTCATCCAATTTCTGGCTCGAGCGCGCGAAGAACACATCGTAATTCCAGTTGCTGGCTCCGATCGAACCTTTGACGCCGACCCAAGCGTTGTAGGTACGCTCGAGATCACGGGTTCCATACAGCTGCCAGTTGCCAATTTCCTCCGGTGCGAAGATGTGCTGGAAGATCTCGAACTCGCCCGTGTTCCCGTTGAAGAAGTAGCTGCCCGGAGTGGGGCTGCCTTCCCAGAAATACGGGCCGCCAGTAAAGCTGGTGCTGCTGACGTTGTACAGGACGTTTCCGTAAATCTGGGTGTTGTCGTTCACCGAGTAGGTGGCGTTGAGGTAACCGGTACCCGATTTTTGTTTGTTGAGAATGGTGGCATAGCCGTCCACCGCTTTGCTGCCGCAGTAGTAGCCATGACCAGGACGGTACTGGTAGCCAACGGTCCCACCATACAGCGATGAGACCGGTGCGCAGGTGGCGGCGCCTGGGTCGTTATACAGCCCGGTATTCCCGTTCAAATCCAGGAAAACGCGCGACGCGATGAATTGCGTGCCGGTCAAGCTGCGCTGGTAACCGAAGATTGGCTGCTGATTGCTCAGTTGTACGCCATAGATCATGCTCAGCTTGTCGTTGTTGTAGCCACCCAGGAATTCGAGGCGCTGGTTGGATCCGCCGCCGCCCGTGTAGCCACCGCCGCGAAGATCAAGCTCGTATCCTTCCATCTTCTGCTTGAGGATGACGTTCACCACGCCGGCGATGGCACTGGAACCGTAAATCGAAGATTGGTTGCCCGGCAGGATGTCGATGTGGTCGACCATGCCCACGGGGATATCCGACAAGTCCACGAAATTGCTCGACCCGTTGTACAGCAACGGGTAGTCGGCCATCGGATGGCCATTGATCAGAAACAACGTGAAGCCGGGGTCGAGGCCGAGCAGACTGACGGTCTGCGCGCCAGGAGTGAATCCGCCAGTGAATTGGTTATCCTGCACGGAGCCGGTCGATAAAGGCTGGGCGCGCAGCGCCTCATACACTGTCCCGAAACCTTGTGCCTGCAGCTTTTGCGCAGACAGGGTGATGACCGGATTCGCGGTCTCGATCTGCGACTGCGGGATCAGCGAACCCGTAACAGTGATCGTTTGCAGGGTCTTTTTTTTCTCTTTTTGAGATGTGCTCGAACTCTGGCTAGTAGTGGATGGCGGGTTCGATTGGTCCTGCGTCGTGGTGCTGGACGTGGTTTGCGCGTACGCGCCACCGGTGGCGAACAGACCGGCGCAAATGGCGGCAGCCAACAACTTGCGGTTCATTGACGGGGCTCCCCAAAGGAAAGACTGCAAAGTCTCGGATCCACTTAGTAGAGTACCGGACATATGCAGACATACTCGACCTCGGGGTGGATTGTCCCCCTCCAGTCGTCCTGCACTGTCCCCGGTAGCAGTACCGGCGCGACGTTAATACCTTTTTAACTCACGCGCAAGCACCTCAGCTGCACCCTTGAACGGCGCGTGTGCATCGCTGATATGGTGCCCGTGAGCTGTCTAACGGAACTAGATTGGGGAAGCGGTGGGTCGATCCAACGAGCAACTCTGGGCCCAAGCCCGGCACTTCATTACAACCAATCAGGCGGTGTCCGCGCGGGCCACGTTGGAATCGATATTGGCGCGTGAACCCGGCGACACTGCGGCACACCTTGTGCTGGGCGCTTTGTATGCAGCCGATGATCATCAGCGTGCCGCGACCCGTCAGGTCTTGGCTGCTACGGCCAATCCGCCCGAGGACCCAGGACTGCTAACCGATTTAGTGGCGGCGCTGCTCCAGGTCGGGGAAATCGTCGAGGCAAAGCGGTTGCTGGACATGCCGGCGGTTGCCCACAGTGGTGCAGTCCATATCCTGATGCGTGCCGCTGCCCAGCGCCAATTGATGGGTGACCACAAGGCCGCGCTGGCGCTCATCGAACAGGCCACAGGCGCGGGTGCGGCGGGGCGGGATTTCCACTTCTATCGCGCAATACAACTTGCCTTCAATGGCGAACTGGAGTCGTCGCAACACGAACTGGAACGTTGCATTGCGATCAACCCTCCGTTGGGTCGCGCCTACGTGCAGCTCGCGAGGATGCAGAAACAAACCGAGAACGACAACCACCTGGCCGCGATCGATACGGCACTGCAGCGCACTGAAAAAGGTAGTGAAGATCACGCTGCGCTTGAGTTCGCGCGTTACAAGGAACTCGAAAACTTGCAACGATACGAGGAAGCGTGGCAAGCGTTGAATCACGGGAACGCATTGATGCACGCACGGCTGCCATATGACCCGGCGCGGGAACGCGAGCTGTTCCAGCGTCTTGCCGAAATATGTGGGCCCGCATTCTTGCGCGCCGACCAAAGTGAGGCGGATGAAGGGCCGCAACCCATCTTCGTGATCGGAATGCCACGTTCGGGCACCACGGTCTTGGAACGCGTTTTGGGGAATCATTCGTGCGTGACGTCCGCTGGTGAGCTGGGAGACTTTCCCAGAGCGTTGGCATACGCCGTGGATCATCGCGCCGAGTTCATGTTCGACGAAACCACGCTCGAGAGACTGAGAGGCGTGGACTGGCGTGCGGTCGGACGCAGGTATCTTGCGCAGACTCGCTGGCGTGCAGGCTCCAAACCGTTTTTTGTGGACAAGTTGCCCCGCAACTGGATGATGGCGGGCATGATCCACAAAGCGTTTCCGAATGCGCCGATCCTGCACGTCGTGCGTGATCCCATGGATGTGTGTTTTTCCAACTGGCGAGCTTATTTCGGTCGTGGGCGGGAATATGCCTATGCATATGAGTTGGATTCACTGGCTGCGCACTATTGCCATTACCGCCAAACGATGGCGCACTGGAAGGCTGCGATGCCTGGCGTGATATTTGATGTGCCATACACTTGGCTGGTGCACGAGCCGGAGGCTGCGGCGCGTGGATTACTTCTATTTTGCGGTTTGGACTGGGAGCCCGGTTGCATGGATTTGACGAGGAACACAACCCCCAGCGCGACGCTCAGCATGCCGCAGGTGCGTTCGTCGATCCATCAACGCGCGTTCGATGAGTGGCGCCACTACGAGATGCACCTGTCGGATTTGGCACAAGTACTTCAGCGCGCATGAGCCGATCGGTCGAACGTCGCTGGGAACAAGCTCTCAGGTATTTACAGCAGGGACAAATAGCTGCCGCGCATGCGCAGCTGGAGTCGCTGCGCATTCAGGCTCCACGAGACGTGCGTACGCGTCTGCTGGCGGCGCGCCTCGCGTGGCATGGGGATCGTGTACGTGATGCCATCGGGCTTGCGCAGGAACTGTGCGATGCCCCGCCAGACGATGCAGATTTGCTGTGCGATACGATAGAGCTGCTCTCCATGGTCGGCCATACAGCAGCAGCTCACCGCCTGCTCGATCATCCAGTTTGGCAACAAACGCAATCCGTTGATGTATTGCTGCGTTACGCCAATTTCAGGCAGAACTTCGGCGATCACTCGCAGTCACTCGATGCACTGGAGCGGCTGCTCTCGATTTCCCCGGGCACCATCGAAATCCAACTGTATCGTGGTCAGGAGTTGATGTTTCTAGGCCGAATCGATGAAGCCGACACGGCCTTCCGAACATGTCTTTCCATGGAACCAGGGAATGGGCTGGCGATGTATCGCTTGGCTCGCTTGCGGCAAAACTCACCAGACAAGGCTCTTTTGCATCTCATCGATACGGGTCAACGGCAAACTCGCGGCCCCTCGACCGCGCATGCCGCTTTTGCATTTGCCCTGTATCACGTACTGGAAGGACTGGGCAGGTACGATGAGGCGTGGGTTGCATTGGCTCAAGCCAATAGCGAAATGCATTCGATGAGTGGCCGGGACGCAACGCGTCAGCAAGAAGGGCTGCAGCACTTCATTGAATGGTTGTCGGCCAATCGTCCACCGGAGGCTGTGTCGGAGTCAGTCAAAGATGGGCCCACTCCGATTTTCATCGTCGGTCTGCCGCGTTCGGGCACCACTCTGCTTGAAAGGATGCTTTCCAATCATTCGCAGGTGAATTCCGCGGGGGAATTGATCGACTTTGGACTTCAGATGATGAGAGCCGCCGGTACGCGTTCTTTGCATGGCGAGCGATTTCTGTCGCACCTTTCAGGACTTGATCTGCGCGACGTTGCGCGGGGCTATTTATCCGAAACCGCGTGGCGCGCCCAAGGGCGCGCATTTTACGTGGACAAGCAACCGGCCAACTGGATGATTGCAGGGTTGATCCATTTGGCCCTTCCCGAAGCGAGAATTCTGCACTTGCAGCGGGATCCGATCGACGTATGTTTCAGTAATTATCGCGCGATGTTCGGGGAGTCATACACGTGGAGTTACGACTGCAACACAATGGCGGAGCATTATCGCGACTATTGTCGTCTGATGGGGCATTGGCGTGATACGTGCCCGAATGCAATTCTTGACGTGCGATACGCCGATCTGATTAGTAATCCGGAGGCGGCTTTGCGCAAAGTGGTTGCGTTCTGCGGGTTGCAATGGGAGGTTGGCTGCGACGACATCACGCGCAATGACTCACCCGTGTCCACCTTGAGCTCGGTTCAGGTGCGTGAGCCCGTCCACACCCGGGCGTTGCATCAATGGCGCCCGTACTCCGTACAGCTCCAGTTGCTGCAAGATGCTTTGTACGCTGTAGCGCGACGGCAGTAACCAATCCGCGTCACGGACAGTGGTTTTTCAAATGTCCAATAAAAAAGGGCTGGCCCGAAGGCCAGCCCTGGATTGATGCGCCGGAACTGCGATCAGGGGAGCTTTACGTTCAGCTCCATCATGATCAGCCGACCGTAGGGGTTGTAGCTGAAGACGTCGAAGTACGGATATGCGGTGTACGACGCATCGTATGGGGGGCGGGCGTCGAAGATGTTGTTCCCGATCAGCGTGGCGGTAATGTTCGGCGTCACGTGGTACTGGATCGTGGCGTTGTACTTCATCCAGGGACCAACTGTGAAGTGTCCGTTATAGCTGAAGGTCTTGCCGTAACGCTGGTACTGGAGCGTGGTACTCCATTTGCCGATATCCCAACCCAAAGTGGCGCTGCCGATATCCTTGAACTGATTGCCGTACGCATTGGTGCGCAGGTAATCGGTCGGCTCGTCACCAGGAAACTGCTGGTAAAGGTGACTGGTTTGAACCGCATAATCCAAGGCCAGATTGAAGTCGCCGAAACGCCCCCATGCCCAATGGTACTGACCTGACGCATGGATGCCAGACACCGATTCACGAGAAATATTGATCGGCAACGTGGTGACGCTTTCAAGCGTGCCGGGATTGATCGGTGCGTTGAGCGGGGTGCGATCCACCTGCGACACGAACTGTTGGCATGATGGCGAATTGCCGTCCACTGGATTGCCTTGGATCGTCACACCCAAGCGGCAGTCGGCTTCCTTGTCCAGGATCGTCTGGCTGCTGTAGTTGCTGACCTCGTTGTTGATGTTGACGTGGTAGTAGTCCGACTGCAGGGTTAGGTCCTTGGTCGGCGACCACACCACGCCGTAACCCCATGACTTGGCCGTAATGTACTGCAGGTCGCGGTTGCCGTTGGCGAAATTCTGGATCTGGACCGAATCGTACGGAGGGCCGCACTTGGACAAGTCATTGCCAAAGTGGACACGGCAGTTGTAGGTGTCCTGGGCGCTGCTGTACGACTTGCTGCCGGTCGAGAACACGTAACCCATGTCCGGTGCCCGGAATGCGGTCGCGTAGTTGGCTCGGAACAACAATGTATCGAGTGGACGGAATTCCAGGCCGGCCTTGTACGTGAACTTGCCTTGCGAGCTGCCGCCGTCGGGCGCGTAGCGGTCATAGCGGCCCGAAACGTCGGCCGACAGCATCTTGAAGATGGGGATATTGAACTCGATCGCGGCCGCCGAGAACGAACGTTTGCCTTCACCACTGGTGCCCCCGAGGCCCCAGAAGTCACCTGCCAAGATGCGCGGGTCAATGGGGTTGTTCCAGTACTGATTGCCGAGATTCAACTGAGCCGCAAGTCCCACCGAACCAGCGGGCAGACTGAAAAGATCAGTATTGGTGACAGTCAAGGTTCCCTGCTGGGTGTAGGTCTCGGAGTCGCTCCGAACGTAGTCGCTGAACGAGCGGAACTGATCCGGTGTCACCGCTCCCCAGAAATGACCGGTCTTCTCGAGATGATAGGCCGGGTAGCCATAGCCGAATGGATCTGTGCCGTCCTGCGGCCCGAGGAAGAACGCGTTCACCTTGTCGGTGAGTGGGCGCATCAAGCTGGAGTCGTTCTTGTACTGCGAGCGGTGATAGTAGGCGTCGTAGTTCCAATTGGAATCACCGAGGCTGCCCTTGATCCCGAGGTCCACTACCCAGCTGCGGTTGTTGTCTACGGAATTGGTCAGGGTTCCCACTTCCTCCGGCGCAAAGATGTGCTGCACCACGTAATCGAGGTGCCCGGAATCGATATCGTAGATGTACGGCGCAGTGTGGTCGCCCAAACCCCAGAATGTCGCATAGCTGCCGCCCGTGAGGTACTTGACCTTGGACTTGTTGAACAGCACATCCGCATACAGCTGGGTGTTGTCGTTCAACTGGTAGTTGGCCTTGCCGTATACGTTCAACTGCGACTGGGCATTCATGATCGTGCCCTGCGCGGGCTGCTCATAACTGCCGCAGTAGTAACCGTAGCCCGGTCGATACGCGTACTGCAGCGAGCCATGGAAGAGATTACCGTCGGGTGCGCATGTGGCCGCGCCATCTGGTGGCGTCACGTATCCGCCGGTGAAGGCGTCGCCTACCGCCCGCACACGGGCTGCGACTCGGCCGGATGCAGTCGGTGCATCCATCGTGCTGTCCATGTAGCTGCGCTGGTAACCGTATATCGGATTCTGCTTGTTGATCTCGACTGCACCCATCAAATCCAGCTTGCCGACGCTGTGGCCGCCGGAAATCTGCAAACGTTGCTGCTGCCCGCCGCCCTCGGTATACCCGCCGGCGCGATAGTCGATGTCGAGGCCGTCCATCCGCTGCTTAAGAATGATGTTGACGACGCCCGCAATGGCGGCCGAACCATAAATGGCGGACTGGTTGCCCGGCACGATCTCGATCCGATCCACCAGCGTGGTCGGAATGGTGCCCAGATCCACGAAGTTGGAGGTGGAGTTATAGAGCAACGGATAGTCGGCCAGCGGACGACCGTTCAACAACACCAAGGTGAAGTCCGGGTTCAGGCCGAGCAGGCTGATGGTGGTTGCACCGGGCGTAAAGCCTTGAGTGAACTGGTTGTCTTGAACTGCACCGTTCGATACCGGCATCGCCCGCAACGCGTCATATACGTTTTTGAAGCCCTGCTTTTGCAGATCCTGCGCGGTGATCGTAATGACCGGCGTGGCAGTTTCGATCTGCGACTTCGGAATCAGCGAACCTGTCACCGTGACGGTGTTGAGAGTCTTGGGTTCTTTCTTTTTTTCCGGCTGGGTCGTGTTTGGCTGCGCGGCAGACGATTGATCCTGCCGTGGAGCAGGCGCGGCGGTATCTTGTGCGTACGCCGTGGCGGCGACAAAGAGGCTGGCGCAGATGGCCGAGGCCAAGAGCTTGCGATTCATCAGGAGTACTCCCCGGTAAGCAAAACAGGTTTTCAGTGGTAGTGGACCGACGCGCCCCACGCGTCAAAGGAGCGGCGATTGCGATTCATCACTCTGAAATCCCAAGGATTTCTTGAGCCGAAGAGCATCGCGACGCGTTAACGCGACATTCACACTAGCAACAAATTAACAATGGCGCAATCCTTTTGAAAGATGAAAGAAAGATGGGCGCACGGCCATCTCCGGGGCATACGAGCCCCGTATCACCGAATGAACGCCAGCCGCACAGCGGCTTTCGTCGTATCCCCCGCCGCGGTAACATGAGAGTTCTGCCGTGATCTTGCGATTCGTGCCGGGCTACTTCCGGCGCCGGCCGGCCCCATTCCGAGGAATTTCCATGCAAAAGCTTGCTGTTGCGCCGTTGTTTCTTGCCACGTTGATCCTTGCGGGTTGCGGCGCATCCAATTCGTCCGACAACACTTCATCTTCGGCTGCCGCACCGTCCGCATCCGAGGCGGGTACGCCCGCGCCAGCCGCCACCGCGGTGACGGGGTCCGTCAAGCTGCAGGACGCCGCGGTCACGGTGACGCCGCAGGCGACGCTGGAACTGTCATTGGTGGATGTGACCCAGCAGCCGGGCGTCACGGTGAACAAGCAGGATTTCAATCCGCCCAAGTTCCCGCAGGCGTTCCACATTCCGTTCTCGGCCTCGGCGATCCACGCGAATGACTTGTATGTGTTGCAGGCCACCATGCAGGACAACAGCCGCACCTACACCACCAAGTTGCAGCAGCCGGTGTTGACGCGCGGGCAGCCCGCGAACGTCGACCTCACGCTGGTGGCGGAGCCAACCGCCGCCGAGAAGATGCTGGACGATTTCAACAATGCCAAGCGCCAGACCGGCGGCATGACGGTCAAGAGCGGTACCGCCAGCAAGATCGGCGAATCGCAGAGCTGGCAGGTCTTCAGCGACGTGCACGGCGTCGAATTCATCATCGAGCAGCTCAACCAGGCGGACAAGGGATTCACCAAGACCGAGTACGCGTACCGCGATTCGCTGCCGTGGGTGGTCGTGCAGGAACAGATGCCGAAGGCCGACGCGCCGGCAACCTCGACGGTCCAGGTCGGCTGGGGCAACAACGGCGTGCTGGTGCTGAACCAGAAGATCAGCGGCGGCAAGACCTCATCGTTGTCCGATGCCGACGCCAAGGCGATGCACGACAAGGCCGAAGCGGAGTTCAAGCGCTTCAGCAAGAAGCACTGAAGTCCGCTGCTCCGGAAATGAAAAACCGCGCGTCCTGCGACGCGCGGTTTTTTGTTGCAGCGAGCGAACGGCTCAGAATCGGAATTTGGCGCCGAGGTTGAGGCTGTCGACGCGCTGACTCGAATCGGAGAAGCGGCCGTCGTAGCCGATCCAGCCGGAGAAGTTCGGCGTGAAATCGGCAGCGAGCCCCACGCCTGCACTGCCCCAGTTCTTGTCCGGCATGAAGCCCGGCAGCGCAAACGTGCCGGGCATGCTGACCAGGCCGGCACTGATATCGCGCGGATCGGCATCGTTGTCGTGATTCCATGCAACGCGCGCGAATGGGTGCAGGGTCGCGCCGCCGGTTTGCAGATTGCCGGTCAGCTGCCAACCCAGGCTGCCGATCAGGGCATGCCGATCCTGGTTGCCGAAGGTCATCGCGGTGGCGTCGTTGCCATTCTCGCCGTAACCGTCCACGTGCGCGTGTTGCCATGACAGGTCGGCGTACGGACCGGTGCGCCAGTTGCCGAAGTTGATCCACCAGCCGCCGGTCAGCGCCAGCGCGGTGTGGTAGCCCGAAGTCGAACCGGATTCGTAACGCACCGTCGGGCCGATCGGAATATTGCGGTGGATATCGCTGTAACCCAGATGGCCGAAGCTGCCGATGGCACCGAAGTAGGCCTGCTCCCAGCCCCACATCACGTAGCCGCTGGCCAGCAGATCCTGCAGCTTGAATCCGCCCGCGTTGCCGTCGAAGTCGTCCTTCTGCTGGCCGGCGGTAAACGCGAGGCCCGCCGTCAGCGCATCGGATGGATGGATGTCGGCGCCGACGCTCAAGGTGTTGGCATTGTTGCTGCTCTTCGGCGAATCGACCTGCGCATCGAGGCGCTGGTGCGCATAGTCGTAGCTGGCCCACACGCGCAGGCCGTTGCCGGGCGCGTTGGCGAGGCTGCTGCTGGCTTGGCTGAGGATCGAGCGGTTGAGGCTCTCGTTGATCTGCAACGGCGCTTCACCGAGCAGCGACATCTCGCCCGGCGCGGTGATGATCGATTCCGCGTACTGCGCCAGCATCGCGTGCGCGGCCGTGGTCGGGTGCACGCCGTCGGCGAAGAGATAGGTGTTTTCGGTGCCGGGCTGATAGGTGACCGTCGCGCCCGGCGTGCCGGCCGGCAGGCATGCGAACGAACTGCCGTCACCACCGGTGCAGGCCGGCTGCGTGACGTTGGTGAAACCGTAGCGGGCCGGATCGGCGATGATCTCGCTCAAGATCGCGTAGCTGTTCACCGGAATGATGTTGACGCCGGCGCTCGCCAAGCCGCTGTTCAAGGTGTTGTTGTAGAGGATCGAAAGTCCGGTGAGCTGCGCCGCGCCTTGCGGGCCGGACGCCAGCGCGGACGGCGTCAGCCCGATGTTGGGCAGGTTGAAGACCATCACATAGCGCGCGCCCGCCTTGCCGAGCGTCTGGATCATCCCGAGCTCGGTGACGGCGGCGGTTTGCAGGTTGGCTTGCACCTGCGCCGGAGTCAGTTGGCCGAGTTGTGCCATCGCGACGTTGTAGAACACGTCGTTGGCGCCGCCCCAAACTGCGTACAGCGCGTTCGCATCGGCTTTGCCGCCGCTGGCCTGCAGGTACATGCCAAGCTGGGTCGGCAGGGTCGGCACGCCCGCGGGTGTGCCGGGCGAATTGTTGACGACGCCCGCGCCGCCGAACGCGAAGTCGGTGCCGCCTGCAAGGGCGGGCGTCATCGGCACGCCGAAATAATCGGCGACGTCCTCGACGCCGGTCTGGCCCGGGTTGGTGGTAAAGCGCATCGTCAAGGGAAGCTGCGCGACCAGCGATAGATTGCCGTCATCGCTCAGGCTGTCACCGAACACCACCATGTGATCGAACAGGCCCGCATGGGACGATGCCTGCACCGTCGGTGCGGATTGCGCGAAGGCTGCGGAACTGGCGAGCGCCAGCGCCACGGCGCAGGCGAGATGGCGGGGACGAAGCATGGCCGGGAATCTCCGAGTGCGAGTGGCGGATGCGCCAAGCCTAATACAAGCGTTTGAATTCTTCCATCCGTAACCGTATGGCGCAGCGCGCACGCCGAGCCATGTCGTGCGTCCAGGCGACCGGCCGCGTCAGCGGTGCGGCGAGCGAATCGGCGATCCGCGTCGAAAACAATCCGGCGATCAGCACCCCCGCCACGAGGCACGCCAGCAGTTCGGCCGGTTCCGGCAGGACACGCGCCAGCCACGCGAAGGCGCCAGCGGCGACCAGGCCGCGCACCAGGAAACCATGCATCAGATACGCGGTGAGGCTGCGTCGCCCGGGCGTACCCGGCATCGCACGGCGCGGCGTCAGGGCCAGCACCGCCAGAGCGCACGACGCGGACGCGGTCAGCAGCGCCAGCCGGATTCCTGCGCCCGGCCAGGACGCGACATGCAAATCCGCGTAACCCGTCGCCGCATACAGCCACGCGGGATCCGCATCATGCAACAGCCATGCGCCGACGGCTGCGCTGATCAGGACGGCCAGTGCAGCGTATTTGCGCGCGCGCGCGTGGCCAAGTTGTTGCACTCGTTGCCCACCGAGGCGATAGCCAAGCAGGACCAGCGGGAAAAACACCAGCGTGCGCGACAGCGACAACGGATAGCCGATCCAGGGCGCGGAGCCCGCGGCCAATGCGATCGCCACGGCAAACGGCAACGCGAACTTCAAGCGTGCAAACAGCGGCAACAGCAGGCGCCAGCTGGCGAGGCTGGGCAGATACCACAGCAGCCAAGTCGGCGTGAGATAGCCCTGCGACCAATCGCCGGTCTTGAACAACCATGCGTCCCACGCCGGATACAGCGTTTGGAAAATGGCGTAGGGCAGCAGCAAACATGTCAGCAGCGCAACAGCACGGCGGCGCGTCAGCGTGGGTTTCGAAACCGCGCCGGAAATAAGCACGAACGCCGGCATGTGGAAGAGGTAAATCCAGCGATACAGCGTCGCATCGAACGGCCCCGGATCGACAAGCTGCTCCAGCAGGTGCCCGGTGACGACCAGCGAGATCAGCAGAAAACGCGCGTCGTCGAGGACGGGATAACGCGCCGGCTGGCGCGCCATCCGCCTGGCGCTTCCGGCCGGCTTGCGCGCGTTGCGTTGCCCGACTCGCTGCAGCGGCCGGTAAAGCTTGCGGGTCAGATTGACGGCGGCTTCGCGGATCATCCGCGGCGCGTTTCCTCCGATGCCGTGGCGCGCCGGCGCGCGTCCGCATGCGTGCTGTCAGTGTTCGGCGTGAACCCCGCGCAGCGTTGCAGCCGGCTTCGCGCGGGCGCGATGGACTGATGATCGCATCCGCGCGTTAACCTCATCGGAACGCGCACGTGTGCTGCAGCTATTCAGATCACGCTGCGCGCGATCCATCGCGCTGCCGATGCAAATGCACCAGCAGAAGCGAAATCGCCGCGGGCGTGACGCCGCTGATGCGGCGCGCCTGTCCCAGCGTGGCCGGGCGTACGTGCTTCAACTTCGCGGACACTTCCGCCGACAGGCCGCGCACGCGGTCGTAATCGAAACCGTCCGGAATCGGCGTGGATTCATGGCGGCATTGGCGTTCGATCTCGTCGCGCTGGCGATCGAGGTAGCCCGCGTACTTCACTTGCACTTCCACTTGTGCGGCGACGTCTTCGCGCATCACGGCGGGGCCGAATCCATCGATCGAGGTCAGCACCGCGTAATCGAGTTCCGGACGACGCAAAAGCTCAAGCGCATTGGCTTCATGCGCAAGCGCGATGCCGCGTTGTGATTGCAACGCGACACCGAGCGCGTTCGAAGGCGTCGCCCAGATCGATTTCAGCCGTGCGGTTTCGCATTCCACCGCGTCGCGCTTGGCGCGCATCGCATCGAAGCGTTGCTGCGGCACCACGCCCAGCTCGAAACCTTTTTCGGTCAAGCGGAGGTCGGCGTTGTCCTCGCGCAGGTGCAGCCGGTATTCGGCGCGCGAAGTGAACATCCGGTACGGCTCGATGGTGCCGTTGGTGGTGAGATCGTCGATCAGCACGCCGGTGTAGGCCTCGTCGCGGCGCGGCCACCAGGGCGCTTCGCTGCGCGCCGTGCGCGCGGCGTTGAGTCCCGCGATCAGGCCCTGCGCCGCGGCTTCCTCGTAGCCGGTGGTGCCGTTGATCTGGCCCGCGAAGTACAACCCGGCGATGGCCTTGGTTTCCAGCCACGGCTGCAGGCCGCGCGGATCGAAATAGTCGTACTCGATCGCGTAGCCGGGCCGCGTGATGTGTGCGCGCTCGAAACCGGGGATCGAATGCACCAGTTCCAGCTGCACGTCGAACGGTAGCGACGTGGAGATGCCGTTCGGATAAATCTCGATCGCATCCAGCCCCTCCGGTTCGATGAAGATCTGGTGCGAGGCCTTGTCGGCGAAGCGCACCACCTTGTCTTCGATCTACGGGCAATAGCGCGGGCCGGTGCCTTCGATCTTGCCGGTGTAGAGCGGCGAGCGATCGAGTCCCGCGCGGATGATGTCGTGGGTGCGCGCGCTGGTGTGCGTGATCCAGCACGGCACTTGGCGCGGATGCTCCGCGCGCGAACCGAGATACGAGAACACCGGCAGCGGATCGTCGCCCGGCTGTTCCTCGAATACCGAATAATCCAAGGTGCGTGCATCGATGCGCGGTGGCGTGCCGGTCTTCAGGCGATCTGCGCCCAGCGGCAATTCGCGCAGGCGCTTCGCCAGCGCCGTGGCCGGCGGATCGCCGGCGCGGCCGCCCGCGTGATTCTTGAGTCCGATGTGGATCTTGCCCGCGAGGAACGTGCCGACCGTCAACACCACGCGCGGCGCGAGGATCGTCAAACCCATTTGCGTGACGATGCCGGCGACACGGCCGTGTTCGATCACGAGATCGTCGACCGACTGCTGGAAGATTTCCAGGTTCGGTTGCCGCTCGACGATGCGCCGGATCGCGGCCTTGTACAACGCGCGATCGGCCTGGCAGCGCGTCGCGCGCACCGCCGGACCTTTCGATGCATTGAGCGTGCGCCACTGGATGCCGGCCAGGTCTGCCGCATGCGCCATCGCGCCGCCCAGTGCGTCGATCTCCTTCACCAGATGACCCTTGCCGATCCCGCCGATCGCGGGATTGCAACTCATCTGACCGATGGTCTCGATGTTGTGGGTGAGCAGCAGCGTGCGCGCGCCGCAACGCGCGGAGGCGAGCGCTGCGTCGGTGCCGGCATGGCCGCCGCCCACCACGATGACGTCATAACTGGTCATGGCATGTCACTTGTTTCAACGCAACGCGCAATCATCGGTCGCAATCGGCAATGCGATTGTGAAACCCGGTTTGCAATTGGCGTCCCGAATCGGTGCAAAAGGTTACCGCGAACGTGCACGGCGCACGTAATCCGGCGCCTACCCCGCAACGTCACAATCTCTTGCAAATTTCCGGCGCCTTGGCCGATGGATTGGCACGCGGCGTGCAGAAATACTCATGCGCACCGCCGGAGCATCCGTTGCAAGCGGAGCGGACCGGAATGCTGGAATCGGTCTTGCTGCGGCGGCCGTGGTCGGAAGAGGACCACAAAAAAGGAACTGGCGCCCGGCGGTCATCAGGAACAGGGGGAATCCAGAGTAACCGAGTTCCGGGCGCCAGATTTGGAAAAAACATCGGTGCCGAAGTGGCGAATCGAGTCGCAACAGCCCCTTTCGGCGAAGAGTATCAGCGGCCGCGCGTGAATGCCACTTGAAGCGTTCAGGCGGGTCCGGAGCAACCAGAGGACTGAAAAATGAGCTTCGTCGAAATGACCAATGAAGACTGGGAAGCGGTGTACAAGCATCATGACGCGCTGATCCGCATGGCCGAGTTGGAAATGCGCGCGGAGATCCGCGAAACGACGTCCGGGTCGAACCAGGCTCAGTCGTTGCAGCCGGCCGAAGCGGCGGCGCACCAGCTTTGATGGAGGATCGCGGGCCTTCGGCCTGAGACGGTCTTCCGAGGACGGGGAACGACGGGGAGCATCGGGGGATGCTCCCCGTTTTTATTGCGCGGCCGGGTGCCGCGGTTTCAGCGAATCTTGTCCGAACCCGAGTGGCTGCTGCGGGCCGGCGGCGGCGCCACTCGCGAAGGTGCCGCGGCCGGTGCCGCAGGCCGGGCGAAATCACGCGGCGCCACGGACGACGATGGGCGATCGGCGAATACGGATGGTTGCGGCGCCATGTCACGCGTACGATCCGGAATGCCCGCTCGCTGTGGCGCCCGGTCGATACCACGCGGCGCGAACGACGCCGATTCGAGCACGCGCCGGTTGGCAAGACGCTCCACCGGCCGTTCCGGCGCGGCAATGGGCGGGGTTGCGCCACGCGCGATTCGGGAGGGCGGAACGCGCGGATGATCCGGGTCCAGCCACGGACGCGGTGAGGGCGCCGAAGCGATCGGATCGCCGTGATGATGGTGTCCGTGATGACGCCTTCCGTAGTAGCCGATCGAGCCGTAGTACCAAGGCCAGCCGCCGTAGTAGCCCTCGCAGTTCCAGCCGCACGTGCTGCCCAACCCTAGGCCGAAGGTGAATGACGGGCCATAGAGGTTGCCGTAGCCGAAGGCCATGGCATACGAATCGAAAGCGCCGAGGCCGTCCTCGTAATAACCCGCTGTGGGGTAGGCGATGGCACCGGTGTAGTAGCTCCCCGCGCCGCCCGCGTCCGGTTGCACGAGGGAATAGCCGGTGGCGCAGCCGGCCAGCGCGAACACGCCCGCGGCCAGCAGGGCGGCACGCGCGAGCGAGTTGCCGTTCGAACGAGAACTTCCGCGCATCGTGCACCTCCGCGAGCAGCGATTGCCGTAGCCGATCGTACGCTTGCGTGCGAAGGATTTCAGGCGCCCCGGCAAATCCGCTCAATCGTCGCTGCCGCCCGCCTCGAGCATGCGGGTCAGGATTTCACGCAAGTCGGGCGAATGCTGTCCACGCGCCAGCAATGCGCGCAACGCCGCTTCCGCCGAAGCGCGTCGTTTCAGTTCCAGCCGCTTCCAGTCTTCGAAGGCCTTGGCGAGGCGGGCCGACAGTTGCGGATTGCGCGCATCGATCTCGGCCAGCTTGCCGGCAAACCAGCGGTGACCGGCGCCGTCCGGACGATGGAAGGCGGCGGGATTGCCGCGCGCGAACGCGCCGAGCAGCGCCTGCACGCGGTTCGGATTGGCCAGCGTGAAAGCGGGATCGGCTTCCAGCGCCTGCACCCGTTCCAGCGTGGCATGCGCGGGAACGGTGGCTTGCAGCGTGAACCATTTGTCGAGCGTCAGCGCGTCGCCATCGAAACGTTGCCGGTACAGCCGCAGACCCTCGGCGGCTTGCGGCGCATTGCTTCGCACCAGCGCGGACAGTGCGGCAAGACGGTCGGTCATGCCGCGTGCATCACGGTATTGGGCGAACGCCACCGCGGCGCCGGTCTCCGGATTGTGGCGCGCAAGTAACGCGAGCACGCGCGCCTTCAGCCGACGTCGCGCGGCGGCATTCTGGTCCAGCGCACCGGCTTCACCGGAATGAAGTTCGTGATACGTCGGCGCCAGTGCATCGCCCAGCCGTTCCGCCAGCGCGTTCTCCAATGCCTCGCGCGCGGCGTGCACGCGGTCGGGATCGAACGGCGAATGGTGCGCGCCGAGTTCGAGCGCGGAAGGTGGCGTCAGCAGGTCGGCGAGCAGCGCCGGATCGATGTCCGCGCGCATGGCGAACAGTTGCGCCAGCGCATCCAGCCATGCGTCCGTGGCGCTGGGCGAATGTTCTTGCATGAGCGCCGCATCGAAAGCGCGTGCGGCCAATTGCTGCGCCGCGTTCCAGCGATCGAAGCCGCTCGTTTCATGCCTGAGCAACAGCGCGAGCTGCGCAGGCGTGTAATCGAAATGCACCTGCACCGGCGCCGAAAACCCGCGGCACAGGGAAGGCGTTGGTTCCGCGGACACATTTTCAAAGACGAAACGTTGTTCGGCGGCGGTCAGGTCGAGCACGCTCTCGTCGGTGGGCGCCGCGGCATCGCCCGCGAGCTGCAACGGCACACGCGTCCCGTCGTCCGCGAACAAGGCGATGTTCACCGGAATCGGCAAGGGCTGCTTGTGCGGCTGGCCCGGCGTCGGCGGGGTACGCTGCGCAAGCGTGAGCGTGTAGCGTTTCGCGGCGGCATCGTAGTCGCCGCGCGCGCGAACTTCGGGCGTGCCGGCCTGCGCGTACCACGCGAGATAGGGCGACAGATCGACGCCATTGGCTTCGCCCAGCGCAGCCAGCAGATCGTCGATGGTGACGGCCTGCCCGTCGAAGCGCGAGAAGTAAAGGTCCGTGCCGCGCCGGAAACCTTCAGTGCCCAGCGCGCCCGCGATCATGCGGATCAGCTCCGCGCCCTTTTCGTACACGGTCGCGGTATAGAAGTTGTCGATGGCCTGGTACGCGGCCGGACGCACCGGATGCGCCAGCGGGCCCGCGTCTTCCGGAAACTGCACGCGGCGCAGGGTCGCCACGTCTTCGATGCGTTTCAGCGCCGCCGATTGCATGGCCTCGCAGAACGAATGTTCACGGAATACGGTGAAACCTTCCTTCAGGGAAAGCTGGAACCAGTCGCGACAGGTGACGCGGTTGCCGCTCCAGTTGTGGAAATACTCGTGGCCGATCACCGCTTCGATGTGACGGTATTCGTCGTCGGTGGTCGTATCCGGATCGGCCAGCAGGTACTTCGAGTTGAAAATGTTGAGGCCCTTGTTTTCCATCGCGCCCATGTTGAAATCGTGGGTCGCGACCACGTTGAACGCCGGCAGGTCGTAGTTGCGGCCGTAGGCGCGCTCGTCCCAGCGCATCGCACGCTCCAGCGCATCCATCGCGTAATGGCAGCGGCCGATCGCATCGGCTTCGGCCCACAGGCGCAATATCACGTCACGGCCCTCTGCCGTGCGATACGCCCGCTCGATTTTTTCGAGCCGTCCCGCGACCAGCGCGAACAGGTAGCTCGGTTTCGGATGTGGATCGACGAAGCGCGCGAAGTGGCGGCCGCCTTCGAGATCGCCCGATTCGACTTCCTCGCCGCCGGCCAGCAACACCGGAAAGCGCGCCTTGTCTGCGATGAGCGTGACGTCGTAGCGCGCCAGCACGTCGGGACGATCGGGAAAGAAGGTGATGCGGCGGAATCCCTGAGCTTCGCATTGCGTCAGCAGGAAACCGTGTTCGCGCGAGCCGGAAAGGTACAGCCCGGACAACTGGCTGTTGCGCGTGGGAGCGATGCGCACATCCAGTTCCAGCACGCTGCCGTCGCGCGCAGCGGCGACGAGCAGGCCGGACCGGTCGAGCTGGTAATCGTCCGCGGCGAGGACACGGCCATCCAGCTTTACGCGCACGAGTTCCACGTCCTCGCCATCGAGCCGCAAGGGCTCGGCACAATCGCGGGCCAGCGTGAGCTTCGAACACACCCGTGTTGCGTCGAGACCCAGTTCGAACTTCAACTCGGCATGCGTGACGCGCCACGCGGGCGGCCGGTAATCGGCAAGGCGAACGGTCTTTGCGCTGGCGGCGGAAGTCTGGGTGTCCATCCGGGGATTTTATCAGCCGCGTCTGGCGCATCAGTGTCAAAATCGACAACTGCCCGCCTTGATGAATCCAACTTATGGCCGTGTTCCAGGCTCCGTCCCTCCACGATATCCGCAGCGCTGCCGCACGTATCGCAGCGCATGCACGCGTCACGCCAGTACTGCATTCATCCGAACTCGACGCGCGTGCCGGTGCCGCGCTTCATTTCAAATGCGAACACCTGCAGGTCGGCGGTGCGTTCAAGTTCCGCGGTGCCTGCAACGCCGTGTGGTCGCTCGGCGAGGAGGAAGCGCGGCACGGCGTGGTGACGCATTCGTCCGGCAATCACGGTGCGGCACTGGCGCTGGCTGCGCGCACCCGCAAGATTCCCGCGCACATCGTGGTGCCCGAAGGCGCGGTCGCGGCCAAGCTCGCCAACATCGAAAGGGCCGGCGGCATCCTGCACCGCTGTGCGCCGACGCAAGCCGCGCGCGAGGACGCGTGCGCGACGGTGCAGCGCGAAACGGGCGCGATGCTGGTGCATCCTTATGCCGATGCTCGTGTCATCGCAGGCCAGGGCACGATCGTCCCGGAACTGCTGCAGCAGGTTCCCGGTCTCGATGCGGTCATTGTTCCTGTCGGTGGCGGCGGACTGGCTTCGGGCTGCGCCATCGCGCTTGCCGCCTTGTCGCCGAGCGCGCGATTGATCGGTGCCGAACCTGCGGGCGCCGACGACGCCTTCCAGTCGCTGCAGCGCGGCGAGCGCGTCACCGATGTCGTGCCGCACACGATTTGCGACGGCTTGCGCGCGACCATCGGCGAACCAAATTTCGCGTTGCTGAGCGCACATCGCGTCGAGGTGATCAGCGTGGACGACGATGCCACGCTCGCGGCGATGCGCCTCGTGTGGGCCGAACTCAAGCAGACGATCGAGCCCTCGTCGGCGGTGGTGCTGGCGGCGCTGCTCGCGCAGCGCGAACGCTTCGCCGGCCAACGCATCGGCCTGGTGCTGAGCGGCGGCAACGTCGATCTGGACGCGCTGCCGTTTATTCGCCAGTGATCATTCCACCGTGACCGACTTGGCGAGATTGCGCGGCTGATCGACGTCGGTGCCGCGCAATACCGCGACGTGATACGCGAGCAACTGCAGCGGCACGGTGAACACCGCGGGCGCGATGAAGTTGCCGCCGGCGTCGACCTTCATCAGGTGGCCGCGATTGCCGTTCAGCGACACGTCGGCGTCCGAGTCGGCGAACACGTACAGCTGCCCGCCGCGCGCGCGCACCTCTTCCAGATTCGATTTCAACTTTTCCAGAAGCTGGTTGTTGGGCGCGACCGCGATCACCGGCATGTCCTCGTCGACCAGCGCCAGTGGCCCGTGCTTCAGTTCGCCCGCCGGATAGGCCTCGGCATGGATGTAGGAAATTTCCTTGAGCTTCAGCGCGCCTTCCATCGCCACCGGATACTGCGCGCCACGGCCGAGGAACAGCGCGTGGTGTTTGTCGACGAACGACTCGGCCAGCGTGGCGATCGCGGGCTCCAGTTTCAGCGCGTCCTCGATCCGGCGCGGCAGGCTGGCGAGCTCGCCGACCAATTGCGACAGCCTGCCGGCATCGATCCCGCGCAGGCGCGCGAGTTCCAGCACCAGCAGCGCCAGCGCGGTCAATTGCGTGGTGAACGCCTTGGTCGACGCGACACCGATTTCGGGCCCGGCGCGCGTCATCAAGGTGAGGTCGGATTCGCGCACCAGGCTTGATTCCGGCACGTTGCAGATCGCGAACGAACCGAGGTAGCCGCGCTCGCGACCATCGCGCAGCGCCGCCAGCGTGTCGGCGGTTTCACCCGACTGCGAGATCGCGAGGAACAGCGTGTCCGGCATCACCACCACATTGCGGTAACGGTATTCGCTGGCGACTTCGACGCTGCACGGAATGCCGGCGATGCCTTCCAGCCAGTAACGCGCGACCATGCCGGCGTGGTAACTGGTGCCGCAGGCGACGATGTGCACGTGGCGCACGCGCTTCAGCAGTTCGTCGGCGTCCACACCGAAGATGTTCGGCAGGACATGGTTGTCGCTGATGCGGCCTTCCAGGGTGTTGGCGACCGCGCCCGGCTGCTCGAAGATTTCCTTCAGCATGTAATGGCGGAACTGGCCGCGCTCGACCGCGTCCATCGACAGATCGCTCTCGCGCACTTTCCGCGTAACCTGCGAACCGTCGGCGGACTGGATCACGAGCGCATCCGGCGTGATCTCCACCGCGTCGCCTTCTTCGAGGTACACGATGCGGTTGGTGACCTGGATCAGCGCCTGCACGTCCGAGCCGAGGAAGTGTTCGCCGATGCCGACGCCCACGCACAACGGACTGCCGCGGCGCGCGCCCACCACGTGGCCGGGATGATCGCGGTGCAGCACCGCGATCGCGTACGCGCCGCGCAAGCGACGGGTGGCGTCGGCGACCGCGTCGCGCAGCGATTTGCCTTCGGCGACAAGCTTGTGCACGAGGTGCGCGATGACTTCGGTATCCGTGTCGGACGTGAAGGCGTAACCGGCAGCCTTGAGTTCTTCGCGCAGTTCCGCGTGGTTCTCGATGATGCCGTTGTGCACCACCGCGACCACGTCGCGTGATACGTGCGGGTGCGCGTTGGCTTCGTTGGGCACCCCGTGGGTGGCCCAGCGGGTGTGCGCGATGCCGGTGCGCCCGTGGGTGGACGACGCCTGCCACAGCGCATCCAGTCCCGAAACCTTGCCGGGCGCACGCAGGCGGCTCAGCTTTCCGCCGTCCAGCACGGCTAGGCCGGCCGAGTCGTAGCCGCGGTATTCGAGGGCGTGCAGCCCAGCAAGCAGGATGGGGACGACGTCACGCTGGGTGCAGCCGGCAACGATTCCACACATGGTCCTGCACCTGGCGCGCGGTCAAAAAACGTAAAGATACAGGGGTTTGGGTCGAAAAGGGCGGCGTTTCCGGACCGCTGGACCGAGCCGCGGCATGTTTCGTGCAGGAACCTTCAGCATTCGCCGAAATTTGAACCACGTCACATTCGTAGTATAAAGGCCCTCCCCTCGCGCCAAGCCGCACCGGCCCGAGGGGTAAATACAGGGGGACGCATCATGTTCCGGTTGTTTCGACAACGTGCGCTCAGGTGGCAACTGCTGCTTGTGCTGGTCGAGTTCGCCTTGCTGGTCGGTTGCGTCTACGCCGCGGTCGTACTGCGCTACTGGGGGGATTTGGGCACCCAGGCGGCGTTCGGAAACGCCCTGCACTGGCGCGCGCCGTTGGCGGCCGTGGTATTGATCCTCGCGATGACGGCTCTGGGCTTGTACCAGGTGCACCTGCGCGCGAGCTGGCTGGGCCGCCTCAGCCGGCAAGGGGTTGCCTTCGTGCTGGGCGGCGTTGCGTTGACCGTGCTCTATTACGCCATGCCGGCCGCATACATCGGCCGCGGCGTGCTCGGTATCACGCTGGTCCTCGGCTATCTGATGTTGGCCCTGTGGCGCGTGCTGTTTCTCGGTTTCGTGGACGCCGACCTGTTCAAGCGGCGTGTGGTGATGCTGGGCGCGGGCCAGCGTGCCGCCGAAGTGTTCAGCAAGATGCGCCGCAAGACCGACCAGCGCGGGTTCAAGATCCTCGGCTACGTGCCAATCGGCGCGGATCCGGTGACGGTGCCGCAGTCGTCGCTGCTGCATCCCGACGAAGCGCTGTGCCAGTGGGTGACCCGCCTCGGCGCGGACGAGATCGTGGTGGGTCCCGACGACCGTCGCGGCACCTTGCCGGTGGATGCGTTGCTCGAATGCAAGCAGCGCGGCGTGGCGGTGACCGAGCTGGCGGAATTCTTCGAACGCGAAGCCGGCAAGATCAAGATGGACCTTACCAATCCGTCCTGGCTGGTATTCTCAGATGGCTTCAACATCTCGCCGGTGCGGCGCACCATCAAGCGCAGCTTCGATGTCGCGATGGCTTCGCTGGTGGGGCTGGTGGCGTGGCCGTTCATGCTGCTGACGACGTTGGCGATCCGGCTGGAATCCGGCCGCGGCGCACCGATCCTGTACCGGCAGGAGCGGGTCGGAGAAAACGGCAAACCGTTCCAGGTGATCAAGTTCCGCAGCATGCGCACCGACGCCGAGCTCGATGGCGTGGCGCGCTGGGCGACCAAGAACGACGATCGCGTGACCCGCGTCGGCCGCTTCATCCGCAAGACGCGCCTCGATGAACTGCCGCAACTCTGGAACGTCCTGCGCGGCGACATGAGCGTCATCGGCCCGCGTCCGGAACGGCCGCAATTCGTGGACGACTTCAACACGCGCATCCGCTACTACTCGTTGCGGCACTGCGTGAAACCGGGTCTGACCGGCTGGGCGCAGTTGCGCTATCCCTACGGTTCCTCGTTCGAGGACGCCGTGGAAAAGTTGAAGTTCGACCTGTTCTACGTCAAGAACCACAATTTCGCGTTCGACCTCGCCATCCTGATCCAGACAGTGGAAGTGGTGCTGTTCGGGCGCGGCGCACGCTGAATCAACGGGGGCATGCCGCGACGCGGTGTGTGGGGCGCGATCGTTGCGGGATACTGCTCGGCATGGCGGGAGACACCGACTTTCTGGCGCTGTATGAGGAACTGGGCCTGTCGCCAGGCATCAGTGACCTCGACGCGTTCAAGCACGCCTATCGCCGCCGGGTCGCGCAGCTGCATCCCGATCGCCGGTCCGCGAACCACGCGGATACCGACCGCCTGCAACGCCTCAACCGGCTGTATGGCGCGGCGCTCGCGTTCGAACAGCGCTACGGCCGCTTGCCCGCGGCGACGGCCGGGACGCGACGCATGGATGCTGTGCGCACGGAAGCAACGCCTTCACCGGTCCGTGCGAGCAGCGGCCACGAGCGCCACGTGCAGCGCACGCGCACTCTCGCGGCACCGCGCCGCAATCGTGCGCGCTACTACCTGGCGCTGGTGATCCTGCTGGCGCTCGCGTTCGCGATCTGGGGCGTCGGCGTCGTCGCGCGCTGAAGCGCGATCGCGCGATCAGAACGGCAGCTGCAGCGTGTCGTCGCACGCCAGGATCTGCGCGCGGAACGTATCCTGGATGCGTTTCAACGCAGCCGGATTGTCGGCGTCGAAACGCAGCACCAGCACGGGCGTGGTGTTGGAGGCGCGCACCAAACCCCAGCCGTCCGGCCAGTCGGCGCGCACGCCGTCGATGGTGGTAATGCGCGCGCCATCGAATTGCGCGCGTTCGCGGAAGCGCGCGATGAAGGGATGGTTCTGGCCTTCCTGCATCTGGACGTGCAGTTCGGGTGTCGACACGCCTTTCGGCAGCGTCGCGAAGATCTCCTCCGGCGTGCGGCCTTCCGGATCGTCGGCCAGGATTTCCAGCAGGCGCGCGGCGGCGTACACGCCGTCATCGAAGCCGTACCAGCGCTCGCGGAAAAAGAAATGCCCGCTCATTTCGCCAGCGAGTTGCGCGCCGGTTTCCTTCATCTTGGCCTTGATCAGCGAGTGTCCGGTCTTCCACATCAGCGGACTGCCGCCGGCTTTCAGGATCAGCGGCTGCAGGTGGCCGGTGCACTTCACGTCGTACAGGATCGTCGCGCCGGGATTGCGCGTCAGCACGTCCTGCGCGAACAGCATCAGCACGCGATCGGGATAAATGATTTCACCATCCCTGGTCACCACGCCAAGCCGGTCGCCATCGCCGTCGAAGGCGAGGCCGACATCCGCGCCGGTTTTCCTGACCGTCAGGATCAGGTCGGCGAGATTCTTCGGTTCGGAGGGATCGGGATGGTGGTTGGGGAAGGTGCCATCCACGTCGCAGTACAACGGGATGGGTTCGCAGCCGATCGCGTGCACCACGCCCGGCGCGGTGTTGCCGGCGATGCCATTGCCGCAATCGACCACCACCTTCAGCGCGCGTCCGGTCTGGATGTCCGATGCAATGCGCTCGATGTATTCGCCGGTGATGTCGTACTGGCGCAGTGAACCGTGGCCTTCGGCGAGGCGACCGTCGACGATGCGCTGGTACAAATCCTGGATTGCATCTTCGGCCAGCGTCTCGCCGCCGATCACGACCTTGAAGCCGTTGTAGTCGGGCGGGTTGTGGCTGCCGGTGACCGACACGCACGAACCGGTGTTGAGCTGGTAGGCGGCGAAATAGCTGACCGGCGTCGGCACCGCGCCGATGTCGACCACGTCCACGCCCGCCGCGCGCAGGCCCTCGATCAATGCGCCGGATAGCATCGGGCCAGACAGGCGCCCGTCGCGTCCGACCACGATTTCGGAGAGATCCTTGTCGCGCACCGCGCTGCCGATCGCGCGGCCGAGTTGGCGCGCGACACCTTCGGTCAGCGTCTGGCCGACCACGCCGCGGATGTCGTAGGCGCGGAAAATGCTGCGGTCGGGAATGGGATCGCCATGTGCCGAAGCTTCCGGGGTCGTCGCGGCTTCCACTGGAACTTTCACCGGTGCGGGTTTGGGCTTCGGCGGTGCGGCGGCGATCACGTCGGCCAGCGCGGGTTCTTCCGCCAGCGGTGCACCCCCCAGGCGCGCGCGCACGCGCGGGCGCAGCCACAGCACGCCGAGACCCAGCAGGAAAGCCACGATCGCGAGCACCAGCGCCGCAACGAAGGATTGCGTGATCGGCAACCAGAATCCCGGAGGCGACGACGCAATGCGGTAGAGGCTGTGCGGCACCGGCACACCGGCGTCGTCGGCCGTCGACAAGCCGTCCTGCCCCACGCCGTCCAGCACGGTGTCGCCGGACTTGGTGCTTTGCCGCAGGTCCAACCGGCCCGCGCTCACCGGCTCGGAATGCAGCGCGATGCGCAGTGCCGAGTCCGGAAAATCGATCGTCGCGAAGGCCAGCGGCTTGCCGTCCGCACCCATGATCGGACCCGCGAAACTCATCACCCGTGCCACCGGCGATTGCGCGGGACCGACATCGCCGTCGCTCAAGCTGGACATCAACTGCGCCGCGCGCGCGTAGCCGAGTTGCGAGAGGTTGCCGTGCAGCACCTCGTTCAATTGCGCGCCGTACAGCGTCACGCGGCTCGCGTCCTTGACGGCTGCCTTGATGGCTTGCGTTGCCGCAGCGCGCGTTTGCGCGGTGTCGCTGGCGAGGTCCGCGGCCACGGCCGGTTGCGCCAGTGCCTTGATGACCTGCGCGCGCCGGTCCGCGACGATCAGTGCGATCTTTTGCGCGGCATCCTGTCTGGCCTGCACCAGATCCTGCGATGCATTCGACTGGCGCCATGTGAGCCACGCTTGCCAGCCCATGAACAAGCCGAACAGCACCAGCAACGTGCCCAGCGCGAGCAGCAAGTCCGCCACGACAGCGGCGATGCCGCGGCGCAGGCTGAAGCGTGCACGCACGGCGCGTGCCGCGGCCTGCACTTGCTGGGCGTTGGTAGCCTTGCCTGTGGCCGATTCGTTGTCCATGTCATGCGACCCCTGTCGAGCCAAACCCGGCGGCACCGCGCGTCGTTGCCGCGAAGTCCTCGACCACGCGCCACGCGACGCGCGCGACCGGCGTCACCAGCAACTGCGCGATGCGGTCGCCCGGCTGGATGGTAAAGGGCGCCCTGCCGCGGTTCCAGCAGGAAATCATCAGCGGTCCCTGGTAATCGGCGTCGATCAAGCCGGTGAGATTGCCGAGCACGAGGCCGTGTTTGTGGCCGAGTCCCGAGCGCGGCAGGATCAGCGCGCACCAGCCGGGATCGCCGATATGGATCGCGAGACCGGTCGGAATCAACGTGCTGTCACCCGGCGTCAGCGTGACGGCGCTCTCGGGCGCGGCGCGCAAATCCATCGCGGCACTGCCGTCGGTGGCATAGGCCGGCAACGGAATCGAATCGCCGAGCCGCGCGTCGAGGCGCTTCAGTTGCACCGGCACCGCAGGTTGCGATGGATTCATGCGTGGCCCCGAGCGTGGTAATGGTCCGCGATGCGCGCGACCAGTGTGCGCGCGAGTTCGGACTTCGGCGCGCGCGGCAGGGATTCACTGCCGCCCGCCCAGATCAACTCCAGCGCGTTGTCATCGGCGCCGATGCCGAGGTTTTCGTCGACGTGGTTGGCGGCCAGCAGATCGAGTTTCTTGCGCACCAGTTTTTCGCGGGCATGTTCGATGACGTGATCGGTTTCGGCGGCGAAGCCGACCACGAACGGGCGCGGATCGCGCGCCGCGACTTCGGCCAGGATGTCGGGATTCTCGACCAGTTCCAGCAGCGGCGTTCCGGACGCGCCCTTCTTGATCTTGCGCGCGCTGTAATCGGCGACGCGCCAATCGGCGACCGCGGCGGTGGCGATGAAGATGTCGGCGCTCCCAATCGCGTGCATCACCGCATCACGCATCTGCAACGCGCTGCGCACGTCGACACGGCGACTCACGCCGGGCGGCGTCGAAAGCGCGACCGGGCCTGCAATCAGGGTGACGTCGGCACCGGCTTGCGTCGCGGCTTCCGCGACGGCGAAGCCCATCTTGCCCGAGCTGCGGTTGCCCAGGAAGCGCACCGGGTCGATGTCTTCGTAGGTAGGCCCGGCGTCGATCACGACTTTCACGCCGGCGAGTGCTTCTTCACGCGACATGCGTGCCGCCCGGGGTCGTGAGCGCCTGCACCAGTTGCTGCGGTTCCAGCATCCGGCCTGGTCCCGATTCGCCCTCGGCGAGTGGTCCGTTCGCAGGACCGAGGATCGCGACGCCACGCGCGCGCAAGGTCGCGACATTGGCCTGGGTGGCGGGGTGCAGCCACATGCGGTGGTTCATGGCCGGCGCGACCGCCACGGGCGCGGTGGTGGCAAGGCACAGCGTGGACAACAAGTCATCGGCGAAACCGTGCGCGAGCCTGGCCAGCGTGTCGGCGGAAGCCGGCGCGATCAACACCGCATCGGCCCAGCGCGCCAGCTCCAGATGGCTCATGCCCATTTCGGCCTCGGCATCCCACAGGCCATGGCGCACCGGCTGGCCGGAGAGTGCCTGGAACGTCAGCGGCGTGACGAAGCGCGCGGCGTTTTCGGTCAGCACCACACGCACCTGCACGCCCGCGTCGCGCAGGCGACGCACGACTTCGCAAGCCTTGTATGCGGCGATGCCACCCGAGACGCCGAGCAGAACATGCTTGTTGTCGCTGAACCCATGTTCGCCGGGACGACGTTGCGCAGCACTCATGTCGGCATCCGCTGACAGGCAAATCGGTGATTAGCTTACCCGAATCGCGCATCCGGGCCGCTGCATCCGCGGCCGCGCGAGCGCCATGCTGGAGGCCGGTCACAAGGAACGCCGCAATGAGCATCCGCGACTGGCCCGAGGATGAACGTCCGCGCGAAAAATTGCTGACGCGGGGCGCTGCCGCATTGACGCCGGCCGAATTGCTGGCGGTGCTTTTGGGCAGCGGCATGCGCGGCAGCAGCGCGCTTGACATGGGCCGCAACCTGCTCGCGCACGCCGGCAGCTTGAACGCGTTGCTCGCGCGTGATCTCGCCGGCGCGCCGGGCCTGGGGCCGGCGAAGCGTGCACGCCTGGCCGCCGCGCTGGAACTGGCGCGCCGATGCCTCGGCGAAGAGCTGACCGGACGCACTGCGTTGGCGAGTCCGCGCGACAGCGCCGCGTTCCTGAAGGCGCAGCTCGCGCACAAACCTTACGAAGTGTTCGCCTGCCTGTTCCTCGACAACCGCCATCGCGTGCTGGCGTTCGAGGAATTGTTCCGCGGCACGCTCGACGGCGCGTCGGTGCATCCGCGCGAAGTGGTACGCGCATCCCTGAAGCACAACGCGGCAGCGGTGATCCTCGCGCACAACCATCCGTCCGGCGTCGCGGAACCCTCGGCGGCCGATCGGAGCATCACCCGCCAGTTGCGCGACGCGCTGCAACTGGTCGGCGTGCGGGTGCTGGATCATCTGGTGGTCGGCGCGGGCGAGCCGACGTCGATGGCTGCGCGCGGGTTGATCTGATCCGCGGCCAAGCCCGCGCTTCCTGCAATCAGTTATGCACAAAGCCGGATCACAAGCGTTTGCCGACCTCTTTTCGCGTGTTTTCATCAAAGCGAATTCAACTGCAGGAATGCAAAGGTTATTTCTGCCTGACTCAAGGCAAAACGTTGGCGGGGCGGCCGTTCCGCATCGATTTCGTCCACCACTGTCCACCAAGTTATCCACAGCGCCCGGTTTCGTCCGCAGGCGGCGCTGCGCTACGATGTCAGGCCGCCAACCCATGTTGCTCGTCCGTGAAAGACGCCCTCCACGATTTGCTGGAACAGGCCTTGCAGCGCCTGCATCAAGACGGCGTGCTGGAAGTGCCGACGCCCGATTTCGTGGTGGAGCGCACGCGCAACCGCGGGCATGGCGACTTCGCCTGCAACCTGGCCATGCTGCTCGCGAAGAAGGCCGGCAAACCCCCGCGTGATCTCGCCACCGCGATCATCGCCGCGCTGCCTGCGAACGCCTTGGTCGCGAAAGTCGAGATTGCCGGGCCAGGGTTCATCAACTTTTTCCTCACCGATGCCGCCTGGCACGAAGAAGTCCGACGCGCGCTTCGCGAAGGGCTGCAGTACGGCCACGGCAAGTCCGGCGCGGGCCGCGCAGTGGGCGTGGAATTCGTTTCGGCCAATCCCACCGGCCCGTTGCACGTCGGTCACGCGCGCAACGCGGCAATCGGCGACACGCTGGCGCGGCTGTTCTCGGCCACGGGCTGGAAGGTTTATCGCGAGTATTACTACAACGATGCAGGCGCGCAGATCCAGAATCTCGCGCTGTCGGTGCAGGCGCGCATCAAGGGCATCGAACCGGGAGATCCGCGCTGGCCGGCGGATGGCTACCGTGGCGACTACATCCGCGACATCGCCCGCGATTACATCGGCGGCGCGACCGTGGAAGCGGGTCACTCGACAGGCGATTACAACCGCGAATACACCCGCGAATTCGCCAAGATGGACGTTGCCGAAGCCGCCCGCGATGCCATCGGCTACAAGGTGACCGCCGCCAAGGATCCGGACGACCTCGACGCGATCCGCGAGTTCGCCGTCGCATGGCTGCGCCGCGAGCAGGACGCCGACCTGCGCGCGTTCGGCGTCGAGTTCGACGTCTACTTCCTGGAATCGTCGTTGTACACGGAGGGCCAGGTGCTGCGCGTGGTCGATCGCATCGCCGCCGAAGGCCATTCCTATGAAGCGGACGACGCGCTGTGGTTGCGCGCGATCGACTTCGGCGACGACAAGGACCGCGTGATGCGGAAATCCGACGGCACGTTCACGTATTTCGTGCCGGACGTCGCCTACCACCTGTCCAAGTGGGAGCGCGGTTACAAGCGCGCAGTCACCGTGCTCGGCGCCGATCATCACGGCTCGCTGGCACGCGTGCGCGCGGGCCTGCAGGCGCTCGACATCGGCATTCCGAAGGACTGGCCGGAATACGCGCTGTACCAGATGGTGACGGTGATGAAGGGCGGCGAGGAAGTGAAAATTTCCAAGCGCGCCGGTTCCTACGTCACGTTGCGCGACCTGATCGACATGGCGGGCCTCGATGCCACGCGCTATTTCCTGATCGCGCGCAAGAGTGATTCGCAACTGGTGTTCGACATCGACCTCGCGCGTGCGCAGACCAACGACAACCCGGTCTACTACATCCAGTACGCGCATGCGCGGGTGTGTTCGGTGCAACGGCAGATGCACGAACGCTCGATCGTGTTCGAACAGCACGATGCGCTGAAGCACCTCGATCGGCTGCAGGGCGAGCATGCGCGCGATGTGATGGTGGAAATCTCGCGGTTTCCGGAAATCATCGAGGCCGCGGCCGACAACCGCGAGCCGCACCTGCTGGCGCAATACCTCCGCGACCTCGCGGGCGCCTTCCACGTCTGGTACAACGCCGAGCAATTCCTGGTGGACGATGAAGGCGTGCGCAATGCGCGCGTGGCGCTGGCGTATGCGACGCGTCAGGTACTCGCCAACGGACTCGCTATGCTGGGCGTGTCGGCACCGCAAACGATGTGACGATTCGCGGATACAGATGAAACGACGATGCGATCCGTTCCCGGATCGCACGGGCACATGCACGAGGAACGGCAGTGGCAACTCGCAACAATCGACAAGCAGTACGCAACGGCGGCACGGCCTTTCCGGGCTGGGCCTTGTTCCTGGCAGGCGTGGTGGTCGGTCTCATCGTGATGGCACTTGCCTATCGCGGCATGCCCAGCCTGCGCCGCAACGACCAGCCGCAGGCCAATCCCGACGCGGTCGCGCAGCAGGGCAGTTCGCCCGGCATCGCCGCCAGCAGCAGCGCGGCTTCCAGCGGGTCGCAATTCGATTTCTACAAGGTGCTGCCCGAAAAGGAAGTCGTGATTCCGAACGCGGAACTGTCGGCGATGGCCAAGGCCGAGCAGCAGAAAACTGCGGCGGCGAACAACGCCAGCACCTCCACGCCGGCCGCGACCAGCGCGAATGGAACGTCCTCCTCGTCCCGAGGCACTTACGTGCTGCAGGTCGGCGCGTACCCGGATTCCGGCGCCGCCGATGCGAAGAAGGCTGAACTTGCGTTGCAGGGCTTCACTGCCCACGTCCAGAGCATCACGCTAGACGGCAAGACCTGGAACCGCGTGCGGCTGGGGCCGTTCGCCACCGCAACCGAACTGCAGGACATGCAGAAGAAGTTGCAGGCAGCCGGTTTCCACGCGATGCCGATGAAGGAGAAGTAATGGGCACGGTGCTGGTCACCGGCGCCTCGGCAGGATTCGGTGCCGCGATTGCGACGAAGTTTGCCGAGAACGGCTGGCGCGTGATTGCGTTCGCGCGTCGCGCCGAACGCCTCGCGCATTTGGTCGAGCGTTTCGGCGCCGAGCACGTGCATACCGCCGCGTTCGACATCCGTGAGGAGGCGGCGCTGCGCGCCGCGCTGAATGCGCTGCCGGAACACTTTCGCGATATCGATCTGCTCGTCAACAACGCCGGCCTTGCGCTGGGCACCGCCAAGGCGCAGGATTGCGATCTCGCGCAATGGCGGCAGATGATCGACACCAACATCACCGCGCTGATGACCTTGACGCACCTGCTGTTGCCGCAGCTGATCGAACGCCGCGGTGCGGTCGTCAACATCAGTTCGATTTCCGGCACGTACCCGTACACCGGCGGCAACGTGTACGGCGGCACCAAGGCCTTCGTGACCCAATTTTCGCTGGGCTTGCGCTGCGATCTCTTCGGCACCGGCGTGCGCGTGACCAGCATCGAACCCGGCATGGCGGAAACCGAATTCACGCTGGTGCGCACCGGCGGTGACCAGGCCGCGTCGGACAAGCTCTACGCGGGCGCGCATCCGATCACTGCGCGCGACATCGCCGACACCGTGTGGTGGATCGCCAACCTGCCGCCACACCTCAACGTCAACCGCCTCGAAGTGATGCCGGTCAGCCAGACGCCGGCCGGCTTGCAGGTAGCGCGCGACGTCTGAGGTTCAGGTTTCCTGCAGGTAGGTATAGCCGGTCAGCCCTGCTTCCAGCGCAGCTTCGAGATGGCGCATCACGTCGACTTCGATGCCGGCCTTTGCGAGCTTTGCGCGATACGCCGTGCGCAGATCGTCCGGCTGGTAGCCAACATAGTCGAGCAGCATGTCGGCGGAATCGCCGCGACGCGCGCCGTCCAGCGCGAAGCCGTCGCCGTCGATGCGCACGTTCACCGCGTCGGTGTCGCCAAAAAGATTATGGATGTCACCCAGGGTTTCCTGGTACGCGCCGACCAGGAAAATGCCCAAGCGGTACGGTTCGCCCGGTCGCAGTTCGTGCAGCGGCAGGCTGACGTCGAGGTCGCCCGACTCCACGTACACGTCCACGCGGCCGTCGGAATCGCAAGTGAGGTCGGCCAGCGTGCCGCGCCGCGTCGGTTCCTCGTCCAGGCGCGTCAGCGGCATGATCGGGAAGATCTGGTCGATCGCCCACACGTCCGGAATCGATTCGAACACCGAGAAGTTGCAGAAATACTTGTCGACCAGCTTCACGTCGAGCGCGTCGATGATCTCGCGATGCGAACGTTCGTCGGGCTTCAGGTGCTTGCGCACGCCCAGTGCGATCGCGTGGAACAGCGCGTCGAGTTTCGCGCGCTCCGCAAGGTCGAGCGCGCCTTGCGCGTACAGCAATTGTCCTTCGTTCAAATACTGCTGCGCGTCCTGCCAGACTTCGCGCACCGGACGTTTGCCCAATACCGCCAGCGTGTCGCGCAGTGAACGCAGCACCGGCGACTCATCTGTCGTTGCGGGCGGCACGGCGCCATCCGGCGCGGCCTCCACTTCGCTGACGTTGACCACCAGCACGGCGTGGTGCGCGGTCATCGCGCGCCCCGATTCGGTCAGCACGCGCGGCGGATCAAGTTTCCATTCGGCGCACGCGGCCGCCAGCGGCGCGATCACCGCATTCGCATATTGATCGAGGTCGTAATTGATCGAACACTCGCCACGCGAACGCGTGCCTTCGTAATCGATGCCGAGTCCGCCGCCGACATCGACGTGGTCGAGAGGCAAACCCGCGGCGCGCAGTTCGGCGAAGTGGCGCACTGCTTCGCGCATGCCGGCCGCGATGTCACGCAGATTGGAAATCTGCGAACCCATGTGGAAATGCAGCAGGCGCATCGTGTGCGTCAGGTTCGTCTCGCGCAGGCGCTCCACCAGCGCCAGGAGTTGCGTCGGCGTCAGCCCGAACTTGCTCTTGTCGCCGCCGGTGTTCTGCCATTTGCCGGCGCCGATCGACGCCAGCCGCACGCGCACGCCGAGTTTCGGTTCGATGCCGAGCGCCTTCGATTCCTCGATCACGTGCTCGAGTTCAGAGGGTTTCTCGATCACGATCACCACGTCGATGCCGAGCTTGCGGCCGATCAGCGCGATGCGGATGTATTCGGCGTCTTTGTAGCCGTTGCAAACGACCAGCGAACCCGGCTCGGCAAGGCCGAGCACGGCCAGCAGCTCCGGCTTGGAACCGGCCTCGAGCCCGAAGCCCGTCTCCGCTGCGCGCGGCGATTGCGGGCCTTGCGCCAGCGTGCCCGCGACCGCGCGCTGCTGGTTGACCTTGATCGGATACAGCGCCGTATAGCCGCCGGCGTAGGCGTGCGCCTGCATAGCGTTGGCAAACGCCGCGCGCAGCTTTTCGCGCCGGTCCAGCAGGATGTCGGGGAAGCGCAGCAACAACGGCAGGCGCAGGCCGAGTTCGCGCGTGCGCGCGATCGCATCGTCCAGCGCGATCGCCGGCCCTTCTGCACCGCGCGGACGCATCACGGCGCGGCCTTGCGCGTCGATGTCGACGTAGTCGTCGCTCCAGTGCGCGACCGAATAGGTGTTGCGGGCAGCCTCGACGTTCCAGGCGTTCGTCATCGTGGGTCTCCGGATAACGAGGGGGTCAGAACGTCGCAGCGGCGGGCCTTGACGCGAAGGAAGGTCGATCGGAAGCCAGCATCGCCGCGGGATCGACCGCGCCATTGTAACGCGTGGGCGTGCACGGGCCGTTACAATCGGCGTTCTCCAACGGGATTTCCGGCATGTCCAACTGGTTCACCGAAAAGCACGAAGCGTCCGGCTCGTCCATCGGCTATCGCGTGGACGACAAGCTCGCCGAGGCTTCCACGCCGTTCCAGCATATCGAGATCTATCGCACCACCGATTGGGGCAACCTGATGGTGATCGACGGCTGCGTGATGCTGACCTCGCGCGACAACTTCCTCTACCACGAGATGATGACGCACCCGGCGCTGTTCACGCACGCGGCACCGCGCAACGTGGTGATCATCGGCGGCGGCGACTGCGGCACCTTGCGCGAGGTGCTGCGCCACCCCGACGTCGAATCGGCGGTGCAGATCGAAATCGACGAGCAGGTGACGCGGCTCGCCGAAGAGCATTTTCCGGAACTGTGCGAGTCGAACAACGATCCGCGCGCGAAACTGCTGTTCGACGACGGCATCAAATACATGGCCGAGGCCGCGCCCGATTCGCTGGACGTGGTGATCGTCGATTCCACCGATCCGGTCGGCCCGGCCGAAGGCCTGTTCAACGCGAAGTTCTACGCGAGCTGCTTCCGTGCGCTGCGCGAGGGCGGCATCCTGGTGCAGCAATCGGAATCGCCGCTGGTGCTGCTGGATCTGATCCAGTCGATGCAAGCGGCGATGCGCGAAGTCGGCTTCTCGTGCACCCGTACGCTGCCGTTCCCGCAGCCGTGCTATCCGACCGGCTGGTGGAGCTGTACGCTCGCTCGCAAGGATGGCGGCCTCGATGCCTTCCGCGAACATGACGCTGCCGCGAAGCCGTTCGCCACGCGCTATTACAACGCGGAGGTGCACCGCGCGGCGCTGGCGCAGCCGGAATTCATGCGCGAAGCCTTGCGCGTCTGAGCGCGGGTGCTCGCCGATGCAGGCGCCGCCGGCCAGTAAGCATTCATCCATTCGTCATTAGCTTCACCCAACTTCACCCCCGGTGCCCATCATGCGCAACGTCGTGACCCTTGCCGTTCTCGCAGCACTGTTCGCCGCCGGCAGCACGCCTGCCGCCGCGCAACTTGTCGCGCCGGCCTCCGCGGCAAGCAGCCCCGCGATTGCCAGCACGGCGGGTCCGGCCCCGGCCCCGCAGTTGTCGGCCGCGGACCAGAAGCGCGTCGAAGCGATCCAGCAATACCAGCACGATCTGGTCAACGTGGTCGCGCTGCGTGCGGATCCGGATTACCTGCTGGGCGCGGCGATCCTTGCGCGCCCGTTCAAGAACCAGACGCCGGGCCTGGACTTCGATGCCCTGAGCCAACGCGCCGCCACCGCGCCGAACGCCGGCGGTCCCGCGCAATGGGTGCGCCTGGATCTGTGCACCACCAAGAATGATTGTCCCAACGCGAAAGCCTTCGATTACCTCAAGAAGAATGCCACCGACAACGCCGCCGTATGGATCGTGGCGCTGGATGTCGCCGCCGAAAACAAGGATGCCAAGGCCGAGCGTGCCGCGCTGGACAAGGCCGCCGCGGCGCAGACCTACGATGACTATTACGGCAAGGCGCTGGCCGGCGTTGCCAAGGCCGTCGAAGTGCTGCCGCCGCTGGCCGACACCGTGCAGGGTGCGCACGGCGGTCAGCCGGACAACGGCGATGGCGTGCGCGTGCTGGTCGCCGCCAACGCCACCCAGAACCATCTGCGCCCGAATCTCAAGCCGGTGGTGGATGCGTGCAGCATGGACGCCGCGGCAAAACATCACGAAACGCGTCAAGCCTGCCTGAAGCTCGCGCACACGCTTGCATGGGGATCGAGCCCGATCGCGCGCGCGGTCGGCCTGCACATCGAGGGTGAACTCGAACCCGCGAAGGCAGCGGAAAACGACCAGGCGGCCCGGAATGTCGCTTGGCAGGTGCAGGCGTATTCCGGGCTGTTGCAGCGTGCGCTCACCGATCAAACGCTCGCCAGGCAATGGCTCGCGGCGGCAAGCAACGGCGGCACCGAACTCAGCCTGATGCTCGCGACGCTGCGGGCCAACAATGTTTCGACCGATGCGCCCGCCGATGCCGCGCCCGTATCCACCGGTTCCAGCGGGCAATGAGCGGGACCTGACGATGCGCGAACTGTTGCTGCTGCGGCACGCCGAAGCCATGAATGCCGGCCCGGACGGGCGTGACGCGGAGCGTCCGCTCAGCGTGCACGGCCAGGCACAGGCGCGCGCGGTCGGGACCTGGCTGGCCGAGCAGGGCGCGCGACCGGACGCGGTGCTGTGTTCACCGGCGCGCCGCGCGCAAATGACGGCGGACGCCGCATGCGCGGCGCTGCGCATCCGCACGCCGCAATTCCTGCCGGGCATTTACCGGGCCACGCCGGGCGAACTGTTGTCGCTGGTCGAAACCCACGCGCCGGACGCACACCAGATCCTGCTGGTCGGGCACAATCCCGGCATGGAACAGTTGCTGGCATTGTTGACCGAAGGCCGCTCGGCGGGTGCGCGTGGCATGTCGCCGGCCGAGTTGGCCTGGATCGACATCGCCGACGATGCGCTGGAACCTGGACACGGGCGCCTGCGCGCGCTGTGGTCGCCTTGAAGGTTCGGCTGGCGCTGTGGCTGGTGCTGGCTGTATTCGGAAGCGCGCACGCCGCCGAAACCGCGCAGGCATGGTCCATCGACCCCGCGCAATCGCAGGTCCAGTTCGGCGTGCGCAAATTCTGGTTCGCCCACGTGCGCGGCACGTTTCCGGAGTTGTCGGGCACGCTGCATCGCATCGACACGCACATCGACGCCGACCTCGGCCGCGTCGACGCCGACCTCGCGGTCGCCGGCCTGCAGATGGACGATGCCGACGATCGCGTGCGTGCACTCGGCACGGACTTTTTCGACGCGGCGCGGTTTCCCTCCATCCATTTCGATTCCGACCCGTTCCCCATGAGCGAACTGGCGACGGGCGGCACGCTGCGCGGCATGCTGAGCCTGCACGGCGAACGCCAGCCGGTGACGCTGGCCCTGCAGCCTTCGGACTGCCCGCGGCAAGCGCTGCAATGCGTGATCCGCGTGCACGGCTCGATTTCGCGCTCCGCGTTCGGCATGCGCGGCTGGCGCGGCGTGCTGTCGGACAAGGTGGAGCTGGATCTGAGGATCAGCCTCGGGAACGCCGATTCACCCCATTGACGTGCCCCGTATGATGCGCGGGTGATGCGAAAGCCTGCTCGCGCAAAACTGGGATGGTTTGTCTGCGCCCTGGCGTTGGTGCTGGCGGGCTGCGCGCCGCTTTCGACCAGGCGCATCCAGCGCGCCGACAACATCGTCGCGATGTCCGCCGACCACCGCAGCGATTGCAATCGCGCCGGCCGTTGCGCGGAACCTTCGCCGTTCATCGCGCAGGCGGACAACGCGATCGCGGCCTCGAAACCCGGCGCGCCGCGCAACACCGTGACGCTGCTCGACATCGGCCAGAACGCGCTGGCCGCGCGCATCAATCTCATCCGCGCGGCGCAGAAATCCATCGACATCCAGACCTACATCTGGGCCAAGGACGACGCCGGCATGCTGGTGCTGGACGAACTGGTCCAGGCCGCGCGGCGCGGCGTGAAGGTGCGCATCCTCGCCGACCAATTGGGTTCGTTGAACGACCCGCAACTGCTGTCACGCCTCGCGCGCGCCAGCGACAACCTGCACATCAGGCTGTACAACCCGACCTTCGACAGCGCGCACAGCAACTACGTGGAATACGCCGCCAGCATCCTGTGTTGCTTCCGCCGGTTCAACCAGCGCATGCACAACAAGCTGTTCCTGGTGGACGGCAAGGTCGGCATCGTCGGCGGGCGCAACTACGCCAACGACTATTACGACTGGGATCCGCAGATGGATTTCCTCGACCGCGACGTGCTGGTGGCGGGTATCGCCGGGCGGCAGATGGACAAAAGCTTCGAGCTCTTCTGGCAGAACGAACGCGCGGTGCCACTCACGCACTTGAAGGACGTCAACGCCGACATCCTGGCGCATCCCTTCGATGCCGCGCCATGGACGGAGCCGGGCTTTGCCGATCCGCAGCGCGTGGCCACCACGCGCGCCGAGGCGGAGGATCCGCAGTGGCTCGCGGACAACCTGCTCGACCACAGCCTGAACGTCGGGCTGGTGGATTACTTCTATGACCTGCCGTCCAAGGACGAGGCGGTGCACGGCCCGGATTCACGCGAACTGACGCGCGACCTGATGAAGATGATTTCGGGTGCGCACGGGCAGATCGTGCTGCAGACGCCGTATCTGGTGCTGACGAAGCGCGCCGGCAAGATTTTCAAGGCGCTGCAGCAGAAGCAGCCGCCGGTGCAGGTGATCGTGTCGACCAATTCGCTGGCGTCGACCGACGCGCTGCCGGTGTACGCGCTGTCGTACAAGCACCACAAGAAATTCCTGGTCGATTTCGGCTTCAGCATCCACGAGCTGATGCCGCACCCGGCCGACGCCGACGAAATGCTGGGCGACTACAACCGCCTGTCCGGGTTCGGCTCGGAGAAATCTTCCGCGCACCACGGCGGCCGCGCGCCCATCGAGCCCGGCAGTCCGGGACCGCGCCTCAGCCTGCACGCGAAGTCGCTGGTGGTCGATGGCCGCATCGCGATGGTCGGCTCGCACAATTTCGATCCGCGCTCGGACAAGATCAATACCGAATCCGGCGTGATCATCGAAGACCCGGCCTTCGCCGGCCAGCTGCGTGATTCGATCCTGCGCGATGCCGCGCCGAGCAACGCGTGGCTGGTCGCGCCGCGCCGTCCGATTCCCATCATCGGCGACGTCAGCCAGGTGATCGGTGACGTCTCGCGCAGCCTGCCGATCTTCGACGTCTGGCCGTGGGCCTACGCCACCGATTACCAGCTGAAGCCGGGTTGCCAACCCATCCCGCCCACCGATCCGGATTTCCTGAAGTGCTGGCAGCCGGTCGGCGATTTCCCCGAGGTCAACCTTTCGCTCTCGGCCATCATCACGCGTTTCATCACCGCGTTCGGAGCGGGCATCCAGGGGATTCTTTAGATGTGTGTTCGTCCATGAATGCCGCCTCGCAAGCCTATCCGAATCGTGTGGATCCGGTTCCCCGCTGGATACCGGACGGCCAGCCCTGGCCTGACTTTTCACGAAAGCCGCTGCGCCGGCACCGGTCATTGACGGGCCAAAGGCCGCTCGGTACGCTGCCAGATTCAGCCGCCCGTTCGAGGATCCAAGCCATGCCGATGGACATCAACATCCAGTTGAGCGACGACGATCTGCAGTTCTTCGTCAAGGGCATGCGTGACGTGCAAGCCAGCGTCAAGAGCGAGGATGCCGACACGATCATCGCGGCGGCCCAGAAGCTGCTGGAGGAAACCCAGGCCGCTTACGCGCCGCCGTTCATCGCCGAGCGCATCGGCAGCGTCGAATCGCTGATCGCGATGTCGCGCGACGTGGGCTTCAATCTTCCCGAGGAAGATTGCAAGCGCGTCCTGGCGGCGCTCGCTTACCTCGCGGACCCCAACGACGCGATTCCCGACAACGTGCCGGTGCTGGGCTTCCTCGACGACGCGATCATGATCGAGTTGTGCCGCCGCGACCTGCAATTCGAAATCGAGGCCTACGACGATTTCGTCGCATGGCGTGCCGAAGAAGCGCGCGAGCGCGGGCTCGATCCGGACAAGCTGATGGTGCAACGCGCCGACTGGGCGGATGCGCAAGCCGCCGAGGCGATCGCGCGGATGCAACGCCGCCGCCGTGATTCCTATTCCAGTGGTGCGTGGCGGCCGACGCTGTTCAAGATATCTTGAGTGCGTTCATCCCTGACCGCTGCACGATGGATTCACGGCTGATCGTCACGCGTTTCGCTCGATAGAGACCACCTCGGCCATCCTTGGCCTGACTTTTCACGAGAGCAACTCAACGCTCCAGAATAGCCACGACGCCCATCCCGCCCGCGGTGCAGATCGAAATCAGCCCGCGGCCGGAACCCTTCTGCACCAGCAGTTTCGCCAGCGTTGCCACGATGCGCGCGCCGGTCGCCGCGAATGGATGGCCGGTCGCGAGGCTTGAGCCGTTGACGTTGATCCTCGCCGGGTCGATCGCGCCCAGCGGCGCATCCAGTCCCAGCCGGCTGCGGCAATAGTCCGCCGACTCCCACGCGCGCAACTGGCACAGCACCTGCGCCGCGAAGGCTTCGTGGATTTCGTAGAAATCGAAATCCTGAAGCCGCAAACCCGCACGCTGCAACATCCGCGGCACCGCGACCGTCGGCGCCATCAGCAGGCCTTCGCCGTGCACGTAATCGACGCCGGCGACTTCGGCGAAGGTGAGATACGCCAGCACCGGCAGCTTGTGCGCCGCAGCCCAGTCTTCGCTGGCCAGCAGCACCGCCGCCGCGCCGTCCGACAGCGCGGAAGAGTTGCCGGCGGTGAGGGTGCCCTTGCCCGAGCTGCGATCGAACGCGGGTTTCAGGCTCGCGAGTTTTTCCAGCGTGGTGTCGGCGCGCAGCAGGTTGTCGCGCGTGACGCCGCGGAACGGGATCACGAGATCATCGAAGAAGCCTGCAGCGTACGCCGCCGCGAGCTTGCGGTGGCTTTCCAGCGCCCACTGGTCCTGCTCGGCGCGGCCGATCTTCCATTCGCGCGCCATCTTCTCGCAATGCTGTCCCATCGAGAGCCCCGTGCGCGGCTCGACCACGCCGGGTACCTGCGGCTTCAGGTCGCGCAAACGAAAGCCGTGTGTTGCGGCGCGCAGTTTTTGCCCGAACGTTTTCGCGCGATTCAAATCCAGCAGGCGTTGCTGCAGCCGATTCGAATAGGTCAGCGGCACCTGGCTGGTGGTATCCGAACCGCCGCCGATGCCGGCCTCGATCTGGCCGGTCGCGATTTTCTGCGCGATCAGGATCGCGTTGTCGAGCGAGGTGCCGCAGGCGCGCGCGGTGGTGATGCCGGGCGTGGTCAGCGCGAGCCCGGAGGATTGCAGCGCTTCGCGTGCGAGGTTCCAGTCGGCAGGGTGCTTCATCACCGCGCCGAACGCGACTTCGCCGAGTTCCAGGCCATGCAGGCCGAATTTCTCGACCAGCGCACCCATCACTTCCACGCTCATCCCGAAGTTGCCGAGATCGGCATACGCGGTGTCGCGCTTGCAGAACGGAATGCGCACGCCACCGAGCACGGCGACGCGGCGGGTTGGGGGGATCATGGCCGGCTCCTCGCTATTTGTTTCATTGTAGGAGCGGGCCGAGGTTGCGATGGTCCGGTCGCGGCGTGGCCTGCTCCTACACGAACTCGATGAACCCGCGTCGCAACATCTTGTACGCCTCTTCTTCCATCCCGAGCGATGCGTAGGTCTGCTGCGCACGTTCGTTGTTGCGTTCGACGTACAGCCGCAGGCCAACCGCGCCGCCCGCGCGCGCGCGGCGTTCGACATCCGCATACAGGGCGCGGAACACACCCGCGCGACGCGCGGGTTTCGTCACGTACACGCTCTGGAACCACCACCAGTCGCCGTTGCGCCAGTCGCTCCATTCGTAGGTGATGAGCAGGCAACCCGCGGGTTGCCCGTCGAGCTCGGCGATGAGATAAAACCCGCGGCGCGGATCGTCGAATACCGCGTGCGTGCCGCGCGTCAGCACGTCGCGATCGAGCGTCTTGTGCTCGGTCTCGAGCGCCATCGCGGCATTGCATTCCACGAGAAAGGGCACGTCTTCGGGGTTGGCGGCGCGAACGATGATGGCCATGTGTCAGTGCTCCTGCTTGTCCCGGCGCGTGCGCGAGCTGCCCAGCTTGCGCGTCAACGTATTGCGGCCGACGCCAAGCGCCTGCGCCGCGTTCTGGCGATGGCCGTCGTGCGCGGCCAGTGCCGCGTCCAGCAACACGCGGTCGAAGCGTTCGCGCGCCCGCGCGTGCACGTCGCCGGTGCCGGCGGTCAATTCCGCATCGGCCCAGGCGCGCAATGCCGATTCCCACGGCAATGCGCCCGTGGCCGATGAAGTGGCGCGCGCTCCAGCCTCGTCCAGATCCTCGCGCCGGATCGCCGTGCCCGGCGCGATCACCGCAAGCCGCCGGCACAGGTTTTCCAGTTGACGAACGTTGCCCGGGAAGTCCCGCTTCTTCAACGCATCCAGTGCGGGCTGCGCGAAATGTTTTTCCGGCAGCTTCAATTCGCGCGCGGCGTCGGCGAGAAATCGTTTCGCCAGCAGCGGAATGTCCGCGCGCCGTTCGCGCAGGGACGGCAGGTGGATGCGCAGCACGTCGAGACGATGCATCAGGTCGGCGCGGAATTCCCCGCGCGCGACTTTCGCGTCGAGATCCTGGTGCGTCGCCGCCAGCACGCGCACATCGCTGCGGATCAACTCGCGGCCGCCCACGCGATAGAACTCACCGCCGGCCAGCACGCGCAACAAACGTGTCTGCAACGCCAGCGGCATGTCGCCGATTTCGTCGAGGAACAGCGTGCCGCCTTCGGCCTGTTCGAAGCGCCCGGCGCTGCGCCGCTGCGCACCGGTGAACGCGCCGGCCTCGTGGCCGAATAATTCCGACTCCAGCAATTCCGCCGGAATCGCCGCGGTGTTGAGTGCGACGAACGGCCGCGCGCGCCGCGCACTTTCCTCGTGCAATGCGCGCGCGACCAGTTCCTTGCCGGTACCGGTTTCGCCGGTGATCAATACGTTCAAGTCGCTGGCCGCCACGCGTCCGATCAGACGGAACACTTCGCGCATCGGCGGACTTTCGCCGAGCAAAGCGTGGCGCGGCACCGCCGTGCGCGGGGGCTGTCCCGTCTGCGCCGATTCGCTGACCGCCCGTTGCGCCGAAGCCACTGCATGCGCGAGATCGAAGGGCTTGGCCAGGTAATCCGCCGCGCCTTCGCGGTACGCCGCCGCGGTGGTGGCCACGTCGGTGTAGGCGCTCATCACGATTACCGGCAATTGCGGATGGGCCGACTTCGTTTCGCGCAGCAGGGCGAGGCCGTCGTCGCCGGGCAGCCGCACATCGCTGATCAGAAGATCAGGCGACGCGTGCTGCAAGGCGCGGCGCGCGCTTTCGGCATCGACGAATTCCGTCACCGTGTGTCCCGCGTCGCGCAGTGCCGTCGCGAGCACGAAGCGCACCGCGCGGTCGTCGTCGACGATGTAGATGTCACCCATCCTGTCCTCCCGTGCGCGGATGGCGCGGCAGCAGCAGCACGAAACAGGAGCCGGCGTCGAGGCTCCGCAAGGTCGACTCGCCGCCGTGTTCCCGCGCGATTTCGCGCGCCAGCGCCAGGCCCAGCCCGGTGCCGTCCGGACGTCCTGAAACCATCGGCTCGAACAGGGTTGCGGCGATGGCTTGCGGCACGCCGTCGCCGTTGTCCTCGATCTCGATGCGCAGCGCGGGCACGCGTTGTCCCTGCGCATCGCGCCAGCCGGCTTCGGCGCGGCTGCGCAGGATGATGCGCGCCGCGTTGGCTTCCACCGCGTTGCGCAGCAGATTCAGCACGGCTTGCAGCAGGCGGTCGGGATCCCCCTGCCATGCGGGCAGGCTGGGATCGTAGTCGCGCACGACGACCACGTCGGCGCGTTCGGCACGCAGCAATTCCGCGGCGCGTTCGAGCACGGCGTGCACATTGACGGCGCGCGTGGCCATGGTGTTGCGCGCGCCGAGCAGGCGTTCGGCCAGACTCGCCAGCCGCGCGGATTCGTCGCGGATCAATTGCGCGAGTTCGCGCTGTCGCGTATCGTCGGCGCGCTGCTCCAGCAGTTGCGCCGCACCGGAAATCGCGGCCAAGGGATTGCGGATCTCATGCGCGAAACCACGCAGCGATTCGGATATCCGCGTGGCGTCGCCCGCCGTCGCGGTCCGATGGATTTCCACCCATGCACCGTCGGTCGACGGCGTGAAACTGAAATCCAGCCGTGCCTCGTTGCCCGGGGCCGCGCACACCGTCACGCCCGCCAGCGCGAGTGCGCCCTGTTCGACCTGCGATCGCCGCGCCCGGGCATGCAGCCGTTCGCCCTCCGGCTTCAACATCGCGAGCGTTTGTCCGAGCAGGCGCGACAGGCCATAACCGGTGCATTCGGCGAAAGCCGGATTGGCGAAGACGATGCGCCCGCCGGCGTCCAGCCGCGCCACGCCGGTGGCGAGTTGGTCGAGCGGCTCCATTTCCAGCTTGGTGCGCATCATTGCACCAATCTAGTGCGCGTGTGGTGCGTCGGCAAGCTCAGCGCGCCACGCGGAACGTCAGGTTGTAGCGGCGCGAACCGGTCAGCGGATGCTCGCCCTCCTTGACCGGCAAGACGCCGTGGTAGCGCATCCGCGAAGGGCCGCCCCACACCATGACATCACCATGGGCCAGCGGTATCCGTCGCTGCGGATCCGTTCGCGCGAAGCCGCCGAACAGGAACGTTGCAGGCAGCCCCAGCGACACCGAAACGATGGGTGAATGGTGGTCGCGCTCGTCCTGGTCCCGATGCAGCGTTAGGCGCGTACCGATTTCGTAGCGATTGATCAGGCACACGTCTGGCGCGTAATCAGCGAAACCCGCATCGTGTGCCGCGTCGCGCGCGAGTTGCGCGAACGCGGAAGGCATGGCGGGCCACGGCTTGCCGGTTTCGGGATCGATTCCGGTGTAGCGATAGCCGCGCCGATCGCTGAACCAGCCGACCTCTCCGCAGTTGGTCATCGCCACCGACATCGTCTTGCCGCCGGGCGTGACCAGATTCCGGAACGGCAAGCGCGCGGCAATGTGTTCGATCTCGCGCAGCAACGTCCCGGCGCGATCGAGCACAAAGCCGCGCAGCACCCATGCGCCGGGTGCGAGTTGTTCGCGCGCTGCCACGGATGAAGCGGAATCGAAAAGCGGCAGCGAAACAGGCATCGGGGTCACGTGGCGTGGACAACCCGAATATGGGTGCGCGATCGGTGTTCCGCAATCCGATTTCGAAGAGCTGCGTCCCGGCGCTACAGCAAGCGTTGCCAATACGCCACGTCGATCCAGCGGCCGAACTTGAAGCCGTTCTCGCGGAAGTGCGCGACTTTCGTGAAGCCCAGTTTTTCATGCAAGGCCACGCTGGCGGGGTTCGGCAGCGCCGCGCCACCGATGACGCAGTGGACGTGGCGGGCGCGCAGGTTTTCCAGCAGGCGCGCGTACAACGCGGAACCGAAGCCGCGACGCGTCTGCGCGGGCGCAAGATAGATCGAGCTTTCCGCCGCGAAGCGATAACCGCTGCGTGCCTTCCATGGCGAGGCATACGCGTAACCGGCAATCGCGCCGTCGTGTTCGAGTACCAACCACGGCAGCTTTTCGAGCACGGCAGCGATGCGCGACTGCATTTCGGCTGTCGCAACCGGTTGTTCCTCGAACGTCACGACGGTATGGGCGACGTAATGGTTGTAGATCGTGCAGACGGACTCGGCGTCCGCGCAAGTCGCCGTCCGGATCACGCTGCACCGGGCTCCCTCGGGCCGCCACGACGCGACGGATCGTTCAAGTGCAGGAAACGCGTGAAGGTGTCCCGCGGGCGCTCCAGCCCGTGCGTGGCCAGCACGCGCGCGGCCATGCCGCGATGATTGCTGCCGTGCGTGAGCAGATGCAGCAGCATTTCATCAACCCGCATGCGGCCGCGATCGCCGTCGGTGAAAACGAACGGGATGTCGCGGGCAAGTTCCGCTTCGTCCGCATGCGCCGTGTACTCGACGAGCCACGCGTCCGCCTGAGCCATCGCCGCCCGCAATGCGGCGAGGCTTGGCGTTTCCGCCGTGTTGTCGGCGTCGAATCCGTGCGGCTTGCCGGTGATGTGGCCGATGAAGATGCGATCGACCACCTGGGTGTGATTGAGGATGCGCGCGAAGAAACGCGCATCCTCTTCCGGCAGCGACGGCCATTGCCGCTCGCCGTGGTCCAGCAGGTCCTGGTTCGCCCAGGCCTTGTAATGGAAGGCATCGGCGAACGGATGTTGCATCGTTGCGTGCCTCGTTCGTCAGATCGAGTAATACATCTGGTACTCGAGTGGGCGCGGCGCGGCGTTTGCGCGATGCGAAGTGACGCATCGCACGACGCGCCGAGCGCCCGGCCAGGGAAGGCCGGGCAGGCGCCAAGCACCATGGATGGTTCTGTGCATCAGATGCTGTAATACATTTGATACTCAAGGGGATGAGTCGATGCGCGGTACGCGGTGACTTCCTTCATCTTCAGCGCGATGTAGGCGTCGATGAAGTCGTCGCCCATCACACCGCCGGCCTTCAGGAAGTCGCGGTCGCGGTCGAGTGCTTCCAGCGCGAGATCGAGCGACGAACACACCTGCGGGATGTGGCGTTCCTCTTCCGGCGGCAGGTCGTACAGGTCCTTGTCCATCGGCGCGCCGGGATCGGTCTTGTTCAGGATGCCGTCGAGGCCGGCCATCATCAGCGCGGTGAAGGTGAGGTAACCCGAATTCATCGGATCGGGGAAGCGCACCTCGATGCGCCGGCCCTTCGGATTCGCCACGTACGGAATGCGGCACGATGCCGAGCGGTTGCGCGCGGAATACGCCAGCATCACCGGCGCCTCGAAGCCCGGCACCAGACGCTTGTAGGAATTGGTCGTCGAGTTGGCGAAAGCATTGATCGCGCGCGCATGCTTGAAGATGCCGCCGATGTACCACAACGCGAGTTGCGACAGTCCGCCATACAACTCACCCGCGAAAAGGTTCTTGCCGTCCTTCGACAGCGACTGGTGCACGTGCATGCCGGAACCGTTGTCGCCGACGATGGGCTTGGCCATGAAGGTGACTGTCTTGGCGGCGGCGTGCGCGACATTGCGGATCACGTACTTCATCGTCTGCAGGTCGTCGGCCTTGTGCAGCAGCGTGTTGAACTTCACGCCGATTTCGCACTGGCCGGCGTTGCCGACTTCGTGGTGGTGCACCTCGACGGTCTGCCCCAGCGACTCCAGCACCTGGCACATTTCCGCACGCAGGTCGTGCAGCGAATCGACCGGCGGCACCGGGAAATAGCCGCCCTTCACGCCGGGGCGATGGCCGTGGTTGCCTTCCTCGTATTTGTAGCGCGAGGCCCACGCGGCTTCTTCGGAGCCGATTTCGTAGAACACGCGGCCCATGTCGTTCTGCCAGCGCACCGAATCGAAAATGAAGAACTCGGGCTCAGGCCCGAAGAACGCGGTGTCGGCGACGCCGGTGGATTTGAGGAATGCTTCCGCGCGCCGCGCGATCGAGCGCGGGTCGCGCGAATACGCCTGCATCGTGGACGGCTCCAGTACGTCGCACACGATGTTCAGCTGCTTGTGCGCGGCGAACGGATCGATGAAGGCCGTGGCGGCATCCGGCATCAGCACCATGTCCGATTCGTTGATGCCCTTCCAGCCGGCGATCGACGAACCGTCGAACATCTTGCCGTCCTCGAAGGTGTCGGCATCGATCGCGTGCGCGGGGAAGCTGACGTGGTGCTCGACGCCGCGCATGTCGGCGAAGCGCAGGTCGACGAATTCGACATTTTCGGATTTGAGGGTTTCGAGGACTTTGTCGGCAGTCATGGCGGGCTCGGGCGTGGGAAAGGATGGCTTGAAAGTGCAAGTGGCGTGCCAGCCATTGTAGCGTTTCAATTCAAATGCTTATGAAAGCGTATCGACGTGGTTGCACCAAATGAGCTCGGTCGTTGCACCAAGAACGTGAGATGATCGCGATTCAAACCAGCTTCGCGCCCAGCGGCACCGGCTTGTCGGGCACGCACAGCGCGACCTCGCCATTCGCATCGTAGAAGCCGGTGACCAGGCATTCGCTCATCAACGGCCCGATCTGCTTCTTCGGGAAATTGACGACGCCCACCACCAGCTTGCCGACCAGTTCTTCCGGCGCGTACAACTTGGTGATCTGCGCGCTGGATTTGCGCATGCCGATTTCGGCGCCGAAGTCGACCTGCAACACGTACGCGGGCTTGCGTGCTTCGGCGAACGGGCGCGCGTCGATGATCCGGCCCACGCGCAATTCGACCTTCGAGAAATCGTCCCAGGTTATCGTTGCCATCGCCTTGCCGTTGCATCCACAAAGACGTGCATACTAGCCGCCCATGCAGCGCAGCCAAGACATGCCGGCAGCGACACGCCCCAACGCGTGGTTGAGCGAATGGCCGCTGCCGGTTGCGCTCGCCATTCTGGTTGCGGGCTGGTCATCGAAGTCCGTCTTTGCCGCGACCGATGCGGCCGGGCTTGCCGTGGCCGTCGCGTTCATTGCGTTCTTCGTGGGCGCATTGCTCGCAGCGATCCTGGCCACGCGGCATGCCGAACATTTGGCCGAACGTTTCGGCGAACCTTACGGCACGCTGATGCTCACGCTGTCCGCCATCTCGCTGGAGATCGCGACGGTGGTGACCGTGATGCTGCACAACGCCGACAACCCGGCGTTCGGGCGCGACACCATGTTCTCGGTGGTGATGATCGTGTTGAACGGCATCATCGGTGTGGCGCTGCTGGTCGGCGGTCTGCGCCATCACGAGCAGACCTACAACCTGCGCGGCGCCAAGGCGTTCCTGAGCCTGTTGATCCCGCTGGCGACGCTGGCGCTGATCTGGCCCGACTTCACGGTCACCTCCGGTGTCGGCACCTTGTCGCTGGTGCAGAAACTGTTCCTGCTGGTGATGTCGCTGCTGTTGTATGCAGCGTTCATGGTGATCCAGACGCGCACGCACACCAGCTTCTTCGTCGCCGAAGGCGAAGCGATGGAGGCGTCCGCGCATCACGACGCGGCACACGGCTGGGTGTTCCATGCCGTGCTGCTGGTCGCGTATCTGTTGCTGGTGGTGCTGCTGGCCAAGCTGTTCGCACTGCCGCTGGAAACCGGCGTCGCGCGACTGGGCATGCCGGCGTCGCTGGCGGCCTTCGCCGTCGCGGTGCTGGTGCTGGCGCCGGAAGGCATCGCGGCCATTCGCGCGGCGCGCTTCAACCAGATGCAGCGCGCGATGAACATCGGCCTCGGCACCGCGCTATCCACCATCGCGCTGACCGTCCCGGCGATCCTGCTGATCGATCTGTGCCTCGGCCGTCCCGCGGTCCTGGGCTTGTCACCTGCCAACATGATGATGCTGGTGCTGACCTTTTTCGTGTCGATCCTCACGCTGGGCTCGGGACGCACCAACGCGATGCAGGGATTGGTGCACCTGTTGTTGTTCCTCGCGTACGTGGTCCTGATCTTTTCGCCTTGATGCAACCCGCACGGAGTCCACGATGCTGCCCCTGTGGCTGAAAGCCTTCCATATTTTCGGCGTGGTCACCTGGTTCGCGGGCCTGTTCTATCTGCCGCGGCTGTTCGTCTATCACGCGGAAGCGGCCGAGCCCGCGTTGCGCGTACGTTTCAAGGTGATGGAACGACGCCTGCTGGTGATGACCCACATCGGCGCTGCACTCGCGATCGCATTCGGCATCGCCACGCTCGCGACGGAATCGTTCTACCTGCAATCCGGCTGGCTGCACGTGAAGCTCGCGCTGGTGCTGCTGCTGGTGATCTATCACGCGATGCTGGTGAAACTCACCCGAGATTTTGCGCAGGACCGTTGCCACTGGTCGTCGCGCAAGCTGCGCGGGTTCAATGAAATTCCGGGCCTGCTGCTGCTGGCGATCGTGATCCTTGCGGTTGTGAAACCTTTTTGATCGCGATCGTCCCCTATATCTCCCGTTCCTCGCTCGCCGGTCCCGCCAAGCTGTTGGAAAGATCACCGCAGCCATCCATCGCCCGACTTCTCACGACAGCCGTTTCGACAAGTGTTTTGCCGCAGCCCGGCTTGGTATAGTGCGCCGACGTGGGGGAGTCGCCCTGATGGCATCGCAATTGTCCCAGCAGGATCCCGGTCCGGAACTGCAGGCCGCGTTTCGCCGGCATCTGCCGCAGCGGTTGCGCACCCTGCTGCGACGGGCGCGCGCGCAGTGCCGCAGCGGCTGGGATTGCAACGTGTTGCGCGCGCTCCACGACGAGATCGCGGTGCTCGCCGGTGCCTGCGGCCGTTACGGGATGCTGGAAACGGGTGAGCGTCTGCTGGCGCTGGAGTCGGCGTTGGCGTTGCCGTCCGCGGCGCATGCCGTCCCCGATGCGGCGGCCAGCGCCGAGATCGACGCGCTGCTCGACAGTTTGCGTCCGCACCTGCAGTTGCCTTCGCCCGGTCCGACCCGTCCGGAATGGATGCCCGCCGTCAACCCGACGGCGGCACGCGATCCGTTTCCGCGCAGCGAGATTCCGCTCGACCGGTACTGGTTGCAACTCGGCATCGCCGATGTCCAGGGTGCGCCGGCGGGCAACGACGCGCAGGCCGCACCGGTTGAAGCGCCGGCCTCGACGGAACTCGCCCACGGTCCGCGCGTGCGGATCGTCAACGACGACGATCCCGCCGTGAACGAACTGCTGTTGCGGCTGGAACAACAGGGCTGCGACGTGGCGCTGCTGGATCGCATCGACGCACTGGTCGAGGCGGTGCGCAAGGCGCCGCCCGACCTTGCCATCGTGGTGGCGGATGCGCAGACGACGTTCGATGCGCTCTCGGCCGCGCTGCAATTCGCCCGCCGTGATCCCGCGCATCGCGTGCGCCTGCTGGTGCTGCTGCGCGCGCCCGACGTGGAATTGCAGTTGCGCGCGCTGCGCGCCGGCGCCGATCGCTGCGTCGCGCTGCCGGCATCGTCGGAAGAAATCGTGGGAGCCGCGGTGGAACTTGCCAGCGTTGACCAGGAAAGCGCATACCGCATCCTGATCGTCGACGACGATGCGCCGCAGGCGCTGTTCGCGCAGGCCATCCTGCGCCGCGCCGGCATGGAAACCAAGATCCTCGGTGAATCGCTGGCGGTGCTGGATGAGCTGGACCGCTTCCGGCCCGACCTGCTGCTGCTCGACCTCAACATGCCCGATTGCGACGGCTTCGAGCTGACCGCGCTGATCCGCGAACGCGACGGTTACGTCAATACGCCGATCGTGTTCCTGTCCGGCGACCAGGATGAAGAACGCCAGTTCGCCGCGCTCGATGCGGGCGGCGATGATTTCCTGGTCAAGCCGATCCGCCCGACGCACCTCGTCGCGGCGGTGACGAACCGCGTGCGCCGCGCCCGCATGGCGGCCTCGCGCGCGCTGCGCAAGCGCCGCCGCGATGCCGGCACCGGGCTGCACGACCGCTCGCAATTGCTGGATGCGCTTTCCGAACACCTTGCCGCCAGCGGTGGCCGTCCGGCGCAGGGTGGGCTGCTGGCCGTGGAAGTCGAGGCCGCGGCCGCCTTGCGCAGCCATCTCGGATTGACTTCGTTCGACCAGCTGCTTTCGCAGATCGGCGCCTTCATCGTCGGCCATGCGCGCGTGGGTTGCATGACGGCGCGGCACGGCAACGCCGGTTACCTGATTTTTTCGCCGACCCGCGCCGAAGCCGAGCTCGCCGGACTCGCGAGCGAACTGCTGGAGGCGGCGCACGAATCCCGCTTCGGCGCGCAGGCTTCCGCCGTCGGCCTGGCCTGCGCGGTCTGCGCCTTCGACGCGTCCATCACCGAGCCGGCGCAGGCGCTGGCGGCGGTCGAGCGCACGCTGTCCGCGGCGCGCGCACAGCCCGAACAAATTGCGATCTATTCGGAGCTCGCGCCGGATCCGAACTCGATCACCCAGCGGCTTGCGGTGGCGCTGGCCTCCGGCTCGCTGGGGCTGGCTTTCCAGCCGATCTTGCCGATCCGCGGCGCCGCCGAGCCGCAGTACCAGGCGCTGTTGCGCCTGCGCGCGGACGGACAGGAATATGTCGCCGCGCAACTGGTGCCGGTCGCCGTCCGCACCGGTTCGATCGCCACGATCGACGCGTGGGTGGTGCAACGTTGCATCGCGATACTCGCCGAGCGCCTGCGCGACGGCGATCCGGTGCGCCTGTTCGCGAGCCAGTCGCTGCAAGGCTGGAGCGGCGGCGAGCGGGCGTCGGCGCTGCGCGTCGCGCTTGCGGCCACCGGCGTGCAAGCGGGTTCGCTGATCCTCGAGTTCCGCGCCGAGGAAGTCCGCCACAACATGCGGACGCTGCTCGCGCTAGCGCCGGAACTGCGGCAGGCGGAGGTACGGCTGTCGCTCGCCGGCGTGGATGCCGACGCCATCGCGGCGGGATGGATCGAGCACCTGCCGCTGGATTACGTCAAACTCGCACCGGGGCTGGACGATCTGTCGCTGTCCGCAGTGGTGCAGGCGGCGCACGAGCGCGGCTTGCGGGTGGTGGCGCCGTGCGTGGAGTCGATTGCCGAAGTCGAACGCTTGCGCACGGCGGGCATCGACCTGCTGCAGGGCAATTACTTCCGGCCGCCTGCGAGCAATCTTGATGAAGCACTACCGCAGGTGGAGACCTGACCTTGGCAACAACGACTCCCGGTTTCGCAGCCACCTGGCCGCGATGGGCCGCCAGTGCGGCGCTGATTGCGGCGGGCGCCGTGGCGGCACGCTGGGTGGCAGTGCCGCAGGTGTTTGCAGTGTGGGCATTGCTGCTGGCGGCCTTGTTGTTGTTGTGGCTGGTGCGTGCCGCGGCGCCGATCGCCGCGCCGCAACATTCGCCGCAGATTCCCGATGCAGTCGACGTGGCGATGCGCACGCGGCTTGCCTCTGCGCAGGCGGAGTTGTCCTCGCTGCGTGGCGTGCAGCGCGAACTGCTGGCGGCCAAGCAGGCCGCGGAAGCGGCGATGCTGGCCAAGAGCGAATTCCTGGCCAGCATGAGCCATGAAATCCGCACGCCGTTGAACGGCATCCTGCCGCTGCTCGACATCGTGCTCGGCACCGACCTGACGCCGGTGCAGCGCGAATACCTCATGACGTCCAACGCGTCGGCCAAGGAACTGCTGCGCATCGTCGACGACATTCTTGACTACTCGAAGGCCGAGGCCGGCAAGCTCGATCTCGAATCGGTCAGCATCAACATCCGCGAGCTGGTCGACAGCGTGAAGCGCCTGCTGGACAAGCCGGCCGAGGCGAAGGGGCTGGCAATGCGCGCGGTAGTGGATGCCGACGTGCGTCCGATCGTGCGCGGCGATCCGATGCGCGTGCGCCAGATCCTCACCAACCTGATGAGCAACGCGATCAAGTTCACCCAACGCGGCGGCGTGTCGGTGCGCGTGAGCAAGCGCAGCGACACGGACACGCAGCACGAGTTGCTGTTCGCGGTGCGCGATACCGGCATCGGTTTGGCGGCCGACGCCGCGGCGCGATTGTTCCAGCCGTTCACGCAGGCGGACGCGTCGGTGACGCGCCGCTACGGCGGGACCGGCTTGGGTTTGACGATCTGCAAGAAACTGGTCGATCTGATGGGCGGGCGCATCGGTGTGCGCTCCGAGCCGGGGCGCGGTTCGGTGTTCTGGTTCACCGTGCCGTTCGAGAAAGCGCCCGGCGACATCGCGGGAAAGCACAAGAGTCTGGCGGGATCGCGCGCGTTGTTGGCGGCGGGTCCGCAGCGCGCGCAAGCCATCACGCCGGTGCTGGCGACGCTGGAATTGGACGTCGCGCACGTGGCCGACACCGCGGCGGCGCTCTCGCGCCTGCGCCAGGCCGCACCACTCGGCGACTCCTTCAGCTTCGACTTGCTGCTGGTGGACGCAACCAGCGTGGGCGGCGACGTTTCCGATCTGATGCAAAGCATCCTGCGCGAACGCCAGCTCGACAAGTTGCGCATCCTGGCGCTCGGGCTGGCCACCGCGCCCGATCCACGTGTCCACACCGCCGCGGCGCGCATGGACGATGCCGCCTTGCGCCAGGGCGTGCGCCGCGTGTTCGGCGCGCCACAGCCGCGCGCGCAACCGGTGCTCAGCGTGCCCGCGTTGCCGGCTGTGCCCGCCAGCGGCACGCCGCAGCCCTTGAACGGCACGGTGTTGCTGGTCGAAGACCATCCGGTCAACCAGAAGGTCGCGCAGAAATTGCTGGAGCGCCTCGGCTTGACCGTCGATGTCGCCGACAACGGCGAAATCGCGCTGGAAAAATTGCGTGGCCGCGCGTACGCGATGGTGCTGATGGATTGCCAGATGCCCGTGCTCGACGGTTACAGTGCCACCCGGCGCCTGCGCGAAATCGAGAACGAACAGGGCAAGCCGCGCATGCCGGTGATCGCGATGACGGCGCACGCGATGTCCGGCGATCGCGAACGCTGCCTGCAGGCCGGCATGGACGATTACCTGTCCAAACCGTTGGATCGCCAGCTGCTGGAACAGACCTTGGCACGCTGGATGCAGCAATCCCCGCATGCGGTTGCCGTGGCGGCAGTGCCTGCCGTGGCCGTCGCCCGCGCAGCCGCGACACCACCTTCTTTGCAAACGACTCCGCCTATGATCAGTCCGCCACCGCCCGACACCCTCGACACCGCGACGCTGGTGGATCTGGAAGACATCATGGGCGACGAACTGGTCACGCTGGTGGATGCCTACCTGCGCGACGGCGAAACCCGCATGCGCAATCTGCAGGAGGCGGCCGCGCGCGGTGACACCGCGGAAGTCGGCAATCTCGCGCATTCGCTGAAATCATCCAGCGCCAATCTTGGCGCGATGCCGCTGTCCACACGCGCGCGCCAGGTTGAGGAAGCCGCGCGCAACGGCACGCTCGCCAACCCGCTGGACAGCGTCGCGGCGCTGGAAAAGTTGTATGCCAACGCGGCGACTGCGCTGAGGCAGCGTTACAACCGGCCGTAAGCGCCGCTTACGCGCGTTTCTTTTTGGCGCGTCTGGGAAGCTTGGCCTTGGGCTCCGGCATCGCCGCAGCCGTCGCAATCAGCAATGCCTGCAGTCGATCTGAATCATCGAGCAGTTCGTCTGCAATCGGATAGGGCTTTGCTCCGGGATACGGCGGACGGCGCGGCAGGCTCGCCGTCATTGCAGCGGTGGCATCGGCGGCTTTGACGAAAAGGCTATTGTCGCAGGCAAAGGCCACGACCTTGCCATCAATGTAGATGCCGTACTCGCCGAACATCTTTTTGTGTGTAATGCGCTCCCGCAACCCGGATTGCTCCGTCACGTACTCAACGAAAGATTTGTCCGTAGACATCGTGTTTCCCAGGTGCGTAGCCCGGTGAGCGAAGCAGCATAGCTCGGATGGAGCGAAGCGGAATCCGGGGCGTCCGCACAATCAAGGCCTCTGGATTTCGCAACAACGGGGAGGCATCTGGGCTGCACGCTTAAATGATTAGCGCCTAGACATCGCCTGCTCTTGACTTGAACTTGTATTTGTTGCGAGGCGTTACTGTGGTGCTCGTCGCGGCCAGACGAAACTCCACAATATCCGAGCTTGATATTGCGTATTGGATCCAATCGTACAGCCACAACTCGCCGGCTTCCTCACACACGGCGGTGGCAAACACTTCCGGGCCGTCGGGCATCACCAGAACCGACAGATGCATATTTCTCACGTCAGGATGGCCGACAACGCCGAGCGATGAGCCATTCACCAAGATTTCGTAATACATGGATAAGAGCACTAACTGCGAATATGCGTCTGCAGGTATCGCTCCAACCCAACCTGTTCAATCAAGCCAAGTTGCGTTTCCAGCCAATCGATGTGTTCTTCTTCGGAATGCATGATGTCGGCGAACAGGCTGCGGCTGACGTAGTCGCCGGCTTTTTCGCAATGCGCGATCGCGGCTTGCAGGTCGGGTAGCGCTTGGCGTTCCAGCCTCAGGTCGCACTCGATGCATTCCTTCGGGGTTTGGCCGATCAGCAGCTTGCCGAGTTTCTGCAGGTTGGGCAGGCCGTCCAGGAACAGGATGCGTTCGATCAGGCGATCGGCGTGCTTCATCTCGTCGATCGACTCGGCGCGCTCGTGTTCGGCCAGTTCCCTGAAGCCCCAGTTGTCGTACATCCGGTAGTGCAGGAAATACTGGTTGATCGCGATCAGCTCGTTGCCCAGCGTCTTGTTGAGATGCTCGATGACCTGCTTGTCGCCTTTCATGCTGGACTCCTTGTGCGAAAGGACGCGCGCAACACACGCGATGTCCGCGACTATACCGCCCGATGCGGCAGCGCGACGGAGTGATTATCGATTGCAGCTGCTGCGCGTTTTTCAGGCGGCGACGGGCAGCGCGGCAGCGCAGCGCTCGGAGTCGAGCGCGTGTTCGACCAGTTCACGCGCTTCGCCCTCGCAACATCCGCAGCACGTGGTGCAGCCGGTGCGGGTCTGCACGTCTTCGAACGTGCGCGCGCCGCGTGCGATCGCGTGGCGGATGTCATGATCGGAAACGGCTTGGCAGACACAAACGTACATGGCGGATTCTTCGAGTGGGTTTGCTCGACGAACGCCATTTGAACGCGAATGCGAATGATTGTCAAGTAGCTTTGGGGAAGCCCACGCCAATCTCGACCGAGCACGCCGCTTCGACCAGCGGCGCGAAATAGCGCAAGGCGCGGCGGTAGACGTCGCGCTTGAAATCCACCACGTGTTCGGCCGGATACCAGAAATCGACCCAGCGCCAGACGTCGAATTCCGGCGTGGCATGACTGTCCAGCCGGAACGCTTCGTCATCGTCCAGCATCCTGAGCAGGAACCATACCTGCTTCTGGCCGATGCAGGTCGGCCGCTGCCCGCGCCGCACGTAGCGCGGCGGCAACCGGTAGCGCAGCCAGCCGTGGGTCGAGCCGAGAACTTCGACCTGGTCCGCGCGCAGGCCGGTTTCTTCCTCCAGCTCGCGGTACATCGCTTCGTCCGGAGTTTCGTCCGTATTCATGCCTCCTTGCGGGAACTGCCAGCCGTCGCGCTGCACGCGCCGCGCCCAGAACACCTGGCCACGCGCGTTCAGCAGCACGATGCCTACATTCAGGCGGTAGCCGTCCACGTCGATCATGGCCCGGATTCAAACACAGCCCGCGAACCTTCGGCAAGTGCGGCTGCGCTAACGCCGACGTGAACGGTTGCGGGTTTCCGTGGTCGTATTCGTGCGTGGTTGCGCCTGCCGCCACGGCTGGGTATAAGCGACCGACTCGACATCCGCATCCGCATGGCTTCGACGATCTTCCACCATTGGCTGGACCAGTTCCACGCACTCCCGAAAACGCGCCAACGCTGGCTGATCGGCGCCGCGGGCGTGCTCGCGTTCGCGGTGATCTTCACGCTGGGCGCGCTGTTCGGACGTGGCGTCGGATTTCCCAACGGACTCGAGTCCCGCGCACACCGCCTGGCTGCCCGCAATGCCGAACTGGAAAGCCAGAACCAGAGCCTGGTCCAGCAGCAGCAGACGGCGAACACGACCATCGCCGCGCTGAAGCAGGCCATGGCCAGCCACGATGTCGAGATGCAGACGCTGAAGCAGGAGCAGGCGTTCTACGCCAAGCTGATCGGCATCGACGGCAGCCGCTCGGGACTCGGCGTGCACAACGTCGCGCTGGCGCCGGTGAAGAACACCAACGCGTGGAACTTCACCGTCACCCTGGTCAACACCGCGGAAAATGCGGACTCGGCGCGCGGCAAGCTGACGGTCGCGGTCGAAGGCGTGCTGGGCGGCAAGCTGACCACGCTCGACTGGGCGCACCTGGCCGGTGCCGCCGGCAAGGACGGCATCCCGTTCGCGTTCAAGTTCTTCCAGCAGGTGCAGGGTTCGCTGGCGCTGCCCAAAGGTTTCGTTCCCAACCGCATCACGGTCACGCTGCAGCCGGCTGGCGGGCCCAGCATCACCCGCACGCTCGACTGGAGCGCGGCCACGGCCATCACGGCTCCCGCGCCTTGATCGGCCGCGGCACCGCCTCCATCATGTTGTCGAGGTGCATGCATGAACGACATTTCCACTCCCGCCGAACCCGCGCTCAGGATTTCCGACGCTGCGCTGGGACGCGTGCGCGAATTGATCGCCGAAGAGGGCAACCCGGCGCTGAAATTGCGCGTGTTCATCGAAGGCGGCGGCTGCTCGGGCTTCCAGTACGGCTTCAGTTTCGACGAAGCACGTGCCGATGACGACTACGTGCTCGATCGCGAAGGCGTGGAATTCCTCATCGATCCCTTAAGCATGCAATACCTCGAAGGCGCAGAGGTCGATTACGTGGAAGAGTTGTCGGGCGCGCAGTTCGTGATCCACAACCCGAACGCGAAGACGACGTGCGGGTGTGGCAGTTCCTTTGCCGCCTAGCTTTGTCATGCGATCATCCCTGATCGCCGTGTTCCCGAACTGACGTGCGCGAGCGGTCATCCGCGAATACGAAACACCACCACGGCCATTCTTGGCCTGACTGCTCACAACAGCCGCTTCGAACGAGCCTTGCTGAGGCTCCTACTTCATGAGCTCAGCGGGCCGCACGCGCCTCAATACCTTCACCTGTTCGCCGCTCGACCGCTGCGGCGAACATCGCGCGAATGCGGAATGGATGGCTGCGCAATGCGCGGCCGCCCACGCGCGCTGGCTGCCGTTCGACAGCGAGGGCCGCGCGCCGGTGCGCGAGCATCGGTTGTGCTGGATCGGCGCCGGCAAGCTCGCGCCCGATGCGCCGGCCAATTTTCTCGGCTGCATCGCGGGCACGCCGCTTTACGCGCTGCGCGAACCGGTGGAGCACGCGACGACATTTCCGGAAGCGCAGTGGCTCGATCTGCGCACGGCCGCATCCGAACTCGAACGTGACGATGCGGCCGTGTTCGCCTACGCGCGCGGTCTCGCCAACTGGCAAGCCGCCATGCGTTATTGCAACTACTGCGGCGCGCCGCTCGCGCTCATCGACGGCGGCCATCGCGCAGCATGCGGGGATTGTGGTCGTCTGCATTTTCCGCGCACCGATGCCGCGATCATCGTGATCGTCGAACACGGTGACGCGTGCCTGCTCGGACGACAGGCTGCATGGCGTCCGCGCCAATATTCGACGCTGGCGGGATTCGTGGAGCCGGGTGAGTCGCTGGCCGACGCAGTGCGCCGCGAAGTGCGCGAAGAAACCGGCGTCGAGATCTTCGATTGCGATTTCCATTCCTCGCAACCGTGGCCGTTTCCGGCGTCGCTGATGCTCGGTTTCACCGCGACCGCGGCGGGACGCACGATAAACCTGGCCGACGGCGAACTCGAAGCCGCGCGCTGGTTCACCGCGCAGGAAATCGTCGACGGGCTGCGCGATGGCACGTTGCGCGTCTCCACGCCGCTGTCGATTTCCTATCGACTGATCGAACATTGGCTGCGCACGCGCGCAGGCATCGAATTGTCCGGATTGCCGCGCGCAGGTTGATCGCGCCTGTCGACCGTCCCGTTACAATCGCGCCGGACACTCGCGTAAATCAGGGGCTCGATGGCCATCGAACTCGTTGCCGCACTGATCGTGCTGCTGGTGCTGATCGTCTGGCCCGGCAATGTCGCGAACTTGCGCCAATTCGGCTGGTATCACCGCTGGCTCGCCGCGCTCGATTTCGCGGAGGGCGGCGGCAGGGTTGCGCTCGCGCTGATCCTGCCGGTGGTGGTGTGCGCGGTCATCGCGCATTTCCTGCAGGGCTGGCTGCTGGTGGTCGCCGCGCTCGCGTTCGCGGTGCTGATCCTGTTTTACACGTTCGGCCCGCGTGAACTCGAAAGCGATTTCGAGGCGGTGCTGCACGACGACGATCCAGCCACGCGCCTCGTCATCGCGCAGAACCTGCGCAGCGTTCCCGATGGCGCGCCGCGCGCGTTCACCGCGCCCGAACTGGTCGAAGCCGCGGTGATGGCATCGCTGCGGCGGCGTTTCGGTGTGTTGTTCTGGTTTTTCCTGCTGGGCCCGGCCGGCGCGTTGGGTTACCGGCTGGCCTGGGTCACGACTGAAACCACCGATCCGCGCACGCGCCAGGCGGCGAGGCGTTTCGCGTATGCGCTCGACTGGATTCCCGCGCACCTGATGGTGCTGGCGATGGCGCTGGTTTCCAATTTCGATGCCGTGGCCGGCACGTGGCGCGCATGGCATGGGCAGCCCGGGCATTCGATGGAGAACCTCGATCCCGATTTCCTGGCAGCGGTGGCGCGTTCGAGCGTGGATGCGGACATCGAAGCCGGCGATGGTCCCAGCACCGACACGCACGACCCGCTCATCGAACTTGCGGATGCGCGACGCCTGATGCTGCGGGTGCTGATCGTGTGGCTCGCCGTGGTGGCGCTGATTGTGCTGGCCGGCTGGGTCGCCTGACTTGTCAGGGCGCGATCAGCCGTTCCATTTCAGCCTTGAGGATGGCGCCGTGTTCGCGCAGCCAGTCGCGTTGTGCCTGGTAGCCCGGCATCAGCTCGCCGACACGCGTCCAGAAGCGCGGCGCGTGGCTGCGCACTTTCAGGTGACACATCTCGTGCACCAGCACGTAGCGCAGCGCGGCGGGTGGCGCGAGCGCGAGCGCCAGGTCGAGCGTGATGCGGTCGCGCGCATCGAGGCTGCCCCACAGGCTTTTCAGCGATTTGATGCGCAGTCCGGTGGGCGCGGCATCGAGGCGTTCGGATGCGTGCGCCATCCAGCGCGACAGGTCGCGCCGCATGTGGGTTTCGAGGAACGCCGCGAGCAGGTTGCGCGCGGCCGGCATCGCGGTGGTGAACGGGCGCGGCACGTGCAGGCGCAGCTCGTCGCCGAGATATTCGATGCGCGGATATTCACTTTCGCGCCACGTGAGTTCGACGCTCTCGCCGCGCAACGGAATCAACGTGGGCACGCCGGGTTTCAGCGGCGGCGGACCGCGGCGCGGCACGCGCAGTTCGGACAGCTTGCGTTCCAGCCAGTCGCTGTTTTCGCGCAGGAACGCGTACACCTGCGCGGGATGGGTGCCGCGCGGATACGAAATGCGCGCACCGTGCGAAGTGACCGACAGGCGCAGACGACGCGCGCGAGGGTGCATGGCCTTCAACACCTTGATGGTGCCGCCCTTGCCCGTCGCCAGTTCGAGGAAGTCGCCTTCCGGGGTCATGCCGCCTTCTTGCTGCTCTCGTCGGGGCGTTCCAGCCCGAACCATTGTTGCAAACCCTCGAACAGCCGTTCGAGCTCCAGTGTCATCAAGGCGAAGCGTGCATCGAGTTCGGCTTCCGCGGAGTCACGCCCGTCGGCGTCAAGCGAATCCTGCACGACGTCGAGAAAACGCAACTTGCGGATTACGAGGTCCTCGCCGAGCACGAAACTGGCGCGGTCTTCGAACTGCAAGCCGAGCTGGAACACCTGCTTGCCTTGTTTGAGATGCGCCCGGACTTCGGCGCTTTCAAGTTCCTGCTTGCGGCAGCGGATGATCGCCCCGCCGGCCGGATCGCGCAGCTCGCATTCGTCGCCAAGTGCGAGCCCATCGGGTAGCTTGCCATGCGCCAGCCATTGCGTCATCAGGGCGCGCGGGGTTTCGGCGGCGGCCAGCGGCTGGGCGGGAAAGCTGCCCAGCGCCTCGCGCAAGCTCGTCAGGGCGGTTTCGGCCGCCTTGCGGCTGGCCGTGTCCAGCACCAGCCAGCCGTTTTTCGAATCCAGGTAAACACTTAGCCGCGACGGCCGGACGAAGGCCTGGGGCAGCAGGACGTCCAGCACTTCGGCCTTGATCGCGCGGCGCTGGCGTCCCCCGACCGGCTTGCCGCGGCGTTCAGCTTCCTTGCGCAGGCGCTTGCCCAGCTCGGCGTTGACCACCGCGGCCGGCAGCAGCTTTTCCTCGCTGCCGAGGGTGACCAGCGTTGCCTTGCCAACCGTATGGCTCAGCATTTCGGAATCGGGGCCGAACGGCGACACGAAGCCCCGCGTGGCGAGTTCTAGCGGACCGCAGGCGCGCAGGGCGTGATCGGCGAGCGTGGCATCCAGATCCTTCAGCGATTTGGCGACGGCGGGCGAGAAACGGAACAGGGTGAGATTGCGGAAGAACATTGATAGAGCCGTAAATGGAGAATAGTCAATGGGGAATGGAAGGATCTGGCGTTCGGTTCGGAGATGCGGTTTTTTAAAAGATTCCCGATCCCGATTTTCAATTTCCGTCCAGCCACGCGTGAGCATCCGGCCGCGATGTCTCACTGCGCGAGCCGAGCGCAGCGAAGTCGAACAGTTCGGCATCGGCCAGATGCGAAGGCACGACGTGCGCGAGTGCGCGGAACATGGCTTCGCTGCGGCCGGGATGTTCGCGCTCCCATGCATCCAGCATCCGCCGCACCTGCTTGCGTTGCAGGTTTTTCTGCGAGCCGCACAGGTTGCATGGAATGATCGGGAATGCGCGTTGTGCGGCGTACTCGGCGATCTCGGTTTCGCGGCAATACGCGAGTGGCCGGATCAGCACGTGCTTGCCGTCGTCGGACAAGAGTTTCGGCGGCATCGCCTTCAGCGTGCCGCCATGAAAAAGGTTCAGGAAAAACGTGGCGAGGATGTCGTCGCGATGATGGCCCAGCGCGATCTTGTTGAAGCCTTCGCGTTCCGCGAAGGCATACAGCGCGCCACGCCGCAGCCGCGAGCACAGGCTGCACAGCGTCTTGCCTTCGGGCACCACGCGCGTGACGACGCTGTAGGTGTCCTGCTCGATCACGTGGAACGGCACGCCGCGCGCGCGGCAATGATCCGGAATCACGTGTTCGGGAAAACCCGGCTGCTTCTGGTCCAGATTCACCGCGACCAATTCGAAGCGAACCGGCGCCTTCGCCTGCAATGACAGCAGGAGATCCAGCAGCGTCCAGGAATCCTTGCCGCCCGACAGGCACACCATCACCCGGTCGCCGTCTTCGATCAGGTTGTAATCGGCGATGGCCCGGCCGACCGCATGGCGCAGCCGTTTGGCAAGCCGCGCGGCCTCGTGCGCCTGCTTGCGATTGGTGGAGTGGAGGCGGTCGACGGCTGGCATGAACGGGCCAGTTTAGCGCGCCCGGCGGCGGCGCTACACTGCCGCCATGCAGCCCGACGATGATCCCGCCACGCTGGTCCGGCGTCTGACCGAATTGCGCGAGGAACACCGCGACCTCGATGTCGCGATCACGAGACTGGCGGGCGATGCGGGCTGCGACCAGCTGCAGCTGAGCCGCCTGAAAAAGCGCAAGCTGAAGCTCAAGGACATGATCGCGTATTTCGAGAACAAGCTGATCCCCGACCTCGATGCTTGAGCCCATCGTGCTGGAAAACGCGTTGGTCGCGCTGGAGCCGCTGACGCTCGATCATGTCGCCGGCCTGGAACAGGCTGCCGCCGACGGCGAGCTGTGGAACCTGCGCGTGACCTACGTGCCGCCGCCGGGTGCGATGCGCGCGTATG
>JAZKBD010000023.1:78813-141683 GCA_040388785.1 Pseudomonadota bacterium
CGCCGGCGAATCACTGCCGTTCGCGGTGCGCGACAAGCGCGACGGCACGATCGCGGGCAGCACGCGCTACTACGACTTCAAATCCGATGTGCCGCGCATCCTGATCGGTTACACGTGGTATGGCGCGAGCCGCCAGCGCACGCACGTCAACACCGCGTGCAAGCTGCTGCTGGCGAGTCACGCCTTCGACACGCTCGGTTGCGCGGCGGTCGGTTGGGAAACCGACATCCTCAACACGCGTTCGCAACAGGCGATCGAACGCCTGGGCGCGCATCGCGACGGCGTGTTGCGGCAGCACAAGCTGCGTCACGACGGCACGATCCGGGACAGCGTCGAGTATTCGGTGATCGCGGCCGAATGGCCGGCAATGCGCAGCCGGCTTACGGCGAAGCTTGCCCGCTGACGGCGGCTTCCGCGACCACGTCGGGCGTGATTTTCAGGATCGATTGCCGCACTTCGCGCGCGAGGATCAGCCGCGCGTCGCGCGCGACGTCGTTCAACACCGCGTCGAATTCCAGCTTGCCTTCGGCGTCGGTCCACACGATGCGGCGTTCGCGCAGCTTCTGGATGAAGCCGCGGAATAGGCTCTTGTCGAAGAACTCCGGGGCGCTCTGCTGGTACAGCAGCGACAGGCGCTGCGCCGCGAGTTGGCACAGGTTTTCGAGCTGCCCCGCGGTCAGCGCATGCGGACCGTTCTTCACCAGCGCCGCGATCGCGATGTAGTAACGCTCGAACGCCTGCAGCAGGCAGTGCGCGAGCAGGCGCAACTGGTACGCGTCGTCTTCGCGCCGCGAGGCGAGATGCAGCAGGCGGCCTTCGCCGCCGGCCAGCAGGCCGCGCGCGATCAGCAGGTCGATCAACGCATCGATGCGTCCCGAGAAACCATTGGCGTCCCACGGCAGGAACAGTTCGGCCTGGATGAAGGGATACACCGCGCGCCCGAGCCGCACCACGCTCTCACGCGCGATGCGCCGGTTCTTGATGAAACAGCATGCGACCCACGCGCCGGCCGCGAACAGGTGCAGCACGTTGTTGCGGAAATAGGACAGCAGCACCGCCTTTTCGCCCTCGACCGCCAGCACGTCGCCGAGCGGGTGCGCGATGCGGCGGATCCAGCCCATCTGCTCGGCGTACTTGACGATGTCGGCCGGCGCCATCGGCGTGACCGTAGTGCGGTCGGAATACGGCAGCTCGGTCAGGATCGCCTTCATCAATTCCAGTTGCGCCAGCAGGTCGCTCTCGGCCAGCGCGTGGCGCGGCGCCGCCAGCAGCGCCAGCGCGATCAGATTGATCGGGTTGACGTCGGCGGCGCGGTTGGTGTTGACGAGGATCTTCTCGCCGAGCTGATCCAGCACGTGGTTGAGCCACTCGGGCTTGCTGTCGGGACTGTCGCCGACGCCGCGCCAATCCGGATTCGCGGCGTCGAGCAATGTGGTCAGTTCGATCGGCTCGCCGAAATTCAGCGTGACGCGCCCGTAGTGCTGGCGCAGCGCCTTGCGCCCGCCGCGCAGCAGCGCGAGCCAGGTTTCCTTTTCCTTCTTCTGGCCGGACAGCTCGCCGATGTAGGCGCGGCCTTCCATCAGTTTTTCGTAGCCGATGTAGACCGGCTGGAACAGCACCGGCCGGCGCGGCGCGCGCAGGAAGGCGCGCACCGTCATCGACAGCAGCCCGAAGCGCGGTGCGAGCAAACGTCCGGTGCGCGAACGCGTGCCTTCGACGAAATATTCGATCGGCACGCCGCGCTCGATCAACTGCGTCATGTATTCCTTGAAGATCACCGAGTACAGCGCGTTGCCCTTGAAGCTGCGGCGCAGGAAGAATGCGCCGCCCTTGCGCAGGAACGCGCCCAGCACCGGCAGGTTCAGGTTCACGCCGGCCGCGATGTGCGGCACCACCACGCCGCTCATGTGGAGTTGGTACGACAGCAGCAGGTAATCGGCATGGCTGCGGTGGCTGGGCACGTACACCACTTCGTAGCCCGGCGCGATCGCGCGCAGGGTATCGAAGTGGTGCATCGCTATGCCGTCGTACAGCTTGTTCCAGAAATTGGACAGCAGGAACGACACCGATCGCACGAACGGCGGCGAATAATCCGCCGCGATCTCGTCCATCAGTTTCTGCGCCTGCCGCCAGGCCTTGGCGTGCGGAATGTTTTCGCGCGCCGCGGTGGCGGCGATCGCGGCGCGTACGCTTTCGGCATTCAGCACCGAATCGACCACGGTGCGGCGGTGCGAAAGATCGGGGCCGATCACGGTGGTGCGCACGCGCCGGAAGTGCACGCGCAGTACGCGTGCGAGCTTGCGTTGCAGGCGTTCGAGGCGTTCGCCGCTCGATTCTTCGCGCAGGTCGTGCAACGAAATCGGCGGCGAGAAGCGCACGATGGTGTCGCGGCCGTTCAACAGCATCGCCAGCAGCCGGCGGAAGTGGCCGACCACCGCCCAGTTTTCGGAGAACAGCACGCTGAACCAACCCGACTGCCGGTTCGGCGCGCGGCCGACGTAGATCGCGACCGGCATCAATTGCACGTTGCGTTCGGGCGCGGCTTCCAGCACCCGCAACAATTGCCGCAGCGTGTCCTGCGCGGCGTGGTCGCGGCCGCGGCGCTGGAACCAGCCGCCGGTACCGCGCATCGCGAACATTGCGCGCCGGCGCTTGCCGAGGCCTGGCACCCACGCCAGCGGACTGGGCAGACCGGCTTCGTGGCAGGCGCGCTCCAGGATCAGGCTGTCGGAAAAACCGTTGCGCTCGACCACGTAGATCACCGGCGTGTTCGGCGCCAGCAGGGTCACGGGTTCGGCAGGATCACGCTTGATCTTGATCCACGGCCCCAGCAGCGCGCCCCACAACGCACGCCACCAGCCGGCATGCACCAGCGTGTCACGGGACAGGGTTTCGCTCATGACGCGTGCCATGGATCGTATGTGCGGTGCGGGTGGGCGGATGTGAGCGGCGATTCTCCCATATCCGCGTCAAAGGCTTGTTCCGCGTGCGCCCGGAAGCGGGCGCGTGCACGCATGGCCCGGCGATCGGCCGCGTCCTGCCACTAAAAAGCCAGCGTCAGCGGTGCGTGGTGCCGGACGACGCCGGCTTGGCGGAAGCGGCCGGCGCCACGGATGCAGGGGCGGGCGGCGCCATCGATGAAACGGGGCCAGCGGGAACGGCGCTCGTCGCACTTGCGGCAGCCGTCGCGGCGGGCGCGGGATGCGCCTTTCGCCACGCTTCCAGAAGGGCAGCGTCGTACCAGTGGCCGGCTTGCTTCACCATCGGCCATTCACCGCTGAGTGACCGGCCTGCGAGTTTCATGTCCAGTTTGATGGTCGCGTGGGTGCCGTCGTTTCCGCGGGCGCTTACGTCGGCCGAGTCCAGGCTGTTGGCGAGGTCGAGTCCGTAAATGTTCAACAAGCCTTCGAGGCCATTCCACAGGATGCCGTAGCTGCGCATCGTCTGCGCGTAATCCTGCGCGCGCCATTGCGCCAGCGTCTGCACGTGCAGCTGGCGCGCGGTGTTGCAGGCGAGGTCGATCGCCTTTTTCGCTTTCTTCGCGTCGCTGAAATCGGTGGCCTTGGTCCAGGCGATCAATGCCTCCAGCCCTTGTGTGGCCATGGTTTTCTGGGATGGGTCGAGTTGCGGCGACGCGGTGATCATCTGCCTGCCCGCGGCTTCCAGGATGCCGCTCGCGATCGGCAAGGTCTCGTTCTTGTCGCCGTGCAACTTCGCCAGTTCGGGCTGCAGCCGCTTGGCCAGCTTCGCTTCGGCGCCGGGCTCGGTGAGCATCCGCATGATCTGCGCAAACTGCTGGTCCTGCGTGGCGGACGCGGTGCCGGGACGTGCGTGCGCGGCATCCCATTCGCTGCGCCACCGCATGTAGTCGGCGGGCGGCAGGCGGTTCTTCATCAGGCCGTCGAAGTCGCCCGTGGCGGTGAGGCGCAGGCTGGTCGCGACCGCCGCATCGGGTGTCGTGTTGCTGGGCGGCGGTGGCGCGTGATGGCAGGCCGCGAGTGCAAGGGCGCAAGCACTCGCAACGGTCCATGCAGCGGCGCGGCGGCGGACGGACGGTAAGGTCGGGATTCGCATGCGCCGGAGTTTGGCGAGGGTGCGGCAGCGGTGCAAGTCAGCCGAGTGCGCGACCGATCTGCGCAACGATGGCGTCGGCGGCCGCGCGCGGATCGGGTGCGTTGCGGATCGGCCGGCCCACCACGATGTAGTCCGCGCCCTGCGCGAACGCGGTGGGTACGTCGACGGTGCGCTTCTGGTCGTCGCCGGCCGGCCCGGCCGGGCGAATGCCGGGGCACACCGTCAGCAGATCACGGCCCAGCGCATCGCGCAGGCGCGGCAGGTCGGCGCCCGAGCACACCACGCCGTCGATGCCAGCGACTTGCGCAAGGCGTGCACGCTCGATTACCACGTCGGCGGGTTCGCCCACAACGCCCAGCGCGGCAAGATCATTGGCGTCGTTGCTGGTGAGCACCGTCACCGCGAGCAGTTGCAGCGGACCTTTTGCCGCGGCGGCCGCTTCCAGCATCGCGCGGCTGTCGCAATGGATCGTCGCGAACGTGATCGGCCGCTGTGCGAGTCCGCGCACCGCACCCGCGACCGTGGCGGGCACGTCATGGAATTTCAGGTCCGCGAAAATCTTCTTGCCGCGCTTCGCGAGTTCGTCGAGCACGTGGAAATAATCGCCGCCGCTCAGCAGTTCCAGCCCGATCTTGTAGAACGACACGCTGTCGCCGAGGCGGTCCATCCACGCGACGGCTTCCGCGCGGTCCGGCACGTCCAGCGCAAAGATCAATCGATCGCGGGCGGGGATTTCGGTGCGTGCGGACATGCGAATTCTCGATGGCTGTGTTGCGCGATTTTACTCGGGGCCGCGAAGCCAGTCTCGAAGCGGCTGTCGTGAATGGTCCGGTCACAGGTGCCGATCCATACGGAGTTGCTGTTGTGGAAAGTCAGGCCATGGATGGCCGTTCTGGAGTTGCCGATTTTTCGAGCAAGAATCTGGCCGAGTGCCGATCGACGCAGCGATCAGGGAAGATCGCAAAAATATGCGTTCGTGGATGAACGCAAAAATATGCCAGACTCGGCTGCATGAACGACCTCCACCGCCTGCCCATCCTTGCCGACCGCCATACCGCGATCGCCAGTTACGTCGCCGCCGCCGTGGCGCTGCTGCTGGTGATGTTCCTGCACCTGCTGCCGGCGTTGATCGCGGGCCTGCTGGTTTACGCGGTGGTCGATGCGCTGGCGCCGCTGCTGGAGCGCCACTGGCCGGGCGGCTGGGCACGGCAACTGGTGGTCGGCGTGCTGGCCGTCGTCGTCGCGGGCCTGCTGGCGCTGCTGATCTTCGGCGCGGTGGCATTCTTCCGCGCGGAACTCGGCGATCCGAACACCTTGTTCGATCGCATGATGCCGACCATCGACCGCATGCGCACGCAGGTGCCCGCGTGGATCGTCGCGTACCTGCCGGTGAGCGCCGAGGATTTCCGCTTCACCGCCACGCAACTCGCGCGCGCACACTCCGCGCAATTGCAGGTGGCCGGCAAGGAAACCGCGCACGTATTCGGGCGCATTCTCGTAGGCCTGGCGTTGGGCGCCCTGGTGGCGCTGACGCATGCGCGTCCCGCGGGTGACGCGGGACCGTTGCGCCGCGACCTGACCGCGCGCTGCGCGCGGTTCACCCGAGCCTTCCACGACATCGTGTTCGCGCAGGCGCGCATCTCGGCGCTGAACACCATCTTCACCGCGATCTTCCTGCTGGTCGTGCTGCCGCTGACCGGCGTGCACCTGCCGCTCACCAAAACCCTGATCGCGATCACCTTCGTGGTCGGCCTGCTGCCGGTGATCGGAAACCTCATTTCCAACACGCTGATCGTGATCGTCGCGCTGTCGGTGTCGCTGTGGGTCGCGCTGGGCGCACTGATCTTCCTGATCCTGATCCACAAGCTGGAGTATTTCCTCAACGCCAACATCGTCGGTACCCGCATCCACGCGCGCGCCTGGGAAATCCTGCTGGCGATGCTGGTGATGGAAGCGGCGTTCGGCCTGCCCGGCATCGTCGCCGCGCCGATCTATTACGCGTACCTCAAGAGTGAACTCACCGCGACGCGCTTGATTTGACGGGCGCCGCGAAGCCGGGCACTGCGCCAAAGTTATACTCGCCGCTGCGATCCCGGTTGCGCACCATGCTGCGATTCCTCTATACCGTCGCGATGTATCTCGCCACGCCGGTGATCGTCTGGCGGCTGGCGGCGCGCGGGTTCCGTTACCGCGGTTATTTCCGGCGCTGGCGCGAGCGCTTCGGCCGGTTCCCGGGCCCGGGCCTCGACGGATCGATCTGGGTGCACGCGGTGTCGGTGGGCGAGGTGAACGCCGCGCTGCCATTGATCCACGCCTTGCGCCGGCGCTACGCGCCACGGCCGCTGGTGGTCACGACGGTGACGCCGACCGGTTCCGAGCGCGTGCGTACCTTGTTCGGCGAGGAGGTTTTCCACGTCTACCTGCCCTACGATTTGCCGCGCGCGGTCACGCGCTTTCTCGATGGTGTTCGTCCCGCGCTGGCGGTGGTGATGGAAACGGAAATCTGGCCCAACCTGTTCCACCAGTGTGGGCAACGCGGGATACCGCTGGCGGTGGTGAATGCGCGCCTGTCGGAACGTTCGCTGCGCGGTTACAGCCCGATCCGCGCGCTGGTCGCGCAAGCGCTGCGCAACGTGGCACTGGTCGCGGCGCAGTCGCACGCGGATGCGCGCCGCTATCGCGCGCTCGGCGCGGATCCCGCGCGGGTGCATGTTTCCGGCAACCTCAAATACGACATGCCATTGCCCAAAGGCGCGCGGGAGCGCGGTGCCGAACTGCGGGTGCAGTGGGGCGAAACGCGACCGGTGTGGTTTGCCGCCAGTACGCACGAGGGCGAGGAGCTGGCCGCGTTCGAGGCGCACCTGGCGGTGCTATCGCGGATACCGGATGCGCTGTTGCTGATCGCGGCGCGCCATCCGGAACGTTTCCGGGCGGTCGAACACGCCGCGCAAAACCTCGGGTTCGCCGTCGCCACGCACGGCGCGGGCGATGCGAGTCCCGAGACCCAATGCCTGGTGATCGACGGCATGGGCGTGATGATGCGCTACTTCGCGGCCTGCGATCTCGCCTTCGTCGCGGGCTCGCTGGTGCCGATCGGTGGCCACAACGTGCTGGAACCGGCGGCTCTGTCCAAACCCGTGGTGGTCGGGCCGTACACGTTCAATTTCGAGGAAATCACCCGTACGATGATCGAAGCCGGCGCTGCGCGCCGGGTGGTTTCCACCCAGGCGCTGGGTACAGCCGTGCAGGAGCTGTTGCGCAATCCAAAAGAGTTGGCGCGGATGGGCGCGGCCGCGCACGCGGTGTGCGTGCGCGAGCGCGGTGCGGTGCGGCGCACGATGGTGATGCTGGGCAGGATTTTCGCGCGCGCGCGTTATCGCAGGGAAAGCGCGCCCGTCACTGCAGCAAGGTATTGACCGCTTCGAGGTCCTTGACCGACAGCGTGCCTGCGGCGTATTTCAGGTTGAGCTGGTTGACCACGAACGCGTGGCGCGCCTGCGAGTAACCGCTCTGGGCCTGGAAGTAATTCTGTTGCGCGATCAGCAGATCCACGATGGTGCGGGTGCCGATCTGGTAGCCCGCCTGGGTCGCATCCAGCGCGGTCTTGGCGGATTCGACCGCCGCCTTCTGTGCTTCCACCGAGCTGATGCCCGCCTCGATCGCGTTGAAGGCATTGCGGGTGTTGCTGACCACGCTGCGACGATCCTGTTCCAGCACGTCGTTGGTCTGGTCGCGTTGAGCGATCGCCTGTCTTTCGCGCGCGATGATGCCGCCGCCCTGGAAGAGCGGAACGCTCAGCACCAGGCCTACCGCGGTGCCCGAGCTGCGGCTGTCGGTGAGATTGCTTGGCAGGCCGCTGGTGTTCCTGAGATTGCTGGAGGTGCCACCCCATGACGCGTCATGCGAATAGCTGACCGACGCACCCAATGTCGGCAGATGCGCGGCATGCGCGGCCGTGACGCTGTGCTGGGCGGCTTCGGACAACTCGCGTTGCGACTGCAGTGAGGGGTTGCTGGCCAGCGCGGTCTTGACCCACTCGTCCATGTTGTCGGGCTGCGGCGGATTCAGCGGTAAGTTTTGCGTCAGCGTTTCGAGCGTACCGGAAGGCTGTCCCGTGATTTGCGCCAGCGCTTCGCGATCGTTGAACAAGGTATTCCTGGCGCTGATGACCTGCGCGACGGCCGCGTCGTGCTGCGCCTTGGCGTCCGCCACGTCGGTGATCGCGGCGAAGCCGACGTCGTATTTGGCTTGCGCCTGCTCCAGCTGCTTCTTCAGCGACGCCTCGTTGGCTTCGGCGAATTTCAGCTGATCCGCATCGGTCAGCACGGTGAAATAAGCCTGCGCCACGCGCAGGATCAAGTCCTGCTGCGCGGCCACGTATTGCGCTTCGGTCGAGCGGGCGCTGGCCTTGCTGGCGCGCCAATCCTCGAACTGGCCGAGGTCGAACAACGTTTGGTTGAGTCCCACCGATTGGCTGCGCGAGCGCCCGCCGGTGCCAACCTGGTTGACGATCTGCGTCGTGCCGTTCGGATTGTCGATCAGTGCCGGGCCCTGGGTGCCGTGATTGTCATTCAGCGAAACGCTGCCGTTGATCTGCGGCAACAGCGGCGCCAGCGAGATCGCCGCGCCGGCCCGGCCGATGCGCTGTTGCGCCTCGGCCTGCTTGAGCACCGGGTCCGATTGCAGCGCCTGCCGGTAGGCGTCCATCAGGTTTTCGGCATGCGCCGTGGCCGCGTGGGCGCAGCCGAGTGCGGCCGTGACGGCGAGCGCGCAGGCGCGGAGCGCAAAGGAAGGGCGAGGCGTGTTGCGAGAGGTCATGCCGAAGAATCCTTGCTGGGGCGTCGCCCCGGTTTCACAACCTGAAGGCACGGGCCGGTGCGGCGCCCGCGAGATATGGCGCATCGGTTTCGAACAGGCGCTCTTCGATCCAGCCGCCATCGGGCGCGCGTTGCAGCAACACCGCCTGCATCGCGGGTTCGACGCCACGTATGACAAACAACCGGCTCGCGGGTTTCAGCCATTGGCCGAACGCGGCGGGCAATGTCGCGACCGCGCCGGTGACGGCGATCGCATCGAACTTTTCCAGCGGCGCGTAGCCGGACAGCGCATCCGCGTGCACGCAATCGACGTTGGCGATTCCTTGCGCATGCAATCGGGCGCGCGCCGCATCGATGAAGTCGCCACGATGATCGATGCTGGTGACGCGCGCGCAGAGGCGCGCGAGGCAGGCCGCGAAGTAGCCGGTGCCGGTGCCGATTTCGAGGATGTGTTCGCCGGCCGCCGGCAGCAGCGCTTGCAGGATGCGGCCTTCCACGGCGGGCTTCAGCATCACTTCGTCGTGGCCGATGGGCAGCGCGACGTCGGTGTAGGCGAGGGCTGCGTAGGCCTTGGGCACGAAGGCTTCGCGTGGCAACTTGCCCAGCGCGTCGAGCACGCGGGCATCCAGCACTTCCCACGGGCGGACCTGGTTTTCGACCATGTTGCGACGCGCAACCGTGAGTTCAGGGTTCATGTTCATGCCTGCTTCGTTCATGCGTGTTGATCGGGTACCAAAAACCGAAAAGCTTAGGTGCGCGTGTCGTCGCGGGCAACGGCACACAGACTGCGGGTTGCGGTTGCGCCGACGAAGTGCCGGAAGTCACCGCGCCGACATGACGGCGGTCATTCGCCGCGCGGGACATGCGAGGCACGATCCGTGCCAGCCACCCACGCGCAAAAATCTTTTGCCGATCAATCTGCTGCAGGCGTTCGGAGCGACTCCGCCGTGTCCGCGGACAACCGGGCGGACACTGCGGACGGCGCCCGAAACGGACGCCGCTGCAGAAAATGTGTACTCGCGCGTATAATAACGGCATCTGGCAAGTCACTGGAATTAGGCAGGAATCGGTATGAACGTCGCGTCCGAACGGTGTTGTGGTCCCGGGCGACCGAAAGATCTGGAGAAGCGCGCCGCGATTCTGGAAGCGGCCAAGCGCCTCTTCCCGCAGCATGGCTTCGAAGGCACCAGTATGGATGCCGTCGCGGCGGAAGCCGGCGTTTCCAAACTGACCGTGTACAGCCACTTCGGCGGCAAGGAAGCACTGTTCGTAGAAACAGTGCGCTGCAAATGTGATGGCTTGCTGCCGCGAAACCTGTTCGACGTTGACGTCGCTGCACCGGTGCGCAGCCAGTTGCTGGGGGTGGCGCGCGCGTTCTTCGCGATGATGATGAGCGATAGCGCGCTGGGCCTGCACCGCACGCTGGTCGCGAGTTCGCAGCAGTCGCCCAAGCTGGCGAAGTTGTTCTGGGAAGCCGGCCCCATGCAGGTGCAGGCCGCGCTGGCCGAGATGCTGCAGAAAGAGGTCGATGCGCACCAGCTCGACATCGCCGACACCCATCGCGCCGCCAGCCAGTTCTTCGCGCTGCTGAAAGGCGAGCACCACGCGCGCGTGTGTTTCGGTTGCGGTCAGCCCAGCAGCGAGGAGGCCGAGGCGCACGTGCAGGCAACGGTGGAGATGTTCCTCAGGGCGTACGCGCCGCGTTGATGCGCGTCATTCGCGTTCACGCGTCAAACGTGTTCCAATAACCGCTTGAAGCGGGGGTGCCGCAGGCGAAGGATCGCGTCGGCTGAGACATACCCTTGGAACCTGATCCGGTTCGCACCGGTGTAGGGAGCTTCGCCACACGAAGTTCGCTGTGTGACTGGCGCCGCCGCTTCGTCCGCCCAGAAGGACGCGCCGATGAATGCCCAACCCTCCGAACTGCTGCGCCAGGCGCAGACCCTTTCCGAAACGGTCACGTCGCCGATCCGCGGCTCGCGCAAGATTTACGTGCGCGGCAGCCGCGATGATGTTCGCGTGCCGATGCGCGAAATCGCGCTGACCGATACGCCGGCGATGTTCGGCAGCGAGGCGAACGCGCCGTTCCTGGTGTACGACACCTCGGGCCCGTACACGGATGTGGCGTTCACGGCGGACCTCGTGGCCGGTTTGCCCAAGTTGCGCGCGAAGTGGATCGAAGAGCGCGGCGATACCGAAACGCTGCCCAACCGCACGTCCGAATTCGGCCGCCGCCACGCCGAAGCGGCGCAACTCGCCGAAGTGCGTTTCCCGAATCTGCCGAAACCGCGCCGCGCGAAAGCGGGCGCCAACGTCACCCAGATGCACTACGCGCGCCGCGGCATCGTGACACCGGAGATGGAATTCATCGCAACACGTGAAAATTTGCGCCGCGAAGAAGCTGTGGCGCGGGGGGGAAATCAGCAACTCGAAGCACTGCGCGGCAGCGCGCTCGCGCAGCAGCACCCGGGCCAATCCTTCGGTGCATCGATCCCACGCGAAATCACGCCCGAATTCGTGCGCGACGAAGTCGCCCGCGGCCGCGCGATCATCCCGTGCAACATCAACCATCCCGAAACCGAGCCGATGATCATCGGCCGCAATTTCCTCACCAAGATCAACGCCAACATCGGCACGTCCGCCGTCACGTCTTCCATCGCGGAGGAAGTCGAAAAGATGGTCTGGTCGATCCGCTGGGGCGGCGACACCGTGATGGATCTTTCCACCGGCAAGTACATCCATGAAACGCGCGAATGGATCATGCGCAATTCGCCGGTGCCGATCGGCACGGTGCCGATCTACCAGGCGCTGGAAAAGGTCGGCGGCGCGGCCGAGGAACTCACCTGGGAACTGTTCCGCGACACCCTGATCGAGCAGGCCGAACAGGGCGTGGACTACTTCACGATCCACGCGGGCGTACTGCTGCGCTTCGTGCCGCTGACCGCGAAACGCGTCACCGGCATCGTCTCGCGCGGCGGTTCGATCATGGCCAAGTGGTGCCTCGCGCACCACAAGGAATCGTTCCTCTATACGCACTTCGAGGAAATGTGCGAAATCATGCAGGCGTACGACGTCGCCTTCTCGCTGGGCGACGGCCTGCGCCCCGGCTGCATCGCCGACGCCAACGACGAGGCTCAGTTCGCCGAACTCGACACGCTGGGCGAACTCACCGACATCGCCTGGAAGCACGACGTGCAGGTGATGATCGAAGGCCCCGGTCACGTGCCGATGCACCTCATCAAGGAGAACATGGAGCGGCAGCTCGACAAGTGCCACGAGGCGCCGTTCTACACGCTGGGGCCGCTCACCACCGACATCGCGCCGGGCTACGACCACATCACTTCGGCGATCGGCGCCGCGATGATCGGCTGGTACGGCACCGCGATGCTCTGCTACGTCACGCCCAAGGAACATTTGGGTCTTCCGGACAAGAACGACGTGCGCGAAGGCATCGTCGCCTACAAGATCGCCGCGCACGCGGCCGACCTCGGCAAGGGCCATCCGGGTGCGCAGGCGCGTGACAACGCGCTGTCGAAGGCGCGCTTCGAATTCCGCTGGGAAGACCAGTTCAACCTGGGCCTCGATCCCGACAAGGCCAAGGAATTCCACGACGAAACCCTGCCCAAGGACGCCGCCAAGACCGCGCACTTCTGCTCGATGTGCGGTCCGAAGTTCTGCTCGATGAAGATCACGCAAGATGTTCGCGATTACGCACGCGAACACGGCGTCGAAGCGATCACGGCGCTGGATGAAGGCATGACCGAGAAAGCCGCCGAGTTTCGCGCCCAAGGTGGCGATGTTTACCGGCGCGCTTGATAGCCTGCGCCAATGGACGCGATCGAAACAATGTGTTGGTGGCCTTCACGAACGCGAGGGTAGACTGAAACGTCCCGCAGGGCAGATCACGAAGGAGTTCCGGCATGGCCACCAAGAATCAGCCGTTTCTGACGGACATCAAGACCATTCGCGAGCGGGCGCGCGAGCACATCAAGCGCGGCGCGGTGACGGAAAGCTACACGCTGGATCGCGACACGGTGCTGAAGCTGTTGAATGAAGCGCTGGCAACCGAGATCGTCTGCACGCTGCGCTACAAGGCGCACTATTTCCTTGCGTCCGGCATCAACGCCAAGAGCGTGGCGGCGGAGTTCCTGGAGCACGCCAACGAGGAGCAGGGCCACGCCGACCGCATCGCCGAACGCATCACGCAGCTGGATGGCACGCCCAACTTCGAACCGACCGGATTGACGACGCGCAGCCACGCCGAATTCGTGGTGCCGGAAGACCTGCCCTCGATGATCGAGGAGAACCTGGTCGCCGAGCGCATCGCGATCGACAGTTACCGCGAAATCATCAATTACGTGGGTGACCGCGACACCACCACCAAGCGCCTGCTGGAAGAAGTGCTGGCGCAGGAAGAGGAACACGCCGAAGACATGAAGACGCTGATGGAAGACTTCGGCAAGAAGGGCGAGCCGGCCGATCCGCAGCGCGGCAAGAACGGCAAGCGTCGCAAATAACTTTTCCGGCTGCACGTCAATCGCCGGCCGAGAGGTCGGCGATTTCGTTTCGGCTATCCTGCGCGCGATGAAGACTGCGGTAACGAACACGTCGCGCGTCACGCACAATCCCGAGTGGCGCTGGCTGGCGCTGTGGTTCGTGCTGCTGCTGCCGCTGGCTGTGCTGTTCCCGCCGATCCCCATCGACGAGACGCGCTACCTCACCGCTGCATGGGAAATGTTCAACTCCGGGCAGTGGCTGGTGCCGACGGTCAATGGCGCCTGGTATTCGGACAAGTCGCCGTTGCTGTTCTGGCTGATCGCGGGCGGCTGGACGATCGTGGGCGTGCACACCTGGGTCGCGCGCGTGGAAGCGCTGGTCGTTGCGCTGGGCATGTTGTTGACATTGCGCCGTCTCGCCGCGCGGCTCGGGATGGACGCGCGCGGTGCGGATCACGCAATGTGGCTGCTGGCCGGCTGCCTCGGCTTCACCGTGTTCAGCACGGCGATCATGTTCGACCTGCTGCTGGCGTGGTGCGTGCTGGGTGCGCTGCACGCGCTGCTGGATCTCGATAGCCGGCGATGGACACGCGGCATCATCGCCCTCGGTATCGCGATCGGACTCGGCATTCTCGCCAAGGGCCCGGTGGTGCTGTTGCACATCGTTGCCGTTGCCATCCTTGCGCCGCTGTGGAGCGGCACTGCGCGTGCGAACAAGCTGCGCTGGTATGGCGCATTGCTGGCCGGACTGTTGATCGGTGTCGCCATTGCACTGTGCTGGCTGCTGCCAGCCGCGTGGTATGCGGGCCCGACGTATTGGCAGCCCTTGCTCGACAAGGTCACGGGCCGCATCGCCCACAGCTTCGCGCACAACCGTCCGTGGTGGTGGTACCTGCCGCTGGTGCCGGTGCTGCTGCTGCCGTGGTTGCTGGCGTTGCGTGCGCCGCGTGCGGCATGGGCGGGATTGTGGCGCGACCGTTTCGGGCGTTTCCTGTGGTGCTGGTGGGTGGCGCCGTTCGTCGCGTTCTGCGCGATCAGCGGCAAGCAGATCCATTACCTGTTGCCGCTGCTACCCGCGTGGGCGCTCGCGGGTGCGTGGTTGTTGCAACAAACCGGTGCGCGTTTGCGCCCGCGGTTGTTCGCGCTGCTGGCACTGCTCGCCGCGATCGGCATGGCGGCATTGCCGTGGCAGGTGGCGAAGATATTCGGTTGGCCGCCGCAACCGGCAATCGGCGCGTTCGCATGCGTGGGGGTGATCGTTGCGGTGGGGGTGTGGCGCCTGTGGGGACGCGACGCGCGTTCGCTGGCGTTGTCCGCCACCGCACTGGTTTCGGCGGCAATGCTGGCAGGTGCGTTGGCGCTGTTGCCGTCGCTGAATGTCGAACCCGAAGCTACATTCGTGAAAGAGGCCTTGGCAGAACACGTCGCGATCGCGCATGTCGAATGGCACAACGGCTTGTTCGGTTACACCGGGCGCCTGCACCAGCCGCTGCCCTGGATTCCACACGATCAGGTGCAGGCCTGGTGCCGCGCACATCCCGACGGCATTCTCTTGACCAGCGATCGCAGCGCCGAACCCGTGGATGCGGCGCCGTTCAAGACGTGGCCGTATTTTCTTTCCGGCGACCATCGCATCGCCGCGTGGCGCGCCTCGCAGATCCTGGCAGCCGGCAACCACTGACCTTCGTCACGTGCAACGGCGTGTGCAAAGGACTACCCTCGGGCGGTTGCCTTGGAGGGAAACGTCATGCTGCGCACCCGTACGCTGTCCGCCGCCATCGCCGGCGCTTTCCTGACCGCTGCTGCCTTGGCGGCGCCGCCACCGGTGAATACCCATTCCGAACTGCACGAAATCGCCGGCGCGGTGAAGGCGTCCAACCTGCACGCGACCGACGCGGCGCTGGTCGGCTTTGGCACGCGCCACACGCTGTCGACCACCACTTCGAAAACGCGCGGCATCGGTGCGGCGCGGCGCTGGGTGGCGGCGCAGTTCGAGGCGATTTCAAAAGGCTGCAACGGCTGCCTCGAAATCGTCAAACCCTCGCAGGTGTTCACCGGCGAGCGCATGCCCAAGGCCGGCGCGGAGGTGATGGATGTCGTCGCGATCCAGCGCGGCACCAGCGACCCGGATCGCGTGATCGTGATTACCGCGCACCTCGATTCGCGCCGCAGCGACGTGATGGACGCGACCGGCGATTCGCCCGGCGCCAACGATGACGCGGCGGGTGTCGCCGCGCTGATGGAAACGGCGCGCGTGCTGTCGAAGTACAAGTTCCCCGCGACGCTGGTGTACTCCGCCGATTCCGGCGAGGAACAAGGTCTGTACGGCGGCAAGATCATCGCGCAGTATGCGGTCGATCACGGCTGGAACGTCGAGGCCGACCTCAACAACGACATGGTGGGCAACGACCACGGCGGCAACGGCGCGTACGATCCGCACACCATCCGCGTGTTCTCCGAAGGCACCAAGTCCAACGAGGCCCTGCAGCAGGCGGCGTACCGCCGCTACCACGGCGGCGGCGTGGATTCGCCCTCGCGCAACATCGCGCGCTACATGGCGGCGCTGGCCGACCAATACCTCGACGACTTCCACGTGCGCATGGTCTATCGCACCGATCGCTGGGGCCGCTCGGGCGACCAGGTGCCGTTCCTCGAGCAGGGTTTTCCGGCGGTGCGATTGTCGGAATCGAACGAGGATTACGATCGTCAGCACCAGAACGTGCGCGTGGAGAACGGCGTGCACTACGGCGACGTGATTTCCGGCGTGGACTTCGATTACCTCGCCAATGTCACGCGGCTCGACGCGATCACGATGGCGTCGCTGGCGATGGCGCCGCCACCGCCGCCCGACCTTACCGTGAAGGGCGCGGTCGCATACGACACCACGCTGTCGTGGAAGCCGTCACCCGGCGCGGCGAGTTACAACGCGTGGTGGCGCGAAACCACCGCGCCGCAGTGGCAGCAGGTGCAGAAGGCGGGCGATGCCGATTCGGTGGTGTTGAAGAACATCATCCTCGACGACTACTTCTTCGGCGTGTCGGCGGTCAGCAAGGAGGGTTGGGAAAGCCCGGTGGAATTCCCGGGTTACGCCGGCAGCTTCGCGCGTTCACCGAGCTCGGTCCCGACGGCAAACCGACCAACGAGCGCTATCCCGGTGTATTCGGCAACACCGGTGGCGGTGCGGTGGGGCCGGCGTCGTGGCAGGGTTACTCGCAATAGGAGCCTGCGTGCAGGCGACCCGTCCACCCGCTTCGGAACAAGGGGGCCGATCCAGATCGCGGATGCGATCCGGACTCGGGGGATGTTCTCCCGGAGTGCGCGCAGTCCACGCATCAGCGGCGTGGTTTGGCCCGGTGCGTCGGCGCCGCGGTCCATGGATCGTCGGGCCATGGGTGCTTCGGGTAGCGTCCCTTCAATTCCTTTTTCACCTCGGCGTACGTGCGGTCCCAGAAGCCGCGCAGGTCCTGCGTGACCTGGATCGGCCGCCCGCCCGGCGACAAGAGGTGCAGCATCACCGGCACGCGGTCATGGGCGACGCGTGGCGTTTCGGCAAGCCCGAACAACTCCTGCAGCTTCACTGCCAGCACCGGTGACGTGATTTCGGCGTCGCCGTGCGTGGCCGCGGCGTAGTCGAGTCTGCGCGTCATGCCGCTCGGCACGCTGATCGCATCGGGTGCGGCTTCGTCCAGCAGCTTGCGTTGCGGCCAGGCGAGCAATCCGGCCAACGCGTTCGACAAGTCTTCGGCCGACAGTGCGTCCAGCTTGCGCTTGCCGGCCAGCGTGGGCGCAAGCCATGTCTCCAGTGAATCCAGCAGCGCCGCATCGGAAACATCCGGCAAGCCGGCCTCGGGCATCACGCGGCGCAGCCATCCGACACGCGCGCGCAGGCGCGTGGCCACATCGCTCCACGGCAGCGCGCCAATGCCGCGCGCGCGAATCGCCGCCAGCAGCCCGGGCAGCGCATCTTGCGCGGTGACGGCGACGGCGCGGCGTTCCAGCACGATCGCATCGAAGCGTCTTTCTTCGAAGGCTTCGACCACGTCGTTCGCATTCATCCGCACCACGCGTTCGCGCTTGAACCATTGCGGATAATCGCGTTCCAGCAGCGCAGGATCGAACGGTGCAGCGGCAAGGATCAAACTGTCGCGGGTATCAAAGCGGGCCTCGGTGATGACGAGCCACGGTTCGCCAAAAAGCACGGAGGCTTCGTGCAGGCGCGCGCCGCGGCCATTGGCAAGCTGGTAGCGACGCGGATCTTTCGCGTCCTGCTTCGCAACCCGGTCGGGAAAGGCATGCAGCAAAAGATTGCCCACGCTCAACGCATCGGGCGTGCCGCTGGCGCCATGGCGGATGCCGAGCCGTTTGCGCCAGCCGCGCGCGGCTTGCTCGATGGCCGACAGCGCGCCGGTGTCGGCATCGCGTGCCGTTCGCGCGCCGCCGTCGCGAAAACGATGCAGCACGACGACGCGCGCGCGCAAATCGTCATTGAATTCGCCGCGCAGCGGCGAACGCGCTTCCAGCAGTGCCAGCAGGTCCGCGACCAGCGGGTGCAACGGATCTGCAGCGCGCAGCGCCGCGGCAGCCATGCGCGGCGTCGAACCCACGCGCAGCATGTCGCGGCCGAGCGAGGTGATGCGCAGTTCGGCGTCGATCGCGCCAAGCCGCTGCAGCAGATCGCGTGCCGCAGCCATCGCGCCGACCGGCGGCGCATCCAGCCAATGCAATGCCGACGGTGCTTCTGCGCCGACGCCCCACGCCGCGAGTTCCAGCGCAAGCCCGGACAATTCCGCTTGCGCGATCTCGGGCGTGCGCGAGGCTTCGAGGCGCCTGCTCTCCGGCCACAACCGCCAGGCCACGCCCGGTGCGACGCGTCCCGCGCGGCCGGCGCGCTGGTCGGCCGAAGCCTGGGAAATGTTCACCGTTGCGAGTCGCGTGAAACCCGAGTTCGGATCGAAGCGCGGTTCGCGCGCCAATCCCGTGTCGATCACCACGCGCACACCCGGCACCGTGATCGAGGATTCGGCGACGTTGGTGGCGAGGATCACGCGGCGAATACCGTGTTCGCCCGGCGCCAGCGCGGCTTGCTGATCGGCCAGCGACAGTTCGCCGTGCAAAGGAAGAACCTCGATTTGCGCCGCGGATTCCTCCAGCATCCGTTGCGCCTGCGCGATCTCGCGCCGTCCGGGCAGGAACACCAGCACGTCGCCGTCGGTTTCGGCGAGTGTCTGCTGCACGACGCGCCGCAAATGCGGGAGCTCGCCTTCGCCGCGACGCGCGGACGGGTATTCGATGCGGACGGGAAAGGCGCGGCCTTCGCTGCGCAACACAGGCGCGGACAGCCACTCGGCGACACGCGTGCCGTCGAGCGTCGCCGACATCACCACGATGCGCAGGTCGGGCCGCAGCGACGCCTGCACATCCAGCGCCAGCACCGCGCCGAGATCACCCGCCAGGTGACGCTCGTGGAACTCGTCGAACACGATCGCACCGACGTCCGGCAGTTCCGGATCGTCCTGCAACATGCGCGTCAATATGCCTTCGGTGACGACTTCGATGCGGGTTGCAGCGGACACGCGCGACTCGAAGCGGATGCGGTAACCGATCGTCTGCCCCACCGCTTCGCCGCGTTGCGCTGCCATGAATCCGGCTGCCGCACGGGCCGCGATGCGGCGCGGTTCCAGCATCACGATTTTTCTTGCGCCCAGCCACGGCGAGTCGAGCAGCGCGGGCGGCACCTGCGTGGTCTTGCCCGCGCCGGGCGGCGCTTCCAGCACCAGGCGAGTGTGCGCGGCGAGTGACGCCCGGATGCGCGGCAGCAGCGGAGTAATGGGTAAAGCGTCAGTCATTGATGAATAGCGCTGGAGTCGGGTGGGAGCCGCAACGGAAACTGCATTCTGTCCGTGTCACGCACGCGCGAGTCGTTTTCCAAAAACGCCTCACTACGATCTACGGAAGCCGCAAGAAGCGCAAATCGCCCTCATGGCCCAGCGGCGGACACCACCGCGCAATGCGCCGGCCTTTTCCCCACGCGATTTCCGCCACTGCGACAGCTTCGCGAACGGACGTAAAGAAATGCGACATCCGTCGCGTTTGGCACGCGGCGTGCATAAAAATTCGTTGGGGGTATTCCCGAAATCACATCTGTCATTCGTCTGGCGCACCTCGGGTGCGCCCGCGGGTGCCGCTGCACGCCGCCTGACCATCGAGGAAAAACAGAAATGAACAAGATTTACAGCTTGGTGTGGAACGCTTCCATCCGCCAGATCGTGGCGGTTTCCGAATTGGCCAAGGGTTCCGGTGGAAGCGGCTCCACGGGGTCGGCCACCCGCTCGGGCTTGAAGCGCTCTGCGCTCGCCCTGGCGATCCTGGCGGCAGCAGGAGTTGCGGCATCGCCGGCCGCCTTGGCCCAGGCCGTCACCGGTGCGAACCAGGGCATCTTCGTCAATGACGGAACAGACAATGGGTGCAGCGAATTCAACGATACGACGGGCGCGCCCGCAAACTGGGTGGGCCTCGGCAACAACGCGGCGCTGTGCGGAACCACCGACAAGGCGACCCAGACCAATCGAGTGCTGTTTTACAACCCGGCGGGAAGCAACGGCTCGAATTCGTTGACGCTGGGGAACGAACTCTATGTCAATGGCGGCAAACTCGGGTTGAGCGACCAGGGCTCGGCCACGTACTCCATGCGCATCGGCAGCGCGGCGACGCTGGCGGGGACGGCGGGCAAAGACAGCATCGCGATCGGCAGCGCGCAGACTTCCGCCACCGATGGAACGACCAGCACGGCGACCACGGCTTCGGGCACCAACGCGATCGCGATCGGCAGTGCGGCCACGGCAAGCACCACCAATTCCCTCGCACTCGGCAGTTCGACGAACGCCAACGGCACGGGCGCTACCGCGATTGGCAACACGGCTTCGGCGTTCGGCAGCCAGTCCACCGCACTGGGCGGCGGCGCGCAGGCTGGCGTGAATCCGGCCGGCGGCGTCACCACCAACCAGTCCATCGCGCTCGGCGCGAATACGGGTGCAACCGGCGATCAATCCACCGCGCTTGGCAACAACGCGCAGGCCAGCGGCAACTCCAGTATCGCGGTCGGCGGCGACGATCTCAACAAAGTGGCGGCTGCGACATACAACAACGTCACGATCAACGGCACAACCTACAACGGCATGACCGGCGCGCAGCTGTACACATTGCTGACCGGCAGCAGCGCGATCGCCGTCAACGTGTATCACACGCCGGTCGCGGGTGACGCGTCGATCGCACTGGGTCCGCAGGCCATGGCCGGCGGCTCGTTCAGCGGCAGCAGTGCCAGCGGCACGTTCACGCCGAATGGTGTGTTCGACATTGCCATCGGCGCGCAGGCGAATGCCATGGGCTTTTCGTCGATCGCGCTTGGCACCGGCGCGGCAGCCACGGCGGATACTTCTTTCGCCATCGGTCCCAATTCCAGGGCTTCGGCGCCGACGACGATTGCGTTCGGTGTTTCGGCGCTCGCGAACCAGACGAATGCCATCGCCATCGGCACCGGCGGCACTTCCGCTGCCACCTACACGCAGGCCACCGGCACCGGCGCGACCGCGCTGGGCGGCAACGCGGCCGCGGGCGCGAAGGCCGCAGGCACCGACGCCATCGCGATTGGTGGACAAAGCTCCAGCACCGGCAGCTCGGCCATTGCCGTGGGCCGCGGCGCGACCGTCAGCAAGAATTTCGGCGTCGCGATCGGTGACGGCGCGACGGCGGGCACTACCGCCAATGACGTCGCGTTGGGCGCGGGAAGCGTCACTCGCGCGCCCTCCGTGGGTCCGTACACCATCAATGGCGGCACGATCGCCGCGGCCAGCGATACCAATGGCGTGGTGAGCGTGGGTTCGGCGGGCAAGGAACGGCAAATCCAGAATGTCGCCGCCGGCACGATTGCGCAAAACAGCACCGATGCCGTGAACGGTTCGCAGTTGTATGCCGTCGGCACGCAGGTCAACACCAACACCTCCAACATCGCCACGTTGCAGGCTGACCAAACGCATTTCTTCAGCGTCAAAGATGGCACCACGACGGATGGCAATTACAACAACGATGGTGCCACCGGTACCGATGCACTGGCGGCAGGCGTCGGCGCAAGCGCCATGGGCAACGCATCGACGGCAGTCGGCAAGGGCGCTACTGCATCCGGCGACTATTCCGCGGCGATTGGGTATGGTTCCGGCGCCGGCTTCTCGGGCGCGGCGCTGGGTGACCACGCGCACGCAAATGGCGACTTCTCGGTTGCTGTCGGCCGTGCGGCCACGTCGGGATACAAATCGGTTGCGATGGGCTACAACGCCACCGCCAACGTGAACGCGGGAGTTGCCCTGGGCAATGAAGCTATCAGCGGCGGCAACTACAGCGTCGCGGTTGGCGAAGGCTCGTTTGCACTCGGCCAGTGGTCTGCCGCGCTCGGCCCGGGCAGTTACGCAGGCGCGTATGACACCGCGGTAGGCCCGGGTGCGAATGCGCACGGCACCAACAGTGCAGCGTTGGGATTTGATAGCCAGGTCAACGGCAATTCGGGCGTCGCGGCGGGCGATCACGCTTACATTTACGGCAACAACGCCGTGGCGATGGGAATGTTCGCGCATGCGGGCAGCTCTACCCATCCCACTTACGGCAACAACGCGGTCGCCATCGGCACCAACGCTTACGCCGGCAGCGCGGTCGGCGCAGACATCGCGCTGGGCAACGGCGCGCAAGCGACGGGCGGCAGCAGCATCGCATTCGGCAGCGGCGCGCAGGCGCAGGGCGCGGAATCGATCAGCATCGGCACCGGCAATGTGGTGAGCGGCGCGAGTTCCGGCGCGTTCGGTGATCCGAACACGGTCACCGGCAACGACAGCTACGCGCTCGGCAACGACAACACCGTCGCCGCGAACAATGCATTCGTATTGGGCAACAACGTCACTATCGCCGCGGGTCTCGATGGTGCGGTCGCGCTCGGCAATGGCAGCGTGGTCGCGGCTTCCACGATTGCTTCGTACAACCCGGGCACGGGTGCGATCTTCGGCACGGCGCTCGGCAGCAACGTGGTCAGCGTCGGTTCGTCGGGCGGCGAGCGACGCATCACGAACGTCGCCGCGGGCGGCGCGCCGACCGATGCGGTGAACGTCAGCCAGCTGCAGTCGCTGGCGAATTCGGTGGCGACGGATCAGACGCACTTCTACAGCGTCAACGATGCCAACACGGCCGACGGCAACTACAACAACGACGGCGCCACCGGCATCGACGCGCTGGCTGCGGGCGTGAACGCGACGGCCAGCGGCACCGGCGCAAGCGCCGTCGGTAATGGCGCCACCGCGGGTGGTAGTCTGGCGACCGCCGTGGGCAACGCTGCGCACGCAAGCGGCGACTTCGCGACTGCGGTCGGCAATATCTCCACGGCCAGCGGCCGTAGCGCCAACGCGATCGGCGACCGCTCTGCGGCGACGAACGACGGCGCCAATGCGATGGGCTGGTACGCCGCGGCCTCCGGCGCGAACTCGGTGGCGATCGGCTCGCAGAGCCAGGCTTCCAATACCAACGACGTTGCGCTGGGTACTTCGGCGCAAGCCACGGGTGCCTATGGTTCCGTCGCGATCGGATCCGCCAGCAAGGCGTCGAACACCAATGCCATCGCGCTCGGCAATTCCGCCAATGCGGCGGGCAGCAACAGCAGTGCGATCGGCGTGGGTTCGTCCGCAGGCGCGGATGAAAGCGCCGCGTTCGGCCACAATGCCAACGCCGGCGGCAAGTTCAGCACCGCCGCGGGTTATGCCACCTCGGCCAGCGGTTATGTGTCGACCGCGCTGGGCACAAGGGCGAATGCCTCCGGGAAGTTCGGCACCGCCAACGGCTACGACACCTCGGCCGGTGGCTACGTTTCGACGGCCATCGGAACCCGGGCCAACGCCGCCGGGAAGTTCAGCACCGCCACGGGTTATGCGAGCCACGCGACGGGCGATTACTCCGTCGCGCTGGGCAGCTCGGCGCAAGCCACCGGCACTTACGGCGCGGTAGCGATCGGGCAATCCAGCAACGCATCGAACGCCAACGCGGTGGCCCTTGGCCATTCCGCCAGTGCGACGGGCTCCAACAGCAACGCGATCGGTGTGGGTTCGTCGGCCGGTGCCGACGACAGCGCGGCGCTCGGCCACAACGCAAACGCGAGCGGCGTGGCCAGCGTGGCGCTCGGGTTGCAGGCGGCGGCCTCGGGCACCATCGCCACGGCGATCGGCACCTTGTCGGTGGCCTCGCAAAGTTACTCGGCGGCCGTCGGTGATTACTCTTCCGCCACCGCGTTGGGTGCATCGGCCTTTGGCGACCGCGCCACTGCATCGGGCACCTCCAGTACCGCACTGGGTCGTGGCGCTACCGCGAGTGGCACCGACAGTTTTGCCGGCGGCGCCGCCAGTGCAACCGGCACCAACGGCGTGGCGATCGGCAACGGCGCCAGCGATGGCGGCTTTGCCGGCTCGGTCGCGCTGGGTTCCGGCTCGGTCGCGGGTGCGGCCAATCCGACGACAAGCGTGGTGATCGATGGCACGACCTACAATTTTGCCGGCGCCACACCGTCCAGCGTGGTCAGCGTGGGTGCCGCGGGCGCCGAACGCCAAGTCACCAACGTCGCCGCCGGGCAGTTGAACGCCAACAGTACCGACGCGGTGAACGGTTCGCAGTTGTATGCGACCAACCAGGCCGTCGACGCCGTCGGCGCGATCGCCAATGCAGGTTGGAATCTGTCGGCCAATGGCGGCACGGCCGTGAACATCGCACCGGGTGCGACGGTGGACGTCGCGCAAGGCACCAACATCGTGGTGACGCAGGATGCGACCACGGGCAATCTCACCATCGCGACCTCCGACACGCCGGTGTTCACCAGCGTGACCACCGGCAACACGGTGATGGACAACACCGGTGTGACGATCACGGGCGGTGCGAACGGCACCGTCAGCCTGACGAACAATGGCCTCGACAACGGCGGCAACAAGATCGTCAATGTCGCGGACGGCACCGATCCGACCGACGCGGTGAACCTGGGTCAGATGGACGTAGCTGTTGCGGGCGTGAAGACGCATTACTACAGCGTCAACGACGGCGGCACGCAGGGCGGCAACTACAACGATGACGGCGCGACCGCCACGGGTGCGCTGGCGGCAGGCGTGGACGCAAGCGCTACCGCCGGCAACGCCACGGCAGTGGGCCAGCACGCGATGGCTTACGCCACCAACGCCACCGCCCTCGGCACCGGATCGTTCGCGATCGGCACCAACAGCACCGCGGTCGGCGACGCGGCGCAGGCGCGCGGCGGCAACAGCGCCGCATTCGGTTACGGCGCGTATGCGCTGGGCACCAACAGCAGCGCGATCGGCACCGGTGCACTGGTGCGCGGCAACTACAGCGTGGGCATCGGCAATGGCGCCTACGGCGGTGGCACCGCCGCGGTCGCGATCGGCAATGGCGCCGCGACCGGCAGCAACGGCAATCCGGCATTCGGCAACAACGGCGTGGCGATCGGCAACGGCGCCTATGCGGGTTCGGCCGCTGGTTCCGACAGCGCGTTGGGCAGCGGTGCGCGCGCGGATGGTGGTTTCAGCACCGCGCTTGGCGGCGGCGCGTATGCACACGGCAGTCATTCCACGGCCGTGGGCAGCGCCTTTGCGGGGGGCGCGTACAGCGCGGCGTTCGGAGATGGCGCCAGCGTGGCCACTGCGATCGGCAATGTTGCCAACAGCATGGCCCTCGGCCACAACGCATCGGTCGGCAGCTTCGGCGGAGATGACAGCAACAGCATTGCAATCGGCAACTCGGCTTACGTCGGCGGCCGTCGCGGCAGCACAAGCAAATACGCCGCCAGCAACAGCATCGCGCTCGGCAATCACGCCTACGTGGGCAACCCGAACGAGAATACCAGTGACGCAATGGCGATGGGCGCTTACGCCACGGCATCCGCCAGTTACACCACGGCGCTCGGCGCACACGCCAGCGCCAACAACGCCAACGACGTGGCGCTGGGTGCGAACAGCGTGACCGCGGCCGCCAACCCGACCGCCAGCGCGGTGATCGGCGGCACGCTCTACAACTTTGCGGGCAGCAATCCGCAAAGCGTGGTGAGCGTCGGCAGTGTCGGCAACGAGCGGCAGATCACCAACGTCGCGGCCGGGCAGTTGAACCAGAACAGCACCGACGCGGTGAACGGCTCGCAGTTGTACGCCACCAACCAGGCCGTCGACGCGGTCAGCAGCGTCGCGAACGAAGGCTGGAACGTGACGACGGCCGCGACCGGCACGGGCGTGGCGAATGGCACGAGCATCGCGAACGTCGGCCCCGGACAGACCATGACGCTGACCGCGGGCGACAACATCGTCGCGACGCAAAACGGTACCAACGTGGCGATCGGGTTGAACCCGGTGTTGACGGGCTTGACCAGCGTGACGGCCGGCAACACCACGATGGACACCAACGGCCTGACGATCATCGGTGGCGCGAATGGAACGGTGAGCCTGACCAGCAGCGGCCTCGACAACGGCGGCAACCAGATCCACGGCGTGTCCGACGGTACCGCCGCGACCGATGCGGTGAACGTGAGCCAACTCGACACGGCGGTGGCCGGTGCGAAGACGCATTACTTCAGCGTCAATGACGGCGGCACGCAGCGGGCCAACTACAACAATGATGGCGCGACCGGCGTCGATTCCATGGCGGCAGGCGTGGCTGCGTCGGCACGCGGTGATTACGCGACGGCCGCAGGTTCCTACGCCATCGCGGCGGGCGCCTACAGCGTGGCCTTCGGCAGTCATGCTGCCGTGGACACGCTCGCCGGCAATGTCACCAACAGCATGGCACTTGGCAACAACGCGTGGGTCGGCAGTATCGGCGGTGATGACAGCAACAGCATCGCCATCGGCAACTCTGCCTACGTTGGCGGCAACCGCTACAGCGGCAGCAAATACGCCGCCAAGGGCAGCATCGCGATTGGCGATCATGCGTATGTCGGCAATCCCAAAGCAGACACCAACTATGCGATGGCGCTGGGTGGCTATGCCCGCGCAACCGCGAGCTACGCCACGGCCATTGGTGCACAAGCCAGTGCGTCGGGCTACGCGTCGGCGGCGCTGGGTCATGCTGCGTCGGCGTCGGGCGATGGCTCGGTGGCACTCGGCACCACGTCGATCGCGAGCGGAACCTATTCCACGGCCGTGGGTGCGTTCGCAGCCGCGCAAGGCTATTCGTCCGCCGCCTTGGGTGACAGCGCGAACGCGCTGGGTGACCGCAGCCTTGCGCTCGGCGCCAACGCCGTGGCCAACAACGCGGATGACGTGGCGCTGGGCGACGGCTCGGTGACGGCGGCCGCGAACCCGACGCCGACCGGCGTGATCAACGGCGTGACCTACAGCTACGCGGGTGGCAATCCGGCCAGCGTGGTGAGCGTCGGCAGCGCCGGCAACGAGCGGCAGATCACCAACGTTGCGGCCGGCCGCGTCAGCGCGACCAGCACCGACGCGGTGAACGGCTCGCAGTTGTACGCGACCAACCAGGCGGTCGGAGGCATCCAGCAGCAGATCAACACCATCAACCAGGGTGGCAGCGGCGAGTTCCAGACCAGTGCGGACAGCACCGGTTCGCCTTCGCCGACGGGCATCAACTCGGCGGCGGGCGGCGCGAATGCCACCGCGTCCGGCAACGACAGCCTCGCGATCGGCAACGGCAGCACCGCGAGCGGCAACCAGAGCACCGCGGTGGGCACGTCCTCCACGGCCAACGGAACAGGCAGCACCGCGATTGGTGATGGCGCGCAGGCGACCGGCGACAACAGCGTGGCACTCGGCGCAGGCTCGGTTGCGACCGGCGCCAACACCGTGTCGGTGGGTTCCGCGGGCAACCAGCGCAAGATCACCAACGTCGCCGCGGGCACCGCGGCGACCGACGCGGTCAACGTCAGCCAGTTGAAGCAGGCGCAGGCGGGCGGTGTGCAATACGACACCAACAGCGACGGCAGCACCGACTACAACAGCATCACGCTGAATCCGGGTGGCACGGGACCGACCGTGATCCACAACGTCGGTGCCGGCACGGCCAACGGCGATGCGGTGAACGTCGGGCAGATGAACACCGCGATCGCCGGTGCCGTCACCTCGGCCAACAACTACACCGACCAGCGCTACAACGAACTGCAGGGTAGCCTGACCCAGATCGGTAACCGTGCGAATGCAGGCATCGCTTCGGCGATCGCGGCGGCCAGCCTGCCGCAGCCCTACGCACCGAACCAGAGTTCGCTGGGCGTGGGCATGGGTTCATTCCATGGCGAAGCGGGCATCGCGGTCGGCATGTCGAAGATCTCGGAAAGCGGCCGTTTCATCCTCAAGGCAAACGTCAGCTCCGACACGCGCGGCGACGTCGGTGCGGGCGTCGGCGCCGGCATCGTGTGGTGATCAAGGCGACGCCGGGCATCCACCGCGCGTGGGTGCCCGGTGTTCCTCAAAAAACAATGGGAGAAAACATCGTGGGAAATTCATCGCACAAATGCGCCGTGCTCGCCGTTGTACTATTGACCGCGGGCGTACTCGCCGGCTGCGGCAGCTTGAGTCATGGCATCACGAAGGACGGCTCGCACGCACAGCAACTGGTGTGGCCGCAGCCTTCGGATGCCAATCCGCTGCATCGCGGCGGCACCTTCCCGAACCTCGACAACCTGCGCCAGGTGCAGGCCGGCTTGAACAAGAACCAGATCATCGCGCTGATCGGTGCGCCGCATTTCAATGAAGGCTTCGCCGGCGTGCGTGAATGGAATTACGTGTTCAACTTCCGCAAGGACGGCGCGGTGACGCAGTGCGAGTACAAGATCCTGTTCGACGACGACAAGATCGCACGCAGCTTCTACTGGAATCCCGAAGCGTGCGCGGATTTCCTGACTGCGCCCGCGAAGGCCGCGCCGCAGGTCGAGCATTTCACGCTGTCCACCGATGCCTTGTTCGCGTTCGACAAATACAAGCTGTCCGACATCAAGCCGCAAGGGCGCGCAGAACTCGACGATCTGGCGCAGAAGCTCACCGCGCCCGATGCGAAGGCCGAGCACATCCACGTGATCGGTTACACCGACCGCCTCGGCAGCACGCAATACAACCAGACGTTGTCCGAACGCCGTGCGGCGATGGTGCGCGATTACCTCGCGGGCAAAGGCATCGCGTCCGACCGCATCGACGCCGAGGGCCGTGGTGAAGCGGATCCGGTCACGACCTGCAACGACAACAACCGCGCGAAACTGATCGCGTGCCTCGCGCCCAACCGCCGCGTCGTGGTCGAGGCCGAAGGCACGCACTGAGCGCGCGCACGAAGTTCCACACTTGAGCCGGCCCTGCGCCGGCTCTTTTTTGAGTTCGCGTTCGTCCTGAGCGCAGGCCCGTAGCATCGAAATGGGAACGGCCATGGATGGGCGCGTTTTCAGGCGTGAGCTAGCCGAAGTGCGTGGCTGCACTTCGACTCCGTGAGCTTGAGCCGCTACGCTCCAGCGCGAATGGATGGCACAGAACTCCGTTCGGAACATTACCCATGCAACTGATCGACATCGGCGCCAATCTCACCCACGAATCGTTTCGCCGCGATCTCGCCGCGGTACTGGAGCGCGCACGCAAGGTCGGCGTGGAAAAAATGATCGTGACCGGCGCATCGCGCGCGGGCAGCGAACATGCGCTGGAACTGGCGCGCGCGCATCCCGGCGTCCTCTACGCGACGGCGGGCATGCATCCGCATCATGCGGGCGATTACGGTTCCGTCACGGATGCATTGTTGCGCACACTCGCGATCGAGCCGGAAGTGCTCGCGGTCGGCGAAACCGGCCTCGATTATTTTCGCGACCTGTCGCCGCGGCCGGCGCAGCGCGCCGCGTTCGAGAGGCAACTCGCGATCGCGGCCGACCTGCAGATGCCGCTGTTCCTGCACCAGCGCGATGCACACGACGATTTCCTGGCGCTGTTGAAAACCGCGCGCGACCTCGTACCGGCGGTGGTGGTGCACTGCTTCACCGACGACAGGCGCGCGCTGTTCGATTACCTCGATCTCGATTGCCACATCGGCATCACCGGCTGGATCTGCGATGAACGCCGCGGCGTGCACCTGCGCGAACTGGTGCGCGAGATTCCCGCGGACCGTTTGCTGCTGGAAACCGACGCGCCCTATCTGCTGCCGCGCGACCTCCGCCCGCAACCGTCGGATCGGCGCAACGAGCCGATGCATCTCGCGCACATCTGCGAGGCCGTTGCGCGTGAGCGTGGCGAAGCAGCGGAAGTAACGGCCACGAACGCGACCGCAACATCGCGCGCGTTCTTCGGACTGCCCGCATAGCTTATTCGACGCGTCCCGCGCGCATGGCGAGCGTCCAGCGCACCGGCCGCAGGTGCTCGGGAGCGTGCCAAGCGGCGAGCAGTTCATCCGTGATCGCGGCGACGGCGTCGTGCCCCGTGGCCTTGGAATAGCGCTGCGCCGCCGACCATGAGGTGAGGTAGGCGAGCAGTTGATGCGCCGTCCAGTCGACGCGCATCTCGAACGCTGGCGCCGCCACGGGCGCGAACGGAATATCCAGCGAAGCGTAGCGTTCGTCCACCAGGGCGCGTTCGGGTGGCCAGTACGCGCCGAGGATGTCGTCGTACAAATGCGCGATCACGGCGTCCACGGCGGGCGTGACGCTGCAGTTTGCGTAGCACCACGCCGCGAACAGCGCGCCCGGTTTCGCGACGCGGCGAACTTCCGCAACGAAGGCCGGCAGGTCGAACCAGTGCAGCGCCTGGGCGACGGTGATCGCGTCGATCGAACGCGCATCGATGCCCGTGGCGTATCCGGCTTGCGCGGAAAGGTTCCGCGGCTCGTTGCGGTACTCGACGCGCGGGTGCGCAACCGCATTCTCGAGTTGCTGCGCGCTCGGGTCGGTCGCGATCACGCGTTCGAAGCGCTGCGCCAGCGCCATGCTGGCCTGGCCATTGCCGCAGCCGGCGTCCCACGCACGATCGCGCGCGGGCGCTTCGCCGGCGATCCAGTCGAACAGCGCTTCGGGATAATGCGGCCGCGCCTTCGCGTAGAGATTGGCGTGGCGGGAGAAATGGTCCTTGAAGCTCATCGCGGCGTTCCTCCTCGACGAAGCGTGACATGCGATTCGATGACGCGGTGCGCGCCGGGCGCGAGATCGCCCAGCACCTGATCGTCGACGCGCGTGCGCACCAGCCGCAGCGTGGGCAAGCCGACGGCGGCCGTCATGCGCCGCACCTGGCGGTTGCGGCCTTCGCGGATCGTCAGCTCGATCCATGCATCCGGCACCGTCTTGCGAAAACGCACCGGCGGATCGCGCGGCCACAACCATGCCGGCGCATGCTCGAGCATGCGTGCATCCGCGGGAAGCGTCGCGCCATCGTTCAACGTCACGCCATCGCGCAGGCGTTGCAGAGCCGCATCGTCGGGCGTGCCTTCCACCTGCGCGAGGTATGTCTTCGGCTGCTTGTGGCGCGGATCGGTGATGCGATGCGCGAGCGCGCCGTCGTCGGTCAGCAGCAACAAGCCTTCGCTGTCGTAATCGAGACGGCCGGCCGGGTAGGCGCGCGGCGGCAGCCCGAACTCCGCCAGCGTGCGGCGCGGCGGCGTGCTGCGGTCGGTGAACTGGCACAACACGTTGAAGGGTTTGTTGAACAGGACGAGCATGTGCGCGCGCCTCAGTGCGTCGACGACGCGGGTACCGGCGCGGCGCTCGCGGCCGGGGCGGGATCGGTAGCGCTTGCATCTCCGGTGTCCGGGGCCGTGACGATATAGCCGCGCGCCTGCAGCGCGGCGAGGTAACCGTTCGCGTCCAGCAGATCGTGCATCGGCAGCACCGCGAAACTCTGCGCATTCGACGCCAACGCAGCGTCCGCGGCCGCCAGCCACGTGCCTTCCACGCGCATCGGCAGGTTGCCGATGCCGAGCGCCTTGGCGAATCCCGCGCCGGTGATCGCCGAACGACAGGTGTCGCGATACGCGCCTTCGGGTACCTTGCGCAGCGTGTCGATGTCGCCCGTCGCCCACGCGTTGGCGCGCGCGCGGAAGTTGGGCAGTTCGTGTTCGACCGCATCCAGCACCACGTCGAGGCAGGCGATGCCGTCCAGGTTGGAGGCCGCGAATGCCTTCACCGCCTGGCGCGGTTCCTTGATTTCCAGCGTGGTCTCGGGCTTCACGAGTTTCACGCCGTGCTGCTTGGCCATTGCTTCCACCGCGCCGGTGACTTCGCCGTTGTTGCGCAAGCCGTTCGCCTTCATCGCCTGCTTCATCAATTTCCAGGCGGCCACGATCGGGCGGTAGCGCTCGATCGAGTAATCATCGCCGAAGTAGTGCTGGCGGGCGTCGTACCAGCGCGCGTAGGTCGCGGGCGGCAGCACGTCGTGCAGGGTCTTGCCATCGGGGTTGCGCTGCGCGCGATACAGCGTCGGCAGCAGGAACAACTTGCCGAACCAGTTGGTGTCGACCTTCAACTTCACGCCGGGCGCTTCGAGCACTGCCTGCGAAGCGGCGATGGTCTGCGCGACCTGGCTGGAACGCCACGCGGCGCCGGCGGGCAGCGTCGGCACCACGCCGAGGATCCACAACACGTGATCGCCGCGCGTGACCTTCCACAAGCCCGGACCCGGCATCACGCCGGTGACGGTGACCGCCTGCAACGTCGTGATCGAGGACGCCGCGGCGGGCGGTGTGGACGTGGCGGTTTGTGCGTTCGCGCCCGCGCAGAAGATCAGCAACGCGAATGCGACGGGAAGGATGCGCATGGTGCAATGATCGCAGGACCCGCCCACAAGGTCATTCGAAGGGGTTCGATGCCCGCGCGCGGCTGCTTGGCGGGACCGGCACAACCCGCGACAATGGCGGTTTGTGCGTTGCGTCCACGGAGCCTTGCATGTCCAAGATCATCTACACCCTGACCGACGAAGCGCCGTTCCTGGCCACGGCGTCGCTGCTGCCGATCATCGAGGCCTTCACCGGGTCGGCGGGCGTCGAACTGGAAACCCGCGACATCTCGCTGGCGGGACGCACCCTGGCGCAGTTCCCGAACGCGCTGAAGACGGACCAGAAAGTCGCCGACGATCTGGCCGAACTCGGCAAGCTCGCGCTCACCGCCGAAGCCAACATCATCAAGCTGCCCAACATCTCGGCCTCGCTGCCGCAGCTGAAGGCCGCGATCCGCGAATTGCAGGGGAAGGGCTGCGCGCTGCCGGATTATCCGGACGAGCCGAAGAACGACACCGAGCGCGACATCAAGACGCGCTACGACAAGGTCAAGGGCAGCGCGGTGAATCCGGTGCTGCGCCAGGGCAATTCCGACCGGCGCGCGCCGCCGTCGGTGAAGGATTACGCGCGCAAGCACCCGCACAAGATGGGCAAGTGGAGTGCTGATTCCAAAACCCATGTCGCGCACATGGAAGCCAACGATTTCTACGGCACCGAAAAATCGGCGACGCTGGCCAAGGTGGATGCGCTGAAGATCGTGCTGGATGGCGCCGATGGCAAGCAGCGCGTATTGAAGGAAGGCATCAAGGTGCAGGCCGGCGAGATCGTCGACGCCGCGGTGATGTCGCGCCGCGCCCTCGCGGCGTTCATCGACGCGCAGATCGCCAACGCGCGCGCGGCGGGCGTGCTGTTCTCGGTGCACTTCAAGGCCACCATGATGAAGGTGTCCGATCCGATCATGTTCGGCGTGGTGGTGGAGGAATTCTTCCGCGACGTGCTGACGGCGCACGGCGATGCGCTCAAGGCAGCCGGCTTCAATCCCAACAACGGGCTGGGCGATCTCTACGCGTGCCTCGCGAAGATGCCGGAAGAACAGCAGGCCGCGATCAAGGACGACATCGACGTGCAGTACGGCAATCGACCGAAGCTGGCGATGGTCGATTCCGACAAGGGCATCACCAACCTGCACGTACCGTCGGACGTGATCATCGACGCGTCGATGCCGGCGATGATCCGCGACTCCGGCAAGATGTGGAACGCCGACGGCGAGCGCCAGGATTGCAAGGCCATCATCCCGGACCGCAGTTACGCCGGCATCTACGAAGTGATGATCGAGGATTGCAAGGCCAACGGTGCATTCGATCCGGCCACCATGGGCAGCGTGCCCAACGTCGGGCTGATGGCCGACAAGGCCGAGGAATACGGCTCGCACGACAAGACTTTCCAGATGCCGGTCGACGGCGTGGTGCGGGTCACCGATCAGGACGGGAACGTGGTTTTCGAGCACGACGTCGAAGCCGGCGACATCTGGCGCATGTGCCAGACCAAGGACGCGCCGGTTGCCGACTGGGTGAAGCTGGCGGTGTCGCGCGCGCGCATTTCGAACACGCCGGCGGTGTTCTGGCTGGACAGGCAGCGCGCACACGACGCGCAGGTGATCGTCAAGGTCGAGCGCTATCTGAAGGACCACGACACATCGGGCCTCGAGATCCGCATCCTCGCGCCGGAAGACGCGATGCGGTTTTCGCTCGCGCGCATCCGCAACGGCGAAGACACCATTTCGGTGACCGGCAACGTGCTGCGCGACTACCTCACCGACCTGTTCCCGATCATGGAACTCGGCACCAGCGCCAAAATGCTGTCGATCGTGCCGCTGATGGCGGGCGGCGGCCTGTTCGAGACCGGCGCGGGCGGTTCGGCGCCCAAACACGTGCAGCAGTTCGTCGCCGAGGACTACCTGCGCTGGGATTCGCTGGGGGAATTCCTGGCGCTGGGCGCGTCACTGGAACATCTCGCACGTGCATTCGACAATCCGCGCGCGCAGGTATTGGCGGATGCGCTGGACAAGGCGATCGGGTGTTTCCTCGAAAACGACAAGTCGCCCGCGCGCAAGGTCGGCGAAATCGACAACCGCGGCAGCCATTTCTATCTCGCGATGTACTGGGCGCGCGCGTTGGCCGAGCAGCAGGACGACGCCGAACTCGCGAGCGTTTTCGGCAAGCTCGCCGACACGCTGGAAGCCGAAGAGGACACCATCATCCGCGAATTGAACGGTGCGCAGGGCAAGCCGGTGGAACTCGGCGGCTACTATCGCCCCGACATGCAGAAGGTGAGCGCCGCAATGCGGCCGAGCGCGACATTCAACAACGCGTTGCAGGCATTCTGCGAAGCAGTGTAAACAGGACCAGGGTGGTCCAGACGTTTGCGGTGCGAGAATCCTGCTGCGCGCGCGATTCTCGAGCGTGTTCAGTGCCCGGCACTGCGATTCGCGATGCGATCGATCAGCGCGGTCGTGGATTTCCCGGGCAGCAGCGGCACCAGAACGACACGTCCGCCGGCAGATTCCACCAGCTCACGGCCCACTACCTGGTCCACGCGGTAGTCCTCGCCTTTCACCAGGATGTCGGGGCGGATCGCCTGCAACACGTTCAGCGGTGTGTCTTCCTCGAAGATCGTGACGGCATCGACGCAATCCAGCGCAGCCAGCACCGCGGCACGCTCGCGTTCGGCGATCAGCGGTCGGTCGGATCCCTTGAGCCTGCGCACGGACGCGTCGCTGTTCACCGCCACGATCAGGATGTCTCCGTGTTGCGCAGCCTGATGCAGCAGCGAGAGGTGCCCCGCGTGGAACAGGTCGAAGCATCCATTGGTGAACACGATGCGTTTGCCCGCATTTCGCCAGTTCTCGAGCTTGGCCACGAGTTGGCCAGGATCGATCAGCTTGTGCACGCTTTCACCGCCCAGGAACTCGACGATTTCATTCGCCGTGACGCTGACGGTCCCGATTTCTCCGACGGTGATGCCGGCGGCAGCGTTGGCCATTGTGGCCGCTTCAATGAGTGTCGCTCCGGCTGCGAGCGTCGTGGCCAGCACCGCGACGACCGCATCGCCCGCGCCCGTCGGATCGAACAGCGAGCGTCCACGGGCGGAAATGGCGTGAGGCGGGCCATGGGCCGGCGCCACCAATAGGCCGTGCCCGCCACGCGTCACGACCAGCGCGTCGGCGCCGATATCGCCGGCAAGGGATTGTGCGCATGCGGCGATGGACGTGGTATCGGTCGGGTCGAAAGTCTTACCCGCGGCTGTCTCCAGTTCGTGCACGTTGGGAGTGAGGATGCGCGCACCCCGATACGCGCCGAAATCTCTCTGCTTGGGATCGACCACGATGCGAATGCCGGCGGACGCGGCGATCCCCCGAATGCTGCCAACGAACGCCGGCGTCAGTACGCCCTTGGCATAATCGCTCAGGATGATGACATCCGGGACACGACCTTGCTGCAGACGCTCGATCATCCACTGCACCGCATCGGTCGGACAGGGCGAGGTGTCTTCCCAGTCGAGCCGCACCAGTTGCTGATTGCGGGCAAGACCACGCAGCTTGCGCGAGGTCTGCCGCGCGTCGAGTTGCCGCATCGCGCGGGTGTCGATACCCGATTCCTGGCACAGACCAAGGATGCAACGGCCCGCAAGATCGTTCCCCACCGTTCCCGCAAGCGTGACGTGCGCGCCAAGGATGGCCACTTGACGCGCCACGTTGGCGGCGCCACCGAGGCGGTCCTCAACGCGCTGCACGCGCACCACGGGCACGGGTGCCTCCGGGGAAATGCGTGCCACGTCGCCGATGGCGTATTCGTCGAGCATGATGTCGCCCACGACCCACACCGCAAGATCCTGCACGCGGCTGAAAATGCGGGTCAGGGAGTGCTGGTCGAAGCTTCCGTCCGATGCGTGCATGGGCAGGTTATCCGTCGACGTGTTCTTCGAGCGCTTGCGCCAAAACGTGGATCCAGACGTCGTGGACTTCCTGGATCCGCGCCACGACCGGCGATGGCGCTTTCAACGAGAGATCCGCGAGTGGCGCCAGCGCACCGCCGTTCATGCCCGTCAAGGCGATGATCTTGCATCCGAGCGAACGCGCAGTTTCCACCGCGACAAGGACATTCTGCGAATTTCCGCTGGTGCTGAGCGCAACCAGTACGTCGCCGGGTGCCGCGATGGCTTCGACCTGGCGCGCGAAAACGCGGTCATAACCGTAGTCGTTCCCGATTGCCGTCAGGGCCATCGTGTCCGAGGTCAGGGCGACCGCCGCCAGCGCCCGCCGATCGGCGCGGAATCGGCAAACCAGTTCGGCCGCGAAGTGCTGCGCCGATGCCGCGCTGCCTCCATTGCCGCACACGAGGATCTTGTGTCCCGATGCCAGACATGCCTGCAGGACGCCAATGGCTTCTTCGAGCAACGGAGAAAGCCGTGCAGCCTCGAGCATCACTGCATTGTGCTCTTCGAAAATCGAGAGGATGTTCATGCGGTCCCCGGTTTCACCAGTGTCATCGAATTGGACAGGAGCGCGGACGTGAATGCGCGGAGGTCGTCGAAAACGGACAACTCGGTGCCGGTGATCGACGCTTCGGCCAAGGTGCCTTTCCCGGTTCGCACAAGAGCCGCGTGAATTCCGGCAGCCTTTGCAGCCTGGAGGTCGCGAACGTCATCGCCCACAACAATCGCCTCGTAACGGGGGATCCCGCTGGCTTGCATCGCTTCCAGAAGCAGTCCCGGGGCGGGCTTGCGGCAGGCGCATCCCTGCGCCGGCGCGTGCGGACACACGAACACATGGTCGATGGTGGCGCCTGCCTGTGCGGCTTCGTCGACCATGCGCGCATGGATGCCATCCAGTTCGTTGCGCGTGACGAGGCCGCGACCGACACAGGATTGGTTGGTGGCGACCGAGATGCACAGCCGCTCCGAACTGAGCATGGCCAGGCCCTCGAGCACGCCGGGCAGCCATCGCCATTGCGTCCAGTCCGTGACGTAGCCACCATCGGGCGGCTCGGCGTTGAGAACGCCATCGCGGTCGAGGATCACGTGCCTGACGGGGAAGCGCATGGAACCTCAGCGGTAGATGTCGGGTTGCGACAGGTGGCGCTGCACGTAAAGCCTCACCCCTTCCTCGATGGATCGGAACGGTCGCGTGAAGCCGGCTTGCCGCAGGCGCTCCATCCGGGCCTGCGTGAAGTACTGATAGTGCTCGCGCAGCGCCTCCGGCATGTCCCGGTACGCGATGCGCGGCGGGCGGCCGATCGCGGCGAAGAGCGCGCGGATCAGGTCGGCGAAACTGCGCGCCTCGCCGGTGCCGACATTGAAAATCCCATTGACCGCTGGATGGTCGAGCAGCCACTGGATCACGTCGACGCAGTCGTCGACGTAAACGAAATCGCGCTTCTGCTCGCCGTCCGCGACGTCCGAGCGACCGGATTTGAACAAGGCCACCTCGTCGCCGCGGGCCGCGCCGGCGTGGACGCGGGCAATCACGCTTTGCATGGCGCCCTTGTGGTATTCGTTCGGGCCGTACACGTTGAAGAACTTGAGGCCCGCCCACTGCGTCGGGGTTTTCTCGCCTTCGGCGACCGCGCGCGCGACACGCCGGTCGAACAGGTGCTTGCTCCAGCCGTACAGGTTCAGCGGACGCAACCGGGCCAAGGCTTCCGGAGAGCCGTTGTCGTCGTAACCCTGCTCGCCGGCGCCATAGGTCGCCGCCGAGGACGCGTACACGAAGCGTTTGCCGTGTTGTGCGCACCACTGCCACAAGTACCACGACAAACCGAAGTTGGTCCGCAGCACCAGATCGGCGTCCGTGGCGCTGGTCGAGGAAATCGCGCCCATGTGGATCACGGTTTCCACTCGGTCCGAATGCCGTTCCAGCCATGCCGCCAATGCATCCGGATGGAAGGCATCGCGCAATTCGGCCTTGGCGAGGTTTCGCCACTTCCCTTCTTCGCCGAAAAAATCGCAGACCGCGACGGGCACGCCGCGCGCGCGCAGCGCTGCGACGATATTCGAGCCGATGAATCCGGCGCCGCCGGTGACCAGGATCACAAGAGGGCCTTTGAACCGCGCATGCCTGCGCTGCCGGGTCCCGGCACTGCTGCATCGAAAGTCACGGATGGCATCGGCTCACCACGCGAACGGTCGTGCGGTCCGGGCGGCGTTGCCTGGGTGAATGTCCCGATCACCGTGCTCGCCAGTTCCGCGATTTCCTCGGGGGATTTCCCATTTGTGTCGAGCGCACGGCTGCCGTGTCCGTAGGGGGCGTATTTCGATGGATCCGATGCCTTGAATAACCCAATCGTCGGCACGCCGGCCGCACTGGCCAAGTGCATCACGCCGCAATCGGCGCTTACGAAGCACGTCATGTTGGCAATCACCGCGGCCACCTCGCGTGGGCTCGGCGAACCGAAGAAAGGCAGCGCGAGCCGCGGTTGTCCGTCCGCCGGTACGATTTCAACGATGGCTGCATCGGGATGCCGCGCTCCCACCGTTCGGACGAAACGCTGCCACCAGTCCACATCGTAGCCCTTTGCTCCAGTGGCTGCTGCGAACACGCCGATGGTGCGCTGGAAGTGTGATGGATCATCGGCGTGGATCACCCGCGCGAGCCGGGTTCGCGCACGCAGCCGTTCCTGCTCCGAAAGCAGGATGTCCAGTGCGGGGAATTCCGGCCCCGGAGATTGCGCGTTCACCGCCCTGCGGAACTGGCAAACAGGCCACTGCGCCATATGCGTGGGGGTCTGTTCCGTCCGTTCCGGAACCGAACCCGTGGCGGACAGGCTGCGCGGGGCACCGATCGCATATTTCGGCTTGGCCACTGCAACGAGCAGCCGGCTCGATTGGGATGTCTCGCACGGATCGATGGCCAGGTCGTAACGTGCCCGCCGGAGCCACACCACGGTGCGGACCAGCGCAATGGGGTGCCTGACCATGCGCCGGGACAGGTTGTGGATGCGCCTGACGTTCGGAAACGCCTGAAACAGTTCGGTGACGTGCTCGCCGGCCAGCACGATGTCGACATCGGCGTCCGGGAAAAGCCTATGGATTTCGATCACCAGGGGTGTGAGCAGCAGCAGGTTTCCGAGCCGGTGGTTGGGGCGGCAAATGAGGATCCGATGGATGTTGTTTCCGGAAAGGTCCCGTGGTTGCGTCAGGTGCGTGTCGCCGGCGCGGATCAGCAGACGCATCGCCCGACGGACGATGCGTCGCCGCAGCTCGCTGTACCGGTTACGTTCGAATATGCGTTGCAGGCTACCCATGGTGTTTCTCGGGAATTCATTGCAAGCATCCGCTTCGGGTCCTGCGCCGGCGGAGCGTTGCCGGAAACAAGGACGTTTGAAACGGAAGACCGGACAGTTGTTGACGCAGGCGGCGAGCCCCACGGCCTTCAACGCGACCTGTCAGAAGCGATGGATGAATCCCACCTGGAAGCCGCCGGGCAGCCAGCCCAGGATCAGCGGCGAATCGCGATGCGCGGCCCAGATGCCGACGCCCGTGCCGAGCGCCCAGCCGACCAGCACGTCACTCTGCCAGTGTCCGCGCGTTTTCACGCGCGCGATCGCGTCGTACAACGGCAACAATTCCAGCGCGTACACCGCGGGATGGTCGTGTCCGTACGCCACCACGAATGGCGTCACCGCGCCTGCGATCGCGGTGACCTCGCCGCTGGGAAAACTCTGGTAGCGCGTGCCCTGGAACCACTGGTTCGGGTCACTGGTCTGCGACGGCCGCTCGCGCTGGAAAGTCCATTTCGCACCCTGTGCGATCACAGACGACACCGCCAGCGAATCGAGCGAACGCCAGAACGTGTCGCCCAGCTTGTCCTGGTCGCCCAGCGCCAGCGAGCCGCCCACCACGGTCACGATGGTTCCGTACATCAACGCCTTCTGGTCACTGCGAGCCCAGATGCCGCTGTCGTCGTAGGCGATCCGGTGGTCGATGCCGAACGGGCCGCCGGCGAACGCCGCGCGCAGCGGCGCCGCCGCGCACAGAGCGATGAACAGCAGAATCGCGAAACGTCGCGTGAGGGTGCCGGACTTCATGTCAGCCGCCGACGTGCCATGTGCACACTTTGCCGCCGTTCGCTTAGCGCCCACTTCGCCCAGCCTTTCGGGAACCTTGCAAAGCTGTCGCTGATCGCGACCGGTCAGCTATCCGCCCCGGTCATCGCGGTTTCGATCCGGCCGCCGTGCATGGACACGCGGTAGTGCGCGATGCGCTGGCCATGATCCTGGATGACGTCGACGTCCACGTGCGCCGTGTCGCCGTGGCCCGTCGCATTGGCTTCCAGCGCGGGACCATTGCCGGCACGTTCGGCCTGCGCTAGGGCTTCGGCGAACGTCAGCTTGCTGCCGTCCAGCGCGTGCGCACCATGCGCATCCTCGCCGCGGGCCGGGCTGCTGCCCAGCACCTTGCCGGTCGTCGCATCGATGCGCAGGTCCAGCCGGGCGTTGCCGCGCAGCACGTCGACTTCATACCAATGGCCGTGGGACGTCGCTTCCATCCCGTAGCCGTAGGCGCGCCCGCCGCCGGCTTCCGCGATCTTCACGGCCTGCGCCGGCGTGACGGGTGACTTCAGCACGGCTGCCATTTCAAGCCGGTCGCCGGCTTCGATGCTGCCGGCGAAGGCGGCGGCGGTGGTAGCGAGAACGAGTGTCGCAACGAGGGTGCGGGACAATGCGCGATGCATGGGAGAACCTCCGTGGAAAGGAGAAGTCAGTCTGCGGCGTGAATCTTTGTCCGCACTTCGCGATGGCTTAGCCATCGCTTAGTGGTGGCTGCGCGCGTTCCTGGTTTCTCGCAGCACGGCAGGTGCCGCAATGGAATTGGATTCCGGACGCTTGCGCGACAACCGCGCGCCGCACGACCTGGACGCATCGGCAACCGGTCCTTTGGTGTGCCCGTGAGCGATCTTTGCCTTGTCAAGTGTGCTTGACAAACCGCAAAACGTGTACTAACGTCGTCCTGTCAAGCTAACTTGACAAGAGGACGGAGCGATGGCGCGCATATCCAAGAGCAAATACAACCTGCAGCTATTGGCGATCATGGCGGTCTACGTCGTGCTGATGCTGTTCGAATGGCCGCTGGTTGCGAAAACCGAAGGCCTCGCGTTGCGTACGCTGCTGGCGTTGCTGCCGGCATTGCCGGTGGTGGCCGTGATCGCGCTGGCCGCGCGCATGGTGATGCGTGGCGACGAACTGGAACAGCGCATGCACCTGATCGCACTGAGCGTGGCGATGGGCGTGGTCAGTGTCGCCAGCATCATCGGCGCGTTCCTCGCGATCGCGCGCATCTGGGTGGTCGGCGGCGACGTGTTGATCTGGGTGTTTCCGGCGCTGTGCCTGGTGTACGGCGCGACGCGCATCGTGCTGGTGCGCCGCATGACCGGCGCCTGGAACTGCTGATGAAAAACCGCGTGCGCGAATTGCGCGAGGCCCACGGCTGGTCGCAGGGCGAATTGGCGGAGCGCCTCGACGTGTCGCGCCAGACCATCAACGCCATCGAGAACGGCAAGTACGACCCCAGCCTGCCGCTCGCGTTCAAGCTGGCGCGCTTGTTCAAGCAACGCATCGAATCGATGTTCGAACCGGATGAGGAACGCCAATGAAAATGAACGCGCCGAAGATGAATTCGCGCATGGTCATGCGCATCGTCGCCGTCGTGATCCTGGCGGGCGCGCTCGGCTTGCAGTGGTGGAGCAAGCAGCATCGTGCGGGCAACGCCGATGCCGGCACCGATGCGACGAGTGCTCCGGCTTCCACGTTGGCAACGCCCGCCAAGCCGGTAAAACCGACGCTGCCCGCGACCCTGAAGCGCGGCAAGCTCACGCTGGCGGCCTGCGAACTGAAGCGTCCGCATTCTGCGGCGACGCTCGCGGCGTTTTGCGCGAAATTTCCCGTATCGGAAAATCGCGCCGACCCGAACTCGCGCACGATCGACCTGAAGCTCGCGATCCTGAAAAGCGATTCGGCGGTGCCCGCGCAGGACCTGGTGGCGTACCTCGCCGGCGGTCCCGGGCAATCGGCCATCCAGACTTATCCCGACCTCGCGCCCGCCTTCGCGCCGCTGCGCAAGCATCACGATGTGTTGCTGCTCGACCAGCGCGGCACCGGCGATTCGCATCCGCTCAAATGCCCGGCGCTCGAGAAGCTGCTGAAGAACGAAGGCGACGCCGCGCAACCCGGCGTCGAACAACGCGTGCAGTGGGTCGGTCAATGCGCGCAGGAAGTCGGGAAAACCGCCGATCCGCGCTACTACGCGACCAGTGATGCAGTGGCCGATCTCGAGGCGGTGCGCGAAGCGCTGGGCGCGCCGAAGCTCGACCTCGTCGGCGTTTCGTATGGCACGCGCGTGGCACAGCACTATGCCGCGACGCACCCGGGTGCGGTGCGCAGCATCGTGCTGGACGGCGTGGTGCCCAATTCACTGGTGCTGGGCGAGACGTTCGCGACGGCCTTGCAGCACTCGCTGGAATTGCAGGCGGCAGACTGCAACAAGGCGCCTGCCTGCAGGCAGGCCTTTGGTGACTGGTACGCGACGCTGCACCAGCTCTACGCGAAACTGAAAGCGGGTCAGCCGCAACAGGTGACGTTCGCAGATCCGTACAGCTACAAGCCGGTGACCAAGGCCTTGACCGCCGACACGCTGGCCGGCGTGGTGCGGTTGTTCTCCTACAGCGAAGTCACCGCCGCGCTTTTGCCGCTGGCGGTGAACGAAGCCGCGCGTGGCAACTACGCGCCGCTGATGGGCCAGGCGCAACTGCTCACCGGCGATCTTTCGGAATCCATCGAGGGCGGCATGCAGATGTCGGTGATCTGCACGGAAGACGCGTCGCTGCTGACGCCGCGCCCGCAGGACGAAGACCTGCTGCTGGGCGACGACCTGATCAAGGCGTTCATCGCCGAATGCAAGGTGTGGCCGCATGACTCGATGCCGAAGGATTTCCACGCGCCGTTCAAGTCGACGATTCCGACGCTGCTGATTTCCGGCGAACGCGACCCGGTGACGCCGCCCGCATTCGCCGACGAGGTGGTGAAGGGCCTCGCCAATGGCCGTTCGCTGGTCGTGAAGGGCCTGGGCCACGCCGAGGCGATCAACGCCGGCTGCATGCCCGATCTCGTGGACGACTTCGTCGCCAACCTGCAGCCGAAGCAACTGAAGACCCAGTGCCTCGATCGGATCGGACCGATTCCGGCGTTCGTGAATTTCAATGGAGCCGCGCCATGATCGAAGTGAAAGACCTGCACAAGGCGTTCGGCGAGGTGAAAGCCGTCAACGGCGTCACCTTCAGCGCCCGCGACGGCGAAATCACCGGCCTGCTCGGCCCCAACGGCGCCGGCAAGACCACCACGCTGCGCATGCTGTACACGCTGATGAAACCCGATTCCGGGCAGGTGCTGGTGGACGGCATCGACGCCGCGGTCGATCCGATTGCGGTGCGCCGCGGACTCGGCGTGTTGCCGGATGCGCGCGGCCTGTACAAGCGGCTCACCGCGCGCGAGAACATCGAATACTTCGCGCGCCTGCACGGCGTCGAGACGCAACTGATGCACCAGCGCCGCGAGAGCCTGGTCGATGCGCTGGAAATGCGCGACATCCTCGATCGCCGCACCGAGGGCTTCTCGCAAGGGCAGCGGGTCAAGACCGCGATTGCGCGTGCGCTGGTGCACGACCCGAAGAACGTGATCCTGGACGAGCCCACCAACGGCCTCGACGTGATGGCGACGCGCGGGCTGCGCGCGTTCATGCGCAAGCTCAAGGCGGAGGGACGCTGCGTGCTGTTCTCCAGCCACATCATGCAGGAGGTCGCGATGCTGTGCGACCGCATCGTGGTGATCGCGGCCGGACGCGTGGTCGCCGACGAAACGCCGGATGCGCTGCGCGCCCAGACGGGCGAGGCCAACCTCGAGGACGCTTTCGTGAAACTGATCGGTACGGAAGAGGGGCTTGCGGCATGAGCGCGATGCTGACGGTATGGTGGAAGGAAGTCCGCGAGAACCTGCGCGACAAGCGCACCGTGTTCACGGCATTGATCTGGGGCCCGCTGTTCGGACCCGTGTTCTTCGCGATCATGATGAACACGCTGGTCACGCACGAGTTGAACAAGGCCGAAGGACCGCTGAAGGTGCCGGTGATCGGCGCCGAGTACGCGCCCAACCTGATCGACGCGCTGAAACAGCAGGGGCTGGTGCCACAGGCGCCACTCGCCAATCCCGACAAGGCGGTGCGCGAGCGCGACGCCGACGTGGTGCTGCGCATTCCCGCGGATTACGGCAAGGCGTGGAGATCAGGCGAACCCGCGCAGGTCGAGCTGATCTACGACGCTTCGCAGCAAGGCAGCAATACGCCGACCAAGCGCCTCGAGGGCATGCTGAAACAGTACGGCAGCCAGCAAGGCGCGTTGCGGTTGCTGGCGCGCGGCTTGTCGCCCAGCGTGGCCGTGCCGCTGGTCGTCAGCGAACGCGATCAGTCCACGCCGCAGTCGCGCGCGGGCCTGATGCTGGGCATCCTCCCGTACTTCTTCGTGTTCGCGGTGTATCTCGGCGGCATGTATCTAGCCATCGATCTGACGGCGGGCGAACGCGAACGGCAATCGCTGGAACCGCTGTTCGCGAATCCGGTGGCGCGCTGGCGCATCCTGGTCGGCAAGCTCGGCGCGATCGGCGCGTTTTCGCTGGCCAGCCTGGTGCTGACCGCCGTCGCGTTCTCGGTCGCCGGGCATTTCCTGCCGGCCGAAAAACTCGGGATGACGTTCGACCTCGGCGCGCGCTTCATCGGCCAGGCGATCCTGCTGGAGCTGCCGCTGATCGCGGTGTTCGCGGTGCTGGAAACGCTGGTCGCGGCGTTCGCCAAGAGCTATCGCGAAGCGCAGACCTATCTCAGCCTGCTGATGATCGTGCCGATCCTGCCGTCGATGGTGATGAGCCTGATGCCGGTGAAGGCCGCGCCGTGGATGTACGCGGTGCCGCTGCTGGCCCAGCAGATCGGCGTCAGCGATCTGTTGCGCGGCACGCCGGTGTCGGCGGCCAGCATCGGGATGGCGCTGGTGACCGGCTTCGCCTTCGCGGCGATCATCGGCGTCGTCACGGCGCAGGTGTACCGCAGCGAGCGGTTGGCGATTTCCGCGTGACACGCACGCAGCGCCCGCGTGGATAACCGCGGGCGTTGCACGATTTACCAGACCCGGAAATAAAATGCCCCGAGAGCCAGGGGGGAGCTCTCGGGGCGGACGATGCCAAACCTGGGGAGGGGTTTGACACCGGGGGTTCGCTCAGGGAGGTGAGTGAACCGGGGACGCCGTTGCGTGCGTCCGAAGCGTTAGATGGGGTTGTCCCCGGGAAGTTCAAATTCTTTTTTCGGGTGGATTCAGAGAGTGTTCACCCGCTGATCCATGCATGACTTTCGGCAGGGGTTTGGACGTCCAAACGATTTGCGCCACGCAAGTCGCCGCCCGCAAACCTTGGCGCATCGCGCTTCCGTCGCATTGCCACGAAAAAGCCACAACCGTGAAGCGATGCGAACGCGTGGTTGTTATCGGATCGTCAACCGCCAGCGAAGTCACCGGATTCTGCTCTCGCGGGAATGGCGAGCGGGGATTTCTCAGTGTGCTTCGCCCCAACTCTTTCCCGATCCGACATCGACCCGCAGCGGCACGGCGAGTTCCGCGGCGTTCTGCATACGTATGCACACGCCTTCACTTACCGCGTCCAGCGCATCCTCGCGTACTTCGAAGACGAGTTCGTCGTGCACCTGCAGCAGCATGTGCGCGTCGTCGCCGCGATCGTGCAACCAGCGGTCGATCGTCACCATCGCGCGCTTGATGATGTCGGCCGCGGTGCCCTGCATGGGCGCGTTGATCGCGGCGCGCTCGGCCCCGGCGCGCTGGGCGGCGTTGCGCGAATGGATGTATTCGAGATACAGCCGCCGCCCGAACAGCGTTTCGACATAGCCTTCGCCTTTCGCCCGCGCCCGCGTCGAATCCATGTACGCCTTCACGCCGGGATAACGTTCGAAATAGCGCTGCACGTACTCCGCCGCTTCGCCGCGCGGAATGCCGAGCCGCTGCGCGAGTCCGTGCGCGCTCATGCCGTACATCAATCCGAAATTAATCATCTTGGCGACGCGGCGCTGCTCGGGCGTGACCGCGTCGGGCGTGACGCCGAACACTTCCGCCGCGGTGGCGCGATGCACGTCCTGATCGTGTTGAAAGGCTCGCGTAAGCCCCGGGTCGCCCGACATGTGCGCCATGATGCGCAGCTCGATCTGCGAATAGTCCGCCGCCAGCACGCGCCAGCCTGCCGGTGCAATGAAGGCTTCGCGGATGCGCCGGCCCTCCTCGCTGCGCACCGGAATGTTCTGCAGGTTCGGATCGGTGGACGACACCCGTCCCGTCGCGACCGCGGCCTGGTGGTAGCAGGTGTGCACGCGGCCGGTGCGCGGGTTGACCATCTCCGGCAGCTTGTCGGTATAGGTCGAACGCAGCTTGGCGATCTGCCGGTAGTCGAGGATCATCCGTGGCAATTCGTGCTGGGCGGCGATCGCTTCCAGCGCTTCCTCGTTGGTGGAGGGTTGGCCGGTGGGCGTCTTCACCAGCGCAGGCAGGCCGATCTCGTCGAACAGCAGCGCCTGGAGCTGTTTCGGCGAATCGACGTTGAATTCGCGGCCCGCGATCTTCTGCATGTCGCCCTGCAGCGCATGCATGCGCTTGCCGAGTTCGTTGCTTTGGCGCTTCAGGCCCGCGCCGTCGATCAGCACGCCGCGCTGTTCCATCCGCGCCAGCACCGGTACCAGCGGCATTTCGATGCCGGTGAACACCTTTTCGAGCGACGGCTGCGCCCGAAGCTTCGGCCAAAGCGCGTGATGCAGGCGCAGGGTGATGTCGGCGTCTTCCGCCGAGTAGCGGCAGGCGGTGTCGAGGGCGACCTGCGAAAACGAAATCTGCTTCGCACCCTTGCCGGCGACGTCCTCGTAATGGATGGTGTCGTAGCCCAGCCAGCGCTTGGCCAGCGTATCCATGTCGTGGCGGTTGGCGGTCGCGTTGAGCACGTACGACTCCAGCATCGTGTCGAACACGATGCCGCGCACCTCGACGCCGTAGTTCGACAGCACGTTGCAGTCGTATTTCGCGTGCTGGCCGATTTTCCGATGCTCCGGGTTTTCGAGGATCGGCTTCAGCGCCTGCAGGGTTGCGTCGAGGGCAAGCTGTTGCGGCACGCCGGGATAGTCGTGGCCGAGCGGGATGTAGCACGCTTCGCCCGCCTGCACGGAAAACGACAGGCCCACCAGTTGCGCGCGCATGGGATCGAGCGAAGTGGTTTCGGTATCGAAGGCGATCAGGTCGGCGTCGCGCAGTTTTGCGATCCATGCGTCGAGTTGCTTCGTTGTGGTGACGAGTTCGTAGTGCTGTTCGGGACCGGGGACCCGGGACCCGGGACCCGAGTTGGGGATACCGGCACTGGTTCTGGATTCAGTAGTGGACTGAAGTGCGGGACTCGCATTGCCAGCGGCAGACGCCGCTTTTTTGGGTCCCGGGTCCCGGGTCCCCGGTCCCGCTTTATCCAGCTCGGCCAACGCCTGCCGGAACTCGTAGCGCGCATACAGTTCGCGCAGCAGATCGGCATCGCGCTCGCGCACTTTCAGGTCGCGGGGGCCGCCGTCCAATTCGACGTCGGTCTTGATGGTCGCCAGTTGCCGCGACAGTGGCAGATGCGGCAGCGCGGCGCGCAGGTTCTCACCGATCTTGCCGCCGACTTCGCTGGCGTGCGCGATCACGTTGTCCAGCGAGCCGAATTCGGTCAGCCATTTCGTGGCCGTCTTGGGGCCGCACTTGACCACGCCGGGGATGTTGTCGATCGAATCGCCCATCAGCGCCAGGTAATCGACGATGCGCTCGGGCGGCACGCCGAACTTCTCGACCACGCCGTCGCGATCCAGCCGGCTGCGCGACATGGTGTTGACCAGCGTGACATGCGGCCCGACCAGTTGCGCGAAGTCCTTGTCGCCGGTGGAAACCTCGACGTCGATGCCGTCCGTGGCGGCGCGCGTCGCCAGCGTGCCGATCACGTCGTCCGCTTCGACGCCTGCCACGCGCAGGATCGGGAATCCGAGCGCTTCCACGATCTTCATCATCGGCTCGACCTGCGCGCGCAGGTCGTCCGGCATCGGCTGGCGATTGGCCTTGTATTCGGGATACAGGTCGTCGCGGAACGTGCGCCCCGGCGCATCGACCACGAAAGCGGCGTAATCGGGTTTCTCGTCCAGCGTCGCGCGCAGCATGTTGACCACGCCGAACAACGCGCCGGTCGGTTCGCCGGCGGCATTGCTCAGCGGCGGCAAGGCATGGAAAGCGCGGTACAGGTAACTGGAACCGTCGATGAGCGTGAGCTTTGCCATCCACGAATTGTCGCATGCACGCCGGACTCACGCGGGGGCGTGTATGCTGGCGTCGCGAACTGTCGATCCGGGAGATGCATCGTGAAAGTTCTGCCGTGGCTTGTCGCGAGTGCGCTGCTGCTGGGCTTGCCCGTGGCACACGCACAACAGGTGTTGGCGCACGCGTCTTCCGCGGCGCCGCCGCCCGGTTCGGCGCTGCCGCCGCCGGACATCAACGATCCCGGCGAAAAGGCGCAAGACGTTCCGCTGCCCAGCACCGGCATCCCGCCTTCGGTCGCACCCGCAGGAAGAAACGGTGGCCGCGACAGCACCAACGTGACGACGCGCACCGACGCGAGCGGCGACACCATCGAGGAATATCGCCGCGGCGGCCAGTTGATCATGGTGCGCGTCACGCCCAAGCACGGCGTCACGCAGGTGTACAAGGTCAGCAACAACTCCAATGGCAGCCTGGTGCGCGATCCGAACCAGGGGCCGGTTTCGCCCGTCTACTACGACATCTACAAGTGGGGCGGTCCGAAGAAGCCGGCCAGCAGCGCACCGGCCGGGGCTTCGACGAGCGGGCAGTGAGTTGGAGTCAGACGCGCGTGCCCATCCCTGGCGTCAGCACCGGTCGGCCTTCCCTGGCCGACGTGTGGGCACAGCGCATGCACGCCGCGCTCACCCATCCAGCTCCGGATAACGGCGGAAGATGCCGTCGTTGTTGAAGGGGATGCGCCGGGTCGAAGCGAGATAAGCCGCGATCGCCGGCCGCGCGGCGATGCGCGCGTGCAGTTCGACGGTGTGCGGCAGCGATGTTTCCAGTTTCCGCATCGCGCGGGGGAATGCGTAACGCAAGCCCTCGACGACCTGGAACAGCGACAGGTCGGCATAGCTGGTGGCGCTGCCGGCAAGCGAGCGTTGCCGGCCGCGCGCGTTGTCCGCCAGCACGCGTTCGAAATAGCCGAGGAACTTCGGCAGGCGTTCGCGCCGCAGGAATGCGCTGCGCCGCTTGGCTTCGTCGAGCTGGTCTTCGTAATACAGGCTGCTCGCGACGGGATGATGGCTGTCGTGGATTTCCGCAACCAGATCCGAAATCGTCAGTTGCAGCTGATGCACCCAAAGCTGACCGCTTGCATCGCGCGGCGCAAGTCCAAGGCGCGGGCCGAGGAACAGCAGGATGTTCGCGGCCTGTCCGATCAGGCGGCGTCCCGCTTTCAGGAAAGGCGGCGCGAACGAGGGGTGGCCCGCCGTCGGATCGTCGAGCATCCGCAGCAGTGCGGCGGTCCCGCCGCCCGAGCCTTCCGGCAATCGTGCGACGTCGACGTAATCGGCGCTGCCGTCCTCCAGCGCGAGGCGAACGAATTCGCCGCGGCCCTGGATCGTCGGCCAGTAATACAGTTCGTAACGCACGCTGTTTCTCCTCGCGGCGAAGAGCGGCTCGGGTGCGTTACGGTACACCGTTATCCCGTTCATGAATTGACCGGGATGCAACAAACTCGGCAATGTTTTCGCCGCCTCAGTGGCGGAAATGCCGGGTGCCCGTAAAGACCATCGCCATGTCGTGTTCGTCCGCGGCGTCGATGACTTCCTGGTCGCGCATCGAACCGCCGGGCTGGATGATTGCGCGCACGCCCGCGCCCGCGGCCATGTCCACGTTGTCGCGGAACGGGAAGAACGCGTCCGACGCCATCACGCTGCCCTGCGTGGACAGCCTGGCCTCGGCGGCTTTCATCGCCGCGATCTTCACGCTGACGACGCGGCTCATCTGGCCGGCACCGATGCCGACCGTGGCGCCGTCCTTCGCGAACACGATCGCGTTGGATTTCACGAACATCGCGACGTGCCACGCGAACAGCAGGTCGCGCAGTTGCGCGGCGTCGGGCACGCGTTTGCTGACGACCTTGAGGTCGGACAGCATCAAGGTATCGGCATCGGAATCCTGCACCAGCACGCCGCCGCCGACGCTGCGCAATTGCCGTTGCACCAGCGCGGAAGCTTCGGGCCATTCGCCGGTGGCGAGTGCGCGCACGTTCGGCTTCTTGCGCAACGCGGCCAGTGCTTCTTCATCGAACGCAGGCGCCACCAGCACTTCGACGAACTGGTTGGTGAGGATTGTCTTCACCAGCGCGCCATCGATCGGGCGATTGAAGGCGATGATGCCGCCGAACGCGGAGGTCGCGTCGCAGGCGAACGCGCGCTCGTACGCACGCACGGGATCGGGATCGAGCGCCACGCCGCAGGGATTGGCATGCTTGACGATCACGCACGCCGGCGTCTTGTCGAACGCCTTCACGCATTCCAGTGCGGTATCGGCGTCCACGAAATTGTTGTACGACATCTCCTTGCCCGAGAGCACGGAAGCGCCCGCCACGGTGCCGGCGGTCGGCCGGCCGTCGAGGTACAACGCGGCGGCCTGGTGCGGGTTTTCGCCGTAGCGCATTTCCTGCGCGCGGTGCAGCGCGAGATGCAGCATCGGCGGATAAGCCTCGCCCGGTTCGCCATTGGCGCGCGTCGCCAGCCAATCCGCGATCATGCCGTCGTAGCGCGCGGTGTGCGCGAACACTTTCGCGGCGAAGCGGCGGCGCTGTTCAAACGAGGTGCCGCCATCGCGGCGCAGCGTCTGGACCAGTTCGCCGTAATCGGCCGGATCGCAGACCACCGCCACGCGCTCGTGGTTCTTGGCGCCCGCGCGCAACATCGCGGGACCGCCGATGTCGATCTGCTCGATGGCGTCGTCGTACGTCACGCCCGCGTTCGCGACGGTGCGTGCGAACGGATACAGGTTGACGACCAACAGGTCGATCGGCGTGATCGAATGTTCCAGCATCACCGCATCGTCGACGCCGCGCCGCCCGAGCAGGCCGCCGTGCACCTTGGGGTGCAGTGTCTTGACGCGGCCATCCATGATTTCGGGAAAGCCGGTGAGTTCGCTGACGTCGCGCACCGGCACGCCGGCCTCGCGCAATGCTTTCGCGCTGCCACCGGTGGAAACGATTTCGATGCCCAGCGCGTGCAGGGCGCCGCCGATGTCGGCGAGACCGGTCTTGTCGGAAACGCTGAGCAGCGCACGGCGCGCGGTGATGATGCCCGATCCTGTCATGAAGATGCGTGTTTCCCTGTGTTCAAACGATGCCGAGTTCGCGCAGTTTCTTGCGCAGCGTGGCGCGATGGATGCCCAGCACTTCGGCGGCGCGGCTCTGGTTGCCTTCGCTCCAGGCCAGCACTTCGCGCAGCAGCGGCGCTTCCACTTCGCGCAGCAGGCACGCGTACAGGCCCTGGCGGCAAGGCGTGCCGTTCAAGTCGGCGAGATAGCGGCGTGCGCTCGACGCCATGCATTCGCCCAGCGTCGGACTGCCGGTGCGTGGCGGTTCGCCTTGGACGGCTGGCGCGGAATTCAGGGAGCGGGTATCCACGATCGACGGAGCTTGGACGGGCGTACGTGCCGCGCGAGCGAGCGCGAACCAACGAGTCTAGCAGCCCCGAATGGGCGCGCGCAGCCCCGCGCGATCAATCGAAGCCGAAGTGGAACGACACCGCGCGCTTGCCCGGATCGGCGACTTCGAACGCCACCGCGGCGGTGGCGCCGGGCGTGATGCCGGCGGCACGCCGGACCGGATCGGGCATGTATTCGACGGGCCGGAAGCGGCGCATCGCGACCACGTTGTTGTCGAGGTCGGTCAGTTCGACCACCACGACCGGCCACGGTTGGCGGTACGGCGCGTTGTTGCGGAACGTCGCCGTGATCGCGAGCGCGCCTGCCGCACCGGGATCGGGACGGATGTCGCGCGACAGCAGTTCCAGTTTGCCGATGTCGCGGATCGGCGGCAGCCGGCAGTCGATGCGTGCGCACACGCGCAGTGCTTGCGCCTGCGTCGCCGGATCGCGCACCAGCGTGACGCGGCTGGCCCAGGCAAGCTGCGCGGCCAGTGCCAGCGCCAGCACCACGCAACCGAGCGCCCACAGTCCGTCGCTGCGGCGGATGCGGCGGCGTGGTGGAATGTAGACGGGCTCGGCGGATTCCGCTTCCCCGCTTGCAGCTTCGTTTTGCGGCTCGGTCGATGCGGAGCGTTCCTCTGCCGCGGTGTCGGCGTGCGGCATCAATCCGTCACCCGCTTGCAGTTCATCTTCCGGCAGCCATGCGTCGGGATCGGGTTCGACATCGGGGGCAAGCGGAACGGCAATGCCGGGGTCGTCCACGAATTCCGCCGGAGTGTGCTGCGGCATGAGCGACTCAATTTCGTCGCTCGCCAACGATTCGGCGGAAGGCGCAGTTTCGGCGACGTCTAGGTCGGCGACGTCCAATCCCCATGCTTGGGTGAAGGGTTCGGATTCGGCCAGTTCGCTATCGACGGCCGCGGGCGCCGGGATGTCGGGAACGCTGTTTCCCATCGCCGTCTCGCCCGCCGCCATGGGGATGATGTCGAGCTCGGCAAACTGCGTCTGCACCGGCACGTCGGCCAGTTGCCATCCCGCGTCGCCCTGGATCGCTTCGGGCGGAATGCCCGCCGCATCCGCGATCAGTGCGCGCGCGCGGTCGCCGGCAAGCGCGTCGAACCACGCCTCGCCGGGTTGCGTGGCGGAATCGTTTCCGGATGGCGACGCCGCCCACGGTCGCGCGGATCTCGCCGCGGCCTGCACGGCCTCGGCTGACACCGCCGATGTGAGCGTCGGCGCGAGCACGTCGGGATCGTGTTCCGGCAGTGTCGCGTCCGGTTCGGTCGGCAAGGTATCGCTGAGGGTGCGCAGTGCATCGAAACGTTCGGCGCAGTGGCCGCAGCGGACGATGCCGAGCGAGGCTTGCAGGGCATTCTCGTCGATCTCGAAAATCGTCCGGCACTGCGGGCACTGGGTGTACATGGGCGAGAGCAAGTTGGGCGCTACGCGCCCCGTAAAGAGTAAAGGGTAAGAGTAAAAGCGGCGCCGTGGCTCTTCCTTACCCTTTGCAGCGCCGAAGGCGCGACTTTACAGCGAGCGTAGTGAGCGACTTACCGTGTTCCATCGATGCGGATCCAGTCTTCGCGGCGCGCCGAGCGCAGATGCGCGAAGCCGCAGGCGCGGTAGCGTTCCAGCAGTTCGGATTCCTGCCCGGCCAGGATGCCCGACAGCGCGAACGGCGCGCCCGGTTTGCAGAGCGACGCGAACAGCGGTGCGAGTTCGCTCAAGGGGCCGGCGAGGATGTTGGCGACGAACACGTCGGCGCGTATGTCGCCGGGAAGTTCATCGGGCGAGCAGACGTGCAGGCGCTCGGCCACGTAGTTGCGTGCGGCATTGTCGCGTGTCGCGGTGAGCGCCTGCGGATCGTTGTCGACGCCGATCGCGTGCGCGGCACCAAGTTTCAGCGCCGCGATCGCCAACACGCCGGAGCCGCAGCCGTAGTCAACGATCGCCCTGCCCGACAAATCGAGGCCGTCCAGCCATTCCAGGCACAATGCGGTGGTCGGATGCGTGCCGGTGCCGAACGCGAGGCCGGGGTCGAGGCGCACGATGATGGATTTACGATCCTCGCGGGACGGCTCGATATTCCACGGATAAATCCACAGCCGCCGGCCGAAGCGCATCGGCTGGTAGCGATCCATCCACGCGCGTTCCCAATCCTGGTCGGCGACTTCGCGGAACGCGATGCGGTCGGGTGCGAGTTCCGGCAACGCGTCGTGCAACAGATGCACCAGGCCGCGACGATCGGCGTCAGCTTCGAACAATGCGAGCAACGTCAGCGAGCGCCACAGCGGCGTTTCGCCCACGCCCGGTTCGAGGATCGCAGCCTCATCGGGCGTGTCGGCGTCGGCATCCATGAGCGTCACCGACAGCGCGCCGAGTTCCTCCAGCGCGGCTTCCGCGCGCGGTTGCTGCGCGGCGTCGGTCGTCAGTTGCAGTTCGAGCCACGGCATGGGTGTGCCTCAGCTTCCCAGCCCCATCCCTTTTTCCTTCTGCTCGCGGATGCGCTTTTCGAGGTAATGGATGTTGCGCCCGCCGTGCTTGAAACCCGAATCGGCCATGATGCGCTGTTGCAGCGGCAGATTGGTCTTGACGCCTTCGATCACGGTTTCGCTGAGCGCGGTGCGCATGCGCGCGATCGCGGTCTTGCGGTCGAGGCCGTGCACGATCAGCTTGCCGATCATCGAATCGTAGTTCGGCGGAATCCTGTAGCCGTCGTACAGATGCGTGTCGATGCGCACGCCCGGGCCGCCCGGTGCCTCGAAGCGCTTGACGGTGCCCGGACTTGGCATGAAGGTGTCGGGGTCTTCGGCATTGATGCGGCACTCGATCGCGTGGCCGCGCGGAATGATGTCTTCCTGCCTGATCGACAACGGCTGGCCCGCCGCGATCAGCAGCTGTTCGCGCACCAGGTCCACGCCGGTGATCAGTTCGGTCACGGGATGCTCGACTTGGATGCGCGTGTTCATCTCGATGAAGTAGAAACGTCCGTCCTGGAACAGGAACTCGAACGTGCCGGCACCGCGATAGCCAATGCGGAGGCAGGCGTCGGTGCAGATCTTGCCGATCTCGGCGCGCATCTCGGGCGTGATGCCGGGCGCGGGTGCTTCCTCGACCACCTTCTGGTGGCGGCGCTGCATCGAGCAGTCGCGCTCGCACAGGTGGATCGCATTGCCTTGTCCGTCGGCCAGCACCTGGATTTCCACATGGCGCGGGTTTTCGAGGAACTTCTCCATGTACACCTGATCGTTGCCGAACGCGGCGCGCGCTTCGGCGCGGGTGGTCGCGATCGCGTTGCCGAGGTGCGCCTCGGTGTGCACGTCGCGCATGCCGCGTCCGCCGCCGCCGCCTGCGGCCTTGATCAGCACCGGATAGCCGATTTCGCGTGCGATCTTCAAGCTGCGTTCGACGTCGTCGTCCAGCGGACCGTCGGAACCCGGCACGCACGGCACCCCGGCTGCCTTCATGGCCTTGATGGCTTGCACCTTGTCGCCCATCATGCGGATGGTTTCCGCGCGCGGACCCACGAAGATGAAGCCCGACCGCTCGACCTGTTCAGCGAAATCGGCGTTCTCGGACAAAAACCCGTAGCCCGGGTGGATCGCCGAAGCGTCGGTGACCTCCGCCGCCGCGATGATCGCCGGGATATTGAGATAACTCTGCGCCGAAGGCGCGGGGCCGATGCAGATGGATTCGTCCGCCATGCCCACGTGCTTCAGATTGCTGTCGGCGGTCGAATGCACCGCGACCGTCTTGATGCCCATGGTCTGGCAGGCGCGCAGCACGCGCAGCGCGATTTCGCCGCGGTTCGCGATCAACACTTTATCCAGCATGGCGCTCAACCGATGACGAACAGCGGTTGATCGAATTCCACCGGCTGGCCGTTTTCGGCCACGATGGCGAGCACGGTGCCGGCGACTTCGGCCTCGATCTGGTTGAACATCTTCATGGCCTCGATCACGCCCAGCGGATCGCCGACCTTCACCTGCTGGCCGACCTTGACGAACGCTTCCGCGCCCGGCGACGCCGCGGCGTAAAACGTCCCGACCATCGGCGAGCGCACCACGGTGCCGGCTGGCAGGCCGGGTTCCGTCGGAGCCGTTGCGGCAGGCGTCGACGTTGTGGCCGCTGCTGCGGGTACGGCGGCGACGGGAGCGGGTGCGGCGATCACCTGCGGTGCAACGGCGCCGGCGGTCGGGAAGCGCGACAGGCGCACGACTTCCTCGCCCTCCTTGATCTCGAGTTCCGAGAGGTTCGACTCTTCCAGCAGTTCGATCAGTTTTTTGACTTTTCTGAGATCCATGATGGTCTCGCTGTGTTCGGTTGAAAGGATCAGGCGCCGGCCAGCCGCTTGATCGCGGCGTCCAGCGCATAGCGGTAACTGTCCGCACCGAACCCGGCAACGACGCCCGCGGCCAGGTCGGAAAAAAACGACTGGCGACGGAACGCTTCGCGCGCGTGGGGATTCGACAGGTGCACTTCGATGAAAGGAATCGCGGCGGCGGCCAGCGCATCGCGCAGCGCCACCGAGGTATGCGTGAACGCGGCCGGATTGATCAGGATGAAAGCCGTGGAGTCATGCTTGGCCGCGTGCACCCGTTCGACCAGTTCGTGTTCGGCATTCGATTGACAACTCGTCAACGTATGGCCGGCTGCTTCGGCCTGCCGACTGAGCGCGGCGTCGATGTCGCCCAGCGTGGTGCGGCCATACACCTCCGGCTCGCGGTCGCCGAGCAGATTGAGGTTGGGGCCGTGGAGGACCAGAATCTTCGCCACGCTTCAGCAGAACCTGCGGCCGCAGCCGGAAGCCGCGCAGTCTGAACTGTCATTCACGTCTTGTCCAGCGTTGCACGGTGGATCGCTGAAGTTGGGCGAAGTTGGGTGCGTGTTTGCGCGATGGTCCTTGATCGCTGCTTCGCGGGAGCGTTGGCGAGCCGAGACGACAAAGGTTCGGCAGAAATCGCCGCGGCCTAGAGCCGCCGTCCATGGCCAAGAGCTCCGTGGCCCGGCTTTCCGCGACAGCCACTTCGAACGGAATCCAACGCTAACGAGTTGCTGTCTTGCCTTCCTTCAGCCAATCCTTGAGCAAGCCTTCGTCCAGCGGGCCCAGTCTGGTTTCCAGGAGGCGTCCGTCGCGGCCGATCAGCACGCTGTACGGCAAAAGCCCGGCGGTGTCGCCAAATACCGTCGTGGGCACGGGATCGGCGTCGATGCCGGTCAGGATGGGATAGCCGACGGCGACGCGCTTCAGGAATGCGGTGGCCGATTGCGGCTGTTCCATCGCCACGCCCACCACCTGCATGCCATCGGCGGCGTAGTCACGCTGAAATTCCGCCAGCAGCGGCATCTCCTTGAGGCACGGCACGCACCAGCTGGCCCAGAAATTCAGCAGCACGGTCTTGCCGTGCCAGCGTGCGAGGCTGGTGGCACGACCTTGCAGGTCCGGCAACGCGTAGCCGCTGACCGCATCGCCCACCGCGAACGTCTTGACGCCTGCCGGTGCAGGCGGCTGCTCCGGCATCCGGTTCGCCCAATCATGCTGCAGCCACCAGCCACCGGCGGCGGCAAGGCAGGCAAGCGCAAGGATCAAGATCGTGCGGCGATCCATCATCGCGTTGCCGACTCCGTGTCGGCATGGAGCAGCGCTTCGCGGACCAGTGATGCCGTCAAACCCGTCGGCAACGCGTGGCCCGCGCCGCCGCCGCGTGGATACACCACGTACAGCGGCACGCCGGGCGAATGGAATTGCTTGAGGTACGCGCCGATCTCGGGATCGACGTCGGTCCAGTCACCCTTCATGTAAACGGCCCCGGTTCGCGCGAGCAGATCCTTGAAACCCCGCGTGTCCAGCACCGCGTATTCGTTGGCCTTGCAGGTGACGCACCAGTCGGCGCCGATGTCCACGAACACCGGTGTGCCGGCGTCGCGCAGCGATTGCAGTTTCGCGGGGCTGAAGGCCACGCTGCTTCCATCCGATGCCGTCGCGCGTGCCGGCGGTGCGACGCGTGCAATCGCGTACAGCGAGGCCAGTCCGGCCAGCGCCAGCACCAGCGTGAACGCATGTCCGATCCGCCGCGCGGGACCGCCGCGGCCATGCCACCAGAATGCCGCAGCCAGCAGCACCATCGCCACCAGCACCAGCGCCACCGCGTCGGCGCCGCGCTGGTGCGCCAGCACCCACACCAGCCACACCGCCGACAAATACATCGGAAACGCGAGGATCTGCTTCAGCGTTTCCATCCAGCGGCCGGGTTTCGGCAGCAGCCGCGCCAGTGCCGGCACCAGGCCGATCAGCGTCAGCGGCAAGGCCAACCCGATGCCGAGCACCAGCATAACCAGCAATTCGTGCGACGGCGGTGCTATCAACGCGTACGCCAGCGCGACGCCCATGAACGGTGCGGTGCATGGGCTGGCGACGATCACCGCCAGCACGCCGGTGAAAAAGTGCCCGGCCGCGCCGCCGCGTCGCGTCAGGCCGGTGCCGAGATTGCCGAGCCCCGCGCCGAACTGCACCACGCCCGACATCGACAAGCCCACCGCGAACAGCACGCACGCCAATACCGCCACGATCAGCGGCTGCTGCAACTGCGTGCCCCAGCCGACCGCGTGCCCGGCACCGCGCAAGCCCAGGATGGCCAGTCCGATCGCGAGAAAGGTCGCGATCACGCCCGCCGCGTAAACCAGCGCGTGCGCGCGGGCCCGCTGCCGCGACTCGCCGCTTTCCAGCACGCCGACCGCCTTGATCGCCAGCACCGGCAATACACACGGCATCAGGTTCAGGACCAGGCCGCCGATGAAAGCCAGCAGCAGGGCGAACGCCAGGCCCGTATCGAGCGGGCTCGCATTTTGTGCGTTGGCTGCATCGGCGGATGCCGGTGCGCCGGACGTTGCAGCCAGGGAAGCGGTGATCGGATTGCGCAGTGCGCCATGCTCGCCACCCGCCGCCGCGAGCGGGCCACCGCCGGATGTGGGCAGGACGAAGGTCTGCGTATTCGGCGGGTAGCAAATTTTGGGCTCGACTTCGTGGCAGCCTTGATAGCTCACTTCCACCTTCAACGTCGCGGGCATCGCGCCCGCTGCGCTGTAAGCCTGCGATGCATCGACCGCGCCGTGATAAATCTCGACGTCGCCGAGATAGGGATCGTGCTCCTTGATGCCTGCGGGCGTCTGCAGCGCACCGGCCGTGACGCCGGGCGTCAGGATTTTCGCGTGGATGCGGCCGCGGTACAGGTAATAGTGCGGCGCAATGTCGAAGTGCAACGCGACCGTGCCCGGCTTTGCAATGCTCGCCTTCAACGCGAACGCCTGCGTCACCGGCAGCAGGCCATCGCCGGGACTCGCGCTTTGCGCGAAGGCGCCCGTGGCCGCGAGCAGCAACATCGCCAACAGGATCAGAGGCGAGGGAAATCGGTGGACGGCTGACATTCTTGAGGACCACATGAAAGACGGGCCGCGCTCCACGGTTGGAGACGCGCGGCCCCTTTGCTTGAGTGCACCACGCAGCAGCGCCGGTTCAAGATTTATTGCGGAGCCCGGGAATTCTCGCAGGCCGGCGCAGGCGCCGCCACTCACGAAGCGGTGGTTTCGCGTGCCAGCCAGTCGAGGTAGGCCGGCAATCCTTCGGCAATTTCGACCGCCGCGAGTTCCGGCAGCTCGTGGGGATGCAGTTCGATCAGCCGATCGCGCAACGCCGGCAAGCGTTCGCGTGCGGTCTTGATGATCAGCAGCACCTCGGCGTCTTCGTGGAGCTCGCCCTGCCAGCGGTAGCTGGAAACGACGCCCGGCAGCCGGTTGACGCAGGCCGCCAGCCGCTCCTCGACCAATGTGCGGGCGATCCGGGCCGCCGTTTCGGCGCTGGGACAGGTGGAAAAGGCGAGCAGGGGCTTGGGCATCCCGGCAGCGTAGCAGCCGGTTCCCTCGCTTGCCGGAAAAGTCGCCCAGGGCTCTTGAATCCCGGCTTTCCGCACCTACAATTAGCACTCGCCGTTGTTGAGTGCTAACAACGCCAACCCTTTCTCTCATCCCCAACGCAGCTGGAGTCGATATGAAGCTTCGTCCGTTGCACGACCGCGTCATCATCAAGCGCCTCGAGGCGGAAACCAAGTCCGCCGGCGGCATCGTCATCCCCGACACCGCGACCGAAAAGCCGATCAAGGGCGAAGTGGTCGCCGTGGGCACCGGCAAGATCCAGGAAGACGGCAAGGTCCGCCCGATGGCGGTCAAGGCCGGCGACAAGGTGCTGTTCGGCAAGTATTCCGGCACCGAGGTCAAGGTCGATGGCGAGGAACTGCTCGTCATGCGCGAAGACGATCTGGTCGCCGTTCTCGAAGGCTGATTGAAGCCCGACGAACTCCTTATCCGTCGTCCCGGCGCAGGCCGGGACCCAGATCGAAAAGCTGGATGCCGGCCTTCGCCGGCATGACGAAAGCAAAAGACACCTCAGGAATAAAACCATGGCAGCCAAAGAAATCCGTTTCTCCGAAGACGCGCGCAGCCGCATGCTGCGTGGCGTCAACGCCCTGGCCAACGCGGTCAAGGCCACCCTCGGCCCCAAGGGCCGCAACGTCGTGCTCGAGAAGAGCTTCGGCGCCCCCACCATCACCAAGGACGGCGTGTCCGTGGCGAAGGAAGTGGAGCTCGCCGACAAGTTCGAGAACATGGGCGCGCAGATGGTGAAGGAAGTCGCCTCCAAGACTTCCGACGCCGCCGGTGACGGCACCACCACCGCAACCGTCCTCGCGCAGGCGATGATCCGCGAAGGCATGAAGGCGGTCGCCGCCGGCATGAACCCGATGGATCTCAAGCGCGGCATCGACAAGGCGGTTGTCGCTGCGGTCGATGAACTGAAGAAGATCTCCAAGCCGTCGGCCGATTCCAAATCGATCGCGCAGGTCGGCACCATCTCGGCCAACGGCGATGAAGTTATCGGCGATCTGATCGCCAAGGCGATGGACAAGGTCGGCAAGGAAGGCGTGATCACGGTCGAGGACGGCTCGGGCCTTGAGAACGAACTGGACATCGTCGAGGGCATGCAGTTCGACCGCGGTTACCTCTCGCCGTACTTCATCAACAACCAGCAGTCGATGCAGTGCGAGTTGGAAGAGCCGTACGTCCTGCTGCACGACAAGAAGATCTCCAACGTACGCGACCTGCTGCCGGTGCTGGAAGGCGTGGCCAAGTCGGGCAAGCCGCTGCTGATCGTCGCCGAGGAAGTCGAAGGCGAAGCGCTGGCGACGCTGGTGGTCAACACCATCCGCGGCATCGTCAAGGTCTGCGCCGTGAAGGCGCCGGGCTTCGGCGACCGCCGCAAGGCGATGCTGGAAGACATGGCGATCCTGACCGCCGGCACCGTGATTTCCGAGGAAGTCGGCCTGGCGCTGGAGAAGGCCACCGTCAAGGATCTCGGTCGTGCGAAGAAGGTCGTTATCACCAAGGAAAACACGACGCTGATCGACGGCGCCGGTGATACCAAGGCCATCGAGGGCCGCATCAAGCAGATCAAGGCGCAGATCGAGGAAACCTCCTCCGACTACGACCGCGAAAAATTGCAGGAACGCGTGGCCAAGCTGGCCGGCGGCGTGGCGGTGGTCAAGGTCGGTGCCGCGACCGAGGTCGAGATGAAGGAAAAGAAGGCGCGCGTCGAAGATGCCCTGCACGCCACGCGTGCGGCGGTGGAAGAAGGCGTGGTGCCGGGCGGCGGCGTGGCGCTGGTGCGCGCGGTGCACGCGATCGGCAAGATCAAGGGCGACAACGAGGACCAGGACCACGGCATCGTCATCGCCAAGCGCGCGATGGAAGCGCCGCTGCGCGAAATCGTCGCCAATGCCGGCGAAGAGCCATCCGTCGTCCTCAACAAGATCGCCGAAGGCAAGGGCAACTACGGCTACAACGCGGCCACCGGCGAGTATGGCGACATGGTCGAGATGGGTATCCTCGATCCGACCAAGGTCACCCGTTCGGCGCTGCAGAACGCGGCCTCGATCGCCGGCCTCATGATCACCACGGAAGCGATGATCGGTGAAGCGCCCAAGAAGGAAGAGCACAACCACGGCGGCGCCGGCGGTGGCATGGGCGGCATGGGTGGCATGGGCGGCATGGACTTCTGAGTTATCCCTCGCCGCTGCGCGGCGACGGATCAACTACGGTGTTATCCGTCGCTTCGCGACGGATCAACTCGGCTCGTTCGAGCGTCCAGAAGCTGGACGCTCAACTCGCCGGAAGTCCGAAGCAACACGAAAGCCCCGCGAGCGATCGCGGGGCTTTTTCGTGCGGTCATTCTGGCGAAGGCCGGAATTCGGATTTTGGATGTGAGGTTGCTTCGCACCGCTATCCTCGCGCGATGATCGCGACCCTCAAAACCTTCGCGCGCGTGGTGACCACGCCGGTGCACCTGAAGCGCACGCTGCTGATCGCGTGCGTGGTCGGCAGTTGGCTCAATCTTTTCAATCACGGCGACGAATTGCTGCATGGCGTGATGAACGCGGCGCTCGCGGCCAAGCTCGTGCTGAATTACCTGACGCCTTTCATCGTGTCGAATTTCGGCCTGCTCGCGCATCAGCGGCATTGACCGGCGCTCGGCCAGCCACACGCGGGCTTCACCCCGCCTGCACCAAGCAGTTGCGATAGTGCGTCGACTGCGAGCGGCTCGCGCGCGGTGGTTCCGCGCCGCGCCGGAATGCCGCCGCAAGGATGCAGGCGATGGCAGAAACTTCCTCCGACGCACGCTGGCAACGCGACAACGATGACGAAATCCTGCTGACGGGCTCGTGGACGTTGTTGCTGGATGCGCGTCGTCGTCGTCGGCTCGCGCGCGAGCTGGGTGGCCGGGATGCGCCGCACCGTTATCGCTGGAACCTCGATCAGCTCGATGCGCTCGACA
>JAZKBD010000023.1:141693-143624 GCA_040388785.1 Pseudomonadota bacterium
CGCGGGCGCGCGCGTGTTGTGGAAGGTCTGGGGCCAGCGTTTGCCGGAACGGCTCGAGTGCCATGAGGATCATCGGCACTGGTTCCGCTGGCTCGAGCAGACCCGGTTTCCGCCGCGCCCCGATCGGCGCTGGCTGGATGCTGCATTCGAACGCACCGGCAATCGCGCGTTGGGATTTCTGCGTGCCGTCGGCGGCGTGCTGCTGCTGGTCGGCCAATTGATGCTGGACGTAGGGGCCTGCGTGCGCCATCCGCGCGCGATTCCGTGGAAGGAAACCACCGCGACGATTTATCACGTCGGCGCCACTTCGATGCTGCTCTTGGGCGTGGTGGGTTTCCTGATCGGGGTGGTGATGGCGATCCAGATCGGGATGGCGCTGCAGCAGTTCGGCGCGGCGATGATGATCGTCGGCATGATGGGATTGGCGGTGCTGCGCGAACTCGGACCGGTGATCTGCGGCGTGATCCTGGCGGGGCGTTCGGGTTCGGCGATGACCGCCGGCATCGGCGCAATGCATTTGACCGGCGAGTACGATGCGCTGCGCGCATTCGGCTCGTCGCCGAGCCTGCGCCTCGCGCTGCCGCGCGTGCTGGGCGCGATGATCACGTTGCCGCTGCTGGTGGTGTGGACCGATTTCGCCGCGCTGATCGGCGGCGCGGTGACCGCGCAAATGGATATGGGTGTCGGCTTCCGGCTTTTCCTGGACCAGTTGCCGCAGCAGATCCGGATCGTGAATTTCTGGATCGGCCTTGGCAAGGGCGCGCTGTTCGGCCTGACCATCGCCTTGATCGGTTGCTACTTCGGCATGAGTGCGCCGCCCGACACCGCGGGCCTGAGCCGCCACACCACGCTCTCGGTGGTGACCAGCCTGACGCTGATCCTGCTGTTCGACGCGAGTTCGGGCGCCCTGCTCACCCACGTGGGATTGCTGTGATGTCGGCGCGCATGCCAGGCGATGATGACGTGGTCATCAAGGTGCAGGACCTGCACAAGCAGCTTGGCGGCCAGACGATCCACGACGGCCTCGATCTCGAAGTCCGGCGTGGCGAACTGGTCAGCGTGATCGGCGCTTCGGGTGCGGGCAAGACGATCCTGCTGGACCAGATTATCGGCCTGTTGCGCCCCGACCGCGGCACGATCCAGGTGCTCGGCCAGACCATCAACGAACTCGAACCGTGGGAAGCGCGCTTGCTGCGCCGTCGCTGGGGCGTGCTGTTCCAGCAGTCCGCGCTGTTCAGCGCGATGAACGTGTACGACAACCTCGCATTCCCGCTGCGCGAGCTGCGCAAGGAAGGCCTGCGCGTCGACGAAGACATGCTGCGCGAAGGCATCGCGCTGAAGCTGCACATGGTCGGGCTGGCGCCGGAAGACGCCTGGAAGTTTCCGTTCGAATTGTCCGGCGGCATGGCCAAGCGTGCGGCGCTGGCGCGCGCGTTGATGCTGGAAGCGGAGTTGCTGTTCCTCGATGAACCGACGTCGGGCCTCGATCCCGCGGCGGCTTCCGAGTTCGACACGCTGCTGGGCGAACTGCATGCGGAACTCGGCTTCTCGGCGCTGATGATCACGCACGACACCTACAGCGTCGCGACGCTGAGCGATCGCGTCGCGGTGCTGGTCGACGGCAAGCTGATTGCGGACGGCGCGCTGGAAGACGTGACCCGCTTCGAGCATCCCTTCATCGCAAGTTTCTTCCACCCGCGCGAAGGCGAAGAACGCTTGCGCGCGTTGGCGGCGCACGGGAGCCATTGACATGGAAAACCGCGCGCACGCCGTCGCCGCCGTCGTGTTCCTGCTGGTGTTTTCGCTGGGCGCGGTGGTGGTCTACTACTGGCTGGCGAACCGGCAGAACGAACCGCTCGCGTACGAGATCGTCACCAGCGAATCGGTGGGCGGATTGTCGGAACAATCCACGGTGCAGTTCAAGGGCATCG
>JAZKBD010000023.1:143634-155067 GCA_040388785.1 Pseudomonadota bacterium
GGTCGGCCACATCGCCAGCATCGGTTTCGATCCGCACGACCGCTCGCGCGTGGTGATGCGCCTGCAGCTGCAGCCGAAGACCTACGTCACCCACGCGACGTACGCCGTGGTTGCGATGCAGGGCCTGACCGGCGGCAGCGTGCTGGAACTGAAACTGGGCAAAGGCAGCGACGCGCCGCTCACGACCAGCGACGTGCATCCCGCGCGCATTCCCATGCATGCGAGCATGCTCGATTCGTTGATGATCCAGGCGCCGAAGGTGATGCAGGATTTGCAGGATGTGTTGGGCAACGTCAACCAACTGCTCAACACCGGCAATCGCGCGCACGTCGCCGCATCGCTCGCGCAGATCGACGCGGTGACCCGCCAGCTCGCCGCGATCGAAACGAAGCTGCCGGCGCTGCTCGCCGACGTGCAGCGCAGCGTCGCCGATGCCGATCGGCTGGTGCGCACCGCGCAGACGCCCGTCCGCAACGCCACCGAACTGGAGGCATCGATCGATGCGCTGGCGCGCTCCAGCCGGCAATTGAGCGAACGGTTGAATCGCCAGACCGCGCCCGATTTCGACAGTTTGAGCCAGAGCCTGCAGCGCACGTCGGAACAACTGGACCAGTTGCTGCGCGAACTGAAGGCCAAGCCGCAGAGCCTGATCTTCGGGCCGCCCACGCCGCCGCCCGGTCCGGGCGAACCCGGCTTCGGCAAACACGGCAAGGAACCTCGCCAGCCATGAAGCACCTGCGACTCGTGTCGGCGTTGTGCCTGCTCGTGCTGGGCGGTTGCGGCGCCGCATCGCGGCAGAACGTCGTGCCGCGGCATTACACCCTGGGCCCGTTGACGAATGCGGTGACGCCCACATCGCCGCACGCGCGCGGCGCGATCCTGCGCGTCGCGCGCATCGACATGCCCGCGTGGCTGCAGGGCACCGGGCTGTATTACCGGCTCGCGTATCGCAGCGACAACGTGGTCGCGGCGTATGCGAACTCGGATTGGGCGGCGCCGCCCGCCGCCATGCTGGAACAACGGCTGCGCAACGCACTCGCCGGTGGCGGCTGGCGCGCGGTCGTCGGTTCCGCCAGCAACGCGCAGGCGGATTTCACGCTGCACGTCAGCGTGGACGATTTCAGCCAGGTGTTCACGTCGCCCGGCGAAAGCGTCGGCGTGCTGGACGCGACGGCGACGCTGGACGGCGCCCACGATGCGCTGGTCGCGCAGCGGCATTTCCATTTCCGGGCCGCGGCGCCGACGGCCGATGCGGCGGGCGGCGTCCGGGCGCTCGACGCCGCGAGCCGCGATTTCGCGCGCCGGTTGCGCGACTGGCTGGCCGCGCAGCAGCCCAACCGTTCATGAAGGTCGCGCGCAGCCACTGAGGGCGCTGCTTGCGCGCAGCGTGCAGCTTCGTTATGCTGCACCGCAGCAACCGGGCTTCCTGCCCGATTTCCCTCGCCGCGCGATTCGCGCTGGAGCGTTCGCTCCCTGTTTCACCCGCCTCCGCCCATCGGCATCCCCGATGCATGGAAACCACGTGCCACTTCGATGGCCGTCGCGCGCCTGCGGCCGCGCGCGTCGCATTCCCGTTGCCGCACCTCGATCCACTGAATCCCCAGGTACACGCGTCATGAAACGTCTTGCATCCATCCTCGCCTTCACGCTGCTGGTCGGCGGCGTCGCCTCGGCCGCCACGCTGCCGTTGCCCGCGGGCACCACCGCCGTGCCACTCGCGGTCATCACCAACGATCGCGATACCACGGTCAGCCGCATGGCGCTGATGGTGAGCGACGCCGCCGTCAGCGGCATCTCCATGGAAACCAGCGCGAATGCCGGCAGCGATCCGGCCGACGCGACGTCGCAGGTTTATCCGCTGGCCGGCATCGAAAGCCATGACGGCGTGGTGCTCGGACAGGGCCAAGGCGTCAAGGCGATCTTCCTGCGCGGCGACATCGCGTCGCAGGACGGCCGCGGCTCGCTCACCATCCGCTATTTGACCAACGGCGTGTTCCGGCACTGGGCCGAATGCCGCATCGACCTGCAGAAGCTGGGGCCGAATCACTGGCAACTGGTGAACGCCTACGACGGCCGCCCGATCGAGCGCATCAAGGTGAAGACCTGGGCGCTGGGCATTTCGACGCTGGCGAACGTCTGCCCGAACACGGCGGCGTAAACGCTGTTGCAGCATCAATGAGGGAACGGGATGGCCGTGTACGAGCACGGCCATCGTCAACGGACGCCCGCGACCGCGCGCAAATCCTTGACCAGTTGCCGATACATCGCATCCTTGCGCTCGCGTCCGCGCAGGATCGCCGACGGATGCCAGGTCGCCATCGCATGCACGTGTTCGCCCAGCATGCGCCATTCGCCGCGCTGGCGTGACAGGCGGAATGCGTTGCCGAACAGCGTCTGCGCCGCCATGGCGCCGAGCGCCACGATGATTTTCGGGCGCACGCGCGCGAGTTCCGCCGCCAGCCACATCCGGCACGCGGCCTGCTCCGCCGCGTTGGCGCGCTTGTGCAGTTTCGCCGTGCCGCGCTGCGCGTATTTGAAATGCTTCACGGTGTTGGTGAGGTAGAGCGCGCCGCGATCGATGCCGGCTTCCGCCAGTGCGTGATCGAGCATGCGCCCGGCCGGGCCGACGAAGGGCTCGCCCTGCATGTCCTCGTGCAGGCCCGGCTGCTCGCCGATCAGCATGATGTCCGCGTCGGCCGGACCTTCGCCGAACACGGTTTGCGTGGCGGGCTTCCACAGCGGACAGGCGCGGCAATCGCGCGCCTTGCGCCGCAGCGCGGCGAGGTTGCCTTCCGGAATTTCATCGACCGGTTTGGCGAGAAGCGTCGAGGGTGGCGTCGTGTCGGTCATGGAACCTCCGTGTTCCGGACAAACCCTGTTGCGGAGCGAAGCTAGCGCTCGCTGCGTGCGCGCACCTCAGCGAAATGCCAGTCGCGCAACAATGAGCCATTCTCCCACACCGTCTGCATCGCATCCTCCCAGCCCAGCCCGAGCGTTGTGGCGTCGCCTTCGATCGCGCCATCCGGCAGCGCGACGGTCCTGAAGGTGCCGTAGTCGCGGTGCCGCGCCAGCGCCAGCCGCCCGCGCTTGGAGGCTTTCGCGTGATCGGTGGCCGGATCCTTGAACACGTCGATCCACCGGCCATCGATGCGCGCGGCGGAACACTTCAGCGCGAACTTCTGGGTGTCGCGGTCGAGCTTCTGCAGCAGCGCGCCGCCCATCCCGAACGCGATGTTGTCGGCGGAATAGTGCGCGTGCGTGATGCGCTCCAGGATCAGGCGGATCGAGTCGGGATTCACGCCGTCGCCCTGGATCACGCGCACGTGGTTCAGCACGCGGTAGCCCTTCGAATTCACGGTGCTGCCGAAAGCCGCGTTCAACATCGAAAGCGTCTTGTGCACCACGTCCGCGGGATCGCCGGAATCCGGACGCACCACCAGCGTCGCGCCGCTCCTGATCACCTCCTCGCGCAACGCGCCGCCCCACATCGCCTCGATCGCATGGAACAGGTCGTAGCTGTCCGACACGCACGCGACGATCGAACCCGGTTTGGCGAATTGCCGCAGCATGTTGCGGTACGCGTCCAGTTCGCGGTCCTTGCCCCACGCCGTGATGGTGCTGTGCTCGGCCGCGGGAATCGAAAACCCCGCCATGGCTTCGCCGTAATACTCGCGCGCGGCCAGCACGCCAAGCACCGTGTCGGTGCCCTTGAAGTTGACGAGGTGCGCCATCCCGCCCAAGGCCGCCGATTCCGCGCTGGACACGCCGCGCGAACCGAAATCGTGCAGCTTGAACGGGATCTGTGCCGCGGGATCGTCGCTGGTCCTGTCGAGGTATTCGCGGATCGTCTGCTTGACGTGCCAGCTGATCGTCGCGACCGTGACCGGATACCACACCCGCATCAACAGCGTTTCGACGTACGACGGCACCCAGAAACAGGCGGGGCAGGTGCTCTCGATCGTCATCAGCGCCTGGTGCGTCGGCACCACCGTGCCTTCATGCACCGCGCGGATGCGCAGCGGCAATCGTCCCCGGTGCGCATCGATGACATGCCGCCAGCCCGCCTCGTTGAACGGCTCGCCGTGCGCGGCGAAGAATGTCTTCGCCTCGTCGACCATCGCGCTCGTGACCGGCTGCAAAAGATGTTCCTTCAGGATCGACTGCAAGCCGAAGAACAGCGTGCGTTCGTATTCGCCGCCGCGGCTTTCCAGGTAGAAGAACGTCGCGTCGACGCCCGGCGGATACTGCAGCCAGTGGCTGGCCTTGTAGCTGTCGGTGTTGAGGATCAGGTTGCGGGCGAGATGCATGCGCGAAGCCGCCGACCGGTCGATGCCGGGCCCATCATTCTAGCGATCGCCTTTTGGAACCGACGGCTTCCTGCTTGCTGCGCTTCGAACGCGCGCGCCGTGGCGCCTGCTTGCGCGCCGTGCCGCCGCTCGCCCCGGTTTCGCCCAACACCATTGTTCCCGGTATGTGCCGTTTGCCCCAACGGACGAACGCACGCAGCACGTCGGCGAGGTCCTTGCCCTTTGGCGTCAGCGCGTAGGCGTATCGCACCGGACGCTCCTGATACGGGGTGCTGCTGACGATGCCAGCGTCTTCGAGGCGCCGCAGGCGATCGGCGAGCAGGTTGGTGGGAATGCCTTCCGGCGAATCCGCAAGCTCCTTGTAGGTGCGCTTGCCGCGCAGCAGGTCGCGCACCACCAGCAGCGACCACTTGTCGCCGACGAAGTCGAGCGAATTGGCGACCGCGCAGGGCGAGCGGGGGAAAGGCTTGGCGGAACCCATGTCGAATCCGGGTAACTTGCGAAGTGCAAGTCAGTATGCTACGGTGCGCAATGACTTGCAAAATGCAAGTAACTGGAACAGCATCATGTCGACGACAGTCGTTCCGCCTCAAGCCAATGCATCGAGCGGCACCCGCTTCGGCGTCGCTTGCGTCATCGCAGTCTGGTTCGTGCTGATCGTGTCGTTGGGCGCACGGGGTGCGTTCCTCGGCCGGCCGGGGGCGCCACCCATCGGCATGGCGATCGCCTTCACGGCGCCGCTGCTGTTTTTCTTCGCCTGGCTGCGGCTCTCGTCCAGCTTCCGCGATTTCATCCTCTCGCTCGACCTGCGGTTGATTGCCGGCATGCAGGCGTGGCGGTTCGCGGGGCTGGGCTTCCTGTTCCTGCATGCGTACAAGGTGCTGCCGGGCTTGTTCGCGCTGCCCGCGGGTCTGGGAGACATGGCGGTCGGACTCGCCACGCCCTGGATGATTCTCGGCCTTGCGCGTCATCCGGATTTCGCTGCCAGCGCCGCATTCGTGCGCTGGAACTGGCTCGGCATCCTCGATCTCGTCGTCGCCCTCGGCCTCGGTGGCTCAATGGCGATGCTGGCTCCCGGAGCGATCAGCACTGCGCCCATGGCGACATTGCCGTTGTTGATCGTGCCGGCCTTCCTCGTGCCGCTGTTCCTGATGCTGCACGCGACGGCGCTGATGCAGAGTCGACGGATGGCCGACGGCGGATAACGCGCCTCAACCCATTCGCATCCTTGGCCGGATCGGGACGCGCACTCTATCCTGAGCGTTCCTCCGGTACGGCAAGGCTCGAACATGCGCATGGCTCTGGTTGCGGTTCTCCTTTGCGGTCTGGTGGCCGCGGGGCTTCACGCGCAGTCGCCTTCCGGACAGCGAGGAACTGCGAGCCCACCGGCGACTTCATTCCAGATGCCGGCATCGGAGCGCGCCAACATCGCGGAAAATCCTTCGTGGACGGCGCCGCAAAAACCGTTTCGCATCTACGGCAACACGTGGTACGTCGGCCCGCGCGGCCTCGGGGTTTTCCTCATCACCGCGCCGACGGGCGATGTCCTGATCGATGGCGGCATACCGGGCGATGCGCCGCTGATCGAAGCGAACATCCGGGCGCTCGGGATTGCGCTGCACGACATCAAATGGATCCTCAACTCGCACGCGCATTCCGACCACGCGGGCGGCATGGCGCGTCTCGCCCACGACACGGGCGCGCAGGTGATCGCGAACGCCGCGGATGCTCCGTTGCTCGAGCGCGGTGGCCAAAATGACCCGCAATACGGCAACCGGTTTCCGTTCCCGCCGGTGCACGTGGCGCGCACCGTGACCGACGGCGAGCGTCTGCACCTGGGCGACCTGGTGCTGACGGCGCACGCGACGCCGGGACATACTCGAGGCAACACGACCTGGACCTGGACGTCGTGCGAGCGCACGCGCTGCCTGCATGTGGTTGATGTCGGCAGCCTGTCGGCGCCGGGTTTTGACCTGGTCGGAAATCCGAATTCAGCTGAGGTCGTCAAGGATTTCGAACACAGCTTCGGAGTGGTCGCGGCGCTGCCCTGCGATATTCCGATCGCCCCGCACCCCGAGATGGTGGATTTCTGGAAACGCGTGGCCAGGCGCGAGCAGGGCGATGCGAACGCACTGGTGGATCGGACGGGATGCCGCGTCTACGCGGAAAGTGCACGCGAAAGTTTCGAGGCGCAATTGGCGAAGCAACGCGCGGAGGCAGCTTCGTCGAAACAGAAGCGGCCATAGGCGCAGCGACAGAAGCGACCGAGGGGTGAGCGATTCAACCGCGGGTCGGCTGCGGCTGCAGCGCCCGGATGCTGCGCATCTTCGGACTTGCCATGCAGCACAGCGCTATCGCAGTGAGCGTCAGGCCGGCGATGCCGAACAGCGTGGTCAGCGAAATCACCTTCAGCAGCGCACCGGCGGCGGCGGCGGACAGCGGGCCCAAGCCCATGAAGGTGAACATCAGGATGCTCATGGTGCGGCCCATCATCGCCGGCGAAACGCGCTGCTGGATCCAGGTGAAGATCGCGATCTGCACGATGCCGCCGAGCAGGCCCGTGCACAGCAGCAGGGCCGCGCCGGTGTACGTGGTGTGCACCAGCATCAACGCCACCAGCGTCAGGCCGACGAGGCTGTCGATGCACAGCACCATCACGCCCAGTTGTCCGCGCATCGCACGCTGCGCGAAACCCGAAAGAAAACTTCCGATGAACATGCCGACGCCTTGCGCCGTCATCAGGATGCCGAGCGAGGCCGCGCCGAGATCCATGCGCGTGTCGGCCAGCACCGGCAAGCCCACCTGGATCGGGCCGCCCACGAACACCGATACGAAGCTCGCGTAGATCACGAACGCGCGCAGCGGCACGTCCGCCCACACGTAACGCACGCCTGCGGCGATGCTGGCGAACACGCCGCTGCTGTTCTTCGGCGGATGGAAATCACCGTGGATGCGGATCATCGCCAGCGACGCCAGCGAGAACACGAAACTCGCGGCGTCGATCGCGAAAGCCGTGCCCAAGCCGCTCGCATCCGGCAACGATTGCGCGGACGGCGTGTGATGCGCGCCCAGCGCAATCACGAACCCGGCCAGCACCGGGCCGCCGATCATGCTGAGTTGGCGCATGCCCATGAACAGTGCATTCGCGGCGCGCAACTGCTGCGGCTGCACCAGTTGCGGCAGGATTGCCGAACCCGCGGGATACGCGAACGCGGTGGACAGGCCGATGCCGAGCGCGAGCAGGTACACCATCCACATCTGGATCGCGCCGGTCAGCACGAGCACGGCGAGGACCACGATGCACGCGGCGTTGGCGGCGCGCGCGCCGAGCAGCACGACGCGCGGCGACATCCGGTCCACCACCGCGCCGCCGATCAGCATGAAGGCCGCGCGCGGAAACGCCATCACCGCCAGCACGATGCCCAGCGCAGCGGGATTGCCGGTGAGCTTCAGCACCAGCCAGGGCAGCGCCACCAGCGTGAACTGATCGCCGAACGCGGACACCGAACTGCCGACGAACAGCAGGCTGAAGTTGCGGTTGGTGAAAAGCGAATGGCGGGCGGGCGGCGGCGCCGCATCGGAGGCGGTGTTCATGGGCGTGCCGGTGGAGTCCAGCGCGCAGTCTAATGCGCCGCGCGGGCGCGCAGCATCGCTGCATGCGTGCCAACGGTTGTCGAGGCGAACGGCCGCATGGCTGCGAAGTTTCGATCAACCGCCGTGATGCCCTGGAGTCGCGAAATAGTCGCCGAATGCAGCGATGGCCTTGTCCACGTCGCTCGCCGAAACATCCAGGTGCGTGACGAGGCGCAACGGATTGCCGCTGCCGATCAGGATGCCGTTCGTCTTCAAGTGCAGCTTCAAGGGCTCCATGTCACCGTCCGCGACGGTGCAGAACACCATGTTGGTCTGCACGGACGACAGATCGACCTTCAGCGCGGGAATCCCTGCCAGCCCCTCGGCAAGGCGCTGTGCGTTCGCGTGATCTTCCGCCAGCCGCTCCACGTGCTGTTTCAGGGCAACGATTCCCGCAGCGGCCAGGATGCCGGCCTGGCGCATGCCGCCGCCGACGACCTTGCGCCAACGGCGCGCCCGCAGGATGAGGTCGCGTTGTCCACACAGCACGGAGCCCACGGGTGCGCTGAGTCCTTTCGAGAGGCACAGCGACAGCGTGTCGAAGTGGCGGCTGATCGCGGTGATGGGAACCCCGAGTTTCACCGAAGCATTGAAGGCGCGCGCGCCATCGAGATGCAACCCGAGCCTGTGCGTGTCGGCGAACGCGCGCGCGCGTTGCAGGTAGTCGAGCGGCAACACCTTGCCGCCTACCGTGTTCTCCAGGCACAGCAAGCGGGTGCGCGCGAAATGGTTGTCGTCGGGCTTGATCGCGGCGGCGACTTGCCGGAGATCGAGACTGCCGTCCGCGCAGAACTCGAGCGGTTGCGGCTGGATGCCGCCCAATACCGCCGCACCGCCGCCCTCGTATTTGTACGTATGCGCCTGTTGCCCGACGATGTATTCGTCGCCACGTTGGCAATGGCTCAGCAACGCGATCAGGTTGCTCTGGGTGCCGCTGCAAACAAACACCGCGGCTTCCATGCCCAGCATGTCCGCGGCAAGAGCTTCGAGTTCGGTGACGGTCGGATCTTCGCCATAGACGTCGTCGCCCACCTCGGCGGAAGCCATTGCATCGCGCATGGCCTGTGTCGGGCGCGTGACCGTGTCGCTTCTGAGGTCGATCATTGCTCGCTCTTGCGGAGAAGAGGCGAGCAATTTAGCTGAGTGCGGGCGCCACTGCGCGTTTCCGCGCGACGGCCATCCCTGGCACGTTCCCATCGCAAGATCAAAAGTGCGATCCGGGAGACTTGTCCTGGGGCGAATCAGCCACCGCTGCCCATGGGCTCGCTGCCGGCCTGCTTCATCTTCATCGAATCATTTTTCTTCATCATCGTGTCGTGATGCATGGTCGCGTGCTTCATCGTGTCACCATGCATCGCGTCCTTCATCATCGTGCCGCGCTTGGGCATGGAGTCCTTCATCGCGTCCTTGTGCTGCATGCCGTCCTGCGCCATGGCCGAACCGGAACTGGCGGGCGTGGCGTCCTGCGCCAGCGCGGACGCACTGGCGAAAACACCGAGGGCGATGGCAAAGGGAAGAGCGGCGAACAGGCGTGCGTTCATGGGGTGAATCCTTCTGGCTGGGAGTCGAGATGGAAGCGGCCGCGCCGCCTCCATCCCCTTTTCGCCGGAACTGCGCAGCCGGTTACATCAGCGCCGCGACAGCAGCCGTCCGCCCATCGCCGCGTTGGCCGCGATCACGATGCCCACGGCCAAGGCATGCGTCAGCAGGTCGGTGGCAGCCGCATCGTAGGCATGGCAGATTTCCAGCAGGCTGGCTGAAGCCGCCGCGCTGGCCAGGCCGACTAGTATCGCGGTGAGGATCGGTCGCAACGGACACGCGCGCCGCAGCAATCCGATCATCAATGCCGACAACGGGATCGAAAAGCTGACGATGAACACCAGGCAATCGGCCGACTGATGGACGCCGGCGATGCTGGTGCCGGGCGCCAGCCAACTGCGCAGGCAACCGAGGCCGCTGGCGCCGATCCACAGCAGCGCGCCGGGCAGCGGCAACCATGCCCAAGCGCGCGAACGGCCCGGCACGCTCAGCACGAAGGCCGCCCATGCGGCGCACACGGTCGTCAGCATCGCACCCGCGCCAGCCCAGGCAAGATCGGGTGCGCCGGTCCAGCGCCGCAGCATCGGCGCGGTGCCGTAGTGCATCAGCAGCGCCGCCGCGATCGCCGCGACAACCAGCAGCCAGCCGAACGCACGCAGCCATGGCGGCGGCAGGCGCCGCACCGGCGTCAACGCGGCGCCGAGCGTATCGATCAATGCCTGTTGGCGTGGATCGGACGACATGGTGTCACGGATCTCCATGCAGGCGACCGCGCAGCGCCTTCAGCGCGCGGTGCAGGTTCACTTTCAACGCACCGGCATTGCGGCCGGTGGCGGAGGCCGCTTCGGCCAGCGAATGTTCCTTCAGGCCCATCTGCTCCACCGCTTCGCGCTGGCCCGGCGGCAGTCCGGCAATGGCCGCGCGCAACCGTGATGCCTCTTGTGCGCGCTCGCTCTCGGCACTGGCGTCGTCGCGCGCGGCAAGCTGGTCGAGTGCAACGTCATCATGGGTTTCGCGGCGCTGGCGGCGGCCGTGGCCGCGCAGCATGTCGATCGCGCGGCGGCCGGCGATCGCGGCGAGCCACGCGTCGTAGGAACGCGCCGGATCGTAGGTGTGGCGGACGCGATGCACGGTAAGCAGGGTTTCCTGCACCACGTCGTCGAGCGCGTCGATCGGCACGCGGTGGTGGCGCGCCACGTTGCGGATCAGCACCACCGAGTCGGCGAGCACGCGCTCGTAGGCAAGGCGATCGCCCGCTTGCGCGGCGGCCATCCACGCGGCGCGCCGGCGTTCGGGTGACGTGTCGTCGCTGGCGGTTTCGGCTGACACGTGGACGCGGCGATCCTGCGGCGGGATTCCGTCATATAGCACCCACACCGTGTCAGCGGTCAAGAGGGACATGCCTAGAAGGAACCCTTGGGCCTGCTCATGACCTGATTCGCTGTAGCCGGGGCCGCCGTTACTTCACGCCGGCAAGGTGCGCGACGTAACCGGCGGCGATGCCTCGACGAATACAGGCTGGACACTTCATCCACGGAGGCGCCATGTCGCGCAACAACGAGCTCCTTGTGGCCGAGCGGCGCCGGCTCCTGCGCGTGGCCTTGGCCGGTGGCACGGCGCTGGCGATCGGCGGTGGTTTCGCCCTGCCGCGGCTGCTGGCGGCTGCCGCCGACGATGCATTGCCCGGATCGATCCATACCGAGCCGGGCAGCGTGCTTCTTGAAATCATTGCGGACGATGGCCGCGATCTCGGCGCGCGACGCTTGCCGCGGCTGGTGCTGAGCGACGCCGAGTGGCGCCGGCGGCTGTCGCCACATCCAGTTTCCAGCTACTACCGGTCCATTCCGCGTGCCGGGTCTCGGTGTTGAAGCGGATGCGTTCGAAGACCTGATACTTGCGCGCCATGCGCTCGATGCGGATGGTGCCGTACTTCGTCGCGAGAGCTACAGCGTCA
>JAZKBD010000023.1:155077-155577 GCA_040388785.1 Pseudomonadota bacterium
TCCTGCGCCGCGGCGGCACCGAGCGTGCCTTTAGCGGTCAGCACGAGCGTCCGCCCGCACGCGGCCTCTATCGCTGCGCGGGTTGCGCCACGGCACTGTACGACGATGCCACCCAATTCGATTCCGGCACGGGCTGGCCGAGCTTCTGGCAGCCGATTTCCAGGCACAACGTGATCGAGCTCAACGACGCCACTTTCGGCATGCTGCGCACCGAAGTGCGTTGCGCACGTTGCGAGGGTCATCTCGGCCACGTCTTCGTCGACGGCCCGCCCCCGACCGGATTGCGTTACTGCATGAACTCGCTGGCGTTGAAGTTCGTGGCGCGAACTGCGGGTTGAGCTTCGCAGGCATGCGCGGGAACGCGCGGTCGCGCGTCAAATGGGCCCACCAGGACTCGAACCTGGAACCTTAGGATTATGAGTCCTTTGCTCTGACCATTGAGCTATAGGCCCGCATCTACATAATGAGACAAATTTTAGGGTATGAATGAAAAAGAGTTT
>JAZKBD010000023.1:155587-159140 GCA_040388785.1 Pseudomonadota bacterium
TTTCGGCACCGCGGCTGTCGCACGATGCCACCAATGTGCAACCACTGCGCGTACGTGACAATATGCGCACCCAATGGGCGTGCTCCATGCGCTGCCAACGTTGGGGGATCGATGCGTCTTTCCATTGGGGATGTCCACCTCGTTCCGAGGGTGGGCCGGCCCCGACTCGCGGTCGCGATGCTGATGGTGTGCGCCGCTGCGTCCGTTCGTGCCGCCACGCTTGACCCGTCCGTACTGCCGAAAATCGAGGCGGCCACCTTCGAGGTGGTTCAAGCAAAACCGGTGCACGATCCGCTCACCTACGAGAAGCCGTTGCCGCTGGATCTGTTGCCCTATCAGGAGCGCACCGACAAGTACTACTCGATCGGTACCGCGTTCGCGATCGGTCACGGCCGCTACGTCACCGCGGGTCACGTGTTGCTGGCGGGACTGGACAGCTTGTGGGGACAGCCCGAGCTTCGCGACAGCAAGGGCAACGTGTACGCGATCGACAGGATCGAGAAATTCGGCTTGCGCCGCGATTTCGTGGTGTTCACGCTTGCGAAGCAGCCGGGCGCTGCGGCACTGGATATCGACAGCAAGCACGAGCTGAATTCCGTCGTATACGCGGTGGGCAACGCCTTGGGCACCGGCGTGGTGGCCCGCGATGGCCTGTACACTTCCGATACGCCCGAACAGCAGGACGGCGCATGGAAATGGATGCGTTTTTCCGCAGCCGCCTCGCCCGGCAACAGCGGCGGCCCGCTGCTCGACCAAAGCGGCAGGGTGGTGGGCGTAGTGCTGGCAAAGTCACCCAACGAGAATCTCAACTACGCGTTGCCTATCCAGCAGGTGCTGGACGCACCGGAAAACCAGGCCGTGCTGGACGCGCGCACGTCCTACGCGCTCGACGTGCTGGACGGCGCGGTGCAGAACGACATGCTGCAGGCGAAGTTCCCGTTGCCGCTGAGCCTTGCGGATTTTTATCGCACCTTCGAAGGCTTGGTGAACAAGCACGAAGATGCGCAGCAGCAGGCGTTGCTGGCGCGTGAAGCGGGAAATCTGTTTCCGAATGGCTCGGGTTCGGCGCGCGTGCTCAACCAGCAATCCGTGACATACAACTTTCCCGCGTTGGTGGCGCGCAAGAGCAATGACGAATGGGCTGTTGCGGAAAGCAACACCACGCATGTCACGCTGGAGGACAACGGCTACATAGACGCGGGTGTACTCGGCCACGAGATTATGTTCCGCATTCGCCGGCCGGACAGCCTGGATCCGGCGGCCTTCTATGGCGATGCGAAAGTGCGCATGGACCTGATGACCAGAACGGGGTTGTTCCAGCGACCGGTCGGCGGCCAGCAGATCAAGATCACCTCGATGGGTAAGCCGGAGAGCGAATCGGAATACGTGGATCAGTGGCATCGCCGCTGGCAAGTGGCTGTCTGGACGATGCCTTTTCGCAATGCGCGAATGGTGGCCTACACCTTGCCCTTGCCGGATGGTTGCATGGTGATGTTGCGTCCGATGCCCGCCGCGGGCCTGCACGACACCATCCTGGACTTCAACCAGATCAGCGGTTTCGTGCTCATCGGTTACAGCGGTACTTTGGCGCAATGGAAACAGTATCTCGCCATTCCTCGCCTGCAGCCTGACGTGTTCAGGGACTTGCACATCACGTTCGATTATGGCCAAAGTTTTACTTATGCGTCGCCGAGGATTGCGTTCTCCTACACGCAGGCATTGCAGCCGATCGCGCCGAACAACCTCCTTTCCCTGGCGTTCAACTACGTTCCGGACCACGACCGCGCGGTCTGGGATGTGAACGACGTGCATGTATGGAAGAACAATGTGGATGGCGATGCCGACCGGATCAGCATCCAGCGCTACCACGCGCCCCCCGCAGGGCTGGACAACGATCTGACCAGCCTGTGGGAAAAGGTGCTGCAGCATGCGCACCCTTATGACGGGGTCACCTACAGTGAAGACGATACGATGGAGATCAAGGCGCCCATTGCGCCGCCATCCGGCGTCACCGTGCCCTCGGTGTTGTATACGGGCTTTTATGCCAAGGGCGGCAATCAGTCGCAAGCATTCATGAAGGACAAGCTCGACCTGCTGATGAAGAACTTGCGGGTCACGGAGCACTGAGCGCCGGGCAGGATTCAGGCCGGGCGCGTGATTGCGCCGCGCAACGCCCCGCGCAAGGTCCGCTTTTCGGCCTCTTCCAGTTTGCGCCCCAGCAGTTCGCTGGCCCGCAGCAGCAATTCGCGATCGAGTTCGTGCGGCAGCGGCGTGCGCTCGGGCAGGGCGAGGATCAGTCCGCGCTGGGCCGCATCGAGCGTCGCCGCGTATTCGTTGGCGAGTTCCTGCATGCGCGCGAGATTGTGCGCGACGTCGGCGTCGAATGCGGCAGCATCGGTGTCCACGAAGGGAGCGGCCGCGTATTCGCGACGGAACAGGAATTGCCCGAGCGCCGCGGCATCGAGCTGGCGGCGCGTATCGGCTTCGCGTTGCAGCGCCGCCGACTGGTTGCCGGACGGATCTTTCGGTTCGACGCCCAGGAGGTGCACGCGGATGCCGTGTTCCTGCGCTTGGCTCACGCCCACGCGCAGGTCTTCGTCGCCGGCCAGCAGCAGTGCGTCGGAGATCGCGCGGTTGCGTGCGAGATTGGTGAGGTCGGAGAAGATCAGTCCATCCACGCCTTTCTGTTCGCCCGACTGGTTGACGAAGCCGAGCCGCAGCTTGACGTTGTCGAGGTAGGCCACAGCGAGGTGCGCGGCAGTCGGACCCGAGTTGGTGCCGTCGTACCAGTAGATGCGCAGCAGCGGACAGCCGCCGACGGTTTCCGCGATTTGTGCGAGGTACTGCGCGAACTCGGCGTTGGCGAGTCGCAGTTCGCCGCGCCGCAGCGGCGTGCCGAACAACAGCTCGCTGGCGGATGCGTAGAAGTAGCCGGCGTCAACGAAAACGGCGATGCGATTCATCGATATTCCCGCTCAGTCGCCGGCAGGCCGGCTCCTACAAACAGCGCTGTGTAGGAGCGCGCCTGCGCGCGACCACTTATTCGAAATCGAGAAACGAGCGCAGCTGTTCGGAACGCGACGGATGCCGCAGCTTGCGCAGCGCCTTGGCTTCTATCTGGCGGATGCGCTCGCGGGTGACGTCGAACTGCTTGCCGACTTCTTCCAGCGTGTGGTCGGTGTTCATGTCGATGCCGAAGCGCATCCGCAGCACCTTGGCTTCGCGCGGGGTCAAACCTGCCAGCACGTCGCGCACGGTTTCGGTGAGGCCGGTGTCGGTCGCCGATTCCACCGGCGAGCCGGCGTTCTGGTCCTCGATGAAGTCGCCGAGATGGGAATCCTCGTCGTCGCCGATCGGGGTTTCCATCGAGATCGGTTCCTTGGCGATCTTCAGCACCTTGCGGATCTTGTCCTCGGGCATTTCCATCGCGACGGCCAGTTCTTCCGGCGTCGGTTCGCGGCCGTACAACTGCAGCATCTGGCGCGAAATGCGGTTCAACTTGTTGATGGTCTCGATCATGTGCACCGGGATGCGGATGGTGCGCGCCTGGTCG
>JAZKBD010000024.1:0-11392 GCA_040388785.1 Pseudomonadota bacterium
AGTTGACCGTGGCGAGGTGCACCGCCGCGGCGCGCGCCAGTGCGAGTCCATCGTAAGTCGAGGTGCCGCGTCCGACTTCGTCCATCAGCACCAGCGATTGCGCGGTCGCGTTGTGGAGGATGTTGGCGGTCTCGCTCATCTCGACCATGAATGTCGATTGCCCGCGTGCGAGGTCGTCGCCCGCGCCGATGCGGGTGAAGATGCGATCGATCGCGCCGATCGTCGCGCTGGCCGCAGGCACGTAACTGCCGATGTGCGCCAGCAGCACGATCAGCGCGTTCTGGCGCATGTAGGTGCTCTTGCCGCCCATGTTGGGGCCGGTGATCACCAGCATGCGGCGAGCATCGTCCAGTGTGAGATCGTTCGGCTCGAACGGTTCGGAGCGCACGGCCTCCACCACCGGATGCCGACCGCGTTCGATCGCGATGCAGGCATCGTCGACCAGTTGCGGGCGCGACCAGTCGAGCGCGTCGGCGCGCTCGGCCAGCGCGGCCAGCACGTCGAGTTCGGCCAGTGATTGCGCCGCTTGTTTCAGCGGTGCGAGCTTTTCGATCAGTGCGTTCAGCACGCCTTCGTACAGCGCGCGCTCGCGCATCAGCGAGCGTTCCTTCGCCGACAGCACCTTGTCCTCGAACGCCTTCAATTCCTCGGTGATGTAGCGCTCGGCGTTCTTGGTGGTCTGGCGGCGGGTGTAATGCGCGGGCGCCTTTTCGGCCTGCGTCTTGCCGAATTCGATGTAGTAGCCGTGCACGCGGTTGTAGCCGACTTTGAGCGTGGCAATGCCGGTCGCGGCGCGTTCGCGGGCTTCGAGTTCGACGAGGTACTGATCGGCGTGCGTGGAAAGCCGGCGCAACTCGTCGAGCTCGGCGTCATAGCCGTCGGCGATCGCGCCGCCTTCGCGCAGCAGCGCGGGCGGGCGCTCCACGATCGCGGCTTGCAGCAGGCGCACCGTATCCTGGTGCTCGCCGAGACGTTCGATCAACTGATGCAACAACGGAATTGCTTCTCGACTATTCCGGCCATGGATGGCCGGCTCTTGATCTTCGCGATCAGGGACGATCGCACGAGCAATGCTGGGTGCCGCCGCCAACCCGTCGCGCAGCGTGGCGAGATCGCGGGGACGCGCCGAGCGCAGCGCGACGCGCGAAAGAATGCGTTCGAGATCCCCGATCGCGCGCAGTTGCTCGCGCAACGCATCGAGCACCCCGGCTTCGATCAGTGCCGCGAGTGACTGGTGCCGCCGTCGCAGCGTCACCTGGTCGCGCAAGGGCCGATGCAGCCAGCGTCGCAACGCGCGTGCACCCATCGGGGTGATGGTGGAATCCAGCACGCCCAGCAAGGTGTAGCGCGAGTCGCCGCTCGGGTGCGAGTCGAGTTCGAGGTTGCGGCGGGTGGCGGCGTCCATCGCCACGGTTTCGTCGGCCGATTCGACCGCGAGGCCCGTCAGGTGCGGCAGCGCGGCCTTTTGGGTTTCCTGCAGGTAGCCGAGCAGGCAACCGGCCGCGGCGATGGCCAGCGGCACGCCATCGGCGCCGAAGCCGGAAAGATCGCGCGTGCCGAAGAATCGTGTCAGCTCGCGCCGGGCGCTGGTCTCGTCGAAATGCCATGACGGACGCTTGCGCAGGCCGTTCAATGTCGCCACCGACTGCGGCCACGCCACGTCGTCGCAGACCAGCGTTTCGGCGGGTGCAAGCCGCGCGAGTTCGGCGGCCAGTGCGTCGGCATCGGCGACCTCGCTCATGAGAAAGCGGCCGCTGGCCAGATCGACCCACGCGAGCCCGAAGCCCGATGCGCCGGCCGCGATCGCCAGCAACAGGTTGTCGCGGCGCTCCGGCAGCAGCGCCTCGTCGGTGAGCGTGCCGGGCGTAACCACGCGCACGACCTTGCGCTCCATCGGTCCCTTGCCCGTCGGGTCGCCGATCTGTTCGCAGATGGCCGCCGATTCGCCCGCACGCACCAGTTTCGCCAGATACGATTCCACGGCGTGGTACGGCACGCCCGCCATCGGGATCGGTGCGCCGGCCGATTCGCCGCGCTGGGTCAGGGTGATGTCCAGCAGCCGCGCGGCCTTGCGCGCGTCGTCGTAGAACAGCTCGTAGAAATCGCCCATCCGGAACAGCAGCAAGGTGTCCGGGAACTCGGCCTTCGCAGCGAAATATTGCCGCATCAACGGCGTGTGGCGGGTGAGGTCGGCTTGGTCCATCTCGGGTGCGGCGGGTCGTGGCAAGCGCGCAGTGTCGCACGCGACGGCGGCCGGCCCAAGCTGTAATGAGATTGTCATGTTGTGCCGCTGCAATAATCGCGTCACGTGCCTGACACGGAACCCGAGCATGCACAAACGCATTCTGGTCGTCGAAGACGAAGCCTCGATCCGCGACATGGTGGCGTTCGCCTTGCGCAAGGCCGACATGGAGGCGATCCATGCCGCCGATGCGCGCGCGGCGCTGGTGGCGATCAGCGACACGCCGCCGGATCTGATCCTGCTGGACTGGATGTTGCCGGGCATGACGGGGCTGGAACTGGCGCGCCGGTTGCGCAGCGAGGAGCGCACCGCCGAGGTGCCGATCATCATGCTGACCGCGCGCGGCGAGGAAATGGACCGCGTCAACGGGCTCGAGGCCGGCGTGGACGACTACGTGGTCAAGCCGTTTTCCACGCGCGAACTGATTGCGCGCATCAAGGCGGTGCTGCGGCGCGCGCAGGCCGACGGCGGCACGGGCTCCATCGAAAGTGGCGGGCTGCGCATCGATGGTCCCGCGCATCGCGTGTATGCCGGCGACGCGCAGGTCGAAATCGGTCCCACCGAATACCGCCTGCTGCATTTCTTCATGAGCCACGCCGAACGTGCATATTCGCGCGCGCAATTGCTGGACCAGGTCTGGGGCGGCAGTGTGTACGTCGAGGAGCGCACGGTCGACGTGCATATCCGTCGGCTGCGTAAGACGCTGGAACCGTTCGGACTGGATGATTTGATCCAGACGGTGCGCGGCACCGGCTATCGGTTCTCCACTTCGCCATGAACGCGGATCGCGCGCGCGCGCGGCGACTCGCGGCGCAACTGAGCGACCTGCGCACGGTGGCTTGTGCCTTGCGGGACGCGCTGGTCCTGCTGGACCCGGACGGCAACATGCGCTGGTGCAATCCGGCGGCGCAGCGCCTGCTCGGTGTCGTGTGGCCGCGCGATCGCGGCCAGCCGCTGGCCGCGCGTTTTGGTGATGGCGAGGCCGGCGTGTGGTTGCGGACCGGGCAGGGGGATGCCGACGACGTGGCTTCACCCGTCGATGCCGCGGTGCGGCTGGAATTGAATCTGATTCCGTACAGCGAACATCGTCGCCTGTTGATCGCGCGCGACATCAGCCGCGTCACCAGGCTGGAACAGGTGCGCCGCGATTTCGTCGCCAACGTTTCGCACGAACTGCGCACGCCGCTGACTGTGATCCATGGTTACCTGGAGCTGCTCGATCCCCAAGACGTGCCCGCATTGGCGCCGGTGCTCAATGAAATGCGCACGCAGTCGCAGCGGATGCGGCAGATCGTCGAGGACCTGCTGGAACTGTCGCGGCTGGAGATGCAGCAGCACGTGCCGGAAGAGCGCGTGGAAATGGCACCACTGCTCGGATCACTGCAACGCGAGGCGGAGGCCTTGAGCCATGGCAAGCACCGCGTCGCGGTGGAGGACGAAGGCCATGTCGACCTGCTGGGTTCGCCCAAGGATCTGCACAGCGCGTTCTCGAACCTGGTCAGCAACGCCGTGCGCTACACGCCCGAAGGCGGCAGCATCACGATCCGCTGGCGGCGCACGCCGACCGGCGCCGAGTATTCGGTCACCGACACCGGCTACGGCATTCCCACTGACCACTTGTCGCGGTTGACCGAACGCTTCTACCGCGTCTCGTCAAGCCGATCGCGCGCGACCGGCGGCACGGGACTCGGGTTGTCCATCGTCAAGCACGTGCTGAACCTGCACGACGCGCAGTTGCGGATCGAAAGCGAGCCCGGCGAGGGTTCGACCTTCACCTGCGTGTTCGACAATGCGCGCTTGCTGGATTGAGCCCTCTCCCTCCGGGAGAGGGTGCCCCGAAAGGGGCGGGTGACGGTACGAATCTCGCGTGAAATCCGGACCCTCACCCGGCGCTGCGCGCCACCCTCTCGCGATGGGAGAGGGGAACAGCAGTGCGTCAGAACTTCACCTCACCCCACGCGCCGATTTCGCGGGTGTGGATCTCGGTGGTGGTGTCGTTGCGCAGGCGTTCGTCCTTGTACGCGACCGCCACCCGCACGCCCTTGGTGACCGGGAACGCGACACCCGCATTCCAGTAGGTGTCTTTCAGCGACGGATCGATGTCCTTGCTGGGCTTGACCTGGTCGTAGCGCGCGAACAGCGAAGCGGAAGTGAAGTCGTAGCTGCCCCACAGCGACCAACCCGATGCCGAGTCGGTGGCGGGCGTGGTGACGTTCTTCCAGTTGTCGGCCTTGAACCAGTCCGCGCCGAGGCGCAGGCCGCCGCGGTTCCACGCGGCCATCGCGTCGTAGCGGCGCGCGCTGTGCAGGGTCGAGACCGTTTGCGTGTCCTTGCCGAGATCGCCGTCGTAGGCACCGACCGCGAACATCAGGCCCTTCACCGGCTGCAGGCCGACGCGACCCTCGAAGTCGACGTGATCGGAGCGCGACGGATTCTTGTAGCCGCCGCCGTTCACCGCCGACACCTGGTAATTGAAAATGCCGTTGTCGCCGAGCAGGTGCAGGCCCCAGTCCGCGGAGTTGCCCAGTTTTTCCCGGTCGACCAGCGTGTTCTCGACGAAGCGGTAGCCGTACCAGTCCTCGACGAAGGGAATCCACGCCATGTTGGCCGAACCGACGCGCAGCGTGGCGAGCTTTGAAAATGCCCCCTGCACGTAGGCCTTCTTCACGAACAACTGGGTCTCGCCGTCGTTGCCGACGTAGTTGAAGTCGGTGGTGAGGTTCGCCGACCAGATGTCGTTGAACTGGTGGTCGATCGACAGATAGAAGCGCTTGACGTCGAGGCCCGTGCCGGAAGCATCGGTTTTGCTGCCGTTGCTGGTCTGGTCGATGTTGGTCATGTCCACGAACATCGTGCCGCTGACCCTGGTGTTGCCGGCCCATGTGGCGAACGTGTCCGCGGGCGGCGCCTGGGCCTGGACTTGCGCCTGTGCTTGCTGCTTCTGCTCGAGTTCGGAGACCTGGGTCTGCAGTGTCGCCAGTTGCGCGCGCAGTTGCGCCAGGTCGGTGGCATCGTCGCCGGCCGTTTGCGCCTGCGCGCCGAGGCTGGCAAGGGTCAGTCCGGCGGCGACAGCCGCTGCAAGCATCTTGATACGCACACGTTTCTCCTTGGATTGGATGGAAGCAACGCGGCGAAAGATGCGCGGCGCCGGTTACGGCGAGTTGGCACTGACGTGACGGTTTGGTGACACGAGCGCGCGCCAGCGCGCTGTCATCTGCCTGCAACATTTCCCTCATCGAACGGCAACAGGCGGGCGCTGGAATGCGTGTCATCGAGAGGGCGTTGTATGCGTCCTCGATATCAATCCCGCCACGACGCACCAGGAGACTCGCGTGACCTCGAACAACAAGCTTCGCCTGCTCGCACTCGCCACCACGCTCGCGCTCGGCATCGGCGCGGCGCACGCCACCGACATCACCGGCGCCGGTTCCAGCTTCGTCTATCCGGTGATCTCGAAGTGGTCGGCGGCTTATGCCGAGAAAACCGGCAACCGCGTGAACTACCAGTCGATCGGCTCGGGCGGCGGCATCGCGCAGATCAAGGCCGGCACGGTGGACTTCGGCGCCAGCGACATGCCGCTGGACGAAGCGACGCTCGCCAAGTTCGGCCTGGGCCAATTCCCCGACGTGATCGGCGGCATCGTGCCGGCGTACAACATCGCGGGCATCGCGCCCGGCAAGCTGGTGCTGGATGGTTCGACGTTGGCGAAGATCTTCCTCGGTCAGATCAGCAACTGGTCCGATCCCGCGATCGCGGCCTTGAACCCGGACATCGCGCTGCCCAGCGCGAAGATCACCGTGGTGCATCGCTCGGACGGTTCGGGCACCACCTTCAACTTTTCCGACTACCTGTCGAAAGTCAGCCCGGAATGGAAGGCGAAAGTGGGCGAGGGCACCGCGGTGAACTGGCCGACCGGCATCGGCGGCAAGGGCAACGAAGGCGTGTCGGCGTACGTCAGGCAGATTCCGAATTCGATCGGCTACGTCGAATACGCCTACGCCGTGCAGAACCATCTGGGCTACGCGCGCATGAAGAATGCCGCCGGCAAGGTGGTGCAGCCAGACAGCGCGAGTTTCAGTGCCGCCGCCGCGACCGCCGACTGGGCGCACGCGAAGAACTTCAACCTGCTGATGACCAACGCGCCGGGCGCCGACGCGTGGCCGATCACCGCGACCTCGTGGGTGATCATGTACAGGCAACCGAAGAACGCCGCGAACTCGAAGGTGGCGCTGGGGTTCTTCCGCTATGCCTACGGCGATGGCAAGTCCGCGGCCGCCGCGCTGGATTACGTGCCGCTGCCGGCCGGCCTCGTGAGCCAGATCGAGGCGTACTGGAACGCCCAGTTCAAACAATGAGCCTTCCAGCGGAACCCCGGCCGTTCCTTTCTCCCTTCTCCCTTCGGGAGAAGGTGGCGCGCAGCGCCGGATGAGGGTACGTCGTCGCGCGGATGTTGCAAGTCGCATCTGCGTACCCTCACCCACCCCTTCGGGGCACCCTCTCCCGGAGGGAGAGGGAAACATCCAATGCATCCATGAAGATTGCATGTCATCGAATCCCGCCATCGCAGTAACCAGCGCCGACCGCCGCAGCCATCGCGACGCGCGCCATGACGCGTGGTTCCATCGGTCGTTGAAAGCCTGCGCGCTGCTGGTATTGGCGGTCCTGTTGGGCGCCGCGCTGTCCACGCTGTGGGGCGGGCGCGAGGTGCTGTTCGGACAGGGATGGCATTTCCTGACGAGCGATGCGTGGAATCCGGTCGCCGACGATTACGGTGCGCTGGCGCCGATCTTCGGCACGCTGGTGACGTCGCTGATCGCGCTCGTGCTCGCGGTACCGTTGAGTTTCGGCATCGCGCTGTTCCTCACCGAAATCGCGCCGACCTGGCTGCGCGGTCCGGTCGCCACGGCCATCGAACTCCTGGCCAGCATCCCGTCGATCATCTACGGCATGTGGGGCCTGTTCGTGTTCGTGCCGTTCATGGCGCGCATCGAGCCGGCGCTCAGCGACACGCTGGGCCGCATTCCGTTGCTGGGAAAATTGTTTGAAGGCCCGCCGCTGGGATTGGGCCTGCTCACCGCGGGCATCGTATTGGCGGTGATGATCCTGCCGTTCATCTGCTCGGTGATGCGCGAGGTGTTCCGGACCGTGCCGAACCGGCTCAAGGAATCCGCCTATGCGCTCGGTTCGACCACGTGGGAAGTGGTCTGGAACATCGTGCTGCCTTACACGCGCTCGGCGGTGATCGGCGGCATCTTCCTGGGATTGGGGCGCGCGCTGGGCGAGACGATGGCGGTGACCTTCGTGCTCGGCAATGCGTACGACATCACGTCGTCGCTGCTGATGCCGGGCACCTCGATTTCATCTTCCATCGCCAACGAGTTCAACGAGGCAGTCGGCACGCACCGCTCGGCGCTGATCGCGCTGGGTTTCCTGCTGTTCGTGGTCACCTTCGTGGTGCTGTTGATTTCGCGCCTGATGTTGCGCCGGCTTGCGCGGCGGGCGGGCGCGTGATGGCCGTCGACATCTACATTCGACGGCGCGCGGTCAACCTGGTGGCCATGGTGCTCAGCGGCTGCGCCGCCGCGGGGGGCCTCGTGTTCCTCGTCTGGATCCTGTGGATCACCTTGAAGAACGGCATCGCTGCGCTGGACCTCAAGCTGTTCACGAAGATCACCGCCTATGCCGACCAGGGCGGCCTCGCCAACGCCATCGTGGGCAGCCTGACGATGGATGCGATCGCACTCGCGATCTGCGCGCCGGTGGGGATCCTGGCCGGCACCTTTCTTGCCGAATACGCGAACCGCACCAGACTCGGCGCCACGATTCGCTTCCTCAACGACATCCTGCTGTCGGCGCCGTCCATCGTGCTGGGCCTGTTCGTGTACGTGATCGTGGTGCTGCCGATGTCGAACCTCACCCACGGCGCGGTTTCGTTCTCCGGCCTTGCGGGTGCGATCGCGCTGGCGCTGATCGGGCTGCCGGTAATCGTGCGCACTACCGACGAGATGCTGCAGCTGGTGCCGGGCACGCTGCGCGAGGCGGCGTTGTCGCTGGGCATTCCGCAGTGGAAACTGACGACGCAGGTGCTGATGCGCGCGGCGCTCTCGGGCATCGTCACCGGCGTGCTGCTGGCGCTGGCGCGGCTGGCCGGCGAAACCGCACCGCTGCTGTTCACCGCCTTCGGCAACAACTTCATGGCGTTCCATCCGCTCGACAAGATGGAAAGCCTGCCGGTGGCGATCTACCAGTACACCAATGATCCCAACCCGGCGCTGCACGCCATCGCCTGGGCCGGCGCGCTGCTGATCACCTTTTTCGTGCTGCTGCTGAGCCTGGGCGCGCGCGCATTCCTTAAACCCCATCGGAGTTCGCATGATTGAGTCGCTGCCATCCACCGTCGCGTTGCCTTCTTGGTTGCAGGCCGTTGCCGAACGCGCGGGCCAGCGCACGTTTCCGAAATTCGCGGTGCGCGCGCTCGACTTCCATTACGACGACGTGCGTGCACTCAAGAACATCTGCATGGATATTCCGGAGAAAAAGGTCACGGCGATCATCGGGCCATCCGGTTGCGGCAAGTCCACGCTGCTGCGCGTGCTCAACCGCATCTACGCGGTGTATCCGGGCCTGCACGCCAGCGGCGAGGTGCTGCTGGACGGCGAGAACATCCTCGATGCACGTTTTCCGCTGCATCGCCTGCGCAGCAAGGTCGGGATGGTGTTCCAGAAGCCGGTGCCGTTCCCGATGACGATCTTCGAGAACGTCGCGTGGGGCATTAGTCATCACGAGCGCTTGTCGAAACCGGACATGGCCGAACGTGTCGAACAAGCGCTGCGCAGCGCCGCATTGTGGGACGAGGTGAAGGACAAGTTGAAGCGCAGCGCCCTGAGCCTCTCTGGCGGCCAGCAGCAACGGCTGTGCATTGCGCGCGCGATCGCATTGAAGCCGGAAGTGCTGTTGCTGGACGAGCCGACCTCGGCGCTCGATCCCATCGCCACCGCGAAGATCGAGCAGTTGATCGAGGAACTGAAGGACGACTACACGCTGGTGATCGTCACCCACAACATGCAGCAGGCCGCGCGCGTGTCCGATCGCACCGCGTTCATGTACATGGGGCAGCTCGTGGAGATCGAAGACACCGAAACGATCTTCACCAAGCCGAACAGAAAGCAGACCGAAGACTACATCACCGGGAGATTCGGGTGAGTTGCCGCGCTTGCGCGATGCGGGGTGGCGCATCGCGCGCGGCAACGAACGCCCGAGGCAGGACGCCGAGGGCCGGGTTGCTTGGCGAGCTGGACGCGCGAGCCTAGCAACAACGACTGCAAGAACGAGAACTTGAATCTCTTGAATGAGGTTGGATGCGATGAATACGCAACGTCTTGAACACACCATCAAGCGTTTCGACGCGGAACTGCAGCGCCTGACCCGTGAAATCGCGGACATGGGCGATGCGGCCCTGGCCCAGATCGCACGCGCGCTGCAGGCCTTGGAACAGCGCGATGCCGCCGAGGCGCGGCGCGTGATCGAGGGCGACGACGCGATCGATTCCCGCGAGCGCGAGATCAGCCACGAAGTGTTGCGCGTCCTGGCGCTGCGCCAGCCCGGTGCACGCGACCTGCGCGAAGTGCTCGCCGCATTGCGGATCGCGTCGGACATCGAACGCATCGCGGATCATGCCGTGGCGATCGCAAGGCTGTCGCTGGCAATGCCTGCCGGCACCACGCCGCTGCCGGAAAACCTGCGCGCGCTGGGCGTGCTGACGTGCGACATCGTCCACGAGGTGTTGCGCGCATGGCGGGCGGCGGACGCGGCGCTGGCGCACGCGGCGTGGCGGCGCGACGACGAGCTGGACCGGATGCACGCGCAGTTTTTCCACGACATGCTGATCCGCATGCGCGAGGCACCTTCCGAGGCCTCATGGTGCACGCACCTGCTGTTCGTCGCCAAGAATCTCGAACGCATCGGCGACCATGCCACCAACGTCGCGGAGAACGTGTGGTTCGTGGTCGAGGGTGAGCCGGGGCTGTCGTGAGGCAGCACTCACGCCGATAAACGCACAAGGATGCGCGGCTCGGCGACCGCCGCAGGGATGCATGCTCGCGTCGTTGCATCTGCGTAACGCTTGGCATGCAAGCCTGATTGCAGTAGAACGAGGGTTTCCGATTGCGGAACTGATCCCGTGAACGCCGTCCCCGACGATGCAGCGTTGCGCCAGCTTGCATCGCGAGTTGCCGAGACCTTGCGCGCCCACGGCGAAATGCTGGCGACCGCCGAATCCTGCACCGGCGGCTGGATTGCCAAGGCGTGCACCGATCTCGCTGGTAGCTCCGAATGGTTCGAATCCGCGGCGGTGACCTACAGCAATCGCGCCAAGCAGGGCTTGCTCGGCGTCACTTCGGCCACACTGGAAAAGCATGGGGCGGTCAGCCGTGAATGTGCGCTGGAAATGGCGACCGGCGTGTTGTCGCGGTTGGAGGTGGACGTGGCGGTGGCCGTGACGGGTATTGCGGGACCTTCCGGCGGCTCGGCGGACAAACCGGTCGGCACCGTGTGGATTGCGTGGCAAAGGCGCGGCGGCACGGCGCGCGCCGAGGTGTTCCATTTCGATGGCGACCGCGAAGCGATACGTCGCCGGACCGTCGCGGCGGCATTGGCAGGTGTTCAGAAAATTCTTACGAAGTGAAGCGGTGCGCGCCGCTGTTCCTTTGCAGGCGGTATGAAATAATGGCAATGTCTTCGGATTCGCGCGGTCTCAACCCGTGAGAACCCGCCTCGCGATACTTCGCTTCACGCACAATCCGCCTGAGGAATACGCAATGGACGACAACAAGCGCCGCGCACTCGCTTCCGCGCTGGGCCAGATCGAGAAACAGTTCGGCAAGGGCGCGGTGATGCGCATGGGCGACCGCACCGCGGAGGCCATCGACGTGGTTTCCACGGGCTCGCTGGGCCTCGACGTGGCGCTGGGCGTCGGCGGCCTGCCGCGCGGACGCGTGGTGGAAATCTACGGGCCGGAATCCTCGGGCAAGACCACGCTCACCCTGCAGGTGATCGCAAGCTGCCAGAAGAACGGCGGCACCGCGGCATTCGTCGATGCCGAGCACGCGCTCGACCCGAGCTACGCGGCCAAGCTCGGCGTCAACGTGGACG
>JAZKBD010000025.1:0-223 GCA_040388785.1 Pseudomonadota bacterium
GTCGCGAAAGTGCAGGACAGCACCTTTCGCGACAATACGGCTTGAGTCGCTCGCCGCTTCGCGTTAGGGTGCGGGCGTTGTCTTGCGTTCGGGTGGGCGTGGAATGATGCGGCGGTTGGGATGGATGGCGTGCGTCGGCGCGCTGGGGTGGTTGGCGGGTTGCGCGCAGACGCCGACCAAGGGCGCCTCTCCGGAGTTGAATGCGCTGTACGCGCAGTTGAAC
>JAZKBD010000025.1:233-7693 GCA_040388785.1 Pseudomonadota bacterium
GGCGCTGCAGCAGGCGCGGCACGGCGACAACGCGCAGTCGCAGAAGACACTGCAAGCCGCGCTGGATGCGTTGCGTGGCGCGTCCGACAAGTGCGTCAACACGGCCGGCTGCGACACCGCGCGCTTCCTGTCGGCCTACGATCGCGCACTGCGCCTGAAGGACGGCAGCTTCCTCGGCACCGAGGGCGACGAGCAATCGCTCGACACCGACGACCAGGCCACCACGACAGCCGATTCCGGCGTGCTCACCGCACTGCCGCAGGCGCAGCGCACGGTGCAATTGCTGCACGATCACAAACTATCTGATCTGGTTGCAACCAACGGCACCGTGCAGGCGGCATTGCAGGTGTGGCTGACGCGGCTGCGTCCCGAATTGATCCGCGCGTATGTCGATTACCAGTATCTGCGCTACCAGATGGAGCCCGCGTTCCAGCAGGCGGGTTTGCCGGAAGCCATCCTGTTCGGCTTGATCGCGAAGGAATCCGGTGGTCGCGTGCACGCGGTGTCGCGCTCGGGTGCGGCGGGGCCGTTGCAGTTCATGCCGGCCACTGGCGCGCGCTTCGGGCTGAACACGATCAACGGTTTCGACCAGCGCTTCGATCCGACCATGTCCGCGCAGGCGACCGCGGCGTACCTCAACGAACAACTGGGCCAGCTCAACGACAACCTGGCGCTGGTGCTCGCCGCGTACAACGGTGGCGAAGGGCGGATGGGGCGCCTGCTCGCGAGCACGCCGGAGGCGAGCTTCTGGGATCCGAACGTGTATTTCTCGCTGTCGCCGGAAACGCGCGAATACGTGCCAATGGTGCTGGCGGCGGCATGGCTGTTCCTGCATCCGGCCCGCTACAACCTGCGGTTTCCGCGCATCGACGGCACGCCCGGTTTCGTCAATCTGGTGAACGCGGCGTCGCTCAACGAGTTGTCGGTATGCCTCGGCAATGACGACAGCGCGCGCTACGGCTGGTACCGCACCTTGCGCAACCTCAACCCGCAGATGGACCCCTCGCAGCTGCAGCCGCAGGGCACCCGCATCAACCTGCCGCGATTCCTGCAGGATGCCTACAAGCAATCCTGCGTCGACGGCAAATGGGCCGCGCTGGCCGCCCAGTTGCAGGCCGCGCAACTGCCGACGCCGCCCGTCCAGGTGGCCGCGGCCGATCCGCCGCCATCGCGCAAGTCCAAACATGAATCCGCAGGACATTACACGGTGCGCAGCGGCGATACCTTGTACGCCATCGCGCGCCGCTTCCACTGCGACGACGTGCGGGAGCTGGTGCGCGGCAACCGCCTGCATTCCGCGACCGACCTGCAGCCCGGCAAGCGATTGCAGTTGGTGGGGTGCAAGCGTTGACGATCGGAGAAGGGTTGCCCGGTTCGCTCGAACCACTTCTCCAGACGTCCGCAAGGGGCGTTTGCATATCTGGCGAAGAGGGTGAATGCCGCTGGAAAATCAACGAGCGCTCAACAGCTTCAAGAAAACCTCGGCCGGGAAAAGCGGTTGCGCGCCACAGCGCGAAGTCGGCGCCGGCTCCTTGGATGCCGCGAATCAGCTTATCGCGGGCGCCAATCTTCGCTCTCGGCGTTGCAAGGTTCGACAGAACAGGGTCCTTCAGCGCGCTTCAATCGCTTTACGGCAATTCCAGAGGCGTGAGATTTGCGCGGCGTATTGCGCCCCAGACCAGTCCGATAACCAGCCACGTGCCGCCTATCAGGAAAGTGATACGGTCGAATCCGGACCACACGAACGCGACGATCATCAGTCCCAGCAGCGGGAAAACAACGTAGCGGAAAACTTGCCGATGGCGGCGCTGCTTGATGAAGAAAAACACGAACACCGTGACGTTGAGCAGCATGAACGCGGTCAACGCACCGAAATTGACCAGCTTGAGGAGCGCCTCCTCGGGCAACGTGAGGGCGAGCAGTACCGAAAGCGCTGCCACCAGCAGAGTGGCGTTGATGGGTGTCTTCCAGCGCGGGTGCACGCGGGCGAGAAACGTTGCACCCGGCAGCACGCGATCGCGGCCCATCGAATACAGGATCCGCGAGATCGCAGATTGCGCTGCCAAGGCATTGGCGATACCCGCGGCGATAACGTTGACAAGGATCAGGGCGAGATACAACGCCGGCCCGCCCACCTGTCGCGCGATCTGGAAGAAGCCGAGCTTGGCATCCAGCGTCGCGTAATCCGGATGCACCAATGCAGCCAGATAGGTCTCGACGATGAAGATTGCGCCCAGCAGCAGCAGCGACAACACAGTAGCGTTGCCGACCGCCTTGCGGGGCTCCCGGGTCTCCTCGGCAAGCGTGCTGATTGCATCAAAGCCCAGGAAACTCAATGCGGCGATCGCCGTGGCGGCTGCAACGAAATCCCAGTTGAGGTGTTCGGACTGATAGAACGGCGCGATTGACCAGCCGCCGGCGCCCCGTCCGCGCACGAAGACGAAATCCACCGCCAACACGATGAAGACGAAGAGTGCGACCAGCTCGACTGCCAACAGCAGGAAGTTTGCGCGCGCCTGGAGCCGGATGCCGAGGATGTTGATTGCAGTGTTGATGGCAACGAAAGCCAATATCCACGCGAACGTCGGCACGCCCGGCAATACGCCCTGCAGCCAGCTTGCCGAGAAGGCGTAGATCAATGCGGGGATCAGCAGGTAATCCGCCAGGATCATCCAGCCGGCGATGAAGCCGATATACGGGTTCAGGCCCCGCTGCACGTACGAATACACCGAACCGGCGACGGGGAAAGCGCCGCTCAACTGTTTGTAACTCAGTGCAGTGAACAGCATCGCGACGATGCCGACTCCGTACACCAGCGGAACCATGCCGAAACTTTCGCGCGCCACGAAGCCGTAGACGGCCCATGGCGCGATCGGCACCATGAAAATCATGCCGAATACGATCAGGTGCCGCAGTTCGAGCGTGCGCTCGAGTTCCTGGCGGTAACCCGCGCCAGGCCCGGTATCCGTGGTCGGGCCCACTTCCGGTTCTTCATGGATGATCCCCGACTGCACGGAACCCGGATTTGTGGAAGGGCGGTTTTGTGGATGCACCATCAACTGGCCCGCCAGTCGGGATAGGCGGGTTCCTTGACCTGTCGCACCGACAGTCGCTCCGGCGCAAGCGACGCGGGATCGAAGCCCGTGGCAAGCAGGTCCTCCGGGACCTGGTCTTTCAAAACCAGCGCTGCGGCCAGCCGGCCCATCGCCGGCGCGGTCTGGATGCCATAACCCCCCAGCGCTGCCAGCCAGAAAAATCCCTGCAACGCTGGTTCATAACCCACCACGGGACTGTGATCGGCAACGAAGCTGCGCAGTCCCGCCCACGTTTGCCGCACGTGCGTGATCGTCAAGGTGGTGGCCTTTTCCACGCGATCGACTGCCACTGCGACATCCCAATCCTCGGGCACCGCGTCGCAGGGGACTGACGGCGTTTCGTCTGCGGGCGACAACAGGATCTTGCCGGCGTCGGGCTTGAAATAGAACTGTTCGTCGATGTCGATAGTCATCGGCCACGCCGCAATCGGAATGCCATCGGGTGCATCCACCAGTGCCGCAGTGCGCCGCAACGGCTCGATGCCGATTGGCTCCGCGCCGGCCAGCATCGCAATGCGATCGACCCAGGCTCCGGCGGCATTGATGACGATCGGCGCGTTGAAATCGCCGGCCAGGGTATGCACTGTCCATCCACCGCGCACGCTGTTCAAGCCGAGCACCGCGGCATCGGTGACGAGTTGGCCACCATGCCGGCGCATCTGCCGCAAATAGCCGTGCAGCAATGCGTGGACGTCCATGTCGGAAGCCGCGCGTTCGTGCAATGCGGCATGAACATAGCCCTCGCGCAAGCAAGGAGAAAGGGCACGCGCTTCGGCCGCGGACAATCGTGTCGTTGCGCTTGCCACTTCCGGCAGCGCGGCGAAGCTGTCCAGCCGATCGGCCTGATCGGCGCGCGCCACAAACAGCGAACCGCGCTCCCCGACCAGGGGCGTATCGCTGAAGCCCGCCGGCGGATCGAAGAAGAACGACCGGCTTGCGCGTGACAGCGCGCGGATCGGGGCGTTGCCGTATATCTCCGAAAATATTGCCGCGGAACGCCCCGTCGTGTGATAGCCGGGTTGACTCTCCCGCTCGAGCATTGCGACGCGCATATGGGTCGACAACTGCGCGGCCACCGAAGCGCCGGCGATGCCCGCGCCGATGATGATGACATCCGCGCTGGTCGCGCTCACGATCTGGTTCGTGCCGAGCGCGTACTGGGGGCAGGGGCAAGCCTCATTGGCTCGTCTCTGGCGCTTTTGTCGGGTGCTGCGGATATTCAGGCGGAATCGTCCGGATGGATTCGCCCCTCATCAACGTACGTTCGAAAAAATCGGCGGTGGCTGCGAAGTTCATCAGCCATGTTTGCCACCTCAGCGAATCGTGCGTTTCGTCCGGGAACACGATCAGTTCGTAGGGAATGTCGTGTGCGCGCAGCAGTGGCACCAGATCGACGGTCTGGGCGAAGCTTACGTTGCGATCATCGTCGGCCTGAATCAGCAGCACCGGAGATTTCCATTGATCGATCGACGCAACCGGCGACGCCTGAAAGGCGATCTTCTTCATTTTCTCGGAGACGCCCGGCGCGCCTTCCAGCGAAGTGGTCCAGTCATGCACGCCGGCATAATCGACGCCCGCCTTGAAAACATCCGAGTTGCGCGCCAGACCCATCGCCGTCAGATAGCCGCCGTACGAGCCACCCCACAGCCCGATCCTGTGTTTGTCCACGTAGGGCAGAGTCTGCAGGTATTTGGCGCCCGCCACGACGTCCTGGTATTCCGACGCGCCGAACGGTCCCCAGCCTGCCGGCTCGCGAAACGCACGGCCATACATCGTGCTCAACCGATAGTTCACCGACAGCACCACGAAGCCACGGCTCGCCAGATATTGGTTGGCGGCATACATGTAGTTGTAGGCGTCCATCGGATGGAAGCCGAGAAGCATTTGCCGGAACGGTCCGCCGTGCGTGAAGATCAGCCCCGGGCTGGATGACAGGTGGCCGCGCGGCACGAACAACTGGCCATGGATTTCCAGTCCGTCCAGGCTTTTGAAAACCACGTCCCGCGGCGTCACGAATTGCGCGGACGGATAGTCGGCGGGCAGCGCGCTGGCGGCGATCATCACAGGCCCGCGCGGCGTCAAACGATAGGGCATTGCGGGCCTGGTTGCGGACGACCCCAGAAACACGACGTCACGTCCGTCGCCCGTCACCACCGGCGACCACTCGATCGATGCGCCGTGCGTCAGCGCTACCGGCTTCTCGGGATCAACGACGCTCACGCGCCAGAGATGGCGGCGATCCACATCGTTTTCGTTCGACGCATACAGCAGTGCCTTGCGATCGGCCGTCAGCGACACGTTGCCGTTGAAGGAGAATCTTCCCGGAGTCAGCAGAACTGGCGTGCCGCCGTCGGCTGCAATCGAATACAGGTGGACCCAGCCGTCCTCCTGCGACGCGAACACGATGCGGTCGCTGGTGGCGAACCGGAATGCCTGATCCTCCCAGTCACCCTCATTGAGGTACGATCCGTTGGCGTCGCCGGTGCTTTGCCAGATGACTTTCGTTTTCCCGCTCGCCGCGTTCCATACCTCGATCGTCCACGGCTGCGGTTTGCCGGAAACGAAAGGATCGCCACTGCCCATTACGCGTATGAACGCCAGCTTCGAGCCGTCAGGTGACCAGCGCGGCAGCGTGTCGTGGAATACGGCCGGATCGATCCAGCGCAGCGTCGTGCTGCCGAACCGATAGATGCCGATCAACGCGTGCGTGCCGCGATCGCTTACGAAAGCTATCTCTTTGCCATCCGGCGACCAGCGCGGCTGCGAAGGATTGCCGCGGATGTAGGCCAGCGCTCGCGCGGGCGTCGCACCCGAAACCGGCGCCAGCCACAGTTTGTGCTGTCCGCTCCATACCGCGTATTTGCCGTCTGGAGAAATCTGGATGTCTTCGCATCCCTCGGGTGCGCAATCCATGCTTCCCAGCAGCCGCGGTTGGCCGTTCGCAACATCGATTGCCCACACCTCTTGCTCGGGCTTGTGCACGTTGCTGGTCGGATCGGCCACCTCACCCTGCGCATTGGTTTCGCTGCCTCGCGCATACACCACGGTGCGACCATCCGGCGTGATCTGCAGGCTCGCGATCGGCATGCCATCGTCGCCCTTGTAGTGTGTCAATTGACGACCGGTGAGATCCGGGCCGTCAGCCACCCATACATTGCGCGCTCCGCGCGTATTGAAAACCCATGCAATCCGCGATCCGCGATCCGCCGCCGTGAGTCCGTAGGGGAAGGGATAGCTCAGCGCCTGTTGCAGGGTAAAACCCTGCGCACGCGCCGGCGCTGCAGGCAGCGAGAGTGCCAGGACGAACACCAAAGCCGCCGCTGCCGTGCTTCCATGACCACAAGATCCGCTTGCCTGTTGCATGGATGTTCCTTGGATCAAGTTGTCGAGCACTGGATCCGGCAACAACCATCCGTTGCCACCGTCGCTGGGCACGGGCCAGCCGCGACAGTACAGCACAGATTTTCAATATTTGAAAGTCGCGGAAAAAAGCGCGAGTTCCCGTCCGCACCGCTGGGCGGCTGCTTGTGCACAATTAGAAAGTCGCGTCGCCGGCGGCAGCCTTCCCGCGCGCCTATTTCCTGCGCGTGCGCCGGTGCTCGGGCTTCGTGCCAGTATGTTGCCTGGTTGCTTGCGGTGGGTTGGCGTTGTGAAGCATCGGCAAAGTGGTGGCTGGCCCACTGGCACCGCTGGCTTCGAGCAGTTCGGATTGCGATGCCGAGCAGATCGACAGCACGCGACAAGGGCCGGCGCCCACGACGATGTAGGCATGTCCCATGCCGCTGTCGAAATAGATCGAATCGCCGGTTTCCAATCGGGTAGGCGCGTACAGGTCGGAGTGCAGTTCGACCGCGCCCTCAAGCACGTAGGCGTATTCCTCGCCAGGGTGGCGTATCAATTCGCCGAATTCCGCAAGTGACCGCGCACGCGGTCGCGCGACGATCGGTATGAAGCGTTTGCTGAGCAGGTCAGCGGCCGGATAGAGGTGGCTGTAGTTTTCGGTCTCGATGGCCAAGCCCGTGCCGGCGCGGGTGACGATCCGACGGCCGCTGATGGTGCTCGGCGGAGCCGCCGGGCCAGCTTCAAAAAGTTGCGCGATATCGATTTCCAGACCGGCGCTGAGGCGCGCGAGCTTGTCGTAGCTCAACGACATCTTGCCATTCTCGATCTTGGAAAGCGTCGAGACCGGGAGCCCGGTGCGGCTGCCCACCTCTGCCAGTGTCCATTTCTTGCGCAGCCGCAATGCGCGCAGCGCAAGACCGGGGCTTGCGGCAGGCTTGTTCTGCTTGGATTTGTTCACCATCGCATCGATTCCTTTCCCGGGTTTGATCAGCGTAGCTTTTTGCGCGCGACAGTGCCAGAAAA
>JAZKBD010000025.1:7703-27552 GCA_040388785.1 Pseudomonadota bacterium
GGATATTTCCAAAACAGAAAAAGTTGACAATAAAGAAAACATGCAGGATAGTGCCGCCAGTCGATTTACCGGCAACCGTGGGGAGAGGCACCATGCACAGAAACGTTTGCGCGATGAGCGCATTGTGCGTCGCCATCACGGCGGCGATGGCCGCACCCGCAGGCGCGGAGACAGCGCCGGGCGCCCCAACCGCGAGCACGGCGCAGCCGGTGCAGGATCAAAGCGCTGCTCCGCAGGCGACGGCCACCGGGAAGGCCGCGAATTCGCAGGGTCGATCCGCCGTCACCACGCTCCCCACCATTGTCGTCACGGCGACCAAGCGCAGCGAGTCGCTGCAAAAAGTGCCAATGGCGATTTCGGTACTGTCCTACCACGATATCCAGCGTGAGCACCTGCAGGATTTCTCGGACTACGCCGCCGCCACACCGGGCCTCATGGCGATCGGCAGCACCCCGGGCGAGACGGGGCTGAGCATCCGCGGCATCGCTTCCGGCTCCGGGCAGCCCTCCGCGTCCGTCGGCGTCTATGTCGACGACACGCCGTATGGTTCCAGCAGCGTGTTCGCCGCCGGCGCGTTGTTGACGCCGGATCTCGATCCCGCCGACGTGGAACGCATCGAAGTATTGAAGGGCCCGCAGGGCACGCTGTACGGCGCCGGTGCGCTGGGCGGCGTGGTCCGCTTCATCACGATTCCGCCCGATACCGAGAACTATTCGGGACGCCTGCAACTGGGCGGCACCAGCGTCGACGGCGGCGGCAACGGGTTCGACGTGCACGGCATGGTCAACCTGCCATTGGTCAAGGACAAGCTGGCGATACGCGCCAATGTCTACGACACCACCACGCCGGGTTTCATCGACGATGCCGGCCAGGGCAAGACCGACGTCAACGAGAGCAAGACCAAGGGCGGCCGCGTCTCCTTGCTGTGGACGCCGACCGACAAGACCTCGTTGCGCGTCACTGCGCTGGCGCAGAACCTCGATGCGAAGGGTTATGCCACCGAGGCGCTCGATCCCGCCACGCTGCAACCGATCTACGGTGATTTGCAGCAGCGCTCCGCGAACCTCGGCCGCGATGCCTTCATTGGCCGTTACCGGCTCTACAACGCGACCTTCAACACCGACTTCGACTGGGCGAAGTTCACCTCATCGACCAGCTACAGCACGCTTGATGGCAATGGCATCAGTGACGCAACGCCGCTGCTGTTCCTCGGTTATCTGCCCAACGGCAATCCCTACGGGCTGCTCGAGGCGCAACCGATACGGCAGAAGAAAGCCACCCAGGAGTTCCGCCTCGCGTCGCCGGATTCGCAACGCGTGTCATGGCTGGGCGGCGTGTTCTGGACCCGTGAAACCGCCAGCAACGCACAGGACATCTTCCCTACCGATTACTACACAGGGGCGCCCCAGCCTTCGCCATTCGGCGTTCCCATCGGCGGCACCAGCCAGCCGAGCACCTATGAGGCCTACGCCGCATACGGCAGCATCACCTGGCACGTCACGGACCGGTTCGACATCGAGGGCGGACTGCGCTACAGCCACGACAAGCAGCACTACACCGAATATGCCTACGGCGCGCTGGTCGGCCTGGGAGCCACACCGGAATTGCAGCAAGACTCGCGCACGTCCGACAGCAGCACCACCTATTCGTTCTCGCCGCAGTTCCACATCGACGACAACAACATGCTGTACCTGCGGGTGGCGTCCGGCTTTCTTCCCGGCGGCCCCAACGTCATTGGTCCCAATGCCGTCGGCCATATCCCGCCCACCTTCAGCCCGACCAAGCTCACCGAGTACGAATTGGGCTTGAAATCGACCTCGCTGGATGGCCGGCTCACCACGGATCTGGCGGCGTACTACATCGACTGGACCAAGATCCCGTTGCTCACGTTCGTGTATCCGTACACGTATCTCACCAGCGCCGGACAGGCCAAGAGCAAGGGGCTGGAAGCCAACGTCGCGCTGCTCGCAGCGCCCGGCCTGAAGTTTTCGGTCAACGCAGCCTATAACGATGCGGACCTGACCAGGGACGCGCCGTTCCCGTCCAACGGCAAACGCGGTGATCCGCTGCCCTACGCTCCAAAATTCACCTTGAGCCTCAACGGTGATTACGACTTCGCGCTGGGCGGGGCCTGGCACGGCTACGTCGGCGCGAGTTATCAATACATCGGTGAACGCTCGACCGACTATGCCTTCAGTTTCCCGATCGCGGGCGTCATGCCCCAGCTTCCGTCCAGTCCGACCATTCCCGGTTACAGCACCATCAACCTGCGCGCAGGCGTGAACCGCGACCAGTGGAACATCGACGTTTACGTGAAGAACCTCACCAACCAGCGCGGCATCGTGGAGGCGAGCACCTTCCAGAACTATGTGCCGGTCGCCGGGCAGCTCAATCCGGTCACCGGAATGGTGGAAGACAACGCGACGATCATCACGCCACGAATGTTCGGCATTTCGGTCAGCAGGAATTTCTGAGCCGGCGTTCGGTTTCACGCCAACGCGTTGCCGCCGGTGCACCGGCTGGCACGGTGCCAGCCACGTCGCGATCGCCCAATCTCCAACAAGAGCCCACCATGCAACTTGTGCTGCAAACGGAAAGCTGGCCCTTTCGCGACCCGTTTCGCATCACCGATTTCGTGTTTACGGAGGCGCAGGTGCTGGTCGCCACGCTGCGCGACGGAGATTTCTCGGGACGGGGCGAAGCCAACGGCGTCTACTACCACGACGAAACACCGAAGCACATGGTCGATCAGATCGAAGCCGTGCGTGACCGTATCGAGGCGGGCATCGACCGGGAGGCCCTGCGTGGCCTGTTGCCGCCCGGCGGTGCGCGCAACGCGCTGGATTGTGCGCTGTGGGATCTCGAAGCCAGGCGCAGTGGATGCCCGGCATGGAAATCGGCGAATGTGCACCAGTCGGTTCCGCTGCGCACCACTTTCACGATCGGCGCGGATACGCCCGAACACATGGCAGCCGTCGCGCGCGGATACGCACATGCGCGCGCCATCAAACTCAAACTGACGCACGATGATGCGGCAGCTTGCGTCGGCGCGGTGCGTGCGGCGCGGCCGGACGTCTGGATCGGCGTGGACGCCAACCAGGGTTTTACCCGGCGTTCGCTGGAGGATGTCTTGCCGTCACTCATCGAGGCCCGGGTCGCGCTGATCGAGCAACCATTGCCGCGCGGCGAGGACGGTGGGCTTGCCGGCCTGCGGTCGCCCATTCCGCTCGCGGCGGACGAGAGCATGCAGAGTCTGCCGGACATAGAAGGACTCGCGACGTACTACGACGTGATCAACATCAAGCTCGACAAGTGCGGCGGCCTCACGGAGGGGTTGCTGATGGAGCAGGAAGCGCGTCGACATGGCCTCAGGGTCATGGTGGGCTGCATGAACGGCACGTCACTGGCCATGGCGCCAGCGTTCGTCTTGGCCCAACGATGCGACTTTGTGGATCTGGACGCGCCAACATTCCTGGCGCGTGAGCGCCAGCTTGGCGCGGGCTACGCCGACGGAAACATCTGGTGTCCGGAAGCGGTTTGGGGTGGTGCTGAATAGCCGTATTCCCCGATTCAAACGTTGCGAGGAGAAGACATGTTCACCCGATTGATTGCAGCAGGCATGGCCTTGCTATTGACGATGGGTACCGCCGCGGCTGCGAAGCCCCCCGGACAGTCCGTCCCGCAAAATCCGGCGTCGATCAGGCCGACGGTACCTTTGGTCTCGGCGCCTGCCGCGGCGAGCACTGCGGTGCCGGCAGCCGTAGCCGAACAGGGTGCAACGGCGGCACCGTCGATGACCGCCCAGGACGTGCAGACGTTCTTTGACGGCTTGGTGCCTTATGCAATGCAGCGCGGGGACATCGCCGGCGGCGTGGTCGTGGTCGTGAAGGACGGGCAGATCCTGTTTGCGAAGGGTTACGGCTATGCGGACGTCGCCGAGCGCAAGCCGGTGATCGCGGATCAGACGCTGTTCCGTCCGGGCTCTGTTTCCAAGACATTTACCTGGACCGCGGTGATGCAACTGGTCCAAGCCGGCAAGATCGACCTCGATGCAGACGTGAACAAATATCTGGATTTCAAGATCCCGGAGACGTTCGGCAAGCCGCTCACCATGCGCGACCTGATGACGATGACGCCGGGCTTCGAGGATACGTTGCACGACGAGTTTCTATCGTCCCCGAAACAGCTTTTCCCGATCGGGCAATACGTGAAGCAGAATCTGCCGGTCCAGATCTTCCCGCCCGGAAAGATCGTTGCCTATTCGAACTACGGGGCCACGCTGGCGGGGTACATCGTGGAGCGTATGTCAGGTGAACCATTCGACCAATACGTCGAAAACCATATTTTCAAGCCGCTGGGCATGGACCATTCCACGTTTGCGCAACCGCTGCCGGCCGCACTGGCTCCCGACGTGTCAGTCGGCTACCACTCCGCGTCGAACAAGAGCACCATCCCGTTCGAATCCATCGAGGTCGGGCCGGCCGGCTCGATGACCACCAGCGGCACCGACATGGCCCATTTCATGATCGCGCAACTGGGCGACGGCCAGTACGACGGTGCGTCGATCCTGTCGCCGGCGACAATCGCGCTGATGCATACGCCGCATTCGAAGATGGCGCCGGGCGTCAACGGTTACGATCTCGGCTTTTACCAGGAGAACCGCAACGGCCTGCGCATCATCGGCCACGCGGGCGACACGGTTGCTTTCCATTCCGACCTGCACCTGCTTCTGGACAAGCACGTCGGCCTGTTCGTGTCATTCAACAGTGCGGGCAAGGCAGGTGAGGTCGGGAAGCTGCGTACCGCGCTGTTCCGGGCCTTTCTCGATCGCTATTACCCCTACGCGCCGCCCGAAGAAAACATGGTGGCCGATCCCAAACGCGATGCAGCGCGCGTAGCGGGCTGGTACATGGGCACACGTCGTATCGTGAGTGGCCTGCGGCTTGCGTATGCGCTTACGCAGTCCAGCGTGACCGCGAATCCCGATGGGGCCATCCAGATCGATGCGCTCAAGGATCTCAGCGACACACCGCTGACCTGGCGCGAAGTCGGGCCGATGACCTGGCGCGAAGTCGGGGGACAGACCCATACGAAATTCGTGACCGACAAGGACGGCAGCATCCGCTACTGGATTTCCGACGATTTCCTGCCCGTCGAGGTCTTTCAGCCGGTACACGGATTGAAGAGTTTCGGGGCGTTGAAATCGCTGGGCATGGCGTTCATCGCGATTCTGGTGCTCACCCTGGCAATCTGGATTGGCGGTGCGATCGTCCGCCGCCGCATGCGGACCAAGCTGGTGTTGACGCGTTCCCAATTCTGGTGGCGGCTGGCATCGCGCGTGGGTGCGATTCTGCTGTTGGTTCTCCTGGCGGCATGGTTTGTCACTTTCACCTCCGTGTTTGCCACAGCCAACGGCAAGCTCGATGGTGTATTGACGATGCTGTACGTGCTGGGCGTGCTTGCGACGCTCGGCGCGCTGGCGATGCTGATCGAAGCGGCGCTGCGTATCCTGCGCGGGCCCGGCGGTTGGCTGGTGCGCATCAGCGAATTCGTGCTCGGCCTCGCCGCGCTGTATGCGCTGTGGGGAATCGTCGTATATGGGCTGGTCAATTTCAGTTTCACGTACTGAAATGACCGATCGTGCGCCGCGAGTGGGGCGAGGGAACGGTACGTTCAGCCGATGGGTGCCGTTGGCGGCGGCACTGCTGTTGACGACGGGCGCGGTCGCTGCCGCGCCTGATGCTGGTCACGCGTCCGCAGCGCGGTCGCCCTCGACCAGCGCCGTGCCTGCGGAATCAACACCGCCGGCCGATCTCGACGCCTACGCGGCGCGCGCGATGAAGACTTTCGGCGCACCCGGAATGGCGATCGCGATCGTGGATGGGAACAAGGTCACGACCAGATCCTACGGCGTCCGCAAGCTCGGCTCGCCGGCACGCGTGGATGCGCACACCACATTTCCGATCGGCTCCAACACCAAGGCGTTCACCTCGACCGCGCTCGCGATCCTGGTCGATGAAGGCAAGCTGCACTGGAACGATCGCGTGGTCGATCGTCTTCCCGGCTTCCGGATGTACGACGCCTACGCCTCGCAGAACATGACCATCACCGACCTGCTGGTGCATCGCAGCGGGCTGAGCCTGGGTGAGGGCGACCTGATGGTGTTTCCCGACACCAACCGCACCCGTGCCGAGCTGGTCCACTCGATTCGCTACCTCAAGCCCGCCACCAGCTTCCGCGAAGGCTTCGCCTACGACAATGTTCTGTACTCGGCCGCGGGGCAGTTGGTGCAAGCCGTTTCCGGGCAACCATGGGAAGCGTTCGTCAAGCAGCACATTTTCGAGCCGCTCGGCATGCGGGACGCGGCGGTCGCTTACGACGCCCAGGGCCAGGATCGGGCTGCGGCGCATGCACGCATCTCCGGAGCCACACGTGGGATGGGGCCGCAAGCGGTCCTGCCGACCGACGGTGTAACCAGCCCGATCGCACCTGCCGGCGCCATCTGCGCCAGCGCCGACGACATGGCGCGTTGGTTGCAGGTGCAATTGGCGCAGGGCGACATGGGCAATGGCCGGCGCCTCTTCAGCGCTGAACAGTCAAGGGTGTTGTGGACGCCGGTGACGATCGTGCCGATCAGGCCTGCGCCGAAGCCGATCATCGCCACCACACCGGATTTTGCCGAATACGCGCTGGGCTTCTTCATCACGGACTATCGGGGCCACAAGATCATCACGCATTCCGGAGGCGTGCTCGGCGGCCTTTCGGAAGTGGTGATCATCCCGGACAAACACGTGGCCTTTGCGGCGATGATCAACTCGGAAGACGGTGGCGCGCTGCAGGCCGTCTTCTACCACCTGCTCGACCATTATCTCGATGCGCCATCCACCGACTGGATTGCGCGTTACCGGCAATTGGTCGACCAGCGCCACGCCATAGCATCGAAAGCGCTCCAGACGCAGCAGACGAAGATGCATCCCGGGTCCGGTCCGTCGCTGCCCTTGAAAGCGTACACAGGGATCTACCGCGACCCGTGGTACGGCACCATGACGATCAGCGATGTGCAAGGCAAATTGCGCATTCGCTTCGATCGTTCGCCCGGCATGGAAGGTGCGCTCGAGCACGCGCAGTACGACACCTTCAAGACCCACTGGAGCGATCGCGACATCGAGGATGCGTACGTGACGTTCGACTTGAATCCCGACGGCACGATTGCCACGGTCAGGATGAAACCCGTCTCGCCTACCGCGGATTTCAGTTGGGACTATCAGGATTTGCATTCCGTGCCAGCCGGGATGGCCGGTGATGCAATTCCTTAGCAATCCGCTCCAGGCGGCAATCGATTGCCGGTTCAGGTGAATCTTCGCGGCCGGATCGACGTCCGGAGTTCGCTTGACATTTCCATGGCGTCCAGCGCGAGTTCGCGGGCAAAAGCCGTCATGCGCAATACCCGGTCTTCGTCACTAACATCGAGCGGAGCTTGCCCTCCTTAGTGGAGCTGTGCCATGGCTGCAGGTCCCACCAAACTCAGACGCGACGCCGGCCTCATCGGGTTGCTGTATGCAAGCCTGGGCGCGATGATCGGCTCGGGCTGGCTGTTCGGGCCCTTGCACGCGGCCATGGCCGCCGGCCCGTTGAGCGTGTTTTCCTGGATCATCGGCGCAGTCGCCGTGTTGTTCTTGGCCTTCGTGTTCGCGGAACTGGCCACCATGTTCCCGAATTCCGGTGCACTGGTGCACATGACCCACGTGAGCCACGGTGACTTGGTGGGCAAGATCTGGACCTGGATCCTGTTCCTCGCCTTCGTTTCGGTGCCACCGGTCGAAGTGATCTCCGTCGTGACCTATGCCAACAACTACATACCGGGCCTGATTTTCCCCGCATCCGGCGTTTTGACTCATCTCGGAACGGCTGTGTCGATCATCCTTCTTGTGTTCGTGGTCGTGCTGAATTTTCTGGCCATCCGCTTTGTCGTCGCCATCAACAGTGCGGTCTCCTGGTGGAAGGTGCTTATCCCGCTCGCCACCATTGGAATCCTGATGGTCTACTCGTTTCATCCCGGCAACATGACCGCGCATGCCGCCAGTATCCCGATAAGCGGTGTCTTCACCGCCGTGGCTACGGCAGGCATAGCCTTCAGCTTCCTTGGCTTCCAGACGTCCATCGCGCTTGCAGGTGAAACCCGCAATCCCGGGCGGTACATTCCGATCGCGTTGATCGGTTCGGTCGTTGTTTCCATGCTGATCTACATCGGTTTGCAGGTCTCTTTCATCGTTGCGCTCGATCCATCCGATATCCTTCACGGCTGGGGCAAATTGCAATTCAACGGCATGTTCGGCCCCCTGGCTGCCATCGCGGTGGCGGTCGGTGCGTTCTGGTGGGCGGTAGTTTTGTACGCCGACGCGTTCGTGTCGCCCATGGGTACGGCATTCATTTACGCGACGGCAAGTCCGCGCATCATCATGGCGGCCGGGGAAATGGGTAACGCACCGAAAGGTGTCGTCAAGTTGAATCGCTACGGGGTGCCGTGGATCGGTCTCGTCGTTACGTGGATCGTGGGGGCGATCTTCTTCTTCCCGTTTCCCTCATGGCAGAAGCTGGTGTCTGCCGTCGAGTTGATTACGGTGCTGTCATACATGATCGGACCCGTGATCCTGCTGCACCTGCGCCGGGCTTTGCCTGCAGCGCCGCGACCCTTCCGTCTGCGGGCGGTTTATCCGGTTTCGGTTGTCGCCTTCATTTTTTCCAACTGGGTGATTTACTGGACGGGTTACGACACGGTAAAGATCCTTTTTTCGCTGGTAGCCGCGTACGTGGTCGTCTATCTGGGCTGGTACGCCATCCAGCGCAAACCATGGGCACAGCTGGGCTGGCAACAGGCATGGTGGCTCTTGCCGTATTTTGCGGGCATGTGGCTGATCAGCTGGCTCGGGCCCCGCTTCAGCCCGATGAACGGTGTTGGCGTGTTGGGTTTTTTCACCGGCATGTGGATATTGGTCGTCTTCAGTCTGGCCATCCTCGGTTTGGCGCTTTGGTGCGGGCAGCCAAGCGATGTTGCCCAGTCCGTTGCCGATCAGATCAAGAATCTGGGCTCGCGCGGCGTCGAAACCGCCGGAAGGGGCAACGCCTCCAAGGAAGCCGTTTTTTAGACCGCCTGGCGAGCCTGGTTGCATTGCTGCGCGCGGCATGCGAAGCCGTCGCCGCAGCGCGAGCAGGTTCACGATTGGGGCGATGCGCGTTTTCGAACGGTGAGGGAGGTCGCGCTACGGGCTGATCGAAAGGGCAGTGGATCAGCCGACTGCGTAACACTCGCGGTGACACGCTAAAGTCAGCTTCCGCAGTCCACGAACGTCTGCCATGCCCATCGCCTCATCACACCGCTCGAACCGGACTGCGAAAGTATCCCGTGTTCGTGACAGGCCGCTGAAATTCAGCGGCGACAATACGTTTCATCATGAATTGCGCCGGCGGGTCAACGCCGAGTTCGAGCGCATGGGTTGCAGCCAGCGCGACAGCGCCCAAATGTACCTGAAGGCCGCGATCATCCTGGGTGTGTTCGCGCTGGCGTATGTGACGCTGGTGTTCTTCGCCACCAGCATATGGCAGGCGTCGCTGCTGAGCATCGTGCTCGGGATCGCAACCGCGGGGATCGGCTTCAACATCATGCATGATGGCGGTCATGAGGCTTGGTCGAAGCGACGCTGGATCAATCGGCTGCTTGCGATGACGGTCGATGTGATCGGTGGCAGCTCATATGTATGGGAATGGAAGCACGGCCGCTTCCATCACACCTGGGCCAACGTCGCGGGTCACGACAGCGACATCGACCTCGGCGCGCTGGCTCGGCTCTCGCCAGTGCAGCGGCGCCGGCCCTGGCATCGCTGGCAACATTATTACCTGTGGATCCTGTATGGCTTCGTCGCCATTCGCTGGCACCTGTACGACGATTTTCGCGACGTCATCACCGGCACCATCGGCCAGCGCCCGTTTGTGCGGCCACGAGGCAGGGATTTGGCGGTCTTCGTGTTCGGCAAACTCGTATTCTTCACGCTTGCTTTCGGTCTGCCGCTGCTCTTCCACCCGATCGGGGCGGTACTGCTCTTCTACGCCGTGGCAGCATTTGTCGCGGGCGTGTTGCTGGCGCTGGTGTTCCAGATGGCGCATGTCACGGAAGCCGCGGCCTTTCCCGAGCCGAACGCGGGCAGCGTGCAGATGGACTCGCCATGGGCGATCCATCGGATGCAAACCACCGTGGATTTCGCCCGCAGCAATCGCGTACTCGGCTGGATGATCGGTGGCCTGAACTTTCAGGTGGAGCATCATCTGTTCCCGCGCATCTCGCATGTGCACTATCCCGCGGTTTCGCGCGTGGTGAAAGACACCTGCCGGGAGTTCGGTGTCATCTACCTTGAGCAGCCCACTTTCGGCGCCGCCATCGCTTCGCACTATCGCTGGTTGCGACACCTTGGCATGCCCGCGTGAAGACCTCGCCGAGGCCGATCGGCATGCTGATCCTCCATTGGACGGCACCGCCGATGCGCAAAAAACTGATCCATGATTTTTTCGCGCTCGGCGAAAGACGAGCAAAAACGTCGTAATGGGACTCAACTCGAATCGTTGAATCGTGCCTCATCCTCGGATGCGCGCAGGCGTCCGAATCCTCGATGGCGGAGAAGGGTGGGATTGTTCGGGGCAGCCCGCGGCTGTCCAATTTTGTTCCCGACAAAATTGTCGAACCAAGTGGGTTCGTCCACACCACCCCGATCCACGGAAACGCAAAACGCCCACACGGGGCGTTTACATTTCTGGCGGAGAGGGTGGGATTCGAACCCACGTTACGGCATAACCGTAAACCGGATTTCGAATCCGGCGCATTCGACCACTCTGCCACCTCTCCAGAAATGTAGCGCGCGGAATCCTGGCAGTACACGCCGGCGCAGTGTTCGCATCATCCCTGATGCTCACCCCTCGCTATGCTCGGGGCCAGCCTTTCGGCTGTCCGAATTCGCTCCCGGCGAATTCGTCGACCACTCTGCCACCTCTCCGGGGTTCGTGGTCTTCAGGCCCGCCTGAGCGGGCCGCCCATGATAATTGCGTCGCCGCACGACTGACAACCACGGCGGTGCGGTCGCGTGTATTCAGGCCTGGGCCCGCCGCTTGAGCATGGGCCCGCAATGCCGTAGCGTGCGCGGTGGGCAGACGGAGGGAACACCATGCGCATGCGATCGCGGGTCGTCGTTCTGGTGCTGGCGGTTGCAATGTCGATGGCGGTTTCGGCGCAGGATGGACGCGAAGCCTCGCCGACGAGTGGTTCGTCGACCGACTACGCCGGCATTCCGGAACTGCAGCAACGAATGGCGAGCGGCAAGCTGGATTCGCAGCAGCTCGTCCACGATTTCATCCAGCGCATCGGCAAACTCGACCAGGCCGGTCCGCGCGTGAACGCGGTGATCGAGATCAATCCCGATGCGCTGTCAATCGCGAAACAACGCGACGTGGGCCGCAAGTCGGGCAAGCGCGGCGGCTTGTGGGGCATTCCCATCCTGCTGAAGGCCAACATCGACACCGGCGACAGGATGCCGACCACGGCGGGGTCGCTGGCTTTGCTGGGCGCGCCCGCGCCACGCGACGCGACGGTCGCCGCGAAACTGCGCGATGCCGGCGCGGTGATCCTCGGCAAGACCAACCTCAGCGAATGGGCGAATTTCCGTTCGACCCGCGCGAGCAGCGGCTGGAGCGGGCGCGGCGGCTTGACGCGCAATCCTTACGTGCTGGATCGCAGCGCCTGCGGCTCGAGTTCGGGTTCGGCGGCGGCCGTTGCGGCGGGTTTCGTGACCGTTGCGATCGGCACCGAAACCAACGGTTCGGTGATTTGCCCGTCGGCTGCGAACGGCGCGGTCGGCATCAAGCCCACGGTGGGCCTGGTCAGCCGTGCGGGCATCATTCCGATCAGTTCGACCCAGGATACCGCCGGTCCGATCGCGCGTGACGTGCGCGATGCGGCGATCGTGCTGTCCGCGATCGCGGGCAGCGATCCGCGCGACCCGGCCACGGTCGATGCCGACAAGCACGCGACCGATTACACGAAGTTCCTCGATGCGAATGCGCTCAAGGGCAAGCGCATCGGCGTGGTGCGCGAACTCGCGGGCGGCGATCCGCAGGTGAAGGCGCTGCTCGATTACGCGATCGCGGTGCTGCGCGCGCACGGCGCCACGGTCGACCACGTCAAGATTCCGCACATCGACGATTACGGGCATGCGGAATCCACGGTGCTGTCGTACGAATTCAAGCACGGCGTCAACGCCTACCTCGCGACGCGCAAGGGCCTGAAGGTGCATTCGCTTGCCGACCTGATCGCGTTCGACAAGGCGCACGCGGCCGAGGAGATGCCGTGGTTCGGGCAGGAATTGTTCGAGCAGGCCGACGCCAGGGGTCCGCTGACCGACAAGGCTTATCGCGATGCGCTGGCGAAGCTCAAGAAACTCGCCGGACCCGAAGGCATTGATGCGGCGATGAACGCCGACCACCTGGATGCGCTGTTCGCGCCGGCACAGGATCCCGCGTGGCGCATCGACCTCGTCACAGGCGATCCGGGCGGCACGGCCAGCGCCTATGGACCCGCGGCGGTGGCCGGTTATCCGTCGATCACGGTGCCGGCCGGGTTCGTGCACGGATTACCGGTCGGCATGCTGTTCTTCGGGCGCAAGTGGAGCGAGCCGAGCCTGATCGGGATGGCTTATGCGTTCGAACAGGCCACGCACGCGCGGCGCGATCCGAAGTTCCTGACCACCTTGCCCGGGCCGCAGGGCATCGATCCCTGGACGCAGAAATCCGCCGCCTCGTCGCACCCGTCAGGCGGCGCGCACTGAATCGCGTCCGGCCGCCTGCGCCGGCCGCCGCAACTGCTGCACCACGGCTTTCGCCGCGCCCGCGGACGATGCGGGGTTCTGGCCGGTGATCAGGTTGTCGGACGTGACCACGTGCGCTTGCCAATCCGCGGCCTTGGAATAGAGTCCGCCGGCTTCCTTCAACATGCCTTCGACGAGGAACGGTACGGCTTCGGCGAGTCCCGCCGCGCGTTCTTCGGAATTTGTGAAACCGGTGACAGCCTTGCCGCGCACCAGCGGCAAACCAAATGGTCCGCGTGCATCGCGCAGCGCGGCGACCCCGTGGCAAACCGCGGCAACTGGCTTGCCCTGTGCGTACATCACTTCGATCAGGCGCCGCGATGAATCGTCCTCGGCCAAATCCCACAATGGACCATGGCCCCCTGCATAGAACACCGCATCGAACGAACCCGGATCCATGTCCGCCAGCTTCTGGGTGCGATCGAGCGCCTGCACCGCTTCGCCATCGGCGAGGAAGCGCCGCGTCGCATCCGTCTGGCCGTCGGGTGCTTCGCTGGCGGGATCGATCGGCGGCTTGCCGCCGGCCGGTGACGCTAGCGTGATTTCGGCGTGCGCGTCCTTGAACACGTAATACGGAGCGGCCAGTTCTTCCAGCCACAGCCCCGTCGCCTTGCCCGAATTGCCAAGCTGGCCGTGCGAAGTCAGCACCATCAGGATTTTCATCACTTCACTCCACGAATCGACGTGCCGCGCAAGGGCACCTCTAGCACTGTGGGGAGGCTCGCGGTGAATGCAAGGGAAAGGTGTGCGACGCGCCGGGAGTTGTTACGCTGCGCATCATTTTCATGAGTGGAAACCGAATGAGCCTGATTTCCGCACCTGTTTCATACGGCGAGCTGATCGACAAGATCACCATCCTCGAAATCAAGTCCGAACGCATGGCCGACGCCGCCAAGCTGGCCAACGTGCGCGACGAACTGCAATTGCTTAACGCGTTGTGGGCGGGCGATGCCGCGTCGCGCACCGACATTGCCGCCGAACGCGCCGAGCTGAAGCGCATCAACGAAGCGCTGTGGGAAATCGAGGATGAAATCCGCGTGAAGGAACGCGAGCAGGCGTTCGATGCGCGCTTCATCGAACTGGCGCGCGCGGTGTACCACACCAACGACAAGCGCGCGGCGGTGAAGCGCGCGATCAACCTGAAGCTGGGTTCGCGGCTGGTGGAGGAGAAGAGTTACCAGGATTACGGCGCGGCCTGAAGCGCGGCTTCGAGTTTTCCGACCGCGTCATCCACCGTGACCAGATCCATCACGCCGGGATATTCGATCTTGGCGCCCCACGGAATTTCCACCGCCGGTTTGTGCAGGTATTTGCGCGCGGCCTCGTCGTAGCGGTCCACGCACCAGCGGCGATCGGAATACGGGCCCGAGCGCGCCGGATTGCTGGCGGCGTGCAGGCCCAGCACGCGCGCGCCGACCGCGTTGGCCATGTGCATGGGGCCGGCATCGGGGGTCAGCACGATGGATGCACGCCGGTACAGCGCGAGCGCGCGCTTCAAGGTGTCCTTGCCGATCAAATCCAGCGGACGTGTTTTCATCTGCGCGAGGATCGCATCGCCCAGCGCGCGTTCCGCCGCCGACGGGCCGCCCGTCAGCACCACGTGCATGCGCAACGCCTGCGCGGCGTGATCCGCGACGGCGGCGTAGCGTTCCGCGCGCCAATTGCGCAGTGCATGGCTCGATGCGGCGCTGATGAGGAGCGCCGGCTGCCCATCATCCGGCCATTGCTGCGCCGCCCACGCCTGCGCTTCCTCCGGGATCGGGATATCCCAGCGCACCTGGATTTGTTTCAGGCCCAACGGCTCGACGAAGCTGCCGATCGCATCCAGCACGTGCTCGCCGGTGCGCGCGGGAATGCGCTCGCGCACGAACAGGCCGTGCAGGTCTTTTGCACGCGCGCGGTCGTAGCCGACGCGGCGGTCGGCATGGACGGCCGTGCTGAGAAGATTCGCGCGCAGGGCCACCTGCATGTGCAGCAGCGCATCGAAGCGGCGCCCCGCGAGCGCGCGACGCACCGCGCGATAACCTCCGATGCTCGCGCGCTTGTCGAACACCACGAATTCGACACCCGGCACGTCGCCGACGAGTTTGTGTTCCAGCTTGCCGATGATCCAGGTCAGCCGCGTTCGCGGCCATGCCGACTGCAACGTGCGCACCAGCGGCACCACGTGGGTGACGTCGCCGAGGGCGGAAGTGCGCAGCAGGCACAGCGATTCGGGGGTATGTGGCATCGGCTTGCTAGACTTGCAGCGTGAACGCATCGACGCTTCCAGACCTCGAACGCCGCGCGATTGACCCGCGCATTGTCGCATCCGGCGACGAGGCCATGGTGTTCGATGCCGGATTGCCGGAAACGCCGACACGCGAGTGGTTCGATCCCGCATGGTGGGCAGGGAAGGGCGCGCTGGCCAAGGCTGGAGGCGGGCGTGGCGGCGTCGCGTCCCTCGACACCCCGGTCGGACCATGCGTGTTGCGGCACTACCGCCGCGGTGGCCTGGTCGCGCCGCTGCTGGGTGACCGGTACCTGTGGAACGGACGCAACCGCAGCCGTGGATTCGCGGAGTTCAATTTGTTGGCCACACTGCATCGGCGCGGCTTGCCGGTGCCCGCGCCAATCGCTGCGCGTTGCGTGCGGCGCGGCTTGTATTACACCGCCGACCTGATCACGCGCACGATCGGGAACGCGCGCACGCTGACGGACATCATCGCCGCACGGCAGTTCGATTCGGCTCTCGCGGGTGAAGTGGGCGCGCTGGTCGCGCGCTTCCACGCCGCCGGAGTGGATCACGCCGACTTGAACGCGCACAATATTCTGCTCGCGGATGGAAAATTGTGGCTGGTCGATTTCGATCGCGGCGAAATCCGCGGCACCGGCACGGCCTGGAAGCTGGCCAACCTTGCGCGGCTCAAGCGCTCGCTGCTGAAGGTGGGCGCGTGCGATCATGAGGAGGCGAAGCTGGATCGCGAGATCTGGACGCCGCTGATGCGCGGATACCAACACCACCTCGTAGTTCGATGATGAAGAAAGCAGCAACCAGAAAACGGGGTGAAATCGCCGCCGCCAAGACGGCCGGTGCGGATATCTGGTCGTTGCACGTGCTGGGCACGGGCGCGGCCAGTGCGGTCGATTTGGGCGCGTCGGGCGCGGTGCTGGAACGCGACGGCAAACCGCTGCTGCTGATCGATTGCGGCCCCGGCACGCTCGAACATTACCTGCGCGGCTACGGCGGGTTGCCGCCCGCGGTGTTCATCACGCACGGCCACATGGACCACGTGGCGGGACTCGAGCGCCTGTTTCATTCCGCGTGGTTCGATCCGGCGCTTCGCGGCAGCGTGAAGCTGTTCCTGCACGCCAACCTGGTGCCGGTGCTGCAGGCGCGCGTGGCCGATTATCCCGGCGCCGTCGCCGAAGGCGGCGCGAATTTCTGGGAAGGCTTCCGGCTGGTCGCGTTGTCGCGCGGCTTTTGGCTGGAGGGTTGCTGGTTCGATGTTTTCGCGACGCGCCACCACGTGCCCGGAACATCGTTCGGCGTCGCGCTGCAGGGCTGCTTCGCCTGGACCGGCGACACGCGGCCGATTCCCGAAGCGCTGTCGGCGCTGGCCGACGAGCACACGCTGATCGCCCATGACTGTGCGCTCACCGGCAATCCGTCGCACACCGGCGTCGATGACATCGAGCGCGAATACCCGCGTGCGTTGCGCGAGCAGTTGCTGCTGTACCACTACAACAGTGCGGCGGAAGCCGAGGCGCTGCGTGCGCGCGGATTCCGCGTGGCGACACCCGACGGGCGTTATCCGCTGCACGCGCCGCATCCCACGCGCGCCGAGGCCGGCTGATGCGGCCGCAGGCACCCATTGCGTTGCAGGCCGCGCCGGCGCCGCCGGATGCGCTCGGGCGGACGCTTGCGGACCTGCGGATATCGGTGATCGACCGTTGCAATTTCCGCTGCCCGTATTGCATGCCCGAGGAGGCGTATCCCGCCGATCACGCGTTCCTGCGCGCGCGCGAACGGCTGGACTTCGGCGAGATCGAACGCGTCGCGCGGGTGTTCGTGTCGCTGGGCGTGCGCAAGCTGCGCCTCACGGGCGGCGAGCCGCTGTTGCGCCGCGACCTGCCGCAGCTGGTGGCGCGGCTCGCGGCGATCGAAGGCGTCGAAGATCTCGCACTCACCACCAACGGCGTGTTGCTGGAAAGATTCGCGCAGCCATTGCGTGACGCGGGCCTGCAGCGGCTCACCGTCAGCATGGACAGCGCCGACCCCGAAATCTTTCGCAGGATGTCGGGCGGGCGTGGCGACTTGGCGCAAGTCGAAGCGGGTATCGCGGCGGCGGAGCAGGCGGGCTTCGCGCAGATCAAGATCAATTGCGTGGTGATGCGCGGTGTGAATGACGATGGCGTCATGGATTTGGTCGCGCGCTTCCGCGGTACGGGCCATGTCGTGCGTTTCATCGAATACATGGACGTCGGCACGGTCAACGGCTGGCGCAGCGACCGCGTCGTGCCTGGAGCGGAACTGGCGGCGCGCATCGATGCACGCTGGCCGCTGGAAGCCATGCCGCGCAACGCGAGTTCGATCTCGCGGCGTTGGCGCTTTCGCGATGGTGCGGGCGAGGTCGGCTTCATCAATTCAGTGACCGAACCGTTTTGTGGTGGCTGCACGCGCGCGCGACTGTCGGCCGATGGCAAGCTGTACACCTGCCTGTTCGCGCGCGCGGGGCACGACCTGCGCGCGCCGTTGCGCGCCGGTGAATCCGACGCCGCGTTGCGTGCGACCGTCGCGGGCATCTGGAGCCATCGCGGTGACCGCTACAGCGAACGCCGCGCGGAATTGCGCGCGGCGGGCGTGCTGGAACATGTCGAGATGTACAGGATTGGTGGCTGAATGCCCGCGAAGAAATTGACTCATCTTGATAAGGCCAACCGTCCGCGCATGGTCGATGTTGGCGACAAGGCTGCCACCGCGCGCGTTGCCGTAGCCGAAGCCGTGGTGCGCTTTCCGAAGGACGTCGCCGATGTCCTGCGCGAAGGCGGCATGCGCAGCAAGAAGGGACCGGTGATCGACACCGCGATCGTGGCCGGCACCATGGCTGCCAAGCGCACGCACGAGCTGATTCCGTTCTGCCATCCACTGGCGATCGAGCGCTGCCGCATCGAAGCGGATTTCGTGTCTGATACCGAACTCGCGATCCGTTGCGAGGTCGCGATCACGCACAAAACCGGCGTCGAGATGGAAGCGCTGACGGGCGCAAGCGTGGCTGCGCTCACGGTGTACGACATGTGCAAGGCGCTGTCGCACGAAATCGTGATCGAGCGTGTGAGCTTGCTGGAGAAGTCCGGCGGCAAGCGCGAGGTGAAGGGCGGAAAACGGGCGGCACGCAAACCGGTTCGCGCGCGATGAAATACCGCTTGCTGTATTTCGCGTCGTTGTGCGACGCCGCGGGTTGCGCCGAAGAATCGGTTGCGAGTGATTCCACCGATCCACGCACGCTGTACGCGGAGCTTGTGGCGCGCCACGGCTTCACCTTCACGCCGGATCGCCTGCGTGTCGCGGTCAACGGCGCGTTCACCGACTGGAATCACCCGCTCGCCGACAACGACGAAGTGGTGTTCCTGCCGCCGGTGAGTGGCGGCTGAGATGTTCTCGATCAGCGCAACGCCGATCGATGTCGCGCGCCTGCAACGCGAACTCGAAGCCAGCGGCGTGGGCGCGGTGGTCTGTTTCGAAGGCCGCGTGCGCGACCACAACGATGGTCGTGCGGTCGACGGGCTTTCGTACCAGGCGTATGTCGAACTGGCCGAAACCGAAGGGCAGCGCATCGTCGACGAGGCGCGCGACAAGTTCGCGGTGGAGCATGTCGTTTGCGTGCACCGGATCGGCGATCTCGCGTTGGGTGACATCGCCGTATGGTCCGGCGTGTCGGCGGGCCATCGCGCGGCCGCATTCGATGCTTGCCGTTACGTCATCGATCAGGTCAAGGCGCGCGTGCCGATCTGGAAGCGCGAGCACTACGTCGATGGCGAATCAGGCTGGCTGCATCCGGACGGTACGCCACTTATCCGGTGAGCCGGGCCGTGTCGATGCGCGCCAGCAGCCATTGCAATCCGGCCAGGTGTTGCTGGTCGTGGCTGCACAGCAGGTGGACCAATCCAATGGCCGTCACCGCAACGCCATCGAATTCGGCGGTCCGCGCACGTTGTTGCGGGGTCAGTCCCGAGATCAGGTCGAGCGTGATGGCGCGGGCGCGGCGAAATGATGCAAACACCTTCGCCGAATCGGCAATCGCATAGTTGCGTTCGCGCGCGAGCATTTCACTATCGAGATTGAGCAACGTCGGATTCGTTTCCTCCAGCGTGCGCCGGAAGCGGACATGGTAGCCGTCGATTTCGACATCGCGCACATGGCAGATCTGTTCGATCGGCGTGAACGGTTCACTCGGTATGCCGCTCCACCACGCGGGACGCCAATTCGAAAATTCCACCGGCACTTCCGCGTAATACGCTTCGAGCTTGTCGGGGAATTCGGCCAGCGCCGCAAGGGTCGTGTTCATGGTCGTGGGCCGCGTTGTCGTCAGCGCCTGAACGTGGGAGCGCGTGCGCGGGTTTCCAATGCCCAAACGGCAGGAAGTTCGTGCGCATCATCGAAAATGGCGGTAGCCCCGCCAGCGGAGTCGACCAATACCGTTGCTGCCTTCCGGCCCTGGCGGGATTTTCGATCTATCGTCGCGGAGGCACCGACGGGGCCACCATAGACATTGGCGGAGAGGGCGGGATTGTTCGCATCATCCCTGATGCTCACCCCTCGCTGCGCTCGGGGCCAACCTTCGGTTGTCCAAATTCGTTCCAGACGAATTTGTCGAACCCGCGGGTTCTCACCCGCCCTTGTGTATCTCCTGAATTTTCTGAAACTGGCGGAGAGGAAGGGATTCGAACCCTTGAAGCGGGGT
>JAZKBD010000025.1:27562-88527 GCA_040388785.1 Pseudomonadota bacterium
TCCAGGCGTGCTCCTTCGACCGCTCGGACACCTCTCCGAACCGCGTTGCCGCTCGCGGCGGACTGCGCAGGATAACGGGCATGGGGAATGCACACAAGACAAACCCTGCTCGCGCTTGGTCTCGCCGCCCTTACTTGGCACAATGGGTGGTGAATTGTGCGATCGTCCCTGATCGCTGCTTCGATGAAGTTGCTCGATCCCGCTTGCATCCCGAGTTGCCCACCCCCAGAACGGCCATCCGTGGCCTGACTTTCCACGAAAGCTTCTGCCCATGAGTTATCAGGTTCTCGCTCGCAAATGGCGTCCGAAGCAGTTCGATGAACTGGTCGGGCAGGAGCACGTCGTCAAGGCGCTGAGCCATGCGCTGGATTCCGGGCGTGTGCACCACGCGTATCTGTTCACCGGCACGCGCGGCGTGGGCAAGACCACCATCGCGCGCATCTTCGCGAAGTCACTGAACTGCGAGCGCGGCATGTCGGCGCATCCCTGCGGCGAGTGCGCGATCTGCAAGGCCGTCGATGCCGGTCGATTCGTGGATTTGATCGAAATCGACGCGGCCAGCAATACCGGCGTCGATGATGTGCGCGAAGTGATCGAGAACGCGCAGTACGCCCCGGCGCAGGGCCGCTACAAGGTGTACCTGGTGGATGAGGTGCACATGCTCTCGAAGAGCGCCTTCAACGCGCTGTTGAAGACGCTGGAAGAACCACCCGAACACGTGAAGTTCCTGCTGGCGACGACCGATCCGCAGAAGCTGCCGGTGACGGTGTTGTCGCGCTGCCTGAAGTTCGGGTTGAAGCGCTTGTTGCCGGAACAGATCGCGGGACAGATGCGGATGATCCTGGGCAAGGAGGGTGTCGGCTTCGACGACGGCGCGATCGAGGCGCTCGCGCGCGGCGCCGACGGTTCGCTGCGCGACGGCTTGTCATTGCTCGACCAGGCGATCGCACACGGTGGCGGCGCGCTGCGCGCGGATGATGTGCGCGCGATGCTGGGCACGATCGCCGACAATGACGTCGGTGCGTTGCTGCGTGCGCTGGCCGATGGCGACGGCAAGGCGTTGATGGACGAGGCCGAACGCATTGCCGGCTTGTCGCCCGATTTCGCGGTGGTGCTGGAACAACTCGCGACCGCGCTGCATCGCATCCAGTTGCGGCAACTGGTGCCGGGCTTTGCCGGCGACGAAGCCGAGCGCGAAGTGCTGGACGCGTTGGCCGGCAGGATCGATCCGGCGGACGTGCAGGTCTGGTACCAGTTCGCGCTCAATGGCCGGCGCGATTTGCCGTTCGCGCCCGACGTGCGTTCGGGATTCGAAATGACCCTGCTGCGGATGCTGGCGTTCCGCGGTGCCGAAGCAGGTGGCGACGGCGGCGCAGCACAGCGCGTTTCGCAACCGGTGCACGAAAGTTCTGCGCCGCGCCGGCCGGCAACGATTGCTTCGCCGGCGCCCACGCCGCGCGCGGAAACGCGGGTCGCCGAGCACCCCGCGCCCGCGCAACCTCGCGGCGCCACGCCGCGCATCGATGGTCTCGCCGATTGGGAAGCCTGGATCCAGTTGGCCGGGTTGGGCGGTCCGGTGGGATTGCTCGCGCAACACGCGGTGCCGAAATCGTTCGAAGGCGACGTCCTGACGCTGGCATTGAAACCGGAACACACGATTTTCTGCAGCGATGCCTTGTGCAGGCAGTTGCAGGACCGGTTGGGCGACGCCATCGAACGCAAGCTGCGCGTGCGCATCGTGCACGAGGCAGTCGCGGAAACGCCGGCGACGCGTGCAGCCAGGGCGCGATCCGACGAGCAGGCCGCGGCGGAGCGTTCGATCGCCGACGATCCCATCATCCAGGACATGCAGCGCCAGTTCGGCGCGCAGATCATTCCCGACAGCATTCGACCCGCAGGTAACCGGACATGAAAGGGCAAATCGGACAATTGATGCAACAGGCGCAGCAGATGCAGGAGAACCTCAAGCGCGCGCAGGAAGAAATCGCGAAGCTGGAAGTCACCGGCAGCGCCGGAGGCGGCATGGTGGAAGTCACCATGAGTGGCCGCCACGAAGTGCGCCGCGTGCGCATCGACCGCAAGATGATGGCGGACGATCCGGAGATGGCCGAAGACATGGTGGCCGCGGCGGTCAACGACGCCGTCAACAAGGTCGCCGAAGCCAGCCAGCAGAAACTCGGCAGCGTCAGTTCGGGGATGAGCCTGCCTCCCGGTTTCAAGCTGCCGTTCTGATTCATGGCCCGCGATTCCAATCTGCTTGCCGAGTTGATCGAAGCGCTGCGCTGCCTGCCCGGCGTTGGCGCCAAGAGCGCGCAACGCATGGTGTTCCACTTGCTGGAACGCGATCGCGAAGGCGGCGTGCGCCTGGCCGGCGTGTTGCAACAGGCGATGCAACGCATCGGCCATTGCAAGTCGTGCCGCAATTTCAGTGAATCGGACTACTGCGCGATCTGCGCGAACGCGTCGCGTGATGCCGCGCTGTTGTGCGTGGTGGAAACGCCCGCCGACCTCTTGGCGATCGAGCAGGCCACCGGTTATCGGGGCCGCTATTTCGTGCTGATGGGACGGCTGTCGCCGCTGGACGGCCTGGGTCCGTCCGAACTCGGCGTCGAGTTGCTGACGCGCCGGCTCGGCGACGGCGAGGTGCGCGAGCTGGTGATCGCGACCAATCCCACCGTGGAAGGTGAGGCGACCGCGCACTGGCTCGGCCAACTCGCGCGCGCCGCGGGCGTGCGCGCCACACGGCTCGCGCACGGCGTGCCGCTGGGTGGCGAACTGGAATACGTCGACCGCGGCACGCTGGCGCATGCGTTCGGCTCGCGCCATTCACTCGATGATTGAGGTTCAGGCATGACCGACACCATCTTCGACAAGATCATCCGCCGCGAGATTCCGGCCGACATCGTGTACGAGGACGATGACATCCTCGCGTTCCGCGACATCCATCCGCAGGCGCCGGTGCACGTTCTCTTCATCCCGAAGAAGAAGTCGTTCGCGACCTTGAACGATTGCACGGAAGCGGACGCGCCGCTGCTCGGCAAACTGCTGCTGGCGGCGTCCGCCTATGCCAAACGCGAAGGCTTCGCCGATGACGGCTATCGCTGCGTGATCAACTGCAACCGCGGCGGCGGCCAGACGGTGTTCTACCTGCACGTGCACCTGATGGCGGGCAAGCAGATGCCGGAACGCTTGTCCTGAGGCAAGGACGCCCGCTTGCGCGGGCGTCTTGCTATTGAGCGAACCCTCAGCTCTTCTTCGGCGGTGGCGGCGGCGGTGGACGCGGCACCACGATGACGCGCGGCGGATAGGCCCAAGGACCGTAGCCCCAGCCACCACAACCCCAGCCTGACCAGAACGGATCGCAGGGACCCCACGGGCCCCAGGGCGACGGCGTTTCCATGTACAGCGGCCGCTTCGGCCACAGGTAAATCGTGTTGGCGGCCACGCGCGGATAGGTGTAGTCGTACTCGCCGATCTTGTGCTGGACGGTACCGTCGAGGGTGCCAGTCACGGTGATCTCGCGGCCCTTGGCGAACACTTCGGGATCGTAGAAACCCTGCTTGCACGCGACGAAGCGGCCGAGGCCCTGTTCGTTGCTGCGGTCCGGGCGCGCCTGCGAATCGAGTGGCTCGGCCAGCACGTAGAAGCAAGTCTGCTGCTCGCGCGGCTCGGTCTGGATGATCTGCCCGCCCCATCGCACGGGCGCCGAACTGGCGGTGCCGCTGCGCGCCGATTCGAGCGACACGGGCGCGTAGTTGCCTTGCAGCGGCTGGGGGATCGTGGCGCAGCCACCCAAGGCCAACGCGCCCAAGACGGAAACAAACAAGACACGACGTGACATGGCAAGCCTCCGGGAAACGTGATCCCTTCCGACGTCATTTGACCACACGGCGCGGATGGAAATTGCGAATGGCCCGCAGGAACGCACGAATCCGTTCAGGCGGCGGTTCGGCAAGGGCATAGCGCAATTCCAGGTAATCCGTCGCCAGCGCCCGCAACGGTTGCGCCGAGGCGGGCAACGACAGGATACAGCGATGATAGAAATCGCGCGGACCTTCACCGGTGCCGCGCACGATGCCGATGCGCGCCAGCCGGCGCTGCAGGCGCAGTTGCGCGGCAGCCAGCGCGTCGCGTGGTTTGTGGCGTGGGCGCAGCGACGCGAGCAACGCGCCGAAACCGAGCGCGAGGAACACGGCGATGGCGAGCGCAATGCCCAGCATCTGCGCGGTCGCGTGTTCGATGCCGAAGGGGCGGAACAGGTGGCCCTGGTCCAGCGCATCGAACCCGACCACCGTCTGTCCCCACCAGAGGTTGATCACGTCGAGGCGATTTTGCCACGGCATCCACCAGCTGCGGTTGCCGCCGCCGACGTCACCCGCGGCGCCGCCAGTGTCGGCAAGCACCACGCGGCTCACCGCGGCGGTCGGGTCGACGCGCACCCAGCCGCGCCCCGCCAGCCACACTTCCGACCACGCGTGCGCATCGGATTGGCGGATCAGGAGATAGTGCGCGAACGCATTCCAGTAGCCGCCCTGGTAACCCACCACCACGCGCGCGGGAATGCCTGCGGCGCGCATCAGGAACGTGAAAGCGCTGGCGTAGTGTTCGCAAAAACCGGTTTTGGTGTTGAACAGGAAATCATCGATGCTGTTGCGATCCAGCGGCGGCGCGTCGAGGTCGTACACGAAGCCGCCGTCGTGGAACAGCGCCAGCGCGTCGCGGATGATGGCGTCGTCGTTCGCACCGGCTTCGCTGCGCCAGCGTTCCGCGAGTGCGCGTGCACCCGGGTCGAATCCGTCCGGCAGTTCCAATGCGGTTGCGCGGAGGCGCGGATCGAGGCGCTCGGACGCAAGCCGGTAATCGACGGCGGAAGCGACGCGATAGTGGATGGCCTGGTCGATGGGTTTGTTCGACCACAGCGTGTGGTCGGGTCCCATCAGCGCGTCCTCCGGCGCATCGACCGGCACGTCGAGCGCGAACATCCAATGCTGGTGGCTGGGCAGCAACGTGACGTCGTAATGCGTGAGCGGACCGCGCACGCCCACCGGCGCTGGCGGCCACGGTCGTCGCGCGGCATCGCCGGGCACCCACGCGCGGCCATCGAACGACCACAGCACCATGCCGCGGAAATAGCGCAGGCTTTCCGATGGCGGCGCACCGTCGAAGCCGATGCGCATCGCGACGGCGTTGTCGGTCAACAGCGAATGCATGTCGCTGGGCGCCATGCGGTCGGTCATGCCGGTGCGCGCCTCGCCGTTGCCTTGCGCACCCCACAGAGGCGTCGCCAGGCGCGGTATCAGCAGGAAGCCCAACAGCGCGGCGGGCAGGCTGACGCCCAGCAGCACCGTGCCGGTCCTGAATGCAGGCAACCAGCCCGACCATCCTGATCCACCGGGCAAGCCCGGTTCGAGCGCGCGCAAGGTCGCCAGCGCGGGCAACAGCATCAGGCCGACGATGATCGTGAAAGCCAGTCCCTGGTCGAACAGCAGTGCGCTCATCAGGATGAAGCAGGCGAAGCCGATCGCCATGCGCGCGTCCCGCACGCGTTCGCTTTCCAGCAGCTTCACGACCAGCAACCCGCATACGATTGCCGCGCCCGGTTCGCGTCCGAACGGCGTGCCGTACACCGCGATCACGGCGGCCGGAACGGCGACCAGCAGCGCGACGCGCAACCACGCCGAAATGCGTCCGCGCTGGCGCCGGCGTTGCAGCCAGCGCGCGGCGAGGATCGCGGTGTACCACACCGGCATGTGCGGCGCGTGCGCCGCGAGCACGCAAAGGGTCGTGATGCACAACAACGTGAAGGGCAGCGGCGCGAGTTCGCTGGGCGTGCCATGCGTGCCCGCGGGAATGCGCGACGCCTTCACGGCAACTCCGCCAGCGCGGTCAGGCAGAGGTGGTAATGCGCGGCGTCGCTGCCGGGGCCGAGCGTGCGGCGATCCTCGAGAACCAATGTCCACGGGCGCGCCGCCGTGTACGCGTCGCACACCCAACCCGCCAAGCGCGAGATGCGCGTTTCGCGGTCGAGGCCGGACAGGTCGCGCCAGTCGAAGCGCAGCGGTTGCCCCGGCGCGGCGCGATCGAATTCGCGCACCAGCAGATGATCGTGGCGGGCGCTGGCCTTCCACGCGACGTGCCGGATCGGATCGCCCACGTGGTATTCGCGCAGCCCCGCGAACTCGTCGCCGCCGGCGGTGCGTTCGCGCGGGTCGTCGTGATGCGACGGCGGGCGGCCATCGCGCAGGATGCGCGGATAAACGAGCACGTATTGATCCGGCGTGATCCAGCTCCACGCCCGGAACAAGCCGAACGGCAGCGTGCTGGAAAAGCGCAGGCACGGGATCGGCATCCAGCCGCGTGCGTCGGTGGGCGCGGTTGCGGTGGCCCGGCTGACGCCTGCGCGCAGCGGACAGGGTTGCTCGATGTCATCGAGCGCGACGTGCAGGCCGGGCCGCGCGCGGCCGTCGTCGGCGAAGGCCATGTGGATGGGCAGGCGCGCATCGCAAAAGCCGTGGTCGGCGTGCAGCGAGCGCAGGGTGAGGTCGTGCAGTTCGCGCCAGGTCAGCAACATGCTGCTGGCAAGCGCGGCGCCGAGCATGCAGGTGAGCAGCAACGCGGCGTTGTTCTGGTAGTTGAGCGCACCGATCAGCATGGTCGCCAGCAGCACCGCGAAGCCGAGGCCGGCGCGGGTCGGCACGATGTAAACGCGATTGCGGTCGAGCGTGACCGGCAGCGCTTCCGGCCGCCGTCCGCGTGCCAGCGCGGGCAGCCAGCGCCGGATGCGCGCCGCCAGGCTGTCGCGTTCCCGTATTGCGGCATCCATCTGGTTTTCGCCTACTCGACGGCGACGGTTTCCAGCAGCGACTGCGCCAGCGCGTCACGCGCCAAGGTGCGGGCCGGAATCAGGCGATGGCCGGCGATGGCGACGAACACTGCCTGCACGTCTTCCGGCAACGTGTAATCGCGATCGCCCAGCAACGCCCAGGCACGCGCGCAGGCGAGCAGCGCCAATCCCGCACGCGGTGACAAGCCGGTGCGGATGTCGGGATGCTTGCGGCTGGCGGTGACCAGCGCCTGCACGTAATCGAGCAGCGCGGGGCTGGCGGTGACGGCGCGGGCCTGCTGGCGCAGCGTCATGATGTCGGGACCGGACAGGCGCGCGGTCATGCGTTCCAGCATCACGCCGCGATCCTCGCCGGTCAGCAGGCGGCGTTCGGCATCCGCGTCGGGATAATCCAGCGAGATGCGCAGCATGAAGCGGTCGAGTTGCGAATCGGGCAGCGGATAGGTGCCGGCCATGTCCAGCGGGTTCTGGGTCGCGACCACGAAGAACGGCTCGGGCAGCGCGCGGCTCGCGCCATCCACCGTGACCTGGCTTTCGGCCATCGCTTCAAGCAAGGCGCTTTGCGTTTTCGGCGTGGCGCGATTGATTTCGTCGGCCAGCAGCAGTTGCGCGAAGATCGGACCGGGCTGGAAACGGAACGCGCCGCTGTCGCGATCGAACACGCTGACGCCCATGATGTCGGTGGGCAGCAGGTCGGAGGTGAACTGGATGCGCCGGAAACTCAGGCCCAGCGTGGTCGCCAGCGCATGGGCCAGCGTGGTCTTGCCGACGCCCGGGACGTCTTCCACCAGCAAGTGCCCGCCGGCCAGCAGGCAGGCGAAAGCCATCCGGATCGGCTGGTTCTTGCCGACCAGCACATCGTTGACCTGCGCAATCGCGGCATCGAGGCGCTGCCGCGTCAGGTTGTCGGCCTTGGTGGCGGCGGCGAAGTTCTGGTCCATGCCTGTTCCGGTGATTGAGCGCCGAAGAGTGTACGACGGCGCGCGTCGCGGCCGCGTCAGGGCAGGGGAAAGCCCGCTTCGCGCAGAAGCGTGGCCAACGCGATCAGCGGCAATCCCACCAACGCGGTCGGGTCGGTGCTTTCGATGCGCTCGAACAGGGCAATGCCCGCGGCTTCGGACTTGAAGCTGCCCGCGCAGTCGAGCGGGCGTTCGCGTTCCAGATAGCGGTCGATCTCCGCATCGGTGAGCTGGCGGAAAAAGACTCGGGTGTGGTCAAGTGCCGAGCGGCTGCGCGCGCTGCGCGTATCGAACACGCAGAGTCCCGTAAAGAAATCGACGTATTTTCCGCTGCTTGCACGCAGTTGTTCGCGCGCAACCTCGATGCTGCCGGGCTTGTGCAGCACCGACCCGCCGAGCGCAGCGACCTGGTCGGAACCGATCACCAGCGCATCGCGGAGGTTCGCTGCGGCGGCACGCGCCTTGGCTTCGCTCAGCCTGGCCGCGCGTGCGTGCGGCGTTTCATTCCGCAGCGGCGTTTCGTCGACGTCCGGCCCGACCTGTTCGAAATCATCGATGATGCGACGCAGCAATCCGACCCGGTAGCGCGAAGTCGAGCCGAGCACGATCCGGGGCACGCTCATGGTTGCTGGGAAAGGTCTTCGATCTTTTCGCGCACCGCGGTTTCCAGCGCGCGTTGTGCAGTATCCAGCTCGCGCAGTTGCTGGCCCAGCGCGCCGCGTGCCTTGCCCATCGCGGTGACCGCCGCATCCAGTTCGCGCTGGCTGGCGTTTTCGGCTTCGTCGCGCAGCCACAGGCGATGCGCCAGCAACTCGCGCAGCGCGGCGTCGATCGCGAGTTTGGCGTGGGCTTCGCCCGCCGCGGGCTGGCTGGGTCCGAGCGACATCGAGGCGTGCGCGCGCTGCAGGCGCTGGCGGCATTCCTTGAGGTCGTGCTCGATGCCGTCGGCCTCGAGATAAAGCGTGCGCAGCGTGCGCTGGTGCCGCATCTGCCGCAACAGCAGCCACACGACCACCGCGCAGGCGATGACCGCCACCAGCGCGGGCAGGAGGATGGCGAGCAGGGTGGCGGAGGGGGAAGGCAAACGGGAACCGTGCGGACGGGATACCAGGGAATGGCAAGCATGATACGGGCCAATCTGTCGGCGTGCCCGGCGGTTGACTTTGTGCAGTGCGGAATCTAGCATTCCGCGCTTATGTCCGCGTCGCTGCCAGCTTCCGTGGACGCCGAACGCATGGTGTCCGGGCGGCGGTCGTTCCAGGGTGTCCTGCCGGTCGCGGAGTTGCCGCGGCTGGTCGAGGCGCTGGCGGAGGATTCCGGCGAGATTGCCTACGATCTCGATTTCGAGCAGGGCGAACTCGGCGACCCCGAGTTGCATGTTCGATTGGCTGCGCGGCTGACGCTGGAATGCCAGCGTACGCTGCAGCCGTTCGAATGGCCCGTCGAGATCGATTCGCGACTGGGGTTGCTGGCCAACGAAGACGATGCGGCGGCATTGCCGGAGCAGTGCGAGCCGTTGCTGCTGGAGCATGGAACGCTGCAGCCGCGCAAGGTGATCGAGGATGAATTGTTGTTGGCGCTGCCGCTGGTTCCCGTGAAGCCCGGCAGCGAAATCCCGCAGGGCAGCTGGAATGCGCCCGTGCAGGCGCCGCAGGATGCGGAACGCGGGGAAGCAGTGACGCATCCGTTCGCGGACCTGCGCAAGCTGCTGGAAGGCCGCGGGAAACACCGCTAAGGAAGGTCTGGTCACGGCCGTTCACCCTTCGATACCTCAGGGCGAACGGCCAAAATTGATCCCTTCGTGGTGAGGTATCGAACCACGAACAGGACCACGCACGATCAGGGCACGCGCCCGGTTCTGCGTGAACAAACCGTCAGGAGAGCCGTCATGGCCGTTGCAAAGAGTCGCAAATCCCCTTCCCGCCGTGGCATGCGCCGCGCGCACGACGCGCTGGACCAGGTCCAGCTCGCCACCGATCCGACCTCGGGCGAGATCCATCGTCGCCACCACATCACCAAGGACGGCTATTACCGTGGCCGCAAGGTGATCGAGGACAAGCAGGCGGTCGTCGACGAGGATTGACCTCGTTGGCCGCAATGCTGTCGACCGACGTACGGCGCTCGCGGGCGCCGTCGCCGGTTTTTGTGTGCACGGTTTTCGTGTGTGCAGCGCCTGACCGCGCTGCCTGAAACAAGGGGTTCGTTTTGAAATACGCCCGCATCCTCGCCACCGGCAGCGCGCTGCCGGAACGCATCGTCACCAACGCCGACCTCGAGAAGATGGTCGACACCAGCGACGAATGGATCCGCACGCGCACCGGCATCCGCGAGCGCCGCGTGGCGGCCGACGGCGAAACCACGGGGGACCTCGCGTTGCGGGCCGCGCAGCAGGCCTTGCAGGATGCCGGCGTCAAGGCCTCCGACCTCGACATGGTGATCCTCGGGACCACCACTCCGGACCTCGTGTTTCCGGCCACCGCGTGCCTGATCCAGAACCGGCTGGGCGCGAATGGCTGCATGGCGTTCGACGTCAACGCCGCGTGTTCGGGTTTCGTATACGCGCTGGGCGTCGCCAACAATTTCGTACGCGCCGGGCAGGTGAAGCGCGCGCTGGTGATGGGCGCCGAAACGCTCACCCGCATGGTCGACTGGAGCGAGCGCGAATCCTGCGTGCTGTTCGGCGACGGCGCGGGCGCGGTGGTGCTGGAAGCCTCCGACGAACCAGGCATCCTCGCCACCTGCCTGCACGCCGACGGCGGCTACAAGGATCTCTTGTACAACCCGGTCGGCGTTTCGGTGGGCTTCAAGGACGAGAAGAACCACGGCGTGCGCATCGCCATGCGCGGGCGCGAAGTGTTCAAGGTCGCCGTCAAGACGCTCGACTCGCTGGTGGGTGAAACGCTGGCCGCAGCCGGCATGCACGAACCCGAAGTGGACTGGCTGATTCCGCACCAGGCCAACCTGCGCATCATCGAGGCCACCGCCAAGCGCCTCGGGATATCGATGGAGCGCGTGATCGTGACCGTCGACAAGCACGCCAACACCTCGTCGGGTTCGGTGCCGCTGGCGCTGGATACCGCGGTGCGTTCCGGGCGCGTGAAGCGCGGGCAGAACCTGTTGCTGGAAGCGTTCGGCGGCGGTTTCACTTGGGCGTCCGCGATGGTGAGGTATTGAATTCGGGACCCGGGACTCGGGACCCGCAAAGCCGGTTCCAAGCGCTGCCGTGTTGCTGCTGGACTGGTACCAACAAGGCGGCTTTGTTGGTTCGCACACCATTCTTGAAAATTTCCATGAACAATTTCAGCGCGCAGCAATCCAATGATCGGGTCCCGGGTACCGGGTCCCCGGTCCCGGGCCTTGCTTTCGTGTTTCCCGGCCAGGGTTCGCAGTCGGTCGGCATGCTGGCCGAACTCGCCGCGGAATTTCCGCAAGTCCGCGCGGCGTTCGACGAGGCATCGGAAGGCGCCGGCATTGACCTGTGGGCGCTCTCGCAGAGCGGCCCCGAAGCGGAACTCGGCAAGACCGAACACACCCAGCCCGCGTTGCTGGCCGCCAGCATCGCCGTCTGGAACGTGTGGCGCGCGCAGGGCGGCCCGATGCCCGCGCAAGTGGCCGGCCACAGCCTCGGCGAATATTCGGCGCTGGTTTGCGCGGGCGCGTTGCCGTTGCGCGATGCCGCGGCGCTGGTCGCGGAACGTGGCCGGCTGATGCAGGCTGCGATGCCGGCGGGCGTCGGTTCGATGGCGGCGGTGCTGGGCGCGGACGATGACGTCATCCGCAACGTCTGCAAGGAAATCTCGAACGGCGAAATCGTCACGCCGGCCAACTACAACAGCCCCGGCCAGTTGGTGATCGCAGGGCACGCGGGCGCCGTCGATCGCGCCCTCCAGCGCCTCGGCGAACTGGGCGTGCGCAAGGTCATCAAGCTTCAGGTATCGGTGCCGTCGCACACGCAGCTCATGCGCGAAGCCGCGCAGCAGTTGGCCGCAAAGATGGCCGAATTGCCGTGGCGGGTGCCGGCAATTCCTGTGTTGCAGAACGCCGACGCCAAGGCGCACGCCGGCATCGAATTCATCCGCGCGGCGCTGGAACGCCAGTTGTACATGCCGGTGTTGTGGACCGACACCGTGCAGTCGCTGGTGAAGAACGGCGCCACGAAGATCTTCGAATGCGGCCCCGGCAAGGTGCTCGCGGGCCTTTGCAAGCGCATCGACAAAGCCATCGACGCGCGTGCGCTGGGAACGCCGGCGGAAATGCAGGCAGCACTCGCGGAGGTCCGGGCATGACGAACATGTTGCAGGGTGAAATCACGCTGGTCACCGGCGCCACGCGCGGCATCGGTGCCGCGATCGCGGACGAACTGGCCGCGCAGGGCGCGAAGGTGATCGGCACCGCGACTTCGGAGGCGGGTGCGCAGGCCATCGCGCAACGATTGTCCGCGCACGGCGGCGAAGGCCGCGTGCTGAACGTCACCGACGGCGCCGCGGTGGACGGATTGATCGAGGCGATCGTGAAGGAACACGGCGGCCTTTCGATCCTGGTCAACAACGCGGGCATCACCCGCGACCAGTTGCTGATGCGCATGAAGGACGAAGACTGGCAGGCCATCCTCGATACCAACCTCACCTCGGTGTATCGCACCTCGAAAGCCGTGATGCGCACGATGATGAAGGCGCGCCGCGGCCGCATCATCAACATCGGCTCGGTGGTCGGCGTGACCGGCAATCCGGGCCAGACCAATTACGCCGCGGCCAAGGCCGGCATCATCGCGTTCTCGAAATCGCTGGCACGCGAAGTCGGCTCGCGCGGCATCACCGTCAACGTGGTGGCGCCGGGTTTCATCGACACCGACATGACCCGCGCGCTCAGCGAGGATCAACGCAAGGCACTGGAGGGCACCATCGCGCTGGGCCGGCTGGGCGAGGCGGCCGACATCGCGCACGCCGTCGCGTTCCTCGCGTCGCCCGCCGCCGCCTACATCACCGGCGAGACCCTGCACGTCAACGGCGGCATGTACATGAGTTGATCGCGGTATTCCGTTCGAAGCGGCTGCTGTGAGAAATCAGGGCATGGAAGGCCGTGGTGGTCTTCCACTGCCGGAAATGGTTTGAGTTCGCGGATAGATCAATGGCGCAGCGATCAGGGATGATCGCACTCGATATGACCCTCGGAACCGGGTAATATGCCGCCTTTCGTGTAGTGATCCACAGGTCAGGGATCACCCCACCGGCCCTTCGGGGTCTTGCTTGAAAACCTGTACCGTGCGGCCCGAGCGGGTGCGCGCGGGTCAAGTGGGGAAGGGTTTGCAGCCCGACCTCGAACGCACATCCCGGGAGGCACTGTCTCATGAGCAGCATCGAAGAGCGCGTCAAGAAGATCGTGGTCGATCAATTGGGGGTCAAGGAAGAGGACGTCACGCCGAACGCCTCGTTCGTCGACGACCTGGGCGCGGACTCGCTGGATACGGTCGAGCTGGTGATGGCGCTCGAAGAGGAATTCGAAACCGAAATTCCCGACGAGGAAGCCGAGAAGATCACCACCGTCCAGCAGGCGGTCGATTACATCAAGGCGCACGTCAAGTCCTGAACTTGACCGCGCATGCCTGCGGGCGGCGCAACGACGTGCCATGCGGCAACCCGAAAGCTGCGCCTCACGTGCGCAGCTTTCGCTTTGTTGGGCCATGGACAATGCGTTGGCGTATGGCGCCCCCTTGCGCGCGAACGTCCTCCAACATCGCGCGAAGCGCGACCTGAAGAACAAGGCAACTCGGAGTTCCCATGAACAAACGACGCGTGGTGGTCACCGGAATGGGCATGGTTTCGCCCGTCGGCAACGACGTGGCGACGGCGTGGAAGAACGTGGTGGCCGGCAACAGCGGCATCGGCCCGATCACGCATTTCGATGCCAGCGCATTCCCGACCCGCATCGCGGGCGAGGTGAAGGGTTTCGATCCGGCGCAGTTCATCGCGGCGAAGGACGTCAAGAAGATGGACACCTTCATCCACTACGGCATCGCCGCGGGCGCCGAGGCGTTGAAGGATTCCGGTATCGAAATCACCGAGGCCAACGCCGACAGGATCGGTGTTGCGGTGGGCGCCGGCATCGGCGGCATCGCCAGCATCGAGCGCACCACGCTGGCGTATTACGAAGGCGGCCCGCGCAAGATCTCCCCGTTCTTCGTGCCGGGCTGCATCATCAACATGGCATCCGGCAACCTCGCGATCATCCACGGCCTGAAGGGCCCGAACATCGCCTGCGTCACCGCGTGCACCACGGCGACGCACAACATCGGCCTGGCGGCGCGCATGATCCAGTACGGCGACGCCGACGCGATGCTGACCGGCGGCGCGGAGTTCTCGGTCACCGCGACAGCGGTCGGCGGGTTCTGCTCGGCGCGCGCCATGAGCACGCGCAACGATGATCCGACCCGCGCCAGCCGGCCATGGGACAAGGATCGCGACGGCTTCGTGCTGTCCGACGGCGCGGGCCTGCTGGTGCTGGAGGAATACGAACACGCGAAAGCGCGCGGCGCGAACATCTACGCCGAGGTCGCGGGCTTCGGCATGGGCGACGATGCGTACCACATCACCGCGCCGAGCGAAGGTGGCGAAGGCGCGGCGCGCTGCATGGCAGCGGCGGTGAAGGACGCCGGCGTCGACCCGACCGAGGTGCAGTACATCAATGCGCACGGCACCTCGACGCCGCTGGGCGACCTCGGCGAAGTGCACGCGGCCAAGCGCGTGTTCGGCGATCACGCCTACAAGCTCGCGATGAGTTCCACCAAGTCGGTGACGGGTCACCTGCTGGGCGCGGCCGGTGGCGTGGAGGCGATCTTCACGTTGCTGGCGATGCGCGACAACGTGCTGCCACCCACCATCAATCTCGATGAGCCCGGTGAAGGCTGCGACCTCGACTTCGTGCCGAACACCGCGCGCGATGGCAGGATCGACGTGGCGATTTCCAACTCGTTCGGTTTCGGCGGCACCAACGGCACGCTGCTGTTCAAGCGCGTTTGAATCGCGCCGTACGCGGGGTCGCGAGCCGCCACGTCGCGGGGCTGCGTGACCTGTTGCCGCTGGCCGCGGCGCGGCCCGAACGCTACCAGGCGCTGTTCGAAAGCGCCGCGCCGGGACCGTCGGCGCGCTGGGACATCCTGTTCGCATTTCCCGAAAGCAGCTTGACGCTTGCCCGCGACGGCCGGGTACGCGACGCGAAGGGAACGGATCGCGGCGCAGGTTTCCTTGACGCGCTCAACGCGGCATGGCTTGCGCAACGCGATGAGGCCGCGGATCCCGCAGGATTGCCCTTCGTCGGCGGCTGGGTGTTTTACCTGGGCTACGAACTCGCGGCCGAAATCGAACCGTCGCTTGCGCTTCCCGCCGCTGAAGATGCGCGCATGCCGGTCGCACTCGCGTTGCGTTGTCCCGCTGCGATCCTGGTCGACCGCGCCGAGCGCTGCACGTGGCTGGTCGCGGAGCCGGATCGCGGGGACTTGCTGGATCTGATGCAGCAGGATCTCGATGCGGTCGCCGGTGAGACCTTCGATGCGCCACTTCCGCCGCTGCGCGACTTGCACGAAGACGATCCGCAACGCTTTCTCGATGGCGTCGCGCGCGTGCACGAATACCTCCAGGCCGGCGACACCTTCCAGGTCAACCTGTCGCGTGCGTGGCGCGCGCACTTCGAAATGGCGCCCAAGCCGGCAGCGCTTTACGCGTCGTTGCGCGAGGCCAATCCCGCGCCCTTCGCGGGACTGCTGCAGCAGCCGGGTTGGGCGGTCGCGAGTTCCTCGCCCGAACGCCTGCTGCAGGTTCGCGACGGCATTGCGCAAACGCGTCCGATCGCGGGTACGCGTCCGCGCGTCGCGGGCGATGATGATGCGGCGCGCATCGCCGAACTGCTGGGGCACGCGAAGGAACGCGCCGAGCACGTGATGCTGGTCGACCTCGAACGCAACGATCTCGGCCGCGTCTGCGTGCCCGGCAGCGTATGCGTCGACGAGATGATGACGGTCGAGAGCTACGCGCACGTGCACCACATCGTCTCCAACGTCAGTGGCCGGCTGCGCGCGGACGTGAGGCCGGGGCAGGCGATCGCGGCACTGTTCCCCGGCGGCACCATCACCGGTTGCCCCAAGGTTCGCTGCATGCAGATCATCGCCGAACTGGAAGGCGTTGCGCGCGGCGCCTACACCGGCGCGCTGGGTTATCTTTCGCGGAATGGCAACCTCGATTCAAACATCCTCATCCGCACGATGGTCCTCGAAGACGATCGCCTGGTCTTTCGCGCCGGCGCCGGCATCGTGGTGAATTCCGAAGCCGAGTGCGAACTCGCCGAGACGCGCGCGAAAGCACGTGGCCTGCTGCGCGCCCTGGAAATCGCCGCGGCATGACGGCACGCATCCTGGTCAATGGCGTCGAAACGGATCGCGTGTCCGCGCTGGATCGCGGACTGGCCTACGGCGATGGTCTGTTCGAAACGATCCGCGCACTCAACGGCTCGGCGCCGCTGTGGGCGCGCCACGTGGCGCGCCTGCACGAAGGTTGTGCGCGGTTGGGAATGCCTGCGCCGGATGACACGCGGCTCGCGGCAGAATGCAGCCGCGTTGCTGAAGGCATTGGTGACGCCGTGCTGAAGATCATCCTGACGCGCGGCATCGGCGAGCGCGGCTACGCGCCGCCGGCGACGGCGGATGCCACGCGCATCGTCGCTGCGTTTCCGGCGCCGCGGCTGCCGGCGGATTGGTACCGCGATGGAATCCGGGTACGCTGTTGCGCGTTGCGGCTTGCGGCACAGCCGAGGCTCGCCGGCATCAAGCACCTGAATCGGCTCGAACAGGTGCTCGCGCGCGCGGAATGGTCCGACGCAGACGTGGTCGAAGGCTTGTTGTTCGACCAGCGCGACCAGCTGGTATCGGCGACGGCGGCCAACGTGTTCGTCGCCACCGGTGGCGTGTTGCGGACGCCGCCGGTCGATGCATGTGGCGTGGCGGGCGTGTTGCGCGGCGCGTTGCTGGAAGCTCTGCCGGATGTTCGCGTGCAGGCGATGACGAAGGAAGACCTGATGCAGGCCGACGAAATATTCCTGACCTCGAGCGTGCGCGGCGTGCTGCCGATACGCCTGCTGGACGAACGCAAGCTGCGGGTCGGCCGGCAAGCGCGTGCCGCGCAGGCGCACTGGCGCGCGCTGGGATTCCCGGGAGGCGAGGCGTGAGGCGATCGCAGCCGACCGCGAAGGTTTTCAGCCACGGCGGCGTGATCGTGCGCAGCTTGTCGATCCTCATCCTGCTTGCGATCGTCGCTGCGATCGCGTGGGCCGGCATCACCTACGTGCATTTCACGCGCACCCCCCTGAACGTGCGCACGACCGGCCAGACGCTGGAAATCGCCAAGGGCGAAGGCTTCGGCGGCATCGTCGCGCAGTTGCGCCAGGAAAACCTTTCGGATGCGCAGCCGCTCCTGTGGCGCGCGCTGGCGTGGCGGCTCGGCGTCGCCAACCGGTTGCACGCGGGCGAATACGCGCTGGCGCCGGGCATGACGCCCACCGTGCTGCTGGAGAACATGGCGGCGGGACGGGTGCTGCATCATCGCGTCACGCTGGTGGATGGCTGGACCTTCGCGCAGGTGCGGCGGGCGCTGCAGAAGGCGCCGAAGCTCGCTCACGACATCGGCACGCTGAGCGATGAGCAGGTGATGGCGAGGCTGGATGATGCCAGCCAATCGCCCGAGGGCGAGTTCATGCCGGATACCTACGACTACGTGCTCGGCATGTCCGACCTCGATGTGCTGACGCGCGCGCGCAAGGCGATGCAGGCGTTTCTTGCGCAGGAATGGACGCAGCGCGATAAGACCATCTGGCCGCAGCAGCCGTACCAGGCGTTGATCCTCGCTTCCCTGGTCGAGAAGGAAACCGCGGTGCCCGCCGAGCGCCCCGAAATCGCCGGCGTGTTCGAACGCCGCCTCAAGCTCGGCATGAAACTCGAAACCGATCCCAGCGTCATCTACGGCATGGGCGCGGCGTACGCCGGCAAGATTCACAAGGTCGACCTGCAAACGGATACGCCCTACAACACCTACACGCGCTATGGCCTGCCGCCCACGCCCATTGCGCTGCCCAGCCGCGCGGCGATCCACGCGGTGCTGCATCCCGCGCAAGGCGATGCGCTGTACTTCGTCGCGAAGGGCAACGGCACGCACGTGTTTTCGGCGACGCTGGCCGAGCAGACCGCGGCGGTGAAGAAATACATCCTCGGGAAGAAGAACCAGTGAGAGGCCGGCTGGTCACGCTGGAAGGCGGCGAGGGCGCGGGCAAGAGCACGTTGCTTGCGGGTCTGCGCGAGCATTTCGTGCGCACCGGTACGGACGTGGTCTACACGCGCGAACCAGGCGGCACGCCGGTGGGCGAAGCCGTGCGCGCGCTGGTGCTCGATCCCGCGCACCGCGGACTCGCCGCGGAAACCGAACTGCTGCTGATGTTCGCGGCGCGTGCGCAACTGGTGCGCGACGTGCTGCAGCCCGCGCTCGCGGCCGGGCGCTGGGTGCTGTGCGATCGTTTCACAGATGCAAGCTACGCATACCAGGGCGGCGGCCGCGGCGTGGATGCGGCGCGTATCGCCGAACTGGAACGCATCGCGACGGCCGGTTTGAAACCCGATCTGACCCTGCTGCTGGATTTGCCGGTGGCCGATGGCCGCGCGCGTGCAAGCCAGCGCGGCGGCGCCGACCGCATCGAAGCCGAGCGCGACGATTTCTTCGAACGCGTGCGCGCGACGTATCGTGCACGCGCGCAGGCGGAACCTGCACGGTTTTGCGTGATCGATGCCTCGCAGCCGGCAGATGCCGTGTTGCGCGATGCCGTTGCGGCGGTCGATGCGCTGCGCGCAAGGGCAACGGCATGAGCGAAGAAGAGTCCGCCGTCGTCGTCGCGATCGCACCCGGCGATCCGTTGCCGCCATGGTGCCGTCCGCAATGGAACGTATTGGCTGCACGTGCCGCCAACGGCACACTGCCGCATGCGCTTCTGCTGTGCGGGCCACCGGGCATGGGCAAGCGTGCGCTGACCGAAGCCTTCATTCGCGCGCGCCTGTGCGAGTCGCCGCTCGACGGACGTGCCTGCGGACATTGCCGCACCTGCAAGCTGCTCGCGGCCGGCACGCATCCGGATCGCATGCTGGTGACATTCGAGGTGAACGAGAAAACCGGCAAATTGCGCAAGGAAATCGTGATCGACCAGATTCGCGCCTTGTCTGCGCGTTTGGCAATGTCCAGCCAGCTCGGCGGCTGGCAGATCGCGGTGATCGATCCCGCTGATGCGATGAACGCGGCGGCGCAGAACGCGCTCCTGAAGACGCTGGAAGAACCGAGCAACGCCAGCCTGCTGGTGCTAGTTGCCGACCAGCCGTGGCGGCTCAGCGCGACCATCCGCAGCCGTTGCCAGCGGCTGGATTTCGCGGTGCCGTCGCGGGACGAAGCGCTGGCGTGGTTGTCGGCGCGTGGCGTCGAATCCGCCGAAGCGGTGCTGGCCGCGGCGGGCGGCAATCCGGGGCAGGCGTGGCTGCTGGCGGAGCAGGGCGGCATGCAGCGCCGCCAGGAAGTCGCACGCGACCTGCTGGCGCTGGCGGCCGGCCGCGCGCATGCGCGCGAGATCGGCAAGACCTGGGCCGGTGATGAACCGGGCCAGCGTCTGGACCAGGCCGCGCGCCTGCTGGAAGGCGCGCTGCAGGCGCGCGCGAAAGGTGGCAAGGCGCGCTTCGATCCCGGCTGGAGCGACGAGATGCTGGCCGAACGTTTCGCCAGCGCCAACCGTTTGCGCGCGCTGCTCAATGGGCCGCTGCGCGCCGATCTCGCATTGTTCGAGTGGCTGGACGGCGTGCCGCACGGATAAGCAAGGCCCTGCGCATGCCGGTCAGTGCGCGGTCAAGCGTGCGCGGGCACAATCGCGCTCCGGTTGCGCCATCCACCGCGGTGGCCCAAGGAAACCTCGCTTGCGCCAGGAAAAGCCTGCAGACCTGCTTGATCCCGACGCGCTGCTGAGGCGCCCGGGCGCGCGCCTGATGGTGTTGGCCCCGCATCCCGACGACGAATCGCTGGCGGCGGGCGGCCTGATCCAGCGCGCGCTGGAATGCGGAGCGCCGGTCAGCGTCGTGTTCGTCACCGATGGCGAGAACAATCCCTGGCCGCAGCGCGTGCTGGAACGGCGTGTGTGGATCGGCCCGCGTCATCGGCGCGCGTGGGGCGCGCGTCGCCGCGGCGAAGCCGATGCCGCGCTGCGCGCGCTCGGCGCGGAAGACGTGCGCGTGCATCGCCTCGGTTGGCCCGACGGCGGCGTGACGTGGAAGTTGCTGGATGACACCGACACGATGTTGTCGGCGTTGCGTGCGCTGCTCGAGCGCGAACGGCCGACCGTGCTGGTGTTGCCGGACCTCGTCGATCGCCATCCCGACCACAGTGCGATCCACCTGCTGGTGGAAATGGTCTTCCAGTCGATGCCGGGCGTGGTCAAGCCCGCCTGCCTCGGCTACCTGCTGCATGGCCGCTCGCAACCGGGCGTGCCGTGCCGCGCCGTGTTCGCGCTGGACGAGGCGGAACAGCAATCCAAGCGCGAAGCCATCGAGGCCCACGCCAGCCAGACCGCGCTCAGCCGCGCACGCATGCTGCGCTTCGCGACCGCCACCGAAATCTTCGTCGCCGGACTCGATTCGCACGATCGCGCGGGTCCCAACCTGCCGTGGCAGCCGCCGCGCGCGTTGCGCCCCTGGCTTGCGTTGCTCGCGGTGGACGCCGGCGGCGGCGAGCGCGTGCCATTGCATTCGCGCGGCGACGCCAACCTGTTCTGGCGCGACGGCAGTCCGGCCGCATGCACGACACGCGTGCTGCAGCCGCCGTACTACGTGAAGCTGTATTGCCCGTTGCCATCGCCGTGGGTGTTCGACGGCTGGGGCTGGTGCCGGTTCGGTGCGCCGCTCGCTTGACCGCGATGGGCGTCGGCGGCAAGCTGGCACTCGGGTTCACGAGGAGCGCGCGATGGCAATGGCGGGTGGTGCAGGCGGCATGGGCAGTCAGGGCATCCTGCCGGTCGTCATCAAGGACAAACACACGCTGTACCAGTCCTACATGTCGTTCGTGAAGGGCGGCGGCCTGTTCGTGCCCACCAACAAGCGCTACAACCTCGGCGATGAAGTGTTCCTGCTGATGACGCTGCCCGAGGAAACCGAACGCGTCGCGACCACCGGCCGCGTGGTCTGGATCACCCCGATCGCGGCGCAGGGCAACCGCCCCGCCGGCATCGGCGTGCAATTCACCGAAAGCGTCGATGGCGACAACGCCCGCACCAAGATCGAAACCTTGCTGGCCGGCCTGCAGGGTGGCGAGAAGCCGACGCATACGATGTGAATCGGGTGCAATCGGCCGGGCAGCTTGCGCGCGTGGAGCCGCGCCAAGTATCATTTGCGGCTCGCTGCGGGGCGCTGCCCCGATGCGGACAGTCGGGGTGTAGCTCAGCCTGGTAGAGCGCTACGTTCGGGACGTAGAAGTCGCAGGTTCGAATCCTGTCTCCCCGACCAATTCGAGACGAAAGCGCCGCCTGTCCCGGCGCCCTCTCAACCGCTTGCTGTTGCGCGTGGACGTGCCACGGGATTGAACCGGCAATCTGCTGTTGCGGGTGGCTGGTTCGTACGGCTGTGGGCGATCGCGTAATGCTAATCTTGCGGTTTTATCGCGAGACCCCGCCATGGCGCTGACCACGCCCCGTACGATGCCCGGCACGCTGGAGCTGTTGCCGCGCGAGCAGATCGCGTTCCAGCGGATGCTGGACACGATCCGCCGCGGTTTCGAGGTGTATGGTTTCCTGCCCATCGAAACGCCGGCCATCGAATTTGCCGACATCCTGTTGACCAAAAGCGGCGGCGAGACCGAGCGGCAGGTGTATTTCGTGCAGTCGACTGGCACGCTGGAACAGGCCGGGCGACCCGAACACGCGCTGCGCTTCGACTTGACCGTGCCGCTGGCGCGCTACGTGGCCGAGCACGAGCGCGAGCTGGCGTTCCCGTTCCGGCGTTACCAGATGCAGCGCGTGTATCGCGGTGAACGCGCGCAGCGCGGACGCTTCCGCGAGTTCTACCAGTGCGACATCGACGTGATCGGCAAGGACACATTGTCGATCCGCTACGACGCCGAAATTCCGGCGGTGATCCATTCGGTGTTCCGCGCGCTCGACATCGGCGCGTTCACGATCCAGCTCAACAACCGCAAGTTGATGCGCGGCTTTTTCGAAGGGCTCGGCATCGGCGACGGTGAAAAGCAGATGCTGGTGCTGCGCGAGGTGGACAAGCTGGACAAACGCGGCGCGGATCATGTGCGCGGCGTGCTGACGGGCGAGCAGTTCGCGCTTTCGGGCGAGGCGGCGGACAAGATCATGCAGTTCGTCGAAGTGCGTTCGACGTCGTTGGCCGACGCGCACGCAAAGCTCGATGCGCTCGGCAGCGGCAGCGAAACCTTCGAGCAGGGCAGGGCGGCATTACGCGAAGTGCTGGACACGGTCGCCGCGTTCGGTGTCCCGGAATCGGCGTTCGCGTTGAACCTTTCGATCGCGCGCGGCCTCGATTACTACACCGGCACCGTGTACGAAACCACATTGAACGATCATCCGGACATCGGCTCGATCTGTTCCGGCGGACGCTACGACAACCTCGCGGCGAATTACACCAAATCGACGTTGCCGGGGGTCGGCATTTCGATCGGGCTGACGCGCCTGTTCTGGCAACTTCGCGAAGCCGGGCTCTTGAAGTCGACCGACAGCAGCGTGCAGGTGCTGGTGACGCAAATGGATTCGGCGCAACTGCCGGCGTGCCTCGCCATCGCGAAGGAATTGCGCGACGCGGGCATCGCCACCGAGGCCGCGCTGGAAGGCGGCAAGCTGGGCAAGCAATTGAAATATGCCGACCGCGCCGGCATCCGTTTCGCGGTCGTGGCGGGCGAGGATGAAATCGCGCGCGGCGTGGTGGCAGTGAAGGACTTGCGCCGCGGCGACCAGTTCGAGGTGCCGCGCGCGGAGCTGGTGAAGTCATTGCGCGTGGAATTGGCGCAGGACGAGGTGCAACGCGCATGACGACGATCCGCCTCGATGGCAGCCATCTCACGCGCGCCGACGTGGTCGCGATCGCGCGCGGGGGCGTAAAGGTCGAGCTCGAGCCGGCGCAACTCGAAAAAGTGCAACGCGCGGCCGATTTCATCGCCGACAAGGTGCGCTGTGGCGAGCCGATCTACGGCGTCACTACCGGATTCGGCAGCAATGCGGACAAGCTGCTGGGCGCGTACCGCGCGCGCGATGAACTGCCTGGCGGCAATCCCGAACCGCGTGACGAAACGCTGCCCGAGGAATTGCAGCACAACCTCATCATTACCCATGCGGTGTGCGTGGGTGAGCCGCTCGCGCCCGACGTGGTGCGCGCGATGCTGGCGATCCGCATCAACACGCTGATGCGCGGGCATTCGGGCATCCGGGTCGAAACGCTGCAAGCACTCGCTGCGATGTTGAATGCCGGCATCGTGCCGGTGGTGCCCGCGAAAGGATCCGTCGGCGCGAGCGGCGATCTCGCACCGCTTTCCCATCTCGCAATCGTGCTGCTGGGCGGCGGCGAAGCGTTTTACCAAGGCGAGCGCGTGGCCGGCGACGAGGCGTTGCGCCGTGCAGGCCTGCAGCCGGTGAAGCTTTCCTTCAAGGAAGGCCTGGCGCTCAACAACGGCACCGCCCAGATGCTCGCGAGCGCAGTGTTGGCGCTGGACGAACTGGAATACCTGCTTGGCGTCGCGGACCTCGCCGCGGCGATGACGCTGGACGCGTTCGCGGGCCGCAGCGGCGCGTTGCGCGAGGAAGTCCACGCGCTGCGTCCGCATCCGGGACAGGCCGCCGCTGCGCGGCACGTGCGTGAACTGCTCGATGGTTCGACGCTGATCGACATTCCCTATCACCTGGTTCCGCGTTTCCGCACCTGGACGGCGCAGGCCTGGACGGCGCCGGAAGACCAGGCGCTGTCGTTCGACATCCGCTGGGAATGGGTACCGGCCGACAAGCGCCACGGGCGCGAAGCGTTCTACCAGCGGTTCCTGCCGTTCAAGGGCGGCAAGAAGCACCAGCCGCAGGATGCGTACTGCCTGCGCTGCATGCCGCAGGTGCACGGCGCGGTGCGCGATGCGTGGGCGCAGGCGTGCCGCGTGATCGACATCGAGTTGAACGCGGTCACCGACAATCCGCTGATCTTCCCGGATGCGGAAGGCGCGCATCACATCGAGGAGCAAGTGGTTTCGGCAGGCCATTTCCACGGCATGCCGCTGGCGCTGGTGATGAGTTACGTGAAAGCGGCGATCCCGGTGCTGGCGTCGATCTCCGAACGGCGTCTCAACAAGCTGGTCGATCCCGCCACCAATGACGGCCTGCCCGCGTTCCTCACCGGCAACGAGGACGGCACCGATTCGGGTTTCATGATCGTGCAGTACACCGCGGCGGCGCTGGTAAACGACCTGGCGACGCGTGCGCACCCGGCCAGCGTGTATTCGATTCCGACCAGCGCCAACGCCGAGGACCATGTTTCGATGGGTGCCAACGAAGCGCGCCAGGTGCTGGACATGACGCGCGACTTGTCGGACGTGCTGGCGCTGGAGTTGTACACCGCGGCGCAGGCGCTGGACTATCGCAACGACATGCTCGATGCGGCGCGGCGCCTCGCCGCGAAGGGCGGCTGGCAAGCGCTGGCGGCCAAGATCGACAATGCGCCGTCCGCGGCGGACAGCCGGCGCCCGCAGTTCGAATCGGAACTGCAGGCATTGGCGGCGCAACTCGCCAAGGCCGGAGAATTCAGGCCGGGCGGCAGGATCGGCACGGCCCGTGCGCGCCTGCGTGAGTCGATTGCCTTCATGCATCGTGATCGCGCGATGCAGCACGACATCGCCGAAGCGTGCCGTCTGGTTCGCGAGCGCGCCTTCGCCGCCTGACCATAGGTTGAACGAATCCCGAGACCGGTTCACGCCGCGCTTGCGCGGTGACCTGGGCGCGGTTATGCTTTGCGCGAATGTATTAACGCATTAATACGTTGAATGAAGCGCGCGACGATGGCGCATGTGCAGGGCAGGCTCGCATGAAACGAAGGGCGTTGAATCCGGAAACCCCGGCCGACTCGGCCGAAACAAGCCTGTGCAAGGCCTTGCTGGCGATGCGCGACGTCGAGGAGATGCGCGCGTTCCTGCACGACCTTTGCACGCCCGCCGAACTGGAGTCGCTGGTCGATCGCTGGACGGTGGTGCCGCATGTGCTGGACGGCATGCCGTATCGCGAAATCCACGAACACACGGCGGTCAGCATCACCACCATCGGGCGCGTTGCTCGCTTTTTAAACCAGGGCAACGGCGGTTACCTGAAAGCCGCCGCACGTACCGCGAAGAAGCGGAGGCGCGCATGATGCCGCGCGAACGCCTGCGGATCGCGGTGCAGAAGTCGGGGCGCCTCAGCGACCCGTGCTTCGATCTCCTGGACCGTTGCGGCCTGCGCTTCCGGCGCAGCCGCGACGGCTTGTTCTGCTACGGCGATGGCGAGCCCATTGACCTGCTGCTGGTGCGCGACGACGACATTCCCGGGATGATCGGGCAGGGCGTGTGCGACCTCGGCATCGTCGGACGCAACGTGCTGGCGGAGTTCGGCGGGAACGGCGACGCGAATGCGCTGCGTGGGCTGCGCGACCTGGGCTTCGGACGTTGCCGGCTCGCGATCGCGGTGCCGCAGGACCGCGTCTATGCCGGTCCCGCGTCGCTGGCCGGCCTGCGCATCGCCACGTCGTATCCCAACCTGCTGCGCGGATGGCTGGACCGGCAAGGCATCGGCGCGGCGGTCGTCACACTGTCGGGCTCGGTCGAAATCGCGCCGCGGCTCGGCACCGCCGACGCCATTTGCGACCTGGTGCAAAGCGGCGCGACGCTCATCGCCAACCAGTTGCGCGAAGTCGATTGCGTGCTGGACAGCGAAGCGGTGCTCGTCGCGGCCGATCCACTGCCGGCCGACGGCCGCCGCGATGCGATCGAACTGCTGTTGCGCCGCGTCGATGGCGTGACCCGCGTGCGCGGCTCGCGGTTGTTGCTGTTGCAGGCGGCGCGCGATTGCGTGGACGCAATCGTCGCCGCGCTGCCCGGCGCGCCGCGTCCCACGGTATTGCAGATGGACGGAGAACCGGGACGCGTGATGCTGCAGGCATTGTGCCCGGACGAGTTGGGCTGGCGGCAACTCGAGGCGATCCAGCGCGCGGGTGCGCGCGAACTGTTCGTGTTGCCGGTCGAGAGGGCGCTCGCGTGAGGCGCATCGATTGGCGAGCGCTGGGCGCGGCGGCGCGCGAGGAAGCGCTTGCGCGGCCGAAGCTTGCGCGCAGCGAAACGTTGCGCGCGACGGTGGAAGGCATCGTCGCGGCAGTGCGGGCGCGCGGCGACGCCACCTTGCGTGAATACGCCGAGCGCTTCGACAACGCGGTCATCGGAAATCTCGAAGCGGATGCGTCCGCGTTCGCTGCGGCGGACGCGGCGGTCGCTCCGGAATTGAAGCGTGCGATCGCCGAAGCGGCAGCGCGCATCGAAGCGTTCCATCGCGCCTGCATTCCGGAACCGGTCGCGGTGGAAACCGCGCGCGGCCTCTGGGTGGAACGCGTGTCGCGTCCAATCGGACGCGTGGGTTTGTACGTGCCCGCCGGCAGCGCACCGTTGCCATCGACCGTCTTGATGCTCGCCATCCCCGCGCGGCTGGCCGGTTGCCGCGAAGTGGTGCTGTGCTCGCCGCCGCGCGCGGACGGCACGTGCGATCCCGTGGTGCTGCACGCCGCGCGGGCTTGCGGCGTGCACCGCGTGTTCAACGCTGGCGGCGCGCAGGCAATTGCGGCAATGGCGTATGGCACCGAAGCGGTGCCGCGTTGCGACAAGCTGTTCGGACCGGGCAACGCTTACGTCACCGAAGCCAAGCTGCAGGTCGCCTCCGATCCGCAGGGCGCTGCCATCGACATGCCGGCGGGGCCGTCCGAAGTGCTGGTGATCGCCGATGATTCGGCCGATCCGGTGTTCGTCGCGGCGGACCTGTTGTCGCAGGCCGAGCACGGTCCGGACTCGCAAGTGTTGCTGGTCAGCGATTCCGCGGCGCTGCTGGATGCGGTCCGACGCGAAGTCGATCGCCCGTGCGCGGTGCTGCCGCGCGCGGGGTTTGCACGGCTGGCGCTGGCGCACAGCCGGATGATCCGCGTCGCGTCCCTCGTCGACGCGTTCGAAGTGAGCAACCGCTACGCGCCGGAACACCTGATCGTGCAGGTACGCGAGCCGCGTGCATGGCTGGACAAAATCGAAAGCGCGGGCTCGGTGTTCTTCGGGCACTGGACGCCGGAATCACTGGGCGACTATTGCAGCGGCAGCAACCACGTGCTGCCGACTTACGGTTGGGCGCGCAGTTGCAGCGGCGTGTCGGTCGCGAGTTTCCAGAAACAGGTGACGGTGCAGACCTGCGCGCCCGCTGCGTTGCGCGCGGTGGGGCCGTGCGCCGCGACCTTGGCCGCGGCGGAAGGACTTGAAGCGCATCGCCGCGCCGTGACGCTGCGGCTGGCCGCACTGGAACGTGACCACTCCGCACGCGCGAGATCGGTGGCATGAATCCCGTCGAACTCGCGCGCCCGGAAATCCGGGCCCTGCAGCCGTATTCCTCTGCGCGTATGGAAGCGTGCGGCGGATCGGTCTGGCTCAACGCCAACGAATCGCCTTGGCCGCCGCGAGGCGGTGAGGAGGGTTGGAACCGCTACCCGGATCCGCAACCGGCGGCGTTGTGCGCGCGCCTCGCCGGACTGTATGGCGTCGAGCCCGATCGGTTGCTGGTCGGCCGCGGCAGCGATGAAGGCATCGACTTGCTGGTGCGCGCGTTTTGCGCGGCGGGCCGCGATGCGATCCTGGTTTCCCCGCCGACGTTCGGAATGTACGCCACATGCGCGCGCGTGCAGGGTGCGGGTGTCGTCGAGGCGCCGCTGGATTGCGATTTCGCGCTCGATGTCGACGCCGTGCTGGCGGCCATGACATCCGCGGTGAAGCTGGTGTTCGTGTGCTCGCCCAACAATCCGGCGGGCGCCGGTGCGGCGTGCGCCGAGGTCCTGCGCCTGGCGGCTGCGCTCGAAGGCCGCGCACTGCTGGTGGTCGACGAGGCCTACGTGGAGTTCGTGGAGCCGGGTGGTGACTTCGGCAGCGTTGCCGACGGCCTGGATGCACATGCAAACATGGTGGTGCTGCGGACCTTGTCGAAGGCCTGGGCGCTGGCCGGCGTGCGGATCGGCTGCGTGCTTGCGGATGCGCAGATCATCGCGCTGCTGCGCAAGATCATGCCGCCGTATCCGTTGCCGGTGCCGTGTGTCGAAGCCGCATTGCGCGCGCTCGCGGCGGACGGTGAAAGCACGATGCGCGAGCGGATCGCGGTCATTCGCCGCGAGCGCAAGCGCATGCGCCACGAACTGGCCGTGCTGGCTTGCGTGCACGAGGTGCTGCCGTCGCAAGCGAATTTTTTTGCCGTGCGGTTCGCCGACGCGGGCGCAGCGTACGCGGAGCTGTTGAAGGCTGGCGTGGTGGTGCGCGACGTGCGCCGTTATCCGCGGCTGGGTGATGCATTGCGAATCAGCATCGGCACGTCGGCGGAGAATGACCGCGTGCTCGACGTCCTCCGCGGCATCCCGAACCTTGCGGAACGCGCGGCCGGTCTTCGCGTGGAGCTGCCGGTATGATGCGCAAAGTGCTGTTTGTCGACCGCGACGGTTGCCTGATCGTCGAACCTCCGGACGGACAAATCGACAGCTTCGAAAAGCTGGATCTGATTCCGGGCGTCATTGCGGCGTTGCAGCGCTGCGTCGCGGCCGGCTACGAACTGGTGATGGTGAGCAACCAGGATGGCCTCGGTACCGCGAGCTTTCCCGAGGCCGCATTCCGCGGACCGCAGGAACTTCTGCTGCGCATCTTTGCCACGCAAGGCATCCGCTTCCGCGAAATCCTGATCGACCGCAGCTTCGAACACGAAGGCCTGGATACGCGCAAGCCACGCACGGGCCTGTTGCGCCACTGGCTCGCGGATGATGGCTGGAGCCGGGCTGCGTCCGCCGTCGTCGGTGACCGGGAAACCGACATGCAGATGGCGGCGAACTTGGGTGTGCGCGGATTCCGCGTCGGCACCGGGGCGCTCGCATGGAGCGAAGTCGCGCATCGCCTGCTCGATCAGCCACGCGTCGCCGCCGTCGAACGGGTCACGCGCGAAACCGGCATCAACGTCTGTGTCGATCTCGACTCGACGGCCGAGCCGGAAATCGCGACCGGCATCGGCTTCTTCGATCACATGCTCGAACAACTCGGCAAGCACGGCGGCTTCGCACTGACGGTCCGCTGCGTGGGCGACACGCACGTGGACGAACACCATACGGTCGAGGACTGCGCGATTGCGATCGGCGCCACGCTGCGCCGCGCGCTGGGCGACAAGCGCGGCATCGCCCGCTACGGCTTTGCGTTGCCGATGGACGAAAGCGCGGCGGACGCGCGGCTGGATCTTTCCGGGCGCGCCTGTTTCGTTTTTGAAGGCGCGTTTCCACGCGAGCGCGTCGGCGACTTGCCGACCGAACTGGTGCCGCATTTTTTCCGTTCGCTGTGCGGCACGCTCGGTGCCAACCTGCATCTCGCGGTGCGCGGCGACAACGCGCACCACATGGTCGAGGCGTGCTTCAAGGTGGTGGCGCGTTGCCTGCGCCAGGCCATGCGCCGTGACGGCGATGCGTTGCCGACGACCAAGGGTGTGCTGGCGTGAGCGTGGTGCTGGTGGATTCCGGCGGGGCCAACATCGGCTCCATTTGCTACGCGCTGCAGCGCCTCGGCGTGGAAGCGGCGTTGACGCGTGATGTCGAAACGATCCGCCGCGCCGATCGCGTGATCCTGCCTGGTGTAGGCGCGGCCGCGCCGGCGATGGCGCTGCTGCGCGAAACGGGACTGGTGGACGTCCTGCGCGGCCTCACCCAGCCGGTACTGGGCGTGTGTCTCGGCATGCAACTCCTGTGCGCGCATTCGGAAGAAGGCGACGTCGATTGCCTCGGCCTGATCGACGCGCCGGTGTGTCGCCTCCACGCCAGTGATGAGCTGCGCGTGCCGCACATGGGCTGGAACGAAGTGAAAGCGTGCACGAAACGTTCGTTGTGGGCGGGCGAAGCATGCGAAGGTTGGGCGTACTTCGTGCACAGTTACGCGGTGCCGGCCTGCGCCGCCACGCGCGCCATTTGCGAGTACGGCATCACGTTCTCGGCGGCCATCGGTCAGGGCAATTTCATGGGCGTGCAGTACCATCCGGAAAGGTCCGCCGCAATGGGGATGGCGGTCCTCCGGAATTTCCTTGCCCAATGAGCTTCCAGGTGATCCCAGCCATCGACCTGCGTGGCGGCCGTGTCGTGCGGCTGCGGCAGGGCGATTACACGCGCGAAACGGTGTTCCCGGACGATCCGGTCGAACTCGCGCAGGGTTATGCGGATGCGGGCGCGCAATGGCTGCACGTGGTCGATCTGGATGGCGCGCGCTCGGGGCGGTTCGCCAATCTTGCCGTGATCGAAGCGATCGCGCGGACTGGCACGTTGAAGGTGCAGGCGGGCGGCGGCGTGCGCACCACGGACGATTTGCGGCGCCTGTATTCGGCGGGTGTCACGCGCGTGGTGGTGGGCAGCCTCGCGGTGCAGAACCCGTACGCGACCGCGATCTGGATCACCCAGTTTGCACCGGAGCGGCTGGTGCTGGCCTTGGACGTTCGCCAGCAGGCAGGCGCATGGCGCCTGCCCGTGCACGGCTGGACCGAAGATTCGTGCGTCCAGCTCGACACGCTTGCTGCGCACTACGCCCGCGCCGGCGCGCGCCACGTGCTGTGCACCGATATCGAGCGCGACGGCACGCTGGGCGGTTTCAACCTCGAGTTGTATCGCGACCTGCATGGCTTCGCGCCCGACTTCGAGATCCAGGCGTCGGGTGGCGCATGCTCGCTGGAAGACGTGCGCAAGGTGCGCGTGGCGGGTGTGCGCGGTGTGATCCTCGGCCGCGCGCTGCTGGAGCGCAAGTTCACGCTCAAGGAAGCGCTGAAATGCTGAGCCGGCGCATCATCGCCTGCCTCGACGTGAAGGACGGCAAGGTGGTCAAGGGCGTGCGCTTCCGCGACCACGCGATCGCCGGCGACATCGTCGAGCTGGCGTTGCGTTATCGCGACACGGGAATCGACGAACTGGTGTTCTACGACATCACTGCCAGCCCCGAAAACCGCAGGGTCGACGCCGAATGGGTGGAACGTGTGGCGCGCGAGATCGACATTCCGTTCTGCGTCGCCGGCGGCATCCGCAGCGTCGATGATGCGCGCGTGGTGCTGCATGCCGGCGCGGACAAGATTTCGGTCAACTCGCCCGCACTGGAACGGCCAGGATTGATCGATGAACTGGCCGCCGCCTTCGGCGTGCAGTGCGTGGTGGTCGGCATCGACTCGCTGCGTGAAGACGACGGCGAGTGGCGGGTGCGCCAGTACACCGGCGACGTAGCGCGGATGCGTTCCTCGTCACGGCGAACGCTCGACTGGATCAGGGAAGCACAGCGGCGCGGCGCGGGCGAGATCGTGTTGAACTGCATGGGCAGCGACGGCGTGCGCGCGGGTTACGACATCGCGCAATTGCGCGCAGCGCGCGCGGTGTGCAAGGTACCGCTGGTCGCGTCGGGCGGCGCCGGCACGTGTGAACATTTCCGTGAAGCATTTGCCGACGCCGACGTGGATGGCGCGCTCGCGGCCAGCGTATTCCATTCCGGTGACATCGTGATTCCGGAACTCAAGCGCTGGTTGCACGCGCAAGGCATGTGCGTGCGGCCGGCTTGCGCGGGCGTGCCGCAATGACCGACGACGATGATCTGGATTGGGCAAAAGGCGTGGGCCTGGTTCCCGCGATCGTGCAGCATTGCGCGACGGGCGAAGTGCTGATGCTCGGCTACATGAACGCCGAAGCGCTGGCCGCGACCCGTGCGTCCGGGTTCGTCACGTTCTGGAGCCGCAGCAAGCAGCGGCTGTGGAAGAAGGGCGAGACGTCCGGCAACGTGCTGGCGCTGAAGGCGATCCATGCGGATTGCGACCGCGATACCTTGTTGATCGAAGCCGAACCGCATGGCCCGACTTGCCATCTCGGCACTTCCAGTTGTTTCGGTAATGCCGCACTGCCGCCATTGGCATTCCTCAACGAACTGGATGCGCTGATCGCGCGTCGCGATGCCGAGCGTCTGGCCGGCAGCTATACCACCACGCTGCTCGAAGCGGGCGTGCGCCGCATCGCGCAAAAAGTCGGCGAGGAGGGTGTCGAAACCGCGCTGGCTGCAGTGGCGCAGGACGACCACGCGCTGAAAGGCGAGGCGGCCGATCTCGTCTATCACCTGCTGGTGCTGCTGCGCGCACGCGGATTGTCGCTTGCGGATGTCGCGGCGGTGCTGGCGCAGCGGCACGCGCCGCGCGCGTCAACCTGAGCCGGGCAACAGCGCCTGCAAGGCGTCCTGTTGCGCGGTCAGCGACGCGTACAACGCGAACTGGTTGCGTGCGCGCTCCAGATTGTGCAATGAATGCGCGACACGGAAATAGCGATCGCCGTCTAGGTAATCGGTGAGGAAGCGCAGTCCGATCACGCCGGTGACCATGCGCGCCGCGAACACCAGGTTGTCGCGTTCCAGCGCTGTCAACAGATCGCCGCAGCCTTCGATGTAACCGCGCGCCAGCGCGGCGAAGTGCTCGCGGCGCACGCCGACGCGGTCAAGTTCGGTGGAGTCCTCCGGCACCGGGCTCAACATCGTGCGGCCCATGTCGCCGAAGTCGAACAGCAGGGTGCCGGGCATTACGGTGTCGAGGTCGACCACGCAAATGGCGTGGCCGTTCGCGTCGAACAACAGGTTGTTCAACTTGCAATCGTTGTGGGTGATGCGCCACGGCAAGCCCGCATTGAGCAGCATTTGCCAATGCGCCAACACGGTCGTGAAGGCCAGCGCGGCATCGCACTCGGGCGAAGCCTGCGCGACACGTCCCACGCGGTCGGCCGCATGTGCGGCACGGAATGCTTCAAAGCGGTTGACCGGATCGTGGAAGTGCGGGATCACTTCGCCCACTGCGTCCCGCTCCAGACCAGCAAGTGCCGCGGCGAAGGCGCCGAACCCGCGCGCGGCTTCGAAGCTGAGTGCCGGTGCATCGGCGGTCTCGTAGGTGCGCGTGTCCGGCACGTGGTCGTACATGCGCCACCACGTGCCGTCGTCCAGCACCGCGGCGGGTTCGCCCGCGAGCGTCGGCACCAGTTCGAGTACCGAATAGTCGTAGCGGCCCGCCGCGCGTTCGCGGCCGAGATGCGCGGTCACCGCGTGGCAGTTGCGTATCACCAGCGCGGGATCGCGGAATACGTGCACGTTGAGGCATTGCAGGACGCGGCGGCGGCCATCGTCGGTGACGAGCAGGGTGCGATTGATCAATCCATTGCCGAGCGGTGCGAATCGGGCGCGCGGCGACAGACCCCAGGCTTCGGCCAAGCCGTTGCGGGTGGCGGGGTCGAGCGCGTCGTTCATGTGTGCGGCCACAGCGGTGTCGGATACGCGCCTTTCGCGTGCAGCGCCGCCATGGCAGCGACCACGCGGGGACGATCGTCGGGATAGGTGAGGCCCATCCAGGCGTCGCCGGACGGCAGGACGACAAGCGACTGGCGATGCTTGGCGAGATGCGCCGCGATCGCGTGCGGCAGGAAATATTCGTTCCTGGCGCCTGCATGCGGCAGGAATTCGCGCAGACCTTCTTCAATATCCGGCAGCAGGTCGGGCTGCAGGCCCCAGCAATTCAGCGACACCACGGTGTCGGGCGCCAGCGCCTCGCGCACGCCATTGGGTGCGGTGCCGGTGAGGGCGCCATCGCGTGTGGCAATGTCGATGAACTCCGTGACGGCTTCGAGTTGGCCATCGGCATCGACGCGGCAGACGCCGCGGTTGACGCCGCCGTGGCTGGACAGCGTCGCGTCGAGCCGGTAGCCGACCATCGCGGGTCGCGTGTAATTGCGGAAATGGGCGGCGAGCAGATGGAACGCATCGCGCCCGTAATAGTCGTCGGCATTGATGGCTGCGAACGGGCCCTGCAATAAAGGCGCGCAGCACCAGAGCGCGTGACCAGTGCCGAGCGGTTTGTTGCGATCGACCGGCACAGCGCAGCCGGCGGGAATCTTGTCGAGGGTTTGTTCGACGAAGTGCAGCGCGGCGCGGTTTTGCAGAGGCGGTCCCAGTCGCGTTGCCAGGCTTTCGCGCAATTCGGGGCGGATCACCATCACGACCTGCGTGAAACCCGCCGCGAGCGCGTCGTGGATGGCGTATTCCAGCAGCCACTCGCCATCCGGGCCGACGCCCGTGACCTGTTTGGCATCGCCGTAGCGGCTGCCCAGTCCCGCGGCAAGGATGACCAGCGCGGGTTCGCTCATCGTGTCGCGCCGGCTGAACTCGCGGACGCAGGCACGAACGGCACGACGGGTCCTGGCGTGAGGCCCTTGCGCCATTTCGCGAGCTGCGTCGCGATGCCGTTGCCGAAGGAAATCTGCGGCTCGGACGGTTCGTAGTTGTCGCGTTTTTCCCATGTCGCGACTTGCGTGCTTGCGAGCTTGAACGCCTGCCGGAAATCATCGGTCTTGTTCAGCGCGTCGACCAGGAACGCGTGGCCGAACCAGGTGAGTTCTGACTGCTCGCCGCAGCCGAACGAGGAGCGATCGGCGCGCGCGGCGGTGATCACCATGCTGTCGGGATTTTTCAGGGGCGGAATGAAACCGCCGGAGTAGCAGGCATTCACGATCACGACTTTGTATTTGAACGGGTGCCCGGCGAGGATGCCGGGCAGGTCGTTCGCGCCGATCTGGTCCAGCGGCAGTGGATCCATGTCGACCAGCAACGTGTGGTCTTCGCTGCCGTGCGTCGTGAAGTAGAGCAGCAGAACATCCTGCTGCGTGTCCATCTTCGCCGCGACGGCATCGAGCGCGTCTTCGAGATTGCTCCACGTCGCGAGCGGACGCGTGGTCAGCGAGGCCGGATTGTTTTCGAGCACGATGACGTGGCCTTCGGCACCGAGACGCTTCGAGAACAGCTCGTCGAAATATTCGGCTTCGTTGCGGAACACGTTCTGGCTGCCGTCGCCCGCGAACACGATCGCGTACAGGTTCACCTTGCCGGGCGTGCGCGGCTTCAGGTGTGCGGTTGCGCGCGCAAGCATGTCCGGTTGCGCGTAGATCACCTGCTCGGGCGAAGGCGCGTTGTCGGGCCAGCCGGCGTCGGAGAGCAGGCCCGAGGAACTGTCGTCGTCCGCGCTGCTGGACGTTTCCGCGGGCGATGCGGGCGACGACGCGAACATCCGCGTGCCGTCAAACGCGACATGATCCACGGTTGCGTGACGTGCCTGCACGTCGTGCCAGCCCGCCATGGCCGCCGCGCCTGCGGCGAACGCGAGCAAGGGCAGCAGGATCAGCGTGAGCCGTTTCATGCGATCGTGATCGCGTCGAAGTCCGCGACGCATGGGTGCACGCCCGCTGGCGGGCATTGCTCCGGCGGGCGGCACAACTGGATCGCCTGCATGCCCGCGCCGTGCGCGGCTTCGAGTTCGGCGCCGATGTCGGACAGGAACACGACGGTCGGCGGCGCGAGGCCGATTGCCTCGGCGATGCGCAGGTACGATCCGCGTTCGCGCTTGCCACCGGCTTCGGTATCGAACCAGCCGTCGAACAGAGAGGCGAGATCGCCCGCGTCGGTGTGCCCGAAGAACAATTTCTGCGCGGCCACCGAGCCGGACGAGTACACGTACAGCTTCAGCCCGCGCGCTTTCCATTCGCGCAGCTTCGCAGGCACTTCGGGGTAAACGTGCGCCCTGTAATCGCCGGCTTCGTAGCCGGCTTTCCAGATCATGCCTTGCAGCGCTTTCAGAGGCGTAGCCTTGCGATCTTCGTCGATCCAGCGCAGCAGGGTGTCGATGACGCGCCGCGAATGCGGATCGTCGATGCCGGCCACGCGTGCGGTGGCATCGAGCCAGCGCGCCACTTCAGCATTGCTCCGGTGCGTCTCGACGAACCGGGGCAGGCGTTCGCGCGCGTAGGGAAACAACACATCCTTGACGAACGCGATCGAACTGGTGGTGCCTTCGATATCGGTGAGCACGGCGCGGACGCCGGTGACGTGTGCCGCGTTCATGCCATGGCGCCGGGTTGCTGCGGTTCGATGTGGGCGGAATAGGCACTCTCGATGTCGCGCTTCACTTCCACCGGATGCGCGATGCGGTCGAGCACCATCGCGGTCTCGCCGCGGCCGGTGATCTCCACGTTGCCATAGCCGAAGATGCGGCCCCAGAAACTCTGGCGCAGGTCCACGGTTTCGATCGAAGCCAGCCGCAGTTCGGTGGTCGTGCGCGACACGATGCCGGTCTTGCGCACCACGCGACGATTGGTGACGCCTTGTTCGATCGCGCGCAGCCACAGCCACTGGTGCCCCGCGACAAGCACCGCAAGCACGCCCACGGCCAGCGCGGCCCACGGGATCTGTGCGACGAGCAGCGCAACGACCGCGATGACGCCGAGCGCGATCACGACCCAGAAGCGGATCCACATGAACCAGTGCAGCCTGAACACCGCCACGATGGTTTCGCCCGGCGCCAGCGACTTTTGTAGGTAGGACATGATGTGATTCTCGACCCTGTATTCAACCACCCACGTCAGAAGCATTTTGTCCGCAAAGGACGAAAAGTGCGCGGAAGTTCCTTGAAGGGATCCAGCGGTTGATTTTTTCGCGTCCTTTGCGTTCTTCGCGGAAAATCGTTTTCAGTTTTCGAGCCGCGGAAAGCGCCCGGCGATGTCCTCGCCCGTGAAATTCGCGACCCAGCCTTCCGGGTTGGTGAACAGGCGGATCGCGACGAAGTGCGGGTTCGGGCCCATGTCGAACCAGTGGCGGGTGCCGTCAGGCACGCCAATCAGGTCGCCCTGTTCGCATAGGACGTCGTAGATGCGCTCGCCGATGTGCAGCGTGAACTGGCCTTGGCCCGCGACGAAAAAACGCACCTCGTCCTCGGAATGCGTGTGTTCGGACAGGAATTTCTGCCGCAGCGCGTCTTTCTGGGGATGGTCGGATGTCAGCGAGATCACGTCCACGGCCCGGTAGCCCTTTTCGTGTTTCAGGCGTTCGATGTCGTCGCCGTACGCGGCGATCACTTCTTCCTGGCTCGCGCCGGGCGCCACCGGTTTGTTGGCCAGCCAGCGTTCGAAGCGCACGCCGACGCCGCCCAGCGTGCGGGCGATCGCGGCGTGATCCGATTCGGTGACCAGCGGGCGCGTCGGGTCGTGCTGGTCGTAGACGCGCAGACGGCTCATGGGATGCCTCCGAGACGAATCAAATCGAGTTCGCAGGCCAGCAGGAATTCCAGCGCCTCGAGGTGGCGCTTCGCCTCCGGCATGCTGCGGCCCCAAGTGTAAAGGCCGTGACCTTCGATGAGGTAGGCGTGCAGCGGGCGGCCTGCGTCGATCCACGCGTCGACCATGGCCTCGATGTCGTGCATGTCCTGCGAATTCGGGAACACCGGTACGTCCAGTTCGCTCTCGTGCGTGGTGTAGCCGGTCAGTGCTTTTTGCAGTTCCCATCCACGCAGTGCCAGCATGCCCTGCGGCGCAAACAGGCGCGAAGCGACGGTCTGGTTGTGCGAATGGGTATGCAGCACCGCGCCGGTGTCGGACTGGCGGCGGTAGATCTGCAGGTGCAGGGCGGTTTCGGCGGACGGACGCTGCGTCGGGTCCAGCGGTTTGCCGTCGAGCGCCACCGCCATCACGTCCACGGGTGTCAGCGCGCCCTTGTCGCGGCCGGAAATCGTGACCGCGACGGTATCGCCGTCGATGCGCATCGAGAAATTGCTGCTGGTGGCGGGCGTCCAACCGCGCGCGGCCAGCTCGGCGCCGGCCTGTGCGATTTCCACGCCGCAGGCATGCAGCCGTTCGGCAAGTTGTGCGGACGTGAAGGCCATGACGGGCAGGCGATTCGATCAGACGGCTGAATGTAGCACGCGCCCGAATCCTGAAACCGGTGCGACTCGCGCGCTGCAGGCGTACCATTGCGCACGGTAACCGCATTTCATTCGTCGAGGAGGAGTAGGGAGATGATCGAAGAAACTGCATCGCCACGCCGTCGCTTTCTCAAGCTTGCCGGCGGCGCCGTCGCGGCGATGGCTCTGCTGGGCTCTCTGCCACGCCGCGTGTGGGCGGCGGGTTTGCCGCACTTGAATGCGGCGACCAATGCCACGGCCAAGGCGCTCAAGTACGTGGAAGACGATACGAAGGCACCGCCACCGCACAAGCCGGGGCAGGAGTGCGCAAAGTGCATGCACTACTCGGGCAAGCCGGGCGACGCCTACGGGCCGTGCGCGATCTTCCCGGGCTTTGACGTCAACGCTAAGGGGTGGTGCTCGGGATTCCAGGCGAAAAGCTGATCGACACCCATCGCCGTTGTGCCGTGAATTCACTCGGCGCAAGGATCGCGTGTTCGCGAAACAAGTTGGTAGGAAAGGGGCGGCGTAGACAAGTTGCTGCCCGGATACGGCAAGCGGAGGAGCTGACTACGCCTGCCGCACCGGGCAACGGTCCGGGGTCCACTGCCAATGGGAAATCCCTCGGAGCACGCATCATAGCGCGGGGATTTGCGGTGGCCAAGGTTGACAAGCCGGATTTCGGAACTAAATTTTTTAGTCCATCGAAACAATAACTTGTAAAGTTAACGTTTCATTGTTTCGAGACTTATCCACAGTACGCAGCCGTACAGTACGGCCTGCGGAGAGGGCGATGGCGCGAGCGGTGCTCGCTCTTATCTGGACGTGCGCAGCAGGCTGTGGCGATAGCCGTAGCCGAAGTAGATCACGAAGCCCAGCAGCGTCCATAAACCCATCAGCGTCCAGTTGTACCAGTTCTCCCAGTACAGCAGCATCAGGCAGCTCAGCACGCCCAGCGTGCAGGTGACGCGTGCCCATGGCACCCGGAAGGTCCGCGGCAGTTCCGGTCGGGTGTAGCGCAGGATCAGCACGCCCGAGCAGACCGCGACGAAGGCCAGCAGCGTGCCCATCGACACCAGGTCGCCCAGAACGTCCAGCGGGAATACGGCCGCGAGCAGCGCGATGCCGGCGCCTGTGATCAACGTGTTGATGTGCGGCGTGCGATAGCGTGGATGCAGCTTCGAGAAGACCGGTGGCAGCATGCCGTCGCGGCCCATGATCATGAAGATGCGCGGCTGCGCGATGATCATGACCAGCACCACCGAGGACAACCCAAGCAGCGCGCCGATCTCCACCAGCCAGCGCAACCAGTTGAGTTGCGGGTGTGCCGCCACGGCGGTCACCACGGGTTCGGCGGTGCCGAGTTTCACGAAGGGAATCAAGCCGGTGAGCACGGCCGCCATGGCCACATACAGCACGGTGCAGATCGCCAGCGAGGCAAGCGTGCCGATCGGCAGGTCGCGTTGCGGGTTCTTGGCTTCCTGCGCGGCGGTCGAGGTGGCCTCGAAGCCGATGTAGGCGAAGAACACCAGCGTCGCCGCGCGCATGATGCCGCCCCAACCGTATTTTTCCGGGCCCTGCGCGGGCGGGATGAAGGGATGCCAAAGTTCCGGATTGACGTAATGCCAACCGGCCACGATGACGATCACGATGAGCGTGACCTTCAGGATCACGATCGCGGTATTGACGCCGCTCGACTCGCGGATGCCCACGTAGCACAGCCAGGTGAGTGCCAGTACCAGCACCACGGCGGGCAGGTTGAACAACGCGCCGGTGGTGACGAGGTGCCCGTTCTCGAACGCGATGGGCGCGTTGATGAGTGCGGGCGACAGGTGGAATCCCGCGTGCTCAACCAGGCTCCGGAAATAACCGGTCCAGCTGACCGCGACTGCGGACGCCGAAACGCCGTATTCCAGCACCATGTTCCAGCCGATGAACCACGCCGCGAATTCGCCCAGCGTCGCATAGGCATAGGAGTAGGAACTGCCCGACATCGGGATCAGCGTCGCGAACTCGGCGTAACACAGGGCGGTGAAGCTGCAGACCACGGCAGCAATCACGAACGACAGCAGCACCGCCGGCCCGGCATGTTCGGCCGCGGCCTGGCCGGTAATCACGAAGATGCCGCCGCCGATCACCGCGCCGATCCCGAGCGCCGTCAGCCCCCAGGGACCGAGCGTGCGTCGCAACTGGATGCCGCCGTGGATGTCGTCCGCGGCTTCGCCGACCGCCTTGCGCGCGAGCAGCCGCTGCAGGATCGTCACGGAGTGCTCCGGCTCGCGTGCAAGTCTGCGGGAGCGGCAACCCGATGCGGGCGGGCTGTTGGCGCCGCCACGCAATCACCCGTATGCGCCATCACACCACGTCGTCCAGGGCGTGCGTGATTTGCTCCGGCGACATGTGGCTGCGCTTGTAGCCGTACAGGCGGTAAAAGATCAGCCCGATCACCGCCCATACCACGAAAACCCCCTTAGCGAGGCTGCTGAGGTTCACGAACAGCAATACGCATCCCATCACCCCAAGTGGACACACGAACCAGACCAGGGGGGTGCGGAACGGGCGCTTGCGGCCGGGCTGGGTGCGGCGCAGGATCATCACGCCGACCGAGACGAGTGCGAATGCCAATAATGTTCCCGCATTGGAAATATCGGCAAGCCAGCCAACTGGAATAAACACGGCAAGAACGGAAACCACTCCGCCGGTCACATAGGTAATCACGTGCGGCGTGAAGAAGCGCGGATGCACCTTCGAGAACACGTTGGGCAACAGACCGTCGCGGGACATCGTGAAGAAGATGCGGGTCTGGCCGAACATCATCATCAGGATCACCGACGGCAGCGCCACGATCGCGGCAAGGCGGATCATGTTGGCGATCGCAGGATGGCCCAGCATGGTCATGACGTGCGACAGCGGTTCGCGGCTGCACACCAGCGCCTGCGAGTTGCCGCAGGCCTTGGCCATTTCGAGGGTGCCCGGATCGATCGGCACGCCGGTCGGGCCCAGCATCGGCTGCGCACCGACCGAACCGGCCGCACCGTACCCGACGAGCAGGTAGAAGATGGTGCAGATTACCAGCGCGCCGATCAGACCGATCGGAACGTTGCGATTCGGATTGCGGGTTTCCTCGGCGGCGGTGGATACCGCATCGAAGCCCACGTAGGCAAAAAAGATCGAAGCTGCGGCCCCGAGAACTCCAATGCCACCGGTCGGGCTGCCCCAGCCGCCAGGCAAGAACGGATGCAGATTGGCATTCTTGACGGCCGGCACGGCGATGATGACGAAGACGGTCAGGGCGAGGATCTTGATCGCCACCAGCACGGCGTTCACGCGCGCGCTCTTGGACGTGCCGATCACGAGCAATCCGGTGACCGCGACGCCAATCAGGAAAGCCAGCAGGTTGAACGCGCCGCCGAGCGTGGGGCCGACCTGCAACCAATGTGGCAAGGAGAGCGCCCCCGGTTTGACCAGGCCGAAGACACCGCTGTTGAGCAGCCCGTTGACGTAGCCGGCCCAGCCGACGCATACCGCGGTTGCACCAACGGCGTACTCCAGAACCAAGGCCCAGCCCACGATCCAGGCGATCAATTCCCCCATCACACCGTAGGAATAGGTGTAGGCCGACCCCGATACCGGCACCATTGCCGCGAGCTCGGCGTAGGCGAGGGCGGCAAGGCCGCACACGATTGCCGCGATCACGAACGAAAGCATCATGCCGGGGCCGGCTTTCTCGGCGGCTTCAGACGTCAACACGAAAATGCCGGTGCCGATCACCGCACCGATGCCGAGCAAGGTCAACTGGATCGGACCCAACTGGCGTTTCAGTGATTTCTTTTCGGCCGTAGCGAGAATCTGGTCAAGCGGCTTTACACGCCAGAAGATCATTTGTGCTCCCAATTACTCGGGTCCGCGGCGGGGGAACCGTGGGCGGGCACACCCTGCGCCCAGGAATTACCGCCGACGCTTCCCCTCGAAGCGATGCGGTGCCGGCGCACGAGGCGCAAGCCTGCCGTACCTTACCGGTCCTTTTCTTTGGCGACAAGCGCCGATCGGCATGTTTCGCGGACGCGCGCAAATGCGTCAGGCTCTGCCAGCGAATTCACCCGTGAGCGTGTTCACCCACACCTTCTCGCCAGTCCTGATGTATTCCGGCACCTGGATTTCGATGCCGGTGTCGAGCTTGGCGGGCTTGGTGCGCTTGGTGGCGGATGCGCCCTTCAGCTCCGGCGCGGTATCGATGATGGTCATCGCGACGCTGGTCGGCACCTGCAGTGCGACCGGCGCATCGTCGATCAACTGCACGTAATAACCCTCCACGCCTTCGACGATGTACGCCGCGCTGTCACCGACCACGTCCGGGTCGAGCGCATAGGGCGTGTAATCCTCGGCGTCGAGGAACACGAACGCGTCGCCATCCTTGTAGGAATAGTTCACCGCGCGGCGGGTCAGCTCCATTTCCCTGAGGTCATCGTCGGCGCGCAGGCTGAGGTCGAACTTGCGTCCGCCCGGAATCGAATACAGCGTGAAACGGAAGGTGACATTGCCGCCACGTGCGGTCGGCGAGCTGCGCTCGATGTCGCGCACCTGGTACACGGTGCCTTCGTGTTCGACCACGTTGCCTTTCTTGACGTCGGAAGCTTTCATTTGGGCTGCAACCTCACCGCACCGTCCAGCCGGATCACGCTGCCGTTGAGATAGCGGTTGCCGAGGATGAACGCCACGGTTTCCGCAAATTCCGTCGGCTTGCCGAGGCGCGATGGAAACGGGATCGATGCGGAAAGCGATTGCTGCACGGCTTCCGGCATGCCGTCCACCATCGGCGTCCAGAAGATGCCGGGCGCGATGGTCATCACGCGGATGCCGAAGCGCGACAGTTCGCGCGCCATCGGCAAGGTCATGCCGACCACGCCGCCTTTCGATGCGGAGTACGCGGCCTGGCCGATCTGGCCTTCGTAAGCCGCGACCGAGGCAGTGTTGACGATCACGCCGCGCTCGCCGTCGTCGCCGGGTTCGTTCGACTGCATCAGCGCGGCGCCGGCCTTGGCGACGTTGAAGCTGCCGACCAGGTTGACCATCACGGTGCCCGCGAAATTCTTGAGCGGCATCGGGCCTTCCTTGCCCAGCACGCGGCCGGCGCCGAGGATGCCGGCGCAGTTCATCACCACGTTTAGGCCACCCATCGCATCACGCGCGGCGGCCACGTTGGCGGTGACGCCGCTTTCGCTGGTCACGTCGGTCTGGTAGAAACGCGCCGAATCGCCCAGTTCTTGCGCCGCGGCGTGGCCCTTTTCTTCGTTGACGTCGAACAGCGCGACCGTGCCGCCGTGGGCGACAATGTATTGCGCGACGGCATGGCCGAGTCCGGATGCGCCGCCGGTGACGATGGCCTTGACCTGGGCGAGTTGCATGCGCGTGTTTCCTCGATGGCAAACCCGCGATTGTAGGGGAGCCGTGGCTTTGCGGCGACTACAGCGCGCGGATGAACCAGCGATCGCAGCCATGGTGGCCGGTGCTGCCCATCGGTGCGCACAGCGGCGTGAACCCGTGCTTGCGATACAGCGCCTGCGCCGCATCCATGCCGGTCAGGGTTTCGAGATAGCAGCGCTTGAAACCCAAATCGCGCGCGGCATCGAGGCAGCGCGCGATCATCGCCTGACCCGCGCCCAATCCGCGCGCTTCGGGCAGGAAATACATCTTGCGCAACTCGCAGACATTGGTTTCGCCGTGTTCCAGCGGCGCAAAGCCGCCACCGCCCACGACTTTGCCGTCGACTTCCAGCACGAAATACGCGCTGCGCGGTTTCGCGTAGGCCGCGCACATCGCGCCGACCTCCGCGTCGTGGATCGCGAAACCTTCGCCGCCCGCACCGAACTCCGGCATGACGCTGCGGATGATCGCTGCGATGGAGGCATCGTCGCGCGGTTCGATGGGACGGATCAAAAACGGTTGCGGCATTCGGAAACCCTCATTCGCCCATGCGCGCGCGGGTGACCCGGCTGGAGGTCGGCTTGCCGAGTTGCTTCGCCAGCCACCAGCCGGTTTCGACCAGCTTGTCCAGGTCGACGCCGGTTTCGATGCCCATGCCCTGCAGCATGTAGGCGACGTCCTCGCTGGCAACGTTGCCGGTTGTGCCTTTCGCGTAGGGACAGCCGCCGGTGCCGGACACCGAACTGTCCACCACGCGCACGCCTTCTTCGAGGCACATGAGGATGTTCGCGAGCGCCTGGTCGTAGGTGTCGTGGAAATGCACAGCCAGCGCCTTCATCGGCACTTCCTGCGAGACCGCGTGCAACATCGCGCGCGCCTTCACCGGCGTACCGACGCCGATGGTGTCGCCCAATGAAATCTCGTCGCACCCCAGGTCGTACAACCGCTTCGACACGCGCACCACGTCGCTCACCGGTACGTCGCCCTGGTAGGGGCAACCCAGCACGGTGGAAACGTAGCCACGCACGCGCACGCCTTCGGCGCGCGCGCGTTCCAGCACCGGTCGGAAGCGCTCGATCGATTCGTCGATCGAGGCGTTGATGTTCTTCTGGTTGAACGCCTCGCTGGCAGCCGTGAACACCGCGATGCTGGTGACGCCGGCGGCGCGCGCGCGGTCGTAGCCGCGCATGTTCGGCACCAGCGCCGGGTAATCGACGCCCGGCTTTCGGGTGATGCCGGCGTAGACCTCTTCCGCATCGGCAAGCTGCGGCACCCATTTCGGGCTGACGAAGCTGGTCGCTTCGATGGTTTCCAGCCCGCATGCGGAAAGCCGATCAATGAGTTCGATCTTGGTCGCGGTGGGAATCACCGTCTTTTCGTTCTGCAAGCCGTCGCGGGCGCCGACTTCGACGATGCGGACATGATTGGGGAGCATGCGTGATCCGGTTCGAAAGGCGAAGGGCTGCCGTGCGCCGCGTCTTGCCAGCGCACCCGCGGCAGCGTCAGGATGCGGCATCCTCGACCACGTAATGATGCCATGACGGGTGGAATCCAAGGGCTGGACGCGCAGGCGCAGGCGCAATACGCGCGTGCCGCCGACGCGCTCACGGCGGGCAAGCCGCGCGAAGCCGCGGCACTGGCCAAGGTTCTGGTCGAACAGGCACCGGAACATCCGGATGTCCTGCATCTGCTCGCGGGCATCCGCGGCCGGTTGGGCGACCATGCCGGCGCGGTGAATGCCGTGCGGCAGGCGTTGCATGCTCGCCCGGACGATGCCACGTTCTGCTGCACCCTCGGCAAGCAGCTCGCCGCCATCGGGCAACTCGATGCTGCGATCGAAGCGCTGCAGCGCGCGTGCGCATTGCAGCCGGAACTCGCGATGGCCTGGTACAACCTCGGCGTGTTGCAGGTGCGCGCGGTGCGCTTCAACGAAGCCGAGGCGGCCTTGCGCAGGACATTGGAGCTCGTGCCGGACAATTTGCAGGCACGATTGCAACTCGCCGACCTGCTGAAAATGGCGGGCCGCGTCGATGCCGCCGCCGCGACCTGGCGCGAGGTGCTGGCGGCGCGTCCCGCGAGCGGCGATGCCTGGTGGGGATTGGCCGAGCTCGGGCAGGCGGGCGACGACGACATTCCGGCGATGCAGGTGGCGATGCGTGATCCGCGCGCTAGCGAACGCGATCGCATCGCGCTCGGCTTCGCGATCGCGCGCGTGCTGGACCGCAGCGATCGCTGCGCCGAAGCGATGGGCGTGCTGAAGGAAACGCACGCGCATGCGCGCAAGTTGCAGCCTTGGGATGCCGCAGCGTTTGCGCGCGGACTGGATGCCGTGCTGGCGGCATTCGCTGCGACACGAGTGACTGGGGCGGCGTGCGGACACGGCGCGATCTTCATCGCCAGCCTGCCGCGCTCGGGTTCGACCTTGACCGAGCAGGTGCTTGCCGCGCATTCGCAAGTCGAAGCTTCCGGCGAGTTGCGCGACCTGCCGCAGGTGCTGGCGGAAGAATCGCGGCAGCGCGGGAGGCACTATCCGGAGTGGGTGTCTTCGATGGCCGAAGACGACTGGCGGCGCCTGGGCGAACGTTATCTCGAACGCACCGCGCGCTGGCGCGAGCGCAAGCCGTTCTTCACCGACAAGCTGCCGGGCAACTGGATGCATGTCGGTGTGATCCGCGCAATGTTGCCGGGCGCGAAGGTGATCGTCTGCCGCCGCGATCCGCTGGAGACCTGTTTTTCGTGCTATCGCCAGTACATGACCGCGGACGGGCAGGGCTGGACGCATCGCTTCGAGGATTTGGCCGCGTACTGGAATGTGTTCGATCGCGCGCTGTGGCAATGGCAGGCGCGCTATCCGGGTTTCGTGTACACGCAGGAATACGAGACGCTGCTGGCCGAACCGGAAGCCAGCGTGCGCGCGCTGCTGGCGTTCTGCGGGTTGCCTTTCGAGGACGCCTGTCTCGCGTTCGGAGCAGGCTCGCGCGAAGTGCGCTCACCGAGCGCGATGCAGGTGCGCGAACCCTTGCGGCGCGACACCGCGCGCGCGCCGCGCTACGGCGCGCTGCTGGATCCGCTGCGTAGCGCGCTCGGCGTCATCGACATCCAGAGCGCGCACTGAATCACCCGTGCGGTCATTCCGCGAAACGCACCAGCACCGCGTCGGCTTCCACGAAATCGCCTGCGCTTGCCGACAGCGCGTCGATGGTGCCCGCGCGGGGCGCCTTCAGCGACAGCTCCATCTTCATCGCTTCCATCACCAGCAATTCCTGGCCGGCCTCCACCTTGTCGCCGGTGGCGGCCTTGACCAGCACGATGCGGCCGGGCATCGGCGCGACGATCTGGTTGGCGCCTGCCGCGTCGCTGGTTTCCCACGCGAACGCCGGCGCGCGCTCGAAGCGCCAGCGGATGCCGTCGGCATCGTGCAGCAGCACGCGGGAGTCGTCGGCGCGCACCTCGAAGCGGCGCGTTTCGCCATCGAAATGCGCGCTCAGGGTTGCGCCGTCCCAGCGTGCGCTTTCGACATCGCACTTTGCATCACCGGCTTGCAGCGCGTAACGCCTCGCGTGGCCGCGCGCTTCGACTTCGTGACGCCGGCCGCCCACCGCCAGCGCGACGATGCGTTTGCCGGCATGGCCGATGCGCCAGGCATCGGACGTGTTCCATGGTGAATGCGGGTCGGTCGTATCGGGGGCATCGGAACGTTCGTCCCGCAACAGCGCCGCGACCGCGGCCGCGAATACGGCGGACGTGTCCGGCTGTGCCTCGCCCGCGACGAATTCGTCGAGATGCCGATCCAGATAGCCGGTGTCGATGCGGTGTTCCACCACACTCGGGTGGCGAACCAGCCGTTCCAGGAATGCGACGTTCGATTTCGGCCCGATGATTTCGCAGGCCGCCAGCGCTTCGCGCATCCGCTGCAATGCCGAAGGACGATCCACGTCCCACACGATCAGCTTGGCGATCATGGGATCGTAGAAAATCGTCACGGCGTCTCCTTCGACCACGCCGCCATCGAGGCGCACGTGGGTTGAAGGGCGAGGCAACGTCAACCGCGTCAGCTTGCCCGAACCCGGCAGGAAACCGTGATCGGGATCTTCCGCGTACAAACGCACTTCGATCGCGTGCCCGCGCGAATGCACCTGCTCCTGCGTGCATGGCAGCGGTTCGCCGTCGGCGATGCGCAGTTGCCATTCGACGAGATCAATGCCGTGGGTCATTTCGGTGACCGGATGTTCGACCTGCAGGCGCGTGTTCATTTCCATGAAATGGAAATCGCCTTGCGGTCCCACGATGAATTCCACCGTCCCGGCGCCGACGTAGTTCACCGCCCTGGCCGCTGCAACGGCCGCCGCGCCCATCGCGGCACGGCGCTCGTCGTCGAGGAAAGGCGAGGGCGTTTCCTCGAGCACCTTTTGATAGCGGCGCTGCGCCGAACACTCGCGTTCGTCGATGTGGATGATGTTGCCGTGGCGATCGCCGAACACCTGGAATTCGATGTGGCGCGGGTGTTCGATGTAGCGTTCCAGCAGCATCGACGCGTCGCCGAACGAGGCTTTGGCGACGCGTTGCGCGGTGGCCAGCGCATCCGGAAATTCCGCATTGCTGCGCACGATCTGCATGCCCTTGCCGCCGCCGCCCGCCGACGGCTTGATGATCAGCGGATAGCCGAGCTTGTGCGCCTGTTCGGCAAGGAAAGCATTGTCCTGGTTGTCGCCGTCGGAGCCCGGCACCAGCGGCACGTCGTGCTTCGCCATCAGGTGTTTGGCGGCGGCCTTGGAACCCATCGCCTCGATGCTCTCCGGATTGGGCCCGATGAACACGATGCCGGCCTCCTTGCAGGCACGCGAGAAGCCGGTGTTCTCCGAAAGAAATCCGTAACCCGGATGGATCGCCTGCGCGCCGGATCGCTTCGCGGCCTCGATGATCACGTCGCCGCGCAGGTACGACTCGTCTGGACGCGGGCCGCCGATCGGCCAGGCTTCGTCGGCCAGGCGTACGTGCTGCGCATCCTTGTCGGCTTCGGAATACACCGCGATGGTGTGGATGCCGAGCCGGCGGCAGGTACGGATCACGCGGCAGGCGATCTCGCCGCGGTTGGCGATCAATACGCGTTGGAACACTATTCACCCTCCCAGTAATCGCGTGCATCTTCGTGTCGCGCCAGGTGGCGGAAGCGCGGGTGTCGACCGTTTTCATCTTCCGGCAAGTCCTCGTAAACCCCGAACTTGCCGGAATCGGGGTATTCGCAGATTTCGACGGGCGCCATCGTGCTCACCGACAGATAGCGCATTTCGGTGCCGCCGGTGTTGATGATCTGGTGCGCGGTTTCCGGGCCGCCAGTGGGGCAGGCGACGATGTCGCCCTGCCGCAACGGATAACGCTGGTCGCCGTAACGCAACTCGCCACTACCTTCGAGGATGAAGAACATTTCCTCTTCCACGCGATGGCTGTGGAATGGACAGTTGCGCTTGCCCGGCGCGACGACCGTCAAGTTGTAACCGAGCTTGCGCGCGCCGATGCGGCTGGCGATCTCGGCCCAGCGGATGTCGTACTGGCCTGCGTTCGGGCCATGCGGTGCGCGCTCGGCGGTCTCACCATGCACTTCCAGATCGACAAGGTTGATGACTGGAATTCGCATATTTGTTCCCCGCTTACTCACCTTCCCAATAGTCGCGCGAATCGGCGGCACGCCCGATATGCGCGAACATTTGTGGCCGACCGTCCGGGCCTGCACCGAAGAAAGCCAGCACGCCGAATTTGCCCGAATCGGGATAGTCACAGACTTCCGGCGACTCGGCGGTGCTGACCGCGAGCACCTTGAGTTCCGCGTCGCCCGTGTTGTGCAATTGGTGCGCGGTTTCCGGACCGCCGTGTGGACAGGCGATGACGTCGCCGGCGCGAACCGGGAAAGTCGCGTCTCCGATGCGGACCTCGCCAGTGCCTTCCAGCACGAAGAACATTTCCTCGTTGACGCGATGGTTGTGGAAAGGGTAGGCGCGCTTTCCGGGTGCGATCGCGGTGACGTTGTATCCCAGCTTGCGTGCGCCCATCACGCGCCCGAGTTCCGCTCGCCGGCCGCCATAGCGTTCGGCGGGCATTTCCGCCCCCATTCGACGCGAGTTTTCGGCGAGATCGGTGTACTGCGCGTCGGCGATGTTCAGAACGGGTTTCATGGTTCGCCCTCGAAGTGGAGTGACCGCAGCCTGATCCTCCGCTGTTGCCAGCGTCATGTCAGCAGCGATTCATGCCGGCGCGTGGCAGACCGCTTCGATGTTGTGGCCGTCCAGGTCCAGCACGAACGCCGCGTAATAGTGTTCGTGATAGTGCGGCCGCAGGCCCGGCTTGCCGTTGTCGCGGCCGCCCGTCGCGAGCGCAGCGCGGTGGAACGCGTCCACGTCGGCGCGCGTTCTCGCGGTGAACGCGATATGGAGGCGTCCGCGCACCATCCCTTCGCCGTCGCCGATCCAGAAGTACGGCTTGCCGTTCTCGCCGAAGCCCGCGTGCGAACTGCCGCCGGTTTGTTCGGCGGTCACCTCCATCACGACGCCGACGCCGAGCGGCTCCAGCGCCGCTTCGTAGAACTTCCTGCTGGCGAGGAAATTGGAAACGGGAAATCCGATGTGGTCGAGCATCGCTTCACTCCTTCAGCCATGGTGGCGAACTTTTTTCGAGAAACGCGGACAGGCCTTGCTGGCCTTCCGGTGACACGCGCAGGCGGGCGATCAACGCTGCGTTTTCGGTGTCCATGCGTTCGGCGGATTCCGCGGTCATGTCAGCGGTCCGCAGCGCGAGGTGCTTGGCTTCATGTTGGGCGAGCGGCCCGCCCTTGGCCAGGTAATGCAACTGGCGATCGACGGCTTCATCCAACTGGTCGGCGGCGACGCATTGATGCAACAGTCCAATCCGCGCAGCTTCGGCGGCATCGAAAATTTCCCCGCTGACGAACAGCCGACGCGCCTGCCGTGGACCGATGGCTTGCACCACGTACGGCGCGATGGTGGCGGGAACCAGGCCGAGCTTCACTTCGCTCAGCGAAAACTTCGCGCCCTCGACACCGATCGCGATGTCGCAGCACGCGATCAATCCGACGCCGCCGCCGTAGGCGGAGCCATTGATGCGTCCAAGCGTGGGTTTGGAAAAAAACTGCAGCGTGCGCAGGAGTTTCGCCAGCCGTAGCGCGTCGTCGCGGTTTTCTTCCGCGCTGGCCGCCGCCATGCGCCGCATCCAGTTGAGGTCGGCGCCCGCAGAAAACGTTGCGCCGGTGCCGGTCAGCACCAGCGCGCGCAGGCTCGCGTCTGCGGCGAGTGATTGCAGCGCGGCGGTGCTCTCGGCGATCAGGATGTCGTCGAACGCGTTGTGGACCTGCGGACGGTGGAGCGACAGGATCGCCACCGCGCCGCTTCGTTCGATTCGGATCGTTTCGGGCATGAATCGCACCGGCCAAAATGGCAAGGATAACCGGTCGCCGAAAACCGGCTCGCGCTGCGCCGGAATGAACGGCTGCGAACTCCGCGGGTTGCACTACTAAATGCGAACGATTAGCATTTGCTATCGAAAGTGCAAGCCCTTGGTGGAGTCCGGCCATGCGTGGCACGTTGTGGTTTTCAGTCCTGATGTTCGCATGCGCGGTCGCATTCGCGGCGCAGGTGCACGCCGAAGGCGCGCCCGAATTCCACCTCGTGCTGCAAAACCACAAATTCGAACCGGCCACGTTGAAGGTGCCGGCCAACACCATGTTCAAGGTGCTGGTGACGAATCGCAACGCCACGCCCTCGGAATTCGAAAGCGCCGATTTCAACCGCGAGAAGATCGTGCTGCCGAACAGCACCATCACGGTATTCATCGGGCCGCTGGACAAGGGCACCTACAAGTTCTTCGATGATTTCAACCAGGCCACCACGGGCACGCTGGTGGCGGAGTAAGCCATGTTGGGTATTGCACTGCTCGTCTTCCGCGAAGTCCTGGAAGCCGCATTGATCGTGACCGTGGTTGCCGCGGCCACGCGCGGCGTGCCCCGGCGCAGCGTGTTCGTGGGCGGCGGAATCGCGCTCGGCGTGATTGGCGCGATCATCGTCGCCGTGTGCATGGGTTTCATCGAAGGTTCGCTGGGCGGCATCGGGCAGGAAGTGTTCCAGGCCGCCGTGCTGCTGACGGCCGTGGTGATGATCGGCTGGCACGTCACGTGGATGTCAAGCCACGGCAAGGAAATGGTCCAGCAGATGCAGCGCGTCACCGATTCGGTGAAGGCCGGTTCTAGTTCTATCGCAATCCTGCTGGCGGTGGTCGCGCTGGCCGTGTTGCGCGAGGGTTCGGAAGTGGTGTTGTTCCTGTTCGGGATGGCCGCGGGCGGCGCGGGCAAGCTGGGCTTCCTCGGCGGCGTTCCGCTCGGGCTCGCCGGCGGCCTCGCCGTCGGCTTCGCGTTGTACTTCGGTCTGCTGCGCATCCCGATCCGCTATTTCTTCAGCGCGACCAACTGGATGCTGGTGGTGCTCGCGAGTGGGTTGGCGGCGTCGGCGGCCGGCTTCCTGATCCAGGCCAACTTGCTGCCCGCGTGGGGCAATCAGTTGTGGGACACCTCGTGGCTGCTCACCAACCGGTCGATCGTTGGCCAGGCCGTGCACGTGCTCACCGGTTACGACGCGCGTCCGGCCGGCATGCAGCTGGTGTTCTGGATCGTCACGTTCGTGGTGCTGGTCGCCGGCATGCGCTTGATGTCGATGCGGATGGCGGCGCAGAAGCGGCGTGCAGCGTCACCCGATCGGTCCGCAGTCTCGACCGGCGCAACGCACGCGGTCTGACCTGCGTCCAGCGACGGTTTGCCGTCACCACGGAATCGTTCGTCCCAGGTAGTCGAGATAACGCAGGCCGGGCTTTCCGGCTTGCGCATCCATGGTGTCGGCGAGGTGGGGAATGCTGTCCGCGATGTCGAGCCGCGCCTCCGGACCGCCCATGTCGGTGCGTACCCAGCCCGGCGCCATCAGCAACAACGTCCTCGGAATCCCGGCGTGGCGCGCGGCGAAGCTGCGCATGAACATGTTGAGTGCGGCCTTGCTGCCGCGATACACATCCTCGTGGCCGTTCTCGTTGTTGGTGATGCTGCCGCGCCCGGAGGACATGACGCCGATCGTGCCGCCGGGGCGCACGAGATCCTGCAGTATTTCGATGACGCGCACGGGACTCAGCGCGTTCGTGACCATCACGCGCACGAACTCGTCGGTCGACACCTCCGCAGCCGTTTCATGGTTGGCCGTCGTGACACCGGCATTGACGAATAGCATGTCGAACTGCTTCGTTGCCAGGCGCGCGCGCAACGCGCTGACCTGATCCGGATGATTGATGTCGACGTGCTCGATTTCGAGCCGCCCCTCGTGGGCCCGTGCAGGTTCGTGCAGTCCGGATGGGTGGGCGTCACGCTCCGTGGCGACCACCTCCCAGCCGCGCTTCAGGTATTCCTCCGACAGCGCGAGGCCAAGGCCGCGCGAGGCGCCAATGAGCAGGAGTTTCTTTCCGGAAGGTTTGGCTGGCATTGGGACTCCCTGGCTGATTGGTATGCGATGGGCACGTGCGCTCATCGAAGCCGCGCGCTACACCGCGGCCGTAATGCGTGACTGCGGTGCAGGATGCAGCGTTCAGTCGCGCTTGCCGCCGGCGGCAATTTCCCGGGCGGCGCGTTCGAGGATGGCGACCACCCGCTCGGCTTCGGCCTTGTCCCATTTCGAGATGCGCATTGCCAGCGCGTGCTTCAGCGCGTGCACGGCATCGCGGATCGCCATAGGCGTCGCGAGCTTCGCCGCGAAACGCGCCTTGCGTTCGGTGTTCTGCATGACGGCTTCGACGGCCTCGCGGTTTTGCTCGAGGAATGCGCGTCCTTCGTCCGTGATGGCATAGCGCTTGCGGCCGCCTTCTTCGCTCTTCGCGGTGACGTGGTCCATTTCCTCGAGCAGCGTAAGGGTAGGGTAGACGGTGCCGGGGCTGGGCGAATACTGGCCGTGGAACATGTCCTCGATGGTGCGGATCAGTTCGTAGCCGTGGCGGGGTTCCTGTTCGATCAGCGCCAGCAGCAGCAATTTCAAATCACCGTGGCCGAACATGCGGCCGCCACCGCGGCGTCCGCCGCCGCGCAAGCCGTCCCAGTCGGCGAAGGATCCGAAATCCTCACGACCGTGGCGTCCGCCGAACGAACGGCGACCGGCGCAGCGGGCTCGATCCTGGTCATGGTCGCCATCCCAGTCGAACGCGTGGTGTCGATGCATGGCGTGGAGTGTGTGGTGCAGCTTTTCGTGCAGGTGCATGGAAGAGGTCCTTTATTTAGAGCGTATTTAAGATATATCTAAACAATATCGAAATCAACACCCGCCTGTCCGCGCTGTGACGGACCTCGATCGGGTATGAAGGATTCGGCCAGGAAGGCCAGCCGGCGCCCGCGTCGCACGGCGTGCATTGCCGTCGCGGCGCGAGAGCGGCCATCCGTTACATCCGGAGGAACACGCCGTAGCGCTGCCGTTCGATCAGCGCGTTCATCAATGCGGGAATTGCAAGGCCCGGCACCTGCCGCGTGTCAGCCGCATGCACGTTCAGGAAAGAGCCGCGCATGGCTGCCTGATTCCTCGGCGCGCCGCCACCACGTGGGATTGCCGTCCGTCAGGGAGGCGCTTACCCGTCGCGTAGTTCGATGCGGGATTCCGTTGTTTCGATTTCGCGGAGTTGCGTTCCAGGTGAAGAATCGGAGAGACGGTTTCGCGGCACACCTTGCAGGACACGGCGCCGATTCGGGCGTATGCTGAGTTCGAAAAGCGCGACCCCTTGGCTCAGCGTCATCCGGCCACGTAAGTCTCTCGTCTCTCGTTCTTCCGGATACCGTTATCCGGCGAGTCTCGGGATGGAGGTGGGTCATGCGTTCCAATCCTGCGACATCATTTCGCGGCGCGTGGACTTTGGTCATCGCGCTCTCCGCTTTCGCCGCCTGTGCTCAGGCGCAAACCTACAACCTGCGGGTGATCCACCGTTTTTTCGGTGCTCCGGATGACGGCAGCATTCCCGGCAGCCCTGTGCAGTTCGACAGCGCTGGCAATCTTTACGGCACCACCCTCGAGGGTGGCATTTACAACGCGGGGACAGTCTTCGAAATCGCGAGGGACGGAACCGAATCGATTCTCCACTCTTTCGCCAAGGTTGACGGCAGCTATGTAGGTGGCGGTGTGCTGACGATCGATCCGGCGACCGGCGACCTGTACGGAGCCACCCAAGGCGGCCAAAACGATTACGGCCAGATCTACGAACTGGCGGCGGACGGGACCTTCACCGTCCTGCACGACTTCGCAGGTCCCGATGGCAGATTCCCCGTGGGGAGCCTGATTCGCGACCAAGCCGGCAATTTATACGGTGTCACCGAAGCAGGCGGGACCGAAGACAAAGGCACGATTTACAAATTGACGCCGAACGGGACGTTGACCACGCTTCATGTGTTTATCGGCGAGGCGTAGGGATGAATCCCAACAGCTTGGTCCGCGATCAGGCCGGCAATCTTTACGGGACGACCGACTATAATTACCCCACGAGCTACGGCACGGTATTCAAGCTGGCCCCAGATGGAACCTTGGCCACGCTTTACTCGTTTACCGGCGGCGCCGATGGCAGTGGTCCAGCCACCCTGGTCGGCGATCGGGCCGGCAATCTCTACGGTACGACCTTGGGACCGCCCAACAGCGGCACGGTGTTTAAACTCGCGCCGGACGGGACCTTCACGACGCTGTATACCTTCACCGGCGGCGCCGATGGCGAACTCCCAATCGCCACTTTGCTGCCAATCGGCCGCAATCTTTACGGTACGACCTTATTTGGTGGCGTTAGCGACTTCGGAGTGCTGTTTAAGCTTGCTCCGGATGGCACCGAGAGCGTGCTGCACTCTTTCACGCTACGCGATGGCATCCTCCCATGCTGTGGTCTCACTCTGAAGTACGGCAGGCTGTTCGGTACCACTTCTGCCTCCAGCCTTCGTGTCGGCGCTGGCGGAGGCACCGTATTCAGCTTCGGCGTGGCCAAGCACTGATGTCTTGTGCTTCGCGCGCTTTCGCTTTCTGGAGGCACGCAGGCAGCGTTGGTCGAAACAGCGCAGTTCGAGGCGATCACATCCGGAACACGCCGTAGCGCTCCGGTTCGATCGGCGCGTTCATCGAGGCGGAGATGGCCAGCCCCAGCACGCGACGCGTGTCGACCGGATCGATGATGCCGTCGTCCCACAAGCGGGCGCTGGAGTAGTACGGGCTGCCTTGGCGTTCGTACTGTTCGCGGACGGGTGCCTTGAACGCGTTCTCTTCATCGGCCGACCACTGGCCGCCACGCGCTTCGATGCCGTCGCGCTTCACCGTGGCCAGCACCGACGCAGCTTGTTCGCCACCCATCACGGAAATGCGTGCGTTGGGCCACATCCACAGGAAGCGCGCCCCGTAGGCACGGCCGCACATGGCGTAGTTGCCGGCGCCGAAGCTGCCGCCGATCACCACCGTGAATTTCGGCACGTGCGAGCAGGCCACAGCGGTCACCATCTTGGCGCCGTCTTTCGCGATGCCCGCCTGCTCGTACTTCTTGCCGACCATGAAGCCCGTGATGTTCTGCAGGAACACCAGCGGCACATTGCGCTGGTTGCACAGCTCGATGAAGTGCGTGCCCTTGAGCGCGCTCTCGGAAAAGAGAATTCCGTTGTTGGCGATGATGCCAACCGGATAACCGTGGATGTGTGCGAAACCGGTGACGAGCGTCTTGCCGTAGCGGGCCTTGAACTCGTGGAACTCCGAGCCGTCGACGATGCGCGCGATCACTTCGCGGATGTCGAACGGACGGCGCGTGTCTTGCGGGATTACGCCATACAGTTCTTCGGCTGCATATTTCGGCTCGCGCGGTTCGGCCAACGCCAACGGCATGCTCTTTTTGCGATTGAGCGCAGCGACGATGTCGCGCGCGATCGAAAGCGCGTGTGCGTCGTTCTCCGCGAAGTGATCGGCCACGCCTGAAATGGAGGTATGGACGTCCGCGCCGCCCAGCGTTTCCGCATCGACGACTTCGCCGGTCGCCGCCTTCACCAGCGGCGGACCACCAAGGAAAATCGTGCCCTGGTTCTTCACGATGATGGTTTCATCGCTCATTGCCGGCACGTACGCGCCGCCCGCGGTGCACGAGCCCATCACCACCGCGATCTGCGGAATGTTCAGCGCCGACATGCGCGCCTGGTTGTAGAAAATGCGGCCGAAATGTTCCTTGTCGGGAAACACTTCGTCCTGCAGCGGCAGGAACGCGCCGCCGGAATCCACGAGATAAATGCAGGGCAGACGGTTTTCCAGCGCCACTTCCTGCGCGCGCAGGTGCTTCTTCACCGTGATCGGGAAATAGGTGCCGCCCTTCACCGTGGCATCGTTGGCGACCACCATCACCTCGCAGCCGTTGACGCGGCCGATGCCGGTGATGAGTCCGGCGGCGGGCGCGGCATCGTCGTACATCCCGTGTGCCGCCAGCGGCGACAGTTCCAGGAACGGCGAGCCCGGATCGAGCAGGGCGCGGATGCGCTCGCGCGGCAGCAGTTTGCCGCGCGCGACGTGTTTCTCGCGCGCCTTGGCGCCGCCGCCCTCGGCCGTGCGGGCGAGGGCGGCGTTCAGCTCATCGGTGAGTTTGCGCAGGTGGGCGGCATTGCCACGGAAAGCTTCGCTCTTGCTGTCGATGGTGGTGGAAAGGACGGTCATGGTCGGTTCCGTGGCGAGCGAAGGCGCTAACCGAACATTCTATCGGTTGTCGTGCGAGCGCCGGAAACCGCGGTGCCCAGCCGATGGGCGGTTACGCGCAAAGGGTCGAAAAAAAACCGGCCGCACAAGGCGGCCGGTTCGGATACGACTGGATGCAGAGAAAGGATCAGTGACCCTTCATCGCGTCCTTGGCCTTGGTGGCGGCGACCTTGGCGTCGTCGGCAGCCTGGCCCGCCTTGTGCGCGGCGTCTTTCATGGCATCCATCGCGCTGGCCTGCGTGGAGGCCGGAGCAGGCGCCGTGCTGGCAGGCATCGCAGCGGTCGAAGCCGGGGCTTCCATCGCGCTCGAAGCTGCACTCGCCGCGGAAGCAGCGGCACCGGCGGCCTCGGAAGCAGCGCTGGCCGCCTGCGAAGCAGCGCTGGCGGCTGCGGAGGCGGCGCTGGCCGCATTCTGCTGCGCTTCATTGGCCGCCGACTGATCGCCGGAATTGCCGCAGGCCGACAACGACAGGGCCATTGCAGTGGCGACGGCAGCCACGAGTACGGTACGCGTGAACTTCATTGGAGATCTCCTGGATTGGGCCGTGGAAAGCCACGGAAGTGGCCCGCGTATTAAACCGCGTCTGGCTGAATAACGCCAGCATCTGGCGTTTTACGGGCAGATAACGTTCAGTCGCCGCTTACGGCCTCGGGGGTACAGCCCTGCAGCCGCGCAGCGCCGTCAAACCAGTTCGATCGCGATCGCGGTGGCTTCGCCGCCGCCGATGCAAAGCGACGCCACGCCGCGCTTCTTGCCGGCATGTTTCAACGCATGCAGCAGGGTCACCACGAGGCGTGCGCCGGTGCAGCCGATCGGATGGCCGAGCGCGCACGCGCCGCCGTGCACGTTGAGCTTTTCGTGCGGAATCGAAAGGTCCTTCATCGCGGCCATCGCGACCACCGCGAAAGCTTCATTGACCTCGAACAAATCGACGTCGTCGACCTTCCAGCCGGCCTTCTGCAAGACCTTTTCGATCGCTCTCACCGGAGCGGTGGTGAACCACTGCGGTTCCTGCGAATGCGTGGCGTGCGCGACGATGCGCGCCAGCGGCTGCACGCCGCGCGCTTTAGCATCGTCCGCGGAGAGCAACACGACCGCCGCGGCGCCATCCGAAATGCTCGATGAGCTGGCCGCCGTGACCGTGCCGTTTTCCTTGCGGAACGCGGGTTTCAAGGTCGGGATCTTGGCGGGATCGACCTTGCCCGGCGTTTCATCGACTGACACCGCGACGTCGCCCTTGCGGCCCGGCACCGTCACCGTGGCGATCTCGTCGGCGAACGCGCCCGACTTCACGGCTTCCTGCGCGCGGCGCACCGATTCGGCCGCGAACGCATCCTGCTCTTCGCGGGTGAAGTGGTACTTGTCGGCGCAGGCCTCGGCGAACACGCCCATCGACTTGCCGTCATACGGATTAGTCAGGCCGTCCCACGCCATGTGATCGACCATCGCACCGTCGCCGTAGCGGATGCCGGTACGCACCGCCGCCATGTGCGGCGCGTTGGTCATGGATTCCATGCCGCCGGCGACGACTACGCTGGCGGAACCGGCCTTGATCAAATCGTGGCCAAGCATGATGGCTTTCATGCCCGCACCGCAGACCTTGTTGAGCGTGGTGCAGCCGGTCGAAGGGGGCAGCCCGGCCGCCAATGCCGCCTGGCGCGCAGGCGCCTGGCCGAGGTTGGCCGGCAGCACGCAGCCCATCAGGACTTCGCCGACATCGGCCGGCGCGATCCCGGATTGCTGCAGTGCCGCGCTGATGGCGGCGGCGCCCAGCCTGGGCGTTGCGAAACCGGGGAATTGGCCGAGGAACGCGCCGATGGGCGTGCGCTTGGCGGCGGCGATGACGATGTCGGACATGAGAGCTCCAGATGTAACGTGGTCGAATGAATCAAGTTGAGCCGCGACGCGGCAAGGCTGGATGGACGGTTGCGTTGCGGATTGAACCGCGCTGCCAAGCAGCGTCGGCTCGAATGAGCCGTTTTCGCGTTGCAGCAAATTATGGGCGGAATGCTGCGCTGCCGCAAACAGCGTCTGGCCTGCTGCCATACATGGGTGCAGAATGCGCCGTGACAACGGGGGCGGGGAAGGTCGATGGAGGGAAACGTGATGACGCGCAAGTGGGGAAGAATCGCGTGGCTTGTTCCGGGATTGCTTGCCCTCGCCCTGGCGGCTTGCGGCGGCGGTGGCAGCAGCGTTCGCAGCATGCCGACCAGCACGCCGCCGCCCACGACGCCGTCCACCCCGCAGCCACCGATCGACGCGCAGTTGTCGCTCACCAACACCTACGCCGCACATGCGGCGGGCTACACCGGCGCGGGCGTCACCCTCGGCTTCGTCGACAGCGGCATCATGCGCAGCAATCCGACCGTGGCGGGTCGCGTCCTGCAGGAATTCATCGATATCGATCCCAACAGCAACAACACCAGCATCGATGACGTGGTCGGCCACGGAACATGGGTATCGGAAATCGCGGCCGGCGCGCCATTCGCGGACTTCCCGGGCGGCGTCGCGCCGGGCGCGGACCTGGTGTCGGCGCGCATCATCGACGACAACGCACCGGACGACAACGGCAGCACGCCGCCATCCACCGTCACCGCCGCGGACGCGCAGTTCTTCCAGTCGGTGAACCAGCAACTGATCAGCTCCGGCGTCAAGGTGATGAACAATTCCTGGGGCGGCATCACCTGGGACACCAGCGACGCCAGCGTGAACCAGGCGTTCGACGCCGCCTACAGTCCGTTCGTGAACCAGCAGGGCGGGCTGGTGGTGTTTGCGGCGGGCAACGATTCGCAGGCGAATCCCAGCACCATTGCGGCGCTGCCCTCGGTCGCGCCCGATCTCGAAAAGGGCTGGCTGGCGGTGGTCGCGATCAACAGCAACGACCCCTCGCAACTCGAAAGTTATTCGAACAAGTGCGGAATCGCGATGGATTACTGCCTTGCCGCGCCCGGCGACGTGATCGTGCTGGACAAGGACACCCTGGCAACGACGACCAATCCGACCTACTACGTCGTCGAAGGCACTTCGCTGGCCGCGCCGCAGGTGACGGGCGCCGCCGCGCTGGTATGGCAGGCGTTTCCGTATTTCACCAACGACCTGGTCCGGCAGACGCTGCTCGGCACGGCCGATCCGCTGGGCGGTTCGCAACCCAACCCCACGTTCGGTTACGGCGAACTCGATGTCGGCAAGGCGGTGCAGGGCCCCGCGCAATTCAACTGGGGCGACGTCGACGTGTCGTTCGATGGCATCACGTCGACGTGGAGCAACGACATCAGCGGCGCCGGCGGCCTGATCAAGAACGGCACCGGCACGTTGGTTCTCACGGGCAACGACAGTTACTCGGGCGGCACGCAAGTATTGGGCGGCTCATTGCAGGCGACGAATACGTTGCCGGGCAACGTCACCGTCGGCGGCGCGGGCACGCTGGATGCGGTGCCGGGTGTTTCGGGGTCGTTGGCCAATTCGGGCACAGTCGTGGTGCAAGGCGGCAATACCAGCGTCACCGGCAATTACCGGCAGACGGGTACCGGCATCCTGTCGGTCAGCCTCGGCTCCGAGCTGCAGGTGGGTGGCAGCGCGCAACTGGCCGGCAATCTCAATATTCTCGGTGCCGATCAGGGCTACGTCACCACGACGCACCAGGACGTGCTGGATGCAAGCGCCGGCGTGAGCGGCACGTTCGCGCAGCTCACGACCTCGCCCGGCGTGTTCCTCAACACCACGATCCAGTACACCGCGAACGAGGTCTGGCTCGACACCACCAGCCTCAGCATCACGCAGGCCGCGCAGGCAATGGCGATCACGGATGCGGCCTCGTCGTCGGCGGCCGCGCGCGTGCAAAACGGTTTCGATGCGATCAATGCGCG
>JAZKBD010000025.1:88537-89893 GCA_040388785.1 Pseudomonadota bacterium
GCGCATCGCAACGGGCGGTTCCGTGGCGAGTGGCGTGCTGCAAGGCGCAGGCGCGATCCAGCATGCGGCGACGCCGGCTTCCGCGCGCGCGACCTTGCAAAGCCTGTCCGGCCAATTGCACGCTGCCAGTGCGGCAATGCTGTTCGACGGCATGGACGCCGCCGATAGCGCCTTGTCGCGCCGCTTCGACGACTTGCTCGATGGGCAGGCGCGGCTCGGCGCGTGGTACGGCGGCCTCGGTTGGCAAGGCGACCTGCAGCGTGCCGGATACGCGGGCGCAACGTTCCAGAGCGATGGCAGCCTCATCGGCGCGGATTTCCGCGTCGGCCCGCATGCACTGCTGGGCTATGCGCTCGGCCAAAGTCGCGGCTACGGCCAACTCGATGGCTCGTGGGACCACAACCAGACCTGGTCCGATCACCTGATGGTGTACGGCGGTTTGTCGAATGGGTCGTGGTACGCGAACGCGCGTGTCGGCGGCGGCTGGTATCGCGCGGACATGCAGCGCCTGCTGCTGCTCGGCGCACTCGATGCACCGCTCGGCAGCGCGATGACGGGCCGCTACCTGGCGGGGACGCTGGAAGGCGGTTACCAGTGGCGCGTCGGCGCGACGCAGGTCACGCCGTTCGTGGATGCGCGCTACCAGCAATTGCGCCAGGGCGCATTCGCGGAAACGGGCGGCTACGGATTCGGACTGAAGGTGGACAGCCGCACGGTCGGGCGACTGCAGACCGGACTTGGCGTGCGTGCTCAGCGCGGCCTGCGCCTCGCCAACGGCATGTGGATGCAGTTCGACGGCAGCGCCGCGTGGTGGCACGCGCTGCACCAATACGGTGATGCGTTCGACGCCAGCTTTACCGGCTTCGACGACTGGATGCCCGTCGATGGCATCGGCCTTTCGCGCGACGAATCGGTGCTGCGCGCCGGCGTATCGCTGTGGCCGACGCGCGCATTTGGTTTGCGGCTCGGGTTCACCCGCGAGCAGGGCTCGCGCCAGCAATCCAGCAGCGCGATGCTGCAGGGGACGGTGGCGTTCTAGTCACAATGCCTTGGGTGCCGAAGTCCCGATCGATGAGAGCTCGCTCCGGCGTCATTCCCGCGAAAGCGGAAATCCATCGTCCTTTCCGGTGGACGCGGAATCAAAATGGATTCCGAGTCCCAGCGCCGAGCCAGCCCCGGGATGACGACAAGCATGGAGCATGCCTTCCCGGGTCGCGAGTTTCAGGCGTTGCCGTAAAACAACTCGCGCCCGATCAGCATGCGGCGGATTTCGTTGGTGCCGGCGCCGATCTCGTACAGCTTGGCGTCGCGCAGGATACGGCCGGTGGGGAATTCGTTGATGTAGCCGTTGCCGCC
>JAZKBD010000026.1:0-18533 GCA_040388785.1 Pseudomonadota bacterium
CGCCGCACATCGCGACCAGCCGGTTCTCGGCCTGCAACTCGCGGATGAGTTTCAGCTTGGCTTCCGGCGTGGCCTCGGCGAGAAAATCGTCGACGCCCGCTTCGGCCGCAATCGCCGCGGCCGTGAGCGGGTTGTCGCCGGTGATCATCACGGTCTTGATGCCCATCTTGCGCATCTCGGCGAAACGTTCCTTGATGCCGCCCTTGACGATGTCCTTCAGCTCGATCACGCCCAATGCGGTCATGCCTTCGGTCACGATCAGCGGCGTCGCGCCGCGACGCGCGATTTCCTCGGCGGCCTGCTTGACGCGCGTTGGCAACGGGCTGCCGAGCCGGTGCAGGTGTTTCCCGATCGCGTCGAGCGCGCCCTTGCGGATCGAGCGGCCTTCCACGTCCACGCCGCTCATGCGGGTCTGCGCCGTGAACGGAATGAACTGCGCGTGCAGCGCTTCGAGTTGACGTTCGCGCAACCCAAATTTCTGCTTGGCAAGCACCACCACGCTGCGGCCTTCCGGGGTTTCGTCGGCCAGCGAGGCAAGTTGCGCGGCTTCGGCGAGGTTTGCGTCTTCCACGCCCGGCGCTGGATGGAAGGCCACCGCCTCGCGATTGCCGAGGGTGATCGTGCCGGTCTTGTCCAGCAGCAGCACGTCCACGTCGCCCGCGGCTTCGACCGCGCGGCCGGACGTCGCGATCACGTTGGCGCGGATCATGCGGTCCATGCCGGCGATGCCGATCGCGGACAGCAGCGCGCCGATCGTGGTGGGGATCAAGCACACCAGCAGCGCGACCAGCACCGTGATGGTGATCGGATGGCCGGCGCGCGCCGCCCCGACGCTGTAGATCGAATACGGCAGCAGCGTCGCGCAGGCCAGCAGGAAAATCAGCGTGAACTTGGCGAGCAGGATGGTCAGCGCGATCTCGTTGGGCGTCTTGCGGCGCGCCGCGCCCTCCACCATCGCGATCATCCGGTCGAGAAAACTTTCGCCCGGGTTGCGCGTGATGCGCACCACCAGCCAGTCCGACAACAGCCTGGTGCCGCCGGTCACGGCGCTGCGGTCGCCGCCGGATTCGCGGATCACCGGTGCGGATTCGCCGGTGATCGCGCTCTCGTCCACGCTGGCCGCGCCTTCGACCACCTCGCCGTCGCCGGGGATCGTGTCGCCGGTTTCGACCAGCACGTGGTCGCCGCTGCGCAATTCGGCGGATGGCACGAAAGTGATGGCAGCCGTCCGCGACGGCGCCGAGAGCTTCCTGGCGATCACGTCCTTGCGCGTGCTGCGCAGCGCCGCGGCCTGCGCCTTGCCGCGGCCTTCCGCCAATGCTTCGGCAAAGTTGGCGAAAAGCAGCGTGAACCACAGCCACACACCGATCCAGAAGATGAAGCCGGCCGGCGCTTCGCCGTGGCCACGCAGCGCCTGCAACCAAAGCAGCGTGGTCAGCACGCTGCACACGAACACCACGAACATCACGGGATTCCGGAACTGGAAGCGCGGCGACAACTTGCGGAAGGCGTCGGCGCAGGCTTTCAGGATCAATTCGCGATCGAAACCGCGCGCGACATGGGCATGCGAAGCCATAGTTCGACCTCCGGGTCAGTGCGCAGCCATCAGGTATTCGGCGATCGGCCCGAGCGCCAGCGCCGGCAGGAAGCTGAGCGCGCCGACCACGATCACCACCGACGCCAGCAGCGCGACGAACAGCGGCGTGTGCGTGGGCAGCGTGCCGGCCGAAACGGGCATGTGCTGCTTGGCCGCCAGCGAGCCCGCCAGCGCCAGCATCGCGATCGCGAGCGGAAAGCGCGCCAGGAACATGCATATGCCCAGCAGCACGTTCCAGAACGGAACATTTGCATTCAGTCCGCCGAACGCGCTGCCGTTGTTGTTCGATGCCGAGCTGATCGCGTAGAGGATTTCACTGAAGCCGTGCGCACCCGGGTTCGCGACCGCGCCCACGCCGGCTGGCATCGTCACGGCGATCGCCGTGCAGACCACCACCAGCGCGCACGGCAGCAACACGGCGAGGCTGGCCATTTTCATCTCGCGAGCTTCGATCTTCTTGCCGAGGTATTCCGGGGTGCGCCCGACCATCAGGCCGGCGATGAACACCGCCACCACCGCAAAGGCGAGCATGCCGTACAGTCCGGAACCGACGCCCCCGAAAACCACCTCGCCGAGTTGCATCAGCCACATCGGCACCAGGCCGCCGAGCGCGGTGAACGAGTCGTGCATCGCGTTCACGGCGCCGCACGATGCCGCGGTCGTGATGGTCGCGAACAAGCCGGAAGCGGCGACGCCGAAGCGCGTCTCCTTGCCTTCCATGTTGCCGCCGGCCTGCAGCGCACTTGCGTGCGCATCCACCGCGAGGCCGTGCAACGCGGGATTGCCGGCCTGTTCGGCACCGATGCAAGCGAGCGCCAGCGGCACGAAGATCACCAGCATCGTCGCCAGGATCGCCCAGCCCTGGCGCTCGTCGCCCACCATGCGCCCGAAGGTGATGCACAAGCCGCCGGGTATCAGGAAGATCGCCAGCATCTCGATGAAATTGGAAAACGGCGTCGGGTTCTCGTACGGGTGCGCCGAATTGGCATTGAAGAAGCCGCCGCCATTCGTGCCCAGCATCTTGATCGCAACCTGCGACGCGGCGGGACCCATCGGCAGCGTCTGCGCGGTCAGCGGCACCGTCTCTGTAACCTCACGTCCGCGGGCACCGTTCGCTTTCACGACGTAGCTGCCGGCCTGCACCACCGGCACGCCGACGTAGGGCTTGAAGTTCTGGATGACGCCTTGCGAAACCAGCAACAGGCCGATCAGCAGCGACAGCGGCAGCAGCACGTAAAGCGTGGCACGGGTCAGGTCCACCCAGAAGTTGCCGAGCGTCTGTGCAGATCGCCGTGCGAAGCCGCGCGCCACCGCAACCAGCACCGCCATGCCGGTCGCCGCGGACAGGAAGTTCTGCACCGTCAGCGCCAGCATGTCGGTGAGGTAACTCATTGTCGACTCGCCGGCGTAGCTTTGCCAGTCGGTGTTGGTGGCAAAGCTGATGGCGGTGTTCATCGCCGAATCCGGCGACACCGCACCGAAGTGCTGCGGATTCAGCGGCAACCATTGCTGCACGCGTTGCAGCAGATACACCGCCAGCACGCCCAGCACGTTGAACACGAGCATCGCCACTGCGTAGCGCTTCCAGCCCATCTCCTCGTCGGCGCGGATGCCGGCGAGCCGGTACAGCGCGCGCTCCGCGGGCGCGCCGAAGCGCGTGATGCGGTTCGGCGCCTCGGCGAACACCTTCGCCATGTACCGGCCGACCGGCTCCACCAGCGCCAACAGCACGACCAGGTACAGCAGCACCTGGATCAGATCGTTGGCGGTCATTCGAACCACTCCGGCTTGAGCAGGGCCGCGCACAGGTAAATCGAAAGCGCGATCGCGATGATTGCGCCGATGGCGTAGAGGGCGCTCACCGGCGTGCCACCAGCCGATCACAGATCAGCAAAAAGCCCAGCGTTACGCCGGACAGCACAAACAGCAACAACAGGTAGACGATGTCCATCGCACCGGCCCGCATCGAAAAGCGCGGTGCGCATTGTCGGGACCGGGGAATAAAAACGGGATAGCAAAACAGTCCGTCCGCATAAATTCTGCGTAAAGAATGTGCGGCCGCGATGCCCAAAGTCGCGCGGCAACTCAAGTCGAGTCGTCCTCGACTTCCCGACGCACGATCAGGCAGAACTCAGTCCGTGTTCCAGTCGAGCGTGCCGCTGACAACGGTGTGCGTGCGGCCGCCCACCCAGATGTCGCCGCCTTCGATGCGGATGATGAGCTGCGCGTCGTGGCCGACTTCGCGCCCCTGGCTGACGACATAGCCGCGCGCGAATGGACCCGCGGGTTCGGCATGCGCGAGATACGCGGCGATCAAACCATTCGCTGCACCGGACGCCGGATCTTCCATGATCCCGACGCCGGCCGGGAACGCGCGCACGACCAATTCGGGAACCGCCGACGTCCGGCGCGCGAAGGCGCACAGGCCCATGCTGTCGGTGGCGCGGGCGAATGCGCCGATGGCGCCGTGGTCGGGATTCCACGCGCGCAAACCTGCCTCGTCCGCGAGTTCCGCCAGCCACCACTTGCGTCCGCCCTCGACCAGCGCGGGCGGCAACCTGCCGAGAGCGACGCCGTGCAATGTCGCCGCCAGCAACGGATGCGCATCGAGCCCGGTGCCGACGATCTGCTCCGGCGGCGGCCGCAGCAGCAGGCAGCGCGAGGCGCCCTCGCCTTCGACGCGGACCGGCAATGTGCCTGCCCCGCATTCCTGCCAGAGCAGGCCGTCGCGAGGCTGCGCCAATCCGCATTGGAGGACCGCGTGCGCGCTGCCGATGCTGGGATGGCTGGCGAACGCGATTTCCTGGTGCGGCGTGAAGATGCGCACGCGGTAGCCGGCGTTGCGCTGCGTCGGTGCGAGCACGAACGTGGTCTCCACCAGGTTGTTCCAGCGCGCGAAGCGCTGCATCGCGGCGCTGCTCCAGTGCGCGGCGTCGAGCACCACCCCGAGGTGGTTGCCGCCGCCGGGGCTGGCGGCGAACACGTCCAGATGCAGATAGCGCACGCGTGCCACGCTGGTCACCTCTGCACGCGGAGCCGTGCGCTTACGGCCGCCGCGCGAGCTCCGGATTTTCGCGGGTCACCGGCATCAGGTCCTTCTTCGAAACGCCCAGCCACAGCAGCATCGGGCTGGCGAAGAAGATCGACGAAAGCGTGCCGACCAGGATGCCGATCAGCATGGTGATCGCGAAGTTGTGCACGGCGGGGCCGCCGAACAGCCCCAGCGATGCCATGGTGATCGCGGTGAACACCGAGGTGATGATGGTTCGCGACAGGGTGTTGTTGATCGCGCGATTGAGGATCTGCGGCGTGTCGGCCTTGCGCGTGAGGCGGAACAGTTCGCGCACGCGATCGAACACCACGACCTTGTCGTTGATCGAATAGCCGATCACGGCCAGCACGGCTGCGAGCACCGTCATGTCGAATTCGCGCTGCACCAGCGCGATGATGCCCAGCGTGATCACGGTGTCGTGGAATTCACTGGCGACCGCAGCGAACGCGAAGCGTTTCTCGAAGCGCACGCCCAGATAAAGCGTGATGCCCAGGATCACCACGATCGCCGCGTAGATGCCGCTGGTCTTCAACTCCTGCCCCACTTCGGGGCCGACGAAATCGGGCGGCTGCGCCAGCTTCACGCCCGGATGCCCGACTGCCAGCGCCGCCAGCACCTGTTTGGAGACCGCGGTCGCCACCTTGTCGGGGCTTTCCTTGGCGTCGGCTTTCGGCGACTGCAGGCGGATCGAGATTTCGCGGGTGCCGCCCAGGCTCTGCACCACCGCATGTTCGTAGCCGGCCTTTTCCAGCGAGGCGCGCACGTCGCCCACGTCGATCGGCTGCTCGTAATTCACCTGAATGAGGATGCCGCCGGTGAAGTCGAGGCCGTAATTCAGCCCCTTCACGGCGACGGCCCAGATCGACACAACGACCAGGATCGTCGAAATGACGATGCTGACCTTGCGCATGCCGAGAAAGTCGATGTTGAGGTCGCGGTGGAAAAGTTCCATGAGTCACATTTCACTTGAACCCCTCTCCCTCCGGGAGAGGGGCAGGGGTGAGGGTTCAGTCCAGTGACGGCACTCACTCTGCGTGCGTACCCTCACCCGCCCATTACTCGCGCCATCCATGGCGCTCGCCCCTACGGGGCCGGCTCCGCCGTTCCGCAGGCGCTCCCGACGCCTGCAGGTCGGGGCACCCTCTCCCGGGGGAGAGGGAACAAAAATATTTACACCCAGAGCGTCTTGAGCTTGCGTTTGCGGCCGCCATGGATCAACGCGGTGATCGCGTGGGTCATGGTGACCGAAGTGAACAGGGAGGTCAGGATGCCGATGCCGAGCGTGATGCCGAAGCCCTTGATCGCGCCGGCGCCCACGGTCACCAGGCCCAGTGCGGCGAGCAAGTGGGTGACGTTGGCGTCCAGGATCACCGACCAGGCCTTCTCGTAACCGGCGCGGATCGACGCGAGCGGCGTCGAGCCGTGGTGCAATTCCTCGCGGATGCGTTCGCAGATCAGCACGTTCGCGTCGATCGACATGCCGAGCGTCAGCACGATGCCGGCGATGCCGGGCATCGTCAGCGTCACGCCGACCGCGGACATCACCGCGATCAGGATCAGCAGGTTGAAGGTCAGCGCGACGTCGGCAACCAGGCCGAACAGGCGGTAGTAGAACGCGGCCGCGATCAACACCAGCACGAGGCCCAGGATCACCGCGCGCTCGCCCTTGCGGATGTTGTCCTGGCCGAGGCTCGGGCCGATCACGCGCTCTTCGACGATCTGCATCGGCGCGGCCAGCGAACCCGAACGCAGCATCAGCGACAGCGTCTGCGCTTCCTGCTGCGAGAGGCCGGTGGTCTGGAACTTCTTGCCGAACACGCCCTGGATCACGGCGTCGTTGAGCACTGTTTCGCTGGTCTTGGAGGTGTGGACTTCCTTGCCGTCCACGATCTTCACTTCGGGCGTCTGCTCGATGTACACCACGCCCATGCGCTTGCCGACGTTGCTGGTGGTGAAGTCCAGCATCTTGCGTGCGCCGGCGGAGTTGAGCGTCACGTTGACGTCGGGCATGCCGGTCTGCTGGTCGTAACCCTGCGAGGCGTCGACCAGTTCGTCGCCGCTGACGATGATGCGCTTCTTCAGCACCACCGGGCGGCCGTCCTTCATGTAATACAGGCGATCGTCGGGCGGCACGTTGCCGGTGCGCGCGGCTTCCTGCGCGTTCACGCTTTCGTCTTCGGCGTGGTATTCGAGCGTCGCCACCGCACCCAGCACGCGCTTGGCTTCGGCGGTGTCCTGCACGCCCGGCAGTTCCACCACGATGCGCGATTCGCCCTGCTGCTGGATCAACGGTTCGGACACGCCGAGTTCATTGACGCGGTTGCGCAGCGTGGTGACGTTCTGGGTGATGGTGGTCTGCGCGAGTTTCTGCAGCACGTCCGGCTTGATGGTGGCCAGCAGCGCATAGCCGCCGCCCGGCGTGCGGCTGTCGGAAAGATTGAGGTCGGTGTTGTCCGCGGTGATTGCGGCGGTCGCCTTGTCGCGATCATCCGAGGTCTTGAACACGGCCTGCACGCCATCGCCGCTCTGCGAGACGACGTCGTATGGAATCTGCTTCTGGCGCAGGATCGAGCGGATGTCGTCGAGGTAGCGCTGCTGCTGTTTCTGCAACACCGCGTTCTGGTCGACCGCCATCAGGAAGTGCACGCCGCCCTGCAGGTCCAGGCCCAGCGGCATCGCCCGGCCGCCGATGGCCTGCAGCCAGTGCGGCACCGTGGTCGCGAGGTTCAGCGCCACCGTGTAGTTGTCGCCGAGCGCAAGGCGCAATGTGTCGGAACCCTGCAACTGCACTTCGGTGTTGGCGAAGCGCACCAGCATGCGGTTCTTGTCGGTCGTGATGCCCTCGAACGGAATCTTCGCCTTGTCGAGATCCGCCGCAATCTGCTTCTGCAGCGTGGCATCGATCTGGGCGTCGCGGTTCGGCGAGATCTGCACGGCCGGCTGCGGGCGGAACGCGTTGGGCGCGCCGTACAGCAGCCCGAGCACCATCACGATGCCGACCAGCCAGTATTTCCAGCGGGGAAAGTCGATCATGGGTACGGAACGATGCGTTGTGCGTGAAGGTGGCGAATCACGGAAGGGCTCAGGACGACTTGATCGTGCCCTTGGGCACGACGGTCGCGACGGCGCCCTTCTGCACGCGGATTTGCACGTTGTCGGCGATTTCGATCGTGAGGAAATGCTCGCCCACGTTTTCCACGCGACCCAGGATGCCGGCCGCGATCACCTCGTCGCCCCTGGCCAGGTCGGAAATCATCTTGCGCTGTTCCTTCTGGCGCTTCGACTGTGGGCGGATGAACAGGAAATAGAACGCCGCGATCACCACCACGTAGATGAGGATGATCGGCGAATTGAAGAAGCTGCCGGGACCGGCCGGCGCGCTCGAACTTGCCTGCGCGGCCGGGGCCGCGGCGGCGGCGATGATCGTTGACAACATGCGGGACTCTCGGTTGCGGGGCGGCCGCAAGGCGGCTTGTCTGCCCAAAAGACAGCGGATTATGCCATGCACGGGCCGCCAGCGCATGCGGGCGCGTGCGGCCGCGGGACGGCGATGACGAAGCTGAGACACGCTGCGATAATTCAAGGTTCCATCCACCTCCAGGACGCGCCGCGATGCAGCACCTGACCGTGATCACCACCGGCGGCACCATCGACAAGGTGTATTTCGACGCCAAGTCCGACTACCAGATCGGCGCGCCGCAGATCGGCGAAATCCTGGCCCAGCTCGGCGTCGCGTTCGAATTCGACGTGGTGCCGGTGCTGCGCAAGGACAGCCTGGAGATGACCGATGCCGATCGCACCGCGATCCGGACCGCGGTCGAGCAACAGCCGCATCGCCACATCCTCATCACCCACGGCACCGACACCATGGTCGAAACCGCGCGCGCCCTCGCCGGGCTCGCCGGCAAGACCATCGTGCTGACCGGCGCGCTGAACCCGGCGCGCTTCCAGGGTTCGGACGCGGTGTTCAACATCGGCTGCGCGGTGGGCGCGGTGCAAACCCTGGGCGACGGCGTGTGGATCGCGATGAACGGCCGCATCTGGGATCCGCAACGTGTGCGCAAGAACCGCGCGGCGAACCGCTTCGAACCCAGCGCGTGACGCCGCGCAGCCGCCGATGCCTCAACGCCAGGGCGCGACGAGTTCCAGCAGCGGCTGCAGGTGCTTCTCGAAGTGCTGCCAGCGCGCCACCGAACTCCGGTAGATCGGCTGCGTGACCTGGGCACGGCTGGCGGTCTCGACCAGCCGCCGGTTGCGATGGAAATCCAGGCAGGCCGCGTTCCATTCGAGCCCCAGGTAGTCGAGCATCCGGCGCACCTGGCCTTCCGTGTCGCGCACCAGGTCCTCGTAACGGACATCGAGCACGGCATCCGGAACGACCGTGCGCCAATGTTGCATGAGCTTCGCGTAGCGCACGTAATAGCGGCCGAGGGTTTGCAGGTCGTAGCTGTAAGGCAGGTTGTCGCCGTTGAAGAGGTGCGAGAAACAGGAGAAACAGGAATCCATCGGATCGCGCACCGCATGGATGATGCGCGCCTGCGGCAGCAGCATCCGGATCAATCCGACGTGGCGGTAATTGAGGGTGGTCTTGTTCACGACGTGCGTCGCCTGCGGCGCCCGGCGAAACACGCGCTCGACGTAGGCGTCGCCCAGTTCCCGCAAGACCTCGCGTGGCAGGCCGGTTGCCTGTTCGGGCCAGCACTGGGGTTCTCCCGCCTTCCCGACGAGCACATCCCGCAAGTCCGCGATTTCACCCGCGCCATGCACGTTTGGATGGCTGGCGAGGATTTGTTCGATCAGGCTGGTGCCGGAACGCGGCATGCCGATAACGAACACCGGCACGCGCCCGTCCGCGGAAGATCGCCGCGGATGCGCCGCGAGCAGCGTTGCATCGAATGCGGCACGGGTACGTTCGAGCCATGCGTCCGCGTCCGATTCGTCGAGCACGAACAGGCCGGCACGCACACGATTGCCCGCGGCATACGCGACGAACGCGTCATCGAAACGCCCGGCGTCCTCGCGCATCTTGCCGAGCGCGAACCAGTAGCGCGCCTGCTTGATCGGCGGCAACGCGGCGACGCGTGCCTGCTGGGCCTCACACTGCGCCAGCATTGGATCGTTTTCCGCGAAGCGCCTGAGGGTGGACAGCAGGTGATACGCATCCATGCAGCCTGGATCCATCTGCAAGGCCCGCTCGAACCAGGCGCAGGCGTCTTCCAGATGTCCGCGCTGACGCAGGCAGGTGCCCATGCCCAGCATGGCTTGCGCGTGCTCGGGCTGCAGCGCCAACGCGCGGCGGTAATGATCCTCCGCCGCCGACCAGTTGGATTGCCGTTGCAGGGCGTAAGCCAGGCCGACCCGGACCGGTACATCGTCGGAATGCTTTTCCAGCGCCTGCGCGAAATGCGGCACGGCTTCGGCATACCTGCGCAGGCCCAGCAAAACGAAACCGAGCTTTGCGTGCACCGCGGGAAAATCGCACTCCGGATGGGCATCGAGCAGCGCCTGGTAGGTCTGCAACGCGACATCCGGCCGATGCGCCTGAACGGCAGCCTCGGCCAGCCGGAGCCGCTGCTCCATTTCGGGCGTGACGCCATGCGAACCGTCGGACCGCGCCGGCTTTTCCATCAAGCCCTCCACGTGAATGCAGGCATGCTAGCGCCATCGCACGACACGCGGAATGGAGCCTGAATGCGCGAAGCAAAAGGCCCGGTCGCGAACGACCGGGCCAAGGCTTCATCGAAGGTCATGCGTGACGACTGACGCTTCGAATTTCCAATCGATACTCAGAAGGTCATGCTCCATCCGTTGAGCGTGCCCTTGTCTCCGCCATCACCCCAGACGTCGTCATCGATGACCTTGAGCTTCCAGGTGCCGTTGCTCTTCGCCGACGAGGCATTCACGTCGTAGGTCTTGTTGATGTTGCCATCGTTGTTGTAGTCCGGGTACTGCAGGATCGCGTACGAACCGTTCGGCGCGTACAGCACGATCTCCAGATCGCCCGACCAGTTGTGGGTGATGCTGACGTGCACCGGCAAAGCGGACGGCGCGTAGCCGGTTTCCCCCGTCACGGTGATGCTGCTGGTCACCGTGGCGTCGTCTCGAATCGTGTAATGCGTGTTGTTCGAGAACGTATTGCCCGGTGGCGGCGGCGGCGGCGGCGGCGGCGGCGGTGGCGGCGGTGGCGGCGGCGGCGGCGGTGGCGGTGGCGGTGGCGGCGGTGGCGGCGGTGGCGGCGGCGGTGGCGGTGGCGGTGGCGGCGGGCTCACGCCACCGGCGACGTTCGCGACGAAGTTCGCAATGTTGATCGAACCGAAGCCGGTGGTGTAGTCCCAACCCGTCGCGGCGGTTTCGCCACCGTTGCTGCCCGACGTCACGTCGTGGAAGTCGGTGGAGTAATGCGACGCCGCATCCTGATAGATGAGCGGTGCGGCGAAGCCGAGGCTCGGTTTCGCAGCGAGGGTGCGCGCCCACACGCCGACGAACAAGGGCGACGACAGGCTGGTGCCGCCGACCTGTTCGTTGGAACCATGCACGATGATGATGGCACCCGAGTTGGGGTCGCCATCGAAAGCCACGTCAGGCAAACCACGCGTGGTGTGACCCGCGTTCTTGCCCACGCCCTGCTGCCAGCTCGGCATCGGCTCGAAGCTGGAGGGACTGCCACCGCCATCGGCCCACGCGGTTTCATTCGCCCAGGTCGTGGAGCCGGAGGTATACAGGTCGGTGCCGCCGACGGCCACGACGTACTCGGAATCGGCGGGCCAGCTCGGCGTGGTGCCGCCGTTGCCGCACTCGTCGGCGCCGGAGTCACCGGTCGAAATCGAGAAGGTCATGCCTTCCGAATCCGCCTCCTGGAACACGTTGTCGCCGGTCGCGGCGCCGTTGGTCTCGGACCCGGTCTCGCAGCCGCCGATCGACACGTTGACCAGACGTACCACGTTATCGGTGGTGGCCTTGCTGAAGTCGTCGACCAGATCCTGGGTCGACAGCGACGCGGTGTCGTACAGGTACAGCGCCTTGACCCCACCGGAAATGCCGACGATGTCCTGGCTGTCCAGATCCCATTCGTCGTCGCCGCTGGTGCCGCTGCCGCCGCCATCGACCTTGACGACGTTCATCGGGATGCTGCCGAATCCGTTCTGGCTCAGGAACGAGCTGAAGTCGGTCTGCACCTTGGTCATGCTGCCTTGCGTGATGATGCCGACGTTGATCGTGGACGCCGTCGCGGTGCTGCCGGCGTTGTAGATCGAAGCAAACTGGGTCGGGTTGTGGCCGGTTTCGCTGCCCGCCAGCGTGTGCGGCTTCAGCACGTGGAAACGGTGCACGTTCTGCAGGCCCATCACTTCGTGCACGACGCCCTGCAACGCATTGGGGATGCGTGCTTCGGTCGCGTTGGCGAACGCGGTGCGGCCATCCTTCGTGTGCACGTTCACCATGCTGGTGTGGAACGCCGTCTGCACGGTCGAGACCGGCGCTTCGCCGGACACGAGCAGGTTGTCGGGCGACACCTGGATGTTGCTGAAGCCCTGCTGGCGCAGGAACGTCCTGACCTGATCGACCTGTGCCTGGCCCGGGCCGTACTTGGCCACGAACTCGGCGCGCGTCAGGTTCTTGTGGTGCGGGTCGGCGATGAATGCGTCGAGTTGCGCCTGGTTGCGCCAGTGCAACGACAACGTCACACGCATCGATTTCGTGAGCGCCATCGGTCCTGTCACCGAATCACCGGCGCGCAACTGGGTGGCCAGCTTGACGACGGACGTATTGGTGAGGACTGAGGCGGGAGTCGCGGCAAACGCTGCCGAACCGGCAGCCAAGCCCATGGCAACGACCAGGGCCTTCAATCGGAGATTGCTTGGCATCACAGAACTCCATTCTGGTAGGGAGATACGCACGGCAGCGTTTGCGAACACGCAGCCGCGCGACGCAAATCCGCCATGCATACTCCCCACCCGGCGGCGCGTGGCCGCCAAGCCCTGCTTGAACCCTTGCAAGCAACGCACCGGACGGTGCGTGTGCGGACTGCCCGATGGTGCCCTCACACCAGCGAGCCCCGGCAACGTAAACAAACGTCAACGGGCGGTCACGCTGCAACGCAGCAAGGCATTCAGCGCGCAGACAGCCAGCGCGTTGCGCTGGTTCACCCGTAAAACCCGGCCCGCGCGCGCACGCTCAATGTGCGTCCTCAAGAATGTCCAGCAAGGGCTTGAGGTGATGCTGGAAGCGGCGCCAGCGTGCCACCGAAGTCGCGTAAACTGGCTGCCCGGCCTGGCCCGCGCTCACGGTGTGCACGGCGCGCCTTTGCCGATGGAAGTCGAGGCAGCTTTCGTTCCATGGCAAGCCGGGAAAATCGAGCAGCCCGCGCAACACGCGTCTAGGGAGCTTGCTTCAAAGGATTGCTCATCAAGCGAGTGAGGGAAGGCGCTGGAGAAACGGCAGGAAAAAACCGTCACGAGATGAATTCGACAGATTACCCGGAGCGGGCGATATGGCGCTGAAGCGCGAGCGCTGCCGAATAGTGTCGAATGCTTCCGCAGCCCGTCCCTGCCGCAGCCATTCGTTGCCACGTTCGATCAAGGCGCTGGCCGCGTGCGCCGTCCCCGCCGCATCCCGTTGTCGTCCGCTCGCGCATTACAGTTCCGGATCATGCCGGCGCGACGGCCTCCCCACGGCAGCCTGGTCGAACGCCACGGCGGTCGAAGACGTGGCGCTCACATCATGCCGGTCTGGAGCTTGGCTTCGTCCGACATCATGGACTGGTTCCACGGCGGATCGAACACAAGATCGATCTGCGCTTCCTCGACGGTCGGGATCATCTCCAGCTTGCTGCGCGCGTCCTCGACCAGGATGTCGCCCATCCCGCAGCCCGGCGCGGTCAGCGTGAGCTTGACGTAGACCTTGCGCCGGCCGTCATCGAGATGTTCGAGGCCCAGGTCGTACACCAGGCCGAGATCGACCACGTTGATCGGGATTTCCGGATCGAAGCAGGTGCGCAATTGCTCCCACACCACGCGCTCGATGTCTTCGTCGCCCGCGTCCTCGGGCACCTTCAGGGGTTCCGGCGGCGGCTTGCCCAGCGCATCGGCATCCTTGCCGTCGATGCGGAACAGGCTGCCCTCGACATACACGGTGAAGCTGCCGCCGAGCGACTGCGTGATGTAGCCGGTCTGCCCCGCCGGCAGGTTCACGACGTCGCCGTACGGAACGTGCACGGCGTGGCAATCGCGTTGCAGGGTGAAGGGTTCGCTGCTGGCACTGAATCCTGGCATTGCTGTGAAGATGGGGCTGACTTGGCGATCCGGCAAGGATAACAACACGTGTCAAGGTGGCGCCTGATGGAGATCAGCGCGCGCCGTTTCCGGCACGCCTGTTCTATCATCGGGAATGCCCTCGCCCCGGAAAAACCGCGTGGACCAATCCCTGTCGTCCGCCTCCGCCACCGCCGCGCGCGAATCGCCATCGGTGCTGGCGCGCATCATGGCGGGCGTGGCCGCGGGCTTCGGCTGGTTGATGTGCACGCTCGCCACTGGCGCGGTTGCAGCATTCGCCGCGCTGGTGATGGGCATTCGTCCGGTCTGGATGATCCTGCTGCTGACGATTCCCCTGACGCTGGTGTTGAAGTTCTGCGGCTGCCTGTACACGCGCTGGGCGGGCAGCGTCGCGGTGCTGGCCGTGTTGCTGGCAGGTACGTACGCAGCATGCCTGGTCGCGGTCGCGCGGGTGGCGGCGGCGACCGGTTATCCGTTCGGGCAAGCGTTCCGCACCGGCGGCCTCGGGCTGACGCTGCAGGTGGCGAAGCTCGGCTTGAGTGCCGCGTCGGTGCTGGTTTATGCGGGCGCCGCGGTGCTGGCGGCGATCATCGCGACCTGGTTGGCATCTTCGGGCGATCGTCCATGATCGCTGCATCTCCGAATCGCAATTCGAGAACAAGCTACTTCGGACACCAAACACCACCACGGCCATCCATGGCCTGACTTCCCACAACAGCCGCTCCAGTCAGGTATCCAGGGACTTCAGACCGGTCACCAGTTCGCCCGCCGCCGCCTGCCCATCGCCATACAGCATGCGCGTGTTGTCGGCGTAGAACAGCGCATTCTCGATGCCCGCGAAACCCTTGCCGCGGCCGCGCTTGATCACGATCACGTTCTTCGCCCTGGCCACGTCGAGGATCGGCATGCCGTAGATCGGCGAATTCTTGTCGGTGCGCGCGACCGGGTTCACCACGTCGTTGGCGCCGATCACCAGCGCCACATCGGTATTCGGAAATTCCGGATTGATGTCGTCCATATCCGCGATCAGGTCGTACGGCACGCCGGCTTCCGCCAGCAGCACGTTCATGTGGCCGGGCATGCGGCCCGCGACCGGATGGATCGCGAACTTCACCTTCACGCCACGGTCGATCAGGAGCTTGGCGAATTCCCAGATCTTGTGCTGCGCCTGCGCGACCGCCATGCCGTAACCCGGCACGATCGCGACGCGTTCGGCGTACGCCATCATCACCGCCGCGTCGTTGGCGTCGATCGGTTTCAGCGCACCCGCGATTTCCTGCTGCGCCGCGCCGCCACCCGCGCCGAAATTGCCGAACAGCACGTTGCCCAGCGAACGGTTCATCGCCCTGGCCATCAACTGCGTCAGCAAGGTGCCGGCCGCACCCACCACCATGCCCGCGATGATCATCGCCTCGTTCTGCAGCACGAAGCCTTCGAACGCGACCGCGAGGCCGGTGAAGGCGTTGTACATCGAGATCACCACCGGCATGTCGGCGCCGCCGATCGGCAGCGTCATCGCGATGCCGAACACCAGCGACAACACGATGAAGCCGACCAGCAAGCCCCACGCGAACGCGTGGCCTTCGATGCCGGCGGCGAGCGCAAGCGCGCCGCACACCAGCGCCGCCGCGAAGATCGCGAGATTCACCCAGCGCTGCAGCGGAAACACGAAGCGGCGATCCATCCAGCCCTGCAGTTTCGCGAACGCGATCAGCGAACCGGTGAACGAGACCGCGCCGATCAGCACGCCGACGAACGCCAGCACCAGTTCGGTGGTGCCGAGGCGCCCCGCGACATCGGCCCAGGCCTCCGGCTGGATCGGCGAGGTATTCGGCACCAGGCCCAGCGCCGCATTGAACTTGATCAGTTCCACCACGCCGATCGCCGCGGCCGCGCCGCCGCCCATGCCGTTGAACAAGGCGACCATCTGTGGCATCGCCGTCATCGGCACGCGCCGCCCGACGATCCACGACAGCACCACGCCCACCACGATCGCGCCGATCATCCAGTCGAGGTTGCGCATGCCCGGCAGGAAGAACGTCACGATGATCGCTGCGGCCATGCCGGCGCCCGCCCATACGATGCCCTGCCGCGCGGTGCGCGGCGAGCTCATGCGTTTCAATCCCCAGATGAAAAGTACCGCGGCGATGAAATAGATCGCTTCGACGATGGTGGGCATCCAGGCGGGAAGCGTCATCACTTCTTCTCCGTCGATGGCGGAGACGCGGGCTTGCTGGTCTTGAACATCTCCAGCATGCGCTCGGTGACCACGTAGCCGCCCGCCACGTTGCCCGCGGCCAGCAGCACCGCGGCCACGCCAATGGCGATTTCGATCGGCGTGTCGGCATGCCCCAGCGCCACCATCGCGCCGACCAGCACGATGCCGTGCACGAAGTTGGAACCCGACATCAGCGGCGTATGCAAAATGACTGGCACCCGACTGATGATCTCGTAGCCGGTGAACGCCGCCAACATGAAGATGTACAGTGCAAGAAACCCGGTAATCATGTTTCCCTCCTGCGATCTCGGGGCATCATACCGGCATGCGCGGCCGGGGTGCTGCGGTCAACCCATTTCCGGTCGCCGCGTTATCAAAGGCAAGTCAGGATGCACGAGACGACGGATGCCGAACCGATCCCCGCCAGCGGGGCCGCCATGAGCGCCGCCGCGGCGCTCGAAGCGGTGCCCGCGCCGCTGACGGAGTCGGCACGGCCGGTGGCCGCGACCATCGAAGCGTTCCTGGCCTCGGTGGAGCGGCGTGCCTGGCGCGTCGCGGAAATCGCGCTGCACGATTCCGACGAGGCGCTGGACGCGGTGCAGGATTCGATGCTGCGGCTGGTCAGGCACTACTCGGCCAAGCCGGCCGAGGAATGGCCGCCATTGTTCTGGGGCATCCTGCGCCGGCGCATCACGGATCTGCAGCGCCGGCGCACGGTGCGCAACCGGATTTTCGTGTGGACCGGGCGCGCAACGAACGACGACGACGAGGATTTGCCGGCATGGGCCCCGACCCGTCACGTGCGCTGGCATCGCGGCAGGCACACGCGGCGATGTCGAAGGCCATCCGCGCGCTGCCGCGCCGCCAGCAGGAAGCTTTCCTGCTGCGCGTGCTGGAAGGCCTGGACGTGGCGGACACGGCCAAGGCGATGGGCTGCAGCGCGGGCAGCGTCAAGACGCATCTTTCGCGGGCCATGGATGCCCTGCGTACACAACTCGAGGAATGGCGATGAACATTTCGTCCGAAAACCAACCCAGCACATTGCCCGGCGACGATGAAGTCGCATCGCGCGCACGCGCGATCTTCAGGACCGCCTGCGAACAGGCCGATTCGTACCACGCGCTGCGCCTCGGGCTCGCGCGCCGCAAGGCGATGAATGCCGCGTCCACGCATCACGCGCTGAAAATGTGGGGCTCGTTCGCGGGCGCGGCGGCCTGCTGCGCGCTGGTGATCGGCGTGGTCTGGCTGCACCCGATGGACGGCACGCAAACGTCGTCCGTCGCCACCACCGCGCCGTCCGCGCTCAACCAGAATGATTCCGACGAGGCAATCCCGGAAGTCAGCAGCAGCCAGATGGAAGTGGTGCAGGATCTCGATTTCTACCGCTGGCTGGCGGCGCAGCCGGCCATGGCTTCCGCCGGCGCGCCGGCCGCGAGCGGGCGCCGATGATGCGCAATTCGCTTGCCCTGTTGCTGGTCGCTGCATGCCTGCTCGGCGCGCCTTGCGCGGTGCGGGCCCAGGCGGCCATCCCGATGCAGCGTGCAGCGGCGACAGCCGATGCGCCCAGGCAACCAATCGCGTGGTCCAGCCTTTCGTCCGCGCAGCAACGCATGCTTGCGCCGTTGCAGGGCCAGTGGGATCAACTGAAACCCGGTCGCCAGCAGCACCTCGCGCAAAACGCCGAGCGCTGGGCCGCGCTGCCGCCCGAACGCCAGCAGCAAATCCGCGAACGCCTGACGCGCTGGGCCGCGATGACGCCCGAACAACGCCACCAGTTGCGCGAGAACGCGCGCGCCTTCCACAACCTCACGCCCGAGGAACGCGCCAAGGTCAGCGAGGCGTTCCGCAAGTTCCAGTCATTGCCACCCGCCGAACGGCGCGCCTTGCGCGAACGCTGGCGCGCGATGCCGCCGCAGCAACGCATGCGCTGGGCCGAACGCCACGGCAACGGATCGGTTCCGATGCACCCGCCGGGATCCGGCAACTGACGGCCCGCGTTCGCGCGAATGCAGCGCGGCGCGTTGGCGTTCCTATGCCTTTCCGAACACCACGTCGCCGTCACGCGCGACGCAGATCTTCGCGACCAGCTCGTCCTCGAAATCCGGCTTCCATGCGCCGTCGGCGATCACCAGTTCGCTGAAATGCGCAAGGTTGCGCGCGTACATTTCCGACGCGTGCAGCGGCGCGCCGGATGGAAGGTTCAGCGGTCCGATGATCGTGATCCCGTTGCGCTCGATGCGCTGGCCCGGCTGCGTCGCTTCGCAATTGCCGCCGCCTTCGGCCGCAAGATCGACGATCACCGCACTGGCTTTCATGCCGTCGACCATCGCGAGCGGAATGATTTTCGGCGAGGGCCGGCCCGGCACCGCCGCGGTGGTGACGATCACATCGACGGTC
>JAZKBD010000026.1:18543-27543 GCA_040388785.1 Pseudomonadota bacterium
TCGACGGTCTTCGCGTGCTCGGCCAGTTTCGCCTGCTGCGCGGCGCGTTCTTCGGCGGTCAACTCGCGCGCGTAACCGCCGCTGCCTGCCGCGTTGACGCCGAGATCGAGGAACTTCGCGCCCAGCGATTCGATCTGCTCGCGCGTTTCAGGACGCACATCAAACCCTTCGACCATCGCGCCCAGCCGGCGCGCGGTCGCGATCGCTTGCAAACCCGCGACGCCCGCGCCGATCACCAGCACTTTCGACGGACGCAGCGTGCCGGCGGCGGTCGTCAGCATCGGGAAGAACTTCGGTGCAGCCTCGGCCGCGATCAGCATCGCGCGGTAACCCGCGACGGCCGCCTGCGACGACAATACGTCCATCGCCTGCGCGCGCGTGGTGCGTGGCAACAGCTCCAGCGAGAACGCGGCGAGTTTGCGCTGCGCGTACGTGTCCAGCCGATCGGCGGCGTTGTGCGGACGCAGTTGTCCGATCAGCGCCGCGCCTTCCTTCATCGAGGACGTCGCGGCATCCGACGGCGGTTGCACGCACAACAACGCGTCGGCCTGCGCCGCGACCGAAGCCGCATCGGCAAACTCGATGCCTGCATAAGCTGCATCGGGAAAGCCGGCCCGCTCGCCCGCGCCACGTTCGAGCAACACCCGCATGCCGCGCGATGCGTACTTCTTCGCGGTTTCCGGCGTGATCGCGACGCGGCGTTCTCCGTCGGCGGATTCGCGCAAGGCGGCAATGGTGATCGGCATGACTCGTCTCCCGTTGCGATCGCGGCATCGTAGCGCAAAGCGGCTGCGCACGGCTGCTAAACTGGCGCGATGCGTAATGAAGCCGCCCTGCAGTTCCTGCGTGATCGCCGTTCCGTTCCCGCCGCGCAACTGCAACCGCCCGGTCCGACGGCGGAGCAACTGCGCGAAATCATCGCCACCGCGATCCGCGTGCCCGACCACGGCAAGCTGACGCCGTGGCGGTTGATCGAAATCAGCGGTGATGCGCGCGTGCGTTATGGCGAGGCGCTGGCGGCGTTGCACGCGCGGGTCGATCCCGGCGTTCCCGACAAGGCGCTGGCGAAGGATCGCGATCGCTTCGCGCATTCGCCCGTCGTACTCGCGGTGATCGCGCATATCGACGAGGCACATCCGAAAATTCCCGCGCAGGAACAATTGCTGTCCGCGGGCTGCGTGGCGTTCAGCCTGCTGCTGGCCGCGCAGGCTGCGGGCTTCGCCGCGCAATGGCTGACCGGCTGGTCGTGCTACGACCGCGACGCGGCCACGCTGCTCGGCCTGTCCGACGACGAGCGCGCGATCGCGTACATCCACATCGGCAATCGCGGCGAAGAACCGCCCGAACGCAATCGCCCGGCCGTCGATCAAGTCCTGGGCGCGTGGCAGGCATGAACGTCGTCGCGGCGCCGCCACCCTCCGCACCGGAGCCGACGCCGGTCAAGACGGTATACCTGATCGACGCCAGCATGTACGTGTTCCGCGCCTGGCACTCGATGCCCGGCGCGTTCTTCGACGTCGACGGACATCCGGTGAACGCGGTGCACGGTTTCGCGCGCTTCCTGCTGGATTTCGTGGAGCGCACGCGCGCCAGCCACGCGATCGCCGCGTTCGACATAGCGCTCACCAGTTCCTTCCGCAACGCGATCTATCCCGCCTACAAGGCCAACCGCGATCCCGCGCCGCCCGAACTGAAGCGCCAGTTCGAATACTGCCGCGAGCTGGCGGCGGCGTTCGGATTCACGGTGCTCGCCGACGCCGCCTACGAAGCCGACGACCTGATCGGCAGCGTGTTGCAGGCCACGCGCGCGCACGGCCTGCGCGCGGTGATCGTTTCCGCCGACAAGGATTTCGGACAGCTGCTCGATCACGACGTCGAGCAATGGGACTACGCCCGCGGCCAGCGCTGGGGCGCCGCGGGCGTGCCCGCGCGCCTGGGCGTGCAAGCGCACCAGGTCGTCGATTTCCTGGCGCTGACCGGCGATGCGATCGACAACATTCCCGGCGTGCCTGGCATCGGCGCCGCGCATTTCGGCTCGCTCGAAATGCTGCTTGCGCGCATGGATGAAGTCGCGTTCCTGCACCTGCGTGGCGCCAGGTCGCTCGCCGAAAAATTGCGCGCGCACGCCGAAACCGCGCGCCTGTCGCAGCGGCTGGCACGCATCGCTCTGGATGCGCCCGTGCCCGGCCATCCCGACGGGCTGCTGCGGCAAGCAGCCGACGCGGCGGTGCTGGATGCGTTGTGCGAAAAACTGAAGATCGGGCCGCTCACCCGCACGCGCGCGCACCAGCTTTTGCAGATCCAGGCGGAGGCGATGACGTGACGCGCGAAATACGGGTTCCCGCCGGCGCCGAAGCGGACGCCACGACGCTGTACACCGGCAAGTGGCTGACCCTGAAACAACGCGCGCACTGGGAATTCGTCGAACGCAACAACCCGCAAGGCGCGGTGATCATCGTCGCCGTGACGCCGGCGGATCGCGTGTTGTTCGTCGAGCAATACCGCGTGCCGATTCGGCAGCTGACGATCGAAATGCCCGCCGGGCTGATCGGCGATTCCGATCACGACGGCGACATCGGCGCCACCGATACCGCGCGGCGCGAACTCGAAGAAGAAACTGGCTGGACATGCGGCCGTATCGTCCCGCTGCATTCCGGGCCTTCATCCGCAGGCATGAGCACCGAGATGATGCACTTCGTGCGTGCGCTGGATTTGCGCAAGGTGGGCGATGGCGGCGGCGATCACACCGAGGACATCATCGTGCACGAAGTGCCACGCAGCGACGCCGGCACCTGGCTGCGCGCAATGACCGCGAAGGGCTATTCGATCGATCCCAAGCTGTTCGCGGGACTGTGGTTTCTCGACAACACCGGAATCTGACGCGCGCTCCGCAACTGCGGCCCGATCAATGCGGCTGCCACGCGCCGTCGATGTGCCGCCAGCGCCACGCCGCCAGCACGCCTGCAAGGATCGCGACCGCCAGCAGCACCACGAACGCGAGCATCCGGACGTCGAACCAGCAGATCGCCGCGAGCAGCGCCAATGGAACGATGGCCACGGCCAGTGCAAGCACGCGATCGCGCCGCCGCGAACCCGGCAGGAACATCGCGACGCCCGCCCACGCCAGCAACACCGCGAGCACCCGCCGCGCCCACTTGAAACGCGGCGGCTGCGGCGCGTCGGTCAGCACGTCGGTCAGCGAATGCCGGCCGATCAACACCTGCGCGATCGGCGCCCCCGAAGGATCGTTCACCGGAACCAGTGTTCCACCTTGGTCCTGCGCAAACACGGTCAGATCGGACGGCGCGATCTTCATCCAGCTGATGCGCAGGTCGCCGATTTGCGGATGCGCGGCATTGGCGCTGGTCACCAACGTGCCATCCCGCGCCTGGAACGTCGCCGCCATGTTGGGCGGCAGGTGCGAGAGATCGGGCGCGAAGGGTTCGGGTCCGTCGATCATGTGCACCAGTTCCGGCGCCAGCTTGAACCCGCCCACCGTGACGTCGCTGGAATCGAACCGTGCCGCATTGATCGGAAACGCACCGGGATTCGCGTGCGCGTCAGGTTTGCCGAAGGCGGACGAATCGATCGGGTGGTCGTACCAGTTCTGGTCGTAATTGCGGACGCCGCCGAACCGGGTTTCGTTCCACTGGAACATCTCGACCTTGCGCAGCAGCACCGGCGCGTCGGTCGCGACGCCGAATTGCGCATCGCGCGCAGGCGCATTCACCACCGGCGCGCCGACGGCCAGCACCAGCTTGCCATCCGCGGCACTTCCCGGCGCCGCCTCGCTGCCGGTGAGCACGAACCCGCCGAGCGCATCCTCGCCCATCGCGCGCAACCGATCGGCGTGTTCGGTGAAGCCGAGCAGCAACAAGCCGAGCAGCAGCAACACGCCACCGAGCACGGCGGCGTTGCGCGAAGGATTGTCGAGGAATGCGGACAGGCGGCTCACGCCGCGAGCTTACAACGAAGCATTCGCGAAGTGCGCCTGCGCGTCGGCCACGCCGTAGCGGCCACGTTCGTCGCGCCGCGGCGAGGCCATCGCGGTCGCATGGTCATGGGTGAAGAACAGCCGCACGCCGCGCTGCAATTTGTCATCGAGGAACGCACGCTTTTCGTCGATCAGCATTTCCGGCGCGCGATCGTAGCCCATCGTCACTGGCAGGTGCACCCATGCCGTGCCGGGAATCAGGTCGGCGCAATACACCACGCCATCCTTGCCGTGCGGACCCGCGATTTCCGAGAGCATCAGGCCCGGCGTGTGTCCCTGCGAATAGTGGAAACGTACGGCCTTGCCGAGCGTGCGCGAATGGGCGCCCTCGACTTTTTCGAGACGCCCGCTTCGCTCCAGCAACTCGGGGACGCCAGGAATGAACGACGCACGATCACGCGGATGCGGATGCGTCGCGCGATCCCAGTGCATCGCACCCACCAGGTATTTCGCGTTGGGGAACAGCAAACGCGGCGGCGCATTTTCCTCCCACGCCGCGAGCAAGCCGCCGGCGTGGTCGAAATGCAGGTGCGACAGCACCACCACGTCGATGTCTTCATGCGTCAGACCCGCAACCTTCAGCGAATCCAGCAGCACGTGGCGATCCTCGACCACGCCATAACGCTCGCGCAGCTTCGGTTCGAAGAACGCGCCGATGCCGGTTTCGAACAGCACATTGCGACCATCCAGATCGGTCGCCAGCAGGCAGCGGCAGGCCAGCGGAATGCGGTTCTGGTCATCCGCGGGAATCCACTTCGACCACATCGCCTTGGGAGCATTTCCAAACATGGCTCCTCAATGGACCAAAGTTTCATGCCAAAGACTCCAGCGCGTTGCCACGTGATTCGCCGGGAGCGAATCCGGACGCCGCAGGCGGCCCTGAGCGCAGCGAAGGGTGAGGCACATGGATGTGCCGAACAAACATCGCGCCGCCATCAAGCTTCTGGGTGTTGCCTTCGATGGACCAGAGTTTCATTGATTTGCTGCTCCTCGCAAATTCATGCTGGCGGCGGCGGTTGCTAGGTTCGGCATCCATGCCTCACCAAGCAACCCTGTCTGCGGCATCCTGCCTCCGGCGCTCGCCGGCACGAGTTGCCATTCAAGGCAACTCGTGAGAGCCCCGGCTCGCCCATCGAGCTTCTGCGTGTTGCCTTCGATCGACCAGAGTTTCATGCAAGCGGTCCTGCGAATTCCTCTCACCAGCTTAGCGCAGCCCGCGCAAACGAAAAGCCCGCCGGACGGCGGGCTCTTCGCTCCAACAACAACACGAACGTGTTACTTCGCCGGCACGCTCACCGCGATGAACAGGTTCTGCCCCTGGTGCGAAACCAGCAGCAGCACGGTGTCACCCGGTTTCAGGTTGGCGGTGTCGCGGCGGAATTCCGCGACGTTGTCCACCGGCTTGTTGCCGACGCGCAGGATCACGTCGCCCGGTTGCAGGTTGGCCTGTGCGGCCGGACCTTCCACGTCGGTGATCACCACGCCGCCCTTGCCGTTGTAGCCGAGCTGCTGGCGCATGCCGGGCGTGACGTCCTGCACCTTGAGCCCGAGCAGGCTGCTGCCGCTTGCGGCCGCCGGCGCGTTGGCGAGGTATTGCTGCGACAAACCATTGCGCGGCATCTCGCCGACCTTGACCTTGACGGTCATCGGCTTGCCATCGCGCAGGATGTCCACATTTGCCTCGGTGCCCGGCGTGGTCATCGCGACCAGCGGCGGCAATTCGGACGAATCGTAAATCTTGTGCCCGTCGAATCCCGTGATCACGTCGCCGATCTGCATGCCGGCCTTGGCAGCCGGACTGTCGGGCTGCACCTGGGTAACCGCGGCGCCGTTCTGGTTCGCCATGTGATAGGTCTTGGCAAAACCTTCGCTGACGTTCTGCACGCCAACGCCCAGCATGCCGCGGCTGACGTAACCCTTCGCCTTGAGTTGATGCGCGGCGGTCATCGCGATGTTGATCGGAATCGAGAACGACAGCCCCATCGCGCCGCCGTCGGTCGAAAAGATCTGCGAGTTGATGCCGACCACTTGTCCGGCGAGGTTGAACAGCGGGCCGCCCGAGTTGCCACGGTTGATCGGCACGTCCGTCTGGATGAACGGCACGTCCTGCTGGTCCTGGCTCCCGAGGTTGCGGCCGACGTAACTGACAATGCCCGCGCTGACGGAATGATCCAGCCCATAAGGCGAACCGATCGCCACTACCCACTGGCCGGGCTGCAGGTCATTGGAGTTGCCGATCTGCACCGTCGGCAGGTTGCTGGCATCGATCTTCAGCAGCGCGATGTCATAACCTTTGTCGGTGCCGATGACCTTGGCCGTGAAAGTCCGGTGATCGGAAAGATGCACCTTCACCGAATCGGCGTTGGCCACCACGTGGCGATTGGTGAGGATGTAACCGTCGGCCGAAATGATGAAGCCCGAACCCAGCGATTCACCACCGCGGTCGGGTTGCTGGAGCTGCGGCGGCCCGAATGGCATCCCGAAGAAATGCCGCAGGATGTCGGGCATCTGCTGCTCTTGCTGGGGCTGCTGGTCGTCCGGGCTGTCGCTGCCCATCTCGCTGGCGTGGTTGTAGCGCGCGACCACGTTCACCACCGCCGGCCCGTACTTCTGCACGATGCTGGTGAAATCCGGCAGCGCCGCGGTCGGCACCGCCGCCAGCGCCACGCTGCTGGCGCCGGAAAAACACAACAGAACGAATACGGCGGCCACCCGCCTCGCCCGATTCAACATGCTGTTCTCCTTCATTTGATTTGCAAAAACGAATGCTGTGTGGCCGCGGCACGCGCGCGCATGCCGCGCCCAAATCGGGCGCGGCGCAAATCAAGAAGATGCGGCGCGCGTCCGCGAAACGACGCCTGGCACGCTCGGCACGCCGCGCAACGCGGCGAGGCCGCTCAGTGCCGGGCAGCGGAACTGCTGGCCGGCGGTGCTTCCGGCAGCAGCACGATCGAGAACGGCAACCCGGACTGGCGGGTCTCGAACGAGGGCGTCAACGGCAACGCCGCGTCGCGCAGATCGTCGCTGCATCAAGCCGGTGCCGTACACGACATTGGCGGACGCTGTCTGGATGGGCAGCACCGTCGGTTGGCGCGACAGCAGCCACGGCGGCGTGATCTGGTTCCCCGCAGGCGCGGCTTCGGCCAGCGTCGTTGCCGCGGCCGATGCTGGCGCGCTGCTGGTGCTGGACTGCGCGACCGTCGCCGGTGCGCCCACACGGGGATTCGGGGTGTTCAACATCAGCGCGGCAAAGGCCACGCCCGCGGCGATGGCACCACCGCCGATGTAGCGCGCCCAATGCCGCTGCCGCACCTGCGGCGCAGCTTCCGCCTGCACGGCGGCGGAGACACGCGAAGCAAAATCGTTGCCCAGGGCCGGCATCGGCACGCGCGCCGGATCGGAGACAAGGCAGGCGCGGATCAGGTGCCAGCGCGACCAGGTCGCGCCAAGCTCGGGGTCGTGATCGAGGCGCCGGAGCAGAAAACGGGTCGGCTCGGCGGCCAGTTCACCGTCCATCAGGGCGGAAAGGTCTTCTCGGCTGGTGGGATCCATTACCTTGCACCTCTTGCAGCACGGTCCGGCAAATCAGGCATCTTCGTTCGAAAGCAGCGGTCGCAACTTTTCATCGATGGCTTCGCGCGCCCGGAAGATACGCGAACGCACGGTGCCGATCGGGCAGTTCATGCGTTCGGCGATTTCCTCGTAGGACAGACCATCGACCTCGCGCAGGGTGATCGCGTCGCGCAATTCCTCGGGCAACTTTTCGACCGTGGCGAACACGGTTTGTTCAATCTCGCGGCGCGCCAGTTCGTGTTCGGGGGTGGCCTCGTCGCGCAGGCGCACGCCGGCGTCGAACTGCACGGCGGTATCGGCGTCGATGTCCTCGGCGGGCGGGCGGCGGCCCTGGGCAACCAGGTGGTTCTTGGCGGTATTCACGGCGATCTTGTACATCCAGGTATAGAAAGCACTTTCACCACGGAAGGCCCCGATGGCGCGATAGGCGCGGATGAAGGCTTCCTGGGCCACGTCCTCGCACTCGCTCCAGTCGTGCACGTACCGCGACACCAGGCCGATGATCTTGTGCTGGTACTTGCGGACCAGCAGGTCGAAGGCCCTGTTGTCACCTTTGCGCACGCGCTCGACCAGAGCACGATCGGTATCCACATCGCCCATGCGGGCGGCACTCCCTACGGCGCCGGACGCAACATGCGCACCGGTGTGACCGCGCCCCTGGCGCGAAAGTTCAAGCGAATTGGCCATCCCGGATCCTGAAAATCGTTCGTTGCATACGGTTGGGTCGGCCGCCTGCCGGATCAAGCGTAACTTGTGGCAGGGGTCGGCGGTCAACACCGCAGTCCGCCGGACGTTGACCGCACCCGCCGCCCGGCCGATGATGCCGGTTCGGTTGCAAGCAGGAGTGCGGCGTGTTCGAAGGTCTGCGGCTCAGCCACTGGAAGGTTGCACGAGGCACCGACGGCGTGCTGATGCTGACCATGGATCGTAGCGGCAGCAACGTGAATGCATTGTCACGCGCGCTGCTGGACGAACTCGACGCGATGCTGGAACGCGTGGCCATCGAACGGCCGGTCGCGGTGGTGATCCATTCCGGCAAGCCTTCCGGTTTTGCGGTGGGCGCGGACCTCAAGGAATTCGAGGGCTACGAACGCCAAGGCGCGGTGCGCGAGGAAATCGAAAACGGCCAGCGCGTGTTCGAACGCCTCGCGCAATTGCCGATGCCGACCGTTGCCGCGATCCACGGCGCCTGCATGGGCGGCGGCACCGAACTCGCGCTGGCCTGCCGGATGCGCGTCGCCGCGCGCGCGCCGGAAACGCGCATCGCATTGCCCGAGGTGCAACTCGGCATCCATCCAGGCTGGGGCGGCACGGCCCGCGCGCCGCGGATCATCGGGCTGGGTAACGCGGTCGAAATGGTCACGAGCGGTGAGAATGTCGACGGCGCCACGGCCTATCAGATGGGGCTCGCCTCGGACGTTGTCGCCAGCGAT
>JAZKBD010000026.1:27553-41116 GCA_040388785.1 Pseudomonadota bacterium
TGGGGCGGCACGGCGCGCCGGCCGCGCCTGATCGGTGCGCCGAAAGCACTCGCGATGATGCTGACCGGGCGCGCGGCGTCCGCGGAGCGCGCGTTGGCGGAAGGCCTGGTCGATCGCCTGGCTGCACCCGACGCGCTGCTCGAAGAAGCGAAGAAACTTGCATTGCGTCCGGTCACGCGTCCGTTCGCGCAACGGGCGGCGGCATGGTGGACGAATTGCTGGCCCGCGCGGCAGGTACTCGCGCCGATCGTGCGCAAGCAAACCGCGGCGAAAGCACCACCGAAACACTATCCCGCACCATTCGCGCTGATCGACGTATGGCGGCGCGGCGGCGGCGACGTCCAGCAGCGTTTGCGACTGGAAGCGCGCTCGGTCGCGAAACTCAGCGCCACGCCGACCGCGCACAATCTCATCCGCATCTTCTTCCTGCGCGAACGGCTGCGCGGACTCGCGGGCGACACCCCGCACGGCATCCGCCACGTGCACGTGGTCGGCGCCGGCGTGATGGGTGGCGACATCGCCGCGTGGAGCGCGCTGCGCGGTTTCGAAGTGACGCTGCAGGACCGCGAGATGAAATTCATCGAGCCGGCGCTGTCGCGCGCACGCAAGCTGTTCGAGAAGAAACTGAAAACGCGCGAGCGCATCGAGCCGGTCGAAGCACGCCTGACGCCCGATGTCGAAGGCGCGGGCATTGCGTCATCGCAATTGGCGATCGAGGCGATCTATGAAAATCCCGAAGCCAAGGAAGCGGTCTACCGCGCGCTTGAACCGAAGATTGCACGCGATGCACTGATCGCCACAAACACCTCGTCGATTCCACTGGATGAATTGCGCGTCGCCTTCACGGAACCGCGGCGGTTCCTCGGCCTGCACTTCTTCAACCCGGTCGCGCAGATGCCATTGGTGGAAGTGGTGCGCCATGACGCGCTGGATTCCTCGCTGGAGAAACGCGCTTGGGCGTGGGTGAAGGCGATCGGCAAACTGCCGCTGCCGGTGAAGGGCACGCCGGGATTCCTGGTCAACCGCATCCTCGTGCCGTACCTGCTGGAAGCGGTGCACTGCCACGCCGAAGGCATTCCTGATCCGGTGATCGATCGCGCCGGCAAACGTTTCGGGATGCCGATGGGGCCGATCGAACTGATCGACACGGTCGGTCTCGACGTCGCGCTGTCGGTGGGCAGGGAACTCGGGCCGTTCCTTGGATTGGAACTTCCTGCCGGCATCGCCGACAAGGTCGAGGCTGGCCGCCGCGGCAAGAAGGACGGCCAGGGTTTCTACACGTGGAAGGATGGCAAGTCCGGGAAACCGAAAGTGGATTCGAACTATCGCGCGCCGATCGATCTCGAAGATCGTTTGATCCTGCCGATGCTCAACGAAGCCGTGGCCTGCCTGCACGATGGCGTGGTCGCGGATGCAGATCTTCTGGATGCGGGCGTGATCTTCGGCACCGGCTTCGCGCCGTTCCGCGGCGGCCCGATCCGGTACATCCGCGCGACCGGCGCGGGCGTGCTGCGCGAAAAACTGGAAGCGCTGGCGCAGGCGCACGGCGCACGTTTCGCGCCGAAACAGGGCTGGTTCAATCCCGCGCTCGCCGCTTCGGCGAACTGATCGGTATTCAAGCTGTCGCCAATACCAGCACGGCGGCAACGGCCAGCGCGAGGCCGATGCGGTTCACGCGTTGCAGACGTTCGCCCAGCCACCAGACGCCGACCAGCGTCGCCAGCACGATCACGCCGATGTTCATCGCCGAGAACACCAGCGCGGGATCGCGTGCGAGATGGCGATGCGCCTGCACATAGAAAAGAATGTTGCCGAAGTTGAACGCGCCGAGCAGCACTGCGCCGCCGAGGTTGCGCCAACGCCATCGCATGCGCCCGCCCGCGTACAGCGCGATCGTCGCCAACATCGCCAACACGAATGCCAGCGCGAAGGTCGCCAGCAACACATCCGCGAACGGCACGCCGGTCAGTTGCGCCACGCGCTTGAACAGGATGTCGATCGCGCCCATGCCCGCGAACACGATCAGCGGCCACCACCACGTGCCTGACGTGGCCTGCGCCTCGCCGCCACGTTTGCGCAGCACGATGCACGCGATCGCGGCCACGCCGATCGCCATGCCGGCGTCCTTCTGCCACGAGAACGCTTCGCCGAACAGAGTGAATGCGGCCAGCAACGGCAGCAGCAGCGACAGGCGCTGCGCCGCGTCGGTCACGACCACGCCGACACGTCGCACCGAATACGCCAGCACCACGAACATCGACGGCAACAGCACGCCGAGCGCCGCCAGCACGCGCCACGCGGGATGCGCGGCGGGCAGTTCGAGCAGTGAAGGATGCGGATCGAGCAGCGCGGTGGTCAGCAGCGTCGCCACCAGGTAATTGCCCGTGATGGCTTGGCGTACATCGACGTCGCAGCGCGGTGCGAGTTTCAGCAGCACCGAAACCACGACGCTGCACACCACGCTGAGGGCGATGAAGATCAAGCGCGCGCGCCCGTTACCATATCAGGTCATCGGGAACGCCGTCGTCGTCCACGGGCGCGGAAGGATCGACCAGCAAGGCCACGACTTCCGGCGCGATCGCCTGCACCTGCAGCGCGACGTCGCGCGCGACCACCAGCGCGCGGCCGCCATGCATCACCACGCCGAATTCGCCGGTGTTGATCTGGCGCAATTGTTCCGGCGTGACGTAGACGCGGCGGATCTTGCCCGCGAATTCGAAATTGCGCGGCTGGTCGGCGTCGGCCTGGTTCAACGCCTTGCCATCCAGCAATGCCTGCAGCTTGCGCTTGCGCTCCTTGCGCGCTCCCGCCTTCTCGCGCGCCTCGCGCTCCGCGGCTTCACGTTCGGCACGATCGGCCCTGGCGCGCAGCGCGAACGCCTGCGCGAGGCCCGGCTCGGCCGGCGCGCGCGGCTTGCGCGCTTCCGACTTGCCCTGCGGGTGCTTGTGCGGCTGGGGTTTCGGCGACGGCTTGAAGCCGGCCTTCAACAACTGATCGCGCAGCGATTCACTCATGACAGACTCAGTCAACCTTTACAGTCGTCATTCTGGGGGCCGCGCAAGCTTCACCGCGCGGCAACCCGCCCGCAAAAAGCGCGGGCGTCCCGGGAATGACGACAAATATCAATAATGCGGAGGTGGTGGTTCGCTCTGCACGCTCTCCGAAAGACTTGTCCGCAGCGAGGCCAGCTCAAGGCGCAATTCCTTGAGCGCGTTTTCCAGTTGCAGCAAGCGCTGGGATTGCATGGCTTCGCTGTCGCCCAGTGACGACACGGCGTCGTCGAGGAAGGTCAGACGCAGTTCCATGTCGTCCAGGCGTTCGTCGGGAGGTGTCGGCATCATGGCGTGTGCTCCGGTTTGATTGCGCTGCGGCCGCGCCCGATTCCGTAATACGCGAGGCCCGCGGCTTCGACCATGGCGGGATCGTACAGGTTGCGGCCGTCGAATATCACCGGTGATTTCAGCGCGGCCTTGATGCGCGCGAAATCGGGGCTGCGGAAGGCCTTCCATTCGGTTACCACCGCCAGCGCGTCGGCGCCGTCCAGCGCCGCCCACGGATCGTCGCACAGCACCAGGTCGTCGCGCTGCCCGTATATGCGCGCGGCTTCGCGGCGGGCCTGCGGATCGTGCGCGCGAACCCTGGCGCCGGCTTGCCACAAGGCCTCCATCAGCACGCGGCTGGGCGCCTCGCGCATGTCGTCGGTGTTCGGCTTGAAGGCGAGTCCCCACAGGGCAATGGTCTTGCCGCGCAGGTTGCCTCCGAAATGCCGCGCCAGCAGTTCGACCAGCTTGCGCTTCTGGTCACGGTTCACGGCTTCCACCGCGCCCAGCAGGCGCGCTTCATAACCATTCACATGCGCGGTGCGTTCCAGCGCCTGCACGTCCTTGGGAAAACACGAGCCCCCATAGCCGGTACCGGGATAGATGAAGCTGTAGCCGATGCGCGGATCGGCGCCGATGCCGTGGCGCACCATTTCGACGTCGGCGCCCACGCGTTCGGCGATGTTGGCGATCTCGTTCATGAAACTGATCTTGGTGGCCAGCATCGCGTTGGCCGCGTACTTGGTCAGTTCGGCCGAACGTTCGTCCATCACCACGATGCGTTCGTGGTTGCGGTTGAACGGCGCGTAGAGGTTCTTCAGGATGTTGATCGCGCGCGTCGACGAGGCGCCAACGATGATGCGGTCGGGCTTCATGCAATCGTTGACCGCATCGCCCTCTTTCAGGAATTCGGGATTGGAAACGACATCGAAGGCGACATCGGCGCCGCGCCTTTTCATCGCCGCGGCGATTTCGTTGCGAACCCGATCGGCGGTGCCGACCGGCACCGTGGACTTGTCGACCACCACCGCGTAACGAGCAAGGTTCTCGCCGATGCTGCGCGCGACGGCCAACACGTACTTGAGGTCGGCGCTGCCGTCCTCGTCGGGCGGCGTGCCGACCGCGATGAAAATCACGTCGCCGTGCGCGACCGCCGCGATCGCATCGGTGGTGAAGGCCAGCCGGCCGGTCGCGTGGTTGCGCTGCACCAGCGGTTCCAGGCCGGGCTCGAAGATCGGAATTTCGCCGCGTTCGAGCCGCGCGATCTTGTCTGCATCCACGTCCATGCACAGGATATGGTTGCCCATCTCGGCGAGACAGGTGCCGGTCACGAGGCCCACGTAGCCGGTGCCGAAGATGGTGATTTTCATGCGCGCTTCCCGGGCAAAGCTCGCGATTTTAACAGTCGGACGTAGCGGCCCGGTGAATGGCGAGGCGCGCTAGAGCCGGTCCAGCACTGCGCGCAGATCGTCGGGCAGCGGGGCGGAAAAACTGTAGGCGCGCTCGCCCAGCTCGAATTCGAAACGCGCGGCGTGCAGGAACATGCGTTTCAGGCCCAGCTTCGCAAAGCGCTTGTTGGCCTCGCGCTCGCCGTACTTGGGATCCCCCGCCAGCGGATACCCGGCATGTGCCGCGTGGACGCGGATCTGATGCGTGCGGCCGGTGGCCAGGGTTGCCTCGACCAGGCTGCAATCTGGGTAATGCTCGATCTCGCGGAAGAACGTCAACGCGGGTTTGCCGTCCTCGTCCACCCGGACCATGCGCTCACCGCCCGCCAGCACCGATTTGCGCAACGGCGCATTGACGTCGAACTTGGCACGCCGCAGCTTGCCGGTCATCAGGCACAGGTACTGTTTCTTGGTTTCGCCCGAACGAATCATCTCCTGGACGCCCGTCAGCCCGCGCCGCGAACGCGCGAACACCAGCACGCCGGAAGTGTCGCGATCGAGCCGATGCGCCAATTCGAGATGATCGTTCGGGCGCGCCGCGCGCAGCAGCTCGATCGCGCCGAACGTGACCCCGCTGCCACCGTGGCTGGCGATCCCGGCCGGCTTGTCGATCACGAGGAAATCCTTGTCCTCGAAAATCACCGCGTTCCGGATCTCGTCCAGCATCGCCGCGGGCGGCGCGCCGGATTCGGCACGTTCCGCCACCCGCACCGGCGGAATCCGCAACTGGTCGCCCGTCGCCAACCGGGTGTCCGGCTTCGCCCGCTTGCCGTTCACCCGCACCTGACCGGTGCGCAGCAGGCGATAGATATGCGTCTTCGGCACCCCCTTCAGCAGCGTCGCCAGGCAGTTGTCGATCCGCTGGCCGTCGCGTTCGGGGCCGACCGCCACGATTCGCACGGAACTGAAGTCCTGGGCCGAAGTTGCCGTCCCCATTGGAAAAAACCCTTTGTGATGATAGGATTGCCGCCGCGCCAAGCAGGCTCTGGCCCCTCACGGGCGACCCTGTACCCGTTCGCCGCGCGGACAAGGCTTCCGCCTGCCATTCCTGACCGGGAGCAGCCGGTACCTCGCCATCGTAACGTTCGGGTCGATGTTTGCCCACCGCCGGCACGACGGTGCGGGGACTCGGGACGCGAACAATCCCATTCATCACAGCCGGGGCCATACAACGGACCCGGCGACCGCCGCCAGGCGCGGCGCGCGATCCGGCCGGCCGCCCCATGAAGGCGCCGCGGATGACGCGCGCAGCGCCGGCGACTTCAAGGAATCCACAATGAAACGCATGTTGATCAACGCGACTCAGCGTGAGGAGTTGCGTGTGGCCATCGTCGATGGCCAAGCCCTGTACGACCTCGACCTCGAAATCCCCTCGCGCGAACAGAAGAAGTCGAACATCTACAAGGCCCGCATCACGCGGGTCGAACCTTCCCTCGAAGCCTGCTTCGTCGATTACGGCGCCGAGCGCCACGGCTTCCTGCCGCTGAAGGAAATTTCGCGCGAGTACTTCACGCCCGGTGTCGACCACAACAAGGCCGGCATCCGCGAGCTGCTGAAGGAGGGCCAGCAGCTCGTCGTCCAGGTCGAGAAGGAAGAACGCGGCAACAAGGGCGCGGCGCTTACCACGTACATCTCGCTGGCCGGCCGCTACATGGTGCTGATGCCGAACAGCCCGAACGCGGGTGGGGTGTCGCGCCGGATCGAAGGCGAAGACCGCCAGGCGCTGAAGGACGCGCTGCAGCACGTCACGGTGCCCGAAGAAATGGGCCTGATCGTGCGCACCGCCGGCGTCGGCCGCGACGCCGAGGAACTGCAGTGGGACCTCGATTACCTGCTGCAACTCTGGAAGGCGATTTCCGAAGCCGCCGCCGCGAAATCCGCGCCGTTCCTGATCTACCAGGAATCGAAACTGTTCATCCGCGCGCTGCGCGATTACCTGCGCGCCGACATCGGCGAAATCCTGATCGACGAGCCGTCGCTGTACGAAGACGCCAGGCAGTTCATGCAGCAGGTGATGCCGAACAGCCTGCGCAAGCTGAAGCTGTACGACGACACGGTTCCGCTGTTCACGCGCTTCCAGATCGAAACCCAGATCGAAAGCGCCTATGACCGCAACGTGCGGCTGCCGTCGGGCGGCTCGATCGTGATCGACCCGACCGAAGCACTCACGTCGATCGACATCAACTCCTCGCGAGCCACTAAGGGCAGCGACATCGAGGACACCGCGTTCCACACCAACTGCGAGGCCGCGGTCGAGATCGCGCGCCAGTTGCGCATCCGCGACCTCGGCGGCTTGGTGGTGATCGACTTCATCGACATGGAAAGCACGCGCCACCAGCGCGAGGTCGAGGAAAAACTGCGCAACGCGCTGAAGGTCGACCGCGCGCGCGTGCAGCTCGGCCGCATCTCGCGCTTCGGCCTGATGGAGCTTTCCCGCCAAAGGTTGCGCCCGAGCCTCGAGGAATCCACGCGGATCGTGTGCCCGCGCTGCGACGGCCACGGCACCATCCGCGGTGTCGAATCGCTGTCCTTGTCGGCACTGCGCCTCATCGAAGAACACGCGATGAAGGAAAACACCGGGCAGGTGCTGGTGCAGGCGCCCGCGCGCGTGGCCAACTTCCTGCTCAACGAGAAGCGATCCAGCGTGGTCGAGATCGAACTGCGCCACAAGGTGCACGTGGTGATCGTGGCGGACGAAAACCTGGAAACGCCGCACCTCGAAATCACCCGCATCCGCGAAAGCGAGATGGGCGAGCACGCCAAGCCCAGCTACGAGCGCATGACCGAAGTCGCGGCCACCCCGCAGCCACGCATGGGCGTGGTGGTGCACGGCGAGGAACCTGCGGTCAGCGGCATCCAGCGCGCGACGCCGATGCCGCAGCGCGAAGAAGTTGTGCCGGCGCCGACACCCGTTGCGGCGCCCGCCCCCATCACAACCGCACCGGCATCGGGCGGCGGCTTGCTCGGCCGCCTGTTCGGCTGGTTCCGCACCGCGCCTGCACAGCAGGAATCCGCGTCGGCGGAACTGACGCAACCACAACGCGCGTTGCAGTCCGGCAATGCGCAGCGTCGCGAGCGTTCGTCCGAGCGCCGCGCGGAAGGTTCGCACAACGGCGCGCGCCGCAGTGGCCATGACCGGGATCGCGACGGCGAATCACGCCGCGGCCGGCAGCAGGGCCAGCAAGCATCTATAGGCTCGCAGCCCAAGCAGAACAAGTCGCGCAGCGACGATGCGCAGCGGCAGCCGCGCGCGCCGCAGAAATCCGCGCCGCCCGCGGCACCGAAACCGGTCAGCGAACCGCGTGCGCAGGAACCGAAACCTGCACGCGGCGAACCCGCAACTGCACCCCAACAGGAAGCGCAGCGCCCCGCCGCCGCGAAACCTGCGTCTGCGCCGAGCGCCGACGTCGAAACCGCCAAGCCGGTCGAGAACGTCGTCAGCAGCGGCGAAGCTCCCGCAACGCCAAGCGCTGCCGCGGATGCGGCGGGCACCGCCAAGCGCCGTCGCGGACGCCGCGGCGGCCGCCGCCGCAAGCACGCCAACGCGGCGCAGGACGGTGCGACACCGGCCGTGCCGCACGACATCGACGACGAAGATGCCGACCGCCATGGGGATGCGCCGCAGCCGACGCGGCCCTCGAACCGTCGCAATGAGTCGCCGCGCGTGGCCGATTCGGCGCCCGTCGAAAAGCCCGCTCCAGCGCCCACCCCAACTTCCGCTGCGCCCGTGCCAGCCACGCCGCCAGCGGCCGTGCACGAGCACGCGACGTCGCCGTTGTTCGCCACGCCCGAACCGAAGCCCGTGACGCCGGCAACCCACGCGCCCGCGCCTTCGCAATCCTCGATCGCGGCGAGCGCATCCAGCGGCAACGTGCCCAAGCCCTCGACGCCGCCGATGCAGGCATCGGCGCCGGTGGTGCCCGTCGCGGTCACGCCGCCATCTGCAAATTCGCAATCGTCGAACGTCGCTCCGCCGACGTCTTCGCCGGTGCCGCCGGCCGCCGTCGCGACGCCACCCGTCCAGCCGGTTGCACCCGCCGTGCCCAAACCGGAACCGGTCACGCCGTCGTTGTTTGCCGCACCACCGGCGCCGCGCGCCAACGTGCAACCGCTGCCGCGCCATCCGGCGATTCCCGTCCCGCGTCCGTTGTCCGGCGCGATCCGGCCGATGCTGACGCCGCAGGTGTTGCCGAAGGCACCCGCGTCCGCGCCGGACAGTACGCCGACGCAAGACAAACCGGGCGAATGATGTTGCGGCGTCCGCCGGCCTGAAGCGCCGGCGGACGTTCTGCAGTAAACGCCGGCTTCAGCCCGTCACGACCGTCGGCTCGTTCAACAGGCCGTGCACCGTCAGCAGGTGCGCGAGCGCGATCGTGTGCTGCACGCCGAGTTTCTCGAACAAGCGCTGCTTGTAGGTGGACACTGTCTTGGCGCTCAGGTGCAGGCGGTTGGCAACCTCGTTGACGGCCAAACCGCGCGCCAGCATCAGTGCGACTTCCAGTTCGCGCGAAGACAGCGATTCCAGCGGCGACGCTGCGCCGTCCACCGTGGACAATGCCATCTCGCGCGCGATCGCCGCATCGAGATAACGGCGTCCGCCGGCGACGGTGCGGACCGCCTGCAGCAACTCTTCGGCCGCGCAGCCCTTGGTGAGATAACCGAGCGCGCCCGATTGCAGCAGGCGGCGCGGAAACTGCGCGTCCTGCACCACCGTCAGGATCACGATGTGGGTGCGCAGGCCCGCACGTTGCGCGCGCTCGGTCAATTCGAGCCCGCTCATGCCCGGCATGTGCACGTCGACCAGCGCGACGTCGGGCTTGACGGCGCGCAGCAGGCGCAATCCGTCCTCCGCATTGCTGGCTTCACCCACCACTTCGATATCCGGCTGCCCGGAAAGAATCAAGCAGAACCCCGAGCGCACCAATTCATGGTCATCGACCAACACGATCCTGATCATGCATCCTCCCCCGATGCGCGGCGCAACCCGCCCGGCAACCCTAAACGGCGCAACCCTCCTCTTGCAAGGGCAATGATCTGCGCAAACGCCGTGTTGTGTGATCGTTTCGACACTATGCCGCTCGGCTGGGGCGCGCAGCGTTCGCCTGCGCGATCGCCCGGCGCCCAAGGCACAATCGCCGCATGACCGCCCTCGTCCGCCTGCGCGAAATCCCGTTGCTGCACTCACTCGTCGCCACCCAGAAGCGCGACGTGCCGTGGCCAGTCGCGCTGCGCAACACCGCCGCGATCGTGCTGCCGCTGGCGATCGGCGCGCTCACCGATCACCTGGCCGCGGGACTTGGCATTTCGGCGGGCGCGCTCAACGTCGTGTTCGTCGATCAACCCGGCCCTTACCGGCTGCGCCTGCAGCGCATGCTGCTGGCGGCGCTGGCGTCCGGTGTCGCGGCGTTCGCGGGTTCGGTATTCGGCCAATGGCCGTTCGCGCTGCTGGTGGTGGCGGCGTTGTGGGGATTCGGCAGCGCGCTGCTGGTCGCGATCGGCCCGGACGCGACGCGCGCCGGCCTGTCCAGCCTGGTGCTGCTGGTGATCATGGGCGCGGAGCCGCACGCCGCCCGCGAGGCGTGGCCGGCAGCCCTGCTGATCCTCGCGGGCGGCGTGTTGCAGGCGCTGTTCGCGATCGCCGCGTGGCCGCTGCAGCGCTATCGCCCGGAACGTGTGGCGCTGGCGCAGGCGTTCCGCGGACTCGCCGATTTCGCGCGCAGCGACATGCCACGCGACGCGATCGTCGCGCTGCCGCCATCGCTCAACGATCTGCAAATGCTGCTGTTCGGCGCCGGTCGCGCGCGCGGACGCGCGGTGGAAGCATTCCGCGTGCTGGCCGAACTCGCCGAACGCATCCGTCTCGAATTGTTCGCGCTCGCGCACCAGCAGGCGCATTGCGAAATACCCGAGGTGTTCGACACGCTCGCGCGCGCACGCGCGTCCGCGGCGGCCGTGTTGGAGAGGATCGCCGCGGCGCTGGAACAGGCCTCGCCCCCGCAAGCGCAGGAGGCGCTCGACGCCTACGCGAGTTCCGCCGCACACATCGAATCGGCGCCAACCGCGCCAGCAACGCGCATCGCCGCGGCGCGCCTCGCCGCATTGGGCGGGCAATTGCGCGCCGCCGCGCGCAACACCGACACCGCCGGCAGCCGGGGCGAAATCCGTGCACAGGCCACCGAGTTCCGCCTGCCGCGCGCGTTGCGTCCGGCCAATCCGCTCGCGATCCTGCGCGCCAACCTGCGTCTCGCTTCGCCCGCCTGTCGGCACGCCGTGCGCTGCGGCGTGTGCGTGGCGATCGCGCTGGCGCTGTCGCACGTGCTGCCGCTGTCGCGCGGCTACTGGATGCCGATGACCGTCGCGATCGTGTTGAAGCCGGACTTCGGCGCCACCTGGCGCTACGGCCTGCTGCGCGTCGCCGGCACGCTGGGCGGCCTGCTGCTGACCACCGCGTTCCTGCATTTCGCGGGGCTCAACAATTTCTGGCTTGCGCTGGCGCTGATGGCGGTGCTGTGTTTCGCGTTTCGCGAACTCGCGACCGTGCACTACGGCATCGCGGTGGTGTGCCTGACCGGCCTCGTGGTGATCCTGTTGTCGTTCTACGGCATTCCGGCGGAAGCTTCGGTGCAGGCGCGCGCGATCGACACCGCGCTGGGCAGCGCGCTGGCCCTGCTCGCGTATTTCCTGTGGCCGACCTGGGAGCGCGGCCGCGAACGCGCGGTGCTGGCGCGGCTGCTGGACGCCTACGCGAACTATCTCGACGCGACGCTGCACGGCGATACGCGGGCACGCGACGAAACCCGCGTGGCAGCGCGCGCGGCGCGCAGCGATGCCCAGGCCTCGCTGGACCGCTTGCGCGCGGAACCCGCCAGCCGCGCCAACGTGCCGCGCGCCGAGGCGCTGGTCGCGCAGGCCAACCGGCTGATGCGCGCATCGATGGCGCTGGAAGCCTCGCGCGCCGGCGCAGTGGTGCCGCCCGATCCGCTGCTGGACGCGTTCGCGCGGGCCTGCGATGCCGCGCTGCGCGACTGCGCCGACGCGTTGCGTGCGTCGCGCGCACCGTGTGGCGGACATCACCTGCGCGACGGCCAGCGCGCGCTCGCGGCGTCGCTTGCCGGCCGCGACGACGCCTTCGACGCCACCCTGCACGACGCCAGCGACCGCATCGTCGACGCCATCAACAGCTTGCTGCACGTGCTGGCGCAGCCGGAAGTGCCTGCAGCGTGACTGCTACTTCATCGCCACCGCGTCGGTGGTGGTGGGCAGGCCTACTTTTTTGCAGAACGCAGCGAACCGCGGATCATCCCGATAACGCAGGAGAAGCGGGTCCGATAGCAGATTGCCGACGCCCGCATCGCCGGTGGTCCATGCGCGGTTCAGCCACTCGAACATCTTGCCGGGGTCGCGTCGCAACGCGTACACCTCGGCGATCTGGTAAGGCGCGGCATCCGCCTTGTCGCGAATCAATTCTTCGAGTGCTGCGTCGGCGGCAGCATGATCGGCTCCGATTTGCGAAACCAGCGCCAGCGCGATCTTGTACCAGCCCCCGTCCGTTTCCCACTTGGCCGCAGCCAACGCGCCCATGTGATCGCTGCGCAGGATGTCGATGGTGGCAAGGTTCGCATGGAAGGCAGATGCGCCGGGCTGCAAGTCGATTGCGGTATTGATCGCGACGCGAGCGTCATCCAGTTGGCCCAACGCAGCGAGATAACTGCCCAGCCAGCTGTACCAATCGGCGTTCCGCGGATCGGCGGACAGAGCCTGCCGGGTCAGTTCCACCGCGCGGCGATTCTGGCCCAAGGTGGCCAGTTGACTCCCCAGTGAGGCCTGCGCTTCCGCATTGTTCGGAGCCAATTGCAGCGCACGGCGGGATTCCGCCTCGGCACTGCGGTAATCCATGGTCACCGCGTTGAGGATGAATGCACGCGCCAAATGGGCCAACGCAAGATCGGAATCCAGAGCCAATGCCATGTCCGCAGCCGTTCGCGCTGCGACTTTGGCCTGCGCGATTTCGGTACCGTCGTTCAGAAGATTGCCGGCGAGCCTCGTCCACGTCCTTGAAAGCTCCGCGTACGCCGCCGCGTAGCGCGGATCGAGCCGAGTCGCTTCGCTGAAGGCAGCAATGGCCTGGCGCATGCTGGCTTCAGTGCCAAGCCTCCGGAAAGCAAGGCCTTGCTGATACGCGGTATAGGCAACGAGATTCCCGCTCGGCGGATGGTCGTTCTGCACCACCGCGCCTGGAACCATCAGGAGCTTGACCTTGAGCGCATCGGCGACAGCGTCGGTAATGGCATCCTGCAATGTAAACAGGTCCTGGTACGGTTTGTCATAATGTTGCGACCACATGACGATGCCGTCGGCTGCATTGACCAGCGTCGCGGTGATGCGCACCACACCGCCCTGCTTCTGCACCGAGCCTTCCAGCAGGTGCGCCACGCCCAGCTTTTCGCCGATGCTCTTGCTGCTGTCGGTGGCATTGCGGAACTGAAACGCAGAATTGCGGCTGATGACCTTGAGCCCTTCGAATTGCGAAAGCGCGTTGATCAAGTCTTCGGAAAGGCCGTCCGAAAAGAATTGCTCGTCCTTCGCGCCCCCATTGGCAAAGGGCAGCACCGCGACCGATTTTTCCGGGATGGCGGAGCTGAAGACAGCCGTGCCGGCTTCGGAACCGGGAATCGCATTTTCGGAATCACGCTGCGGCCGATCGACCTCGTGCGCTTGCGCGACATCCACGGGCCGCCTCGCTGGCGCCGGGGCATATACCCACAACACTCCTCCGCCGGTCGCGAGCAGCAGCG
>JAZKBD010000026.1:41126-54110 GCA_040388785.1 Pseudomonadota bacterium
AGCTCGATACCGCCGACTCGCTGCGCGCCCCGCTCGCCGTGGTACCACGCCAACACAAACGTCACGCAAAAACCGATCACCAGCACCAACGTCATGCCGCGCCGCAGGCCTTCCGGCCAGCCGAATTGCTGCGCCACAATGTCGATACCTTGCAACAGCGCGAATGCAAACGCCACGTAAGCGAGCATCCACTGAACCATCTTGCGCTGCTTGAGCTTCCGCCAGAATTCGCCCACGCCCGCCCCCGACCGCGCCGATACCCAATAATGCCGCAACTCGCCCCGGCACGCGCAGTGGGAGCATCACGTCGAAGAACACGATATGAAGAGGCGGATTGGTGGGCCTTATACTTGTGGAATGCTCAAGATCGATGTCCACTCGCACATCCTGCCGCCGGAATGGCCCGACCTCGCCGAGAAATACGGCGACGCGCGCTTTCCGGTGATGGTCAACGCGGACGGGCGCCATCGCATCTACAAGGACCGCAAGTTCTTCCGCGAGGTCTGGCAGAACGCCTTCGACGCCGAATTCCGTCGCGACGAATGCGCGAAACTCGGCGTGGACGTGCAGGTGATTTCGACCGTACCGGTGCTGTTCTCGTACTGGGCCAAGCCGAACCAGGCGCGCGAACTGCACCGCCACTTGAACGAGCACACCGCGGAAATCTGCCGCGAACACCCGCGGCACTACGCCGGCATCGGCACCGTGCCGCTGCAATCGCCGCGCCTCGCGATCGAGGAGATGGAGCACTGCGTCGAGCAGCTCGGCCTGCAGGGCGTGCAGATCGGCTCGCACATCAACGACTGGAACCTCGACGCGCCGGAATTGTTTCCGTTCTTCGAGGCCGCGGCCGACCTGGGCGCCGCGATCCTGATCCATCCGTGGGACATGATGGGCAAGGAGACGATGCCGAAATACTGGCTGCCATGGCTGGTCGGCATGCCGGCGGAACAATCGCGCGCCGCGTGCTGCCTGATCTTCGGCGGCGTGCTGGAACGCCTGCCTTCCCTGCGCATCGCGTTCGCGCACGGCGGCGGCTCGTTTCCCTTCACCATCGGCCGCATCGAACACGGCTTCCGCATGCGTCCGGACCTGGTTGCCGTCGACAATTCACGCGCGCCGCGCGAATACTTCCGCCAATTGTTTTTCGACACCTGCGTGCACGACCCGCAGGCGTTGCGCTACCTTCTCGACGTGGTCGGCGACGACCGCGTGATGCTGGGCACCGATTACCCGTTTCCGCTGGGCGAGCAACAGCCCGGCAGCGGCATCGATGCGCTCAAGTTGCAGCCGCGCCAGCGCGCACGCCTGTTCCATGGCGCCGCGCTGGAATGGCTGGGCTTGCCCGAACAACGTTTCACCACGCCTGCGGAGGCTGCATGAATCGCAAGACACGGTCATCGATCGCGCTGTTCGGCGCCTGCGCGCTGGCGCTCGCGCCCGCCGCTTTCGCGGCGGATTATTCGCTCGCCAATGACGCGGTGAAATTCTCCGCGCCGGATGCGTGGCCGATGCTGATGGAAAAGCTGGATGGCCCACGCCAGTTTGTCGCACTGCAGGTGAAGGACCCCGGCGACACCAACGCACTGGCGCGCATCACCGTGACCGCCGAGCAGGTCGACGGCGTGCAGGGTTTCCAGAAATTCCTCACCGACGGCACCGCGCGCGCGCGCAAGCTGCCCGGCTATGTCGCGGCCGGCGCGCTGGATGGCACGTCCAGCCTGCGCTACACCGCCACCGAAAACCACGAGAAGAACAGCTACACCGAGGTGTACGCGTACCGCTCCAATCTCGCGATCCAGGTGCGCTGCATCCGTCCGGACAATGCGCCGGCGGATTGGCAGGCCACGTTCGACGCGGGATGCCGGTCGATCGTGGGTGCGGTGGAAAAATAATTTCGCTACCACCTCAATACATGCCACATCAAGATGATTTTCGCGCCGACATCGCCTGGGCGCGCGCGCAGGACCATGCCGATCCGCTGCGCGGCTTCCGCGGAGAGTTCCTGATCCCGCCGCATGGCGACGGTGAGCAGACCTACTTCGTCGGCAATTCGCTGGGTCTGCAACCGCGCGGCGTGCGACAGGCGTTGATCGACGAACTGGACGACTGGGCGCGTCTCGGCGTCGAAGGTCACCTGCACGCGCGGCATCCGTGGTTGCCGTACCACCGCGAAGTGCGCGACGGACTCGCCGAGGTCGTAGGCGCGGAGCCGGTCGAAGTGGTCGCGATGAATTCGCTGACCGTGAACCTGCATCTGCTGATGGCCAGCTTCTATCGGCCGACGCCGGAACGCCACGCGATCCTGATCGAACGCCACGCGTTTCCGTCCGACCGCGATCTTGCGGCTTCGCAGATCCGCTTCCATGGCCATGATCCGGCCGAAGCGTTGATCGAACTCGACGGCGACGATCACGGCGGCACGCTGTCGCTGGCCACGATCGAACGCGCGCTCGCGCAACACGGCGCGCGCATCGCGCTGGTGCTGCTGCCGGGCGTGCAATACCTCACCGGACAAGTGTTCGATATCGCCGCGATCACGAAGCTCGCGCACGCGCGGGGTTGTGTCATTGGATTCGATTGCGCGCACACGGCGGGCAACATCGACCTGGCGCTGCATGACTCCGACTGCGATTTCGCCGCCTGGTGCTCGTATAAATACCTCAACTCCGGTCCCGGCGCAGTCGCCGGCGCCTTCGTGCACGCGCGCCACGCGCACGCGAAGCTGCCGCGCTTCGAAGGCTGGTGGGGCCGCAATGAAGCCACGCGTTTCCAGATGCGGCCCGATTTCGATCCGGCGCCCGGCGCCGAAGGCTGGCAACTGTCGAATCCGCCGATCCTCGCGATGGCGCCGCTGCGCGTGTCGCTGGAACTGTTCCAGCGCGCGGGCATGCAGCGCTTGCGCGAGAAGTCGAAGCGATTGACCGCCTATCTCGCGTGGCTGATCGAGACGCAACTCGGTGACGTGCTGGAAATCCTGACGCCTTCCGAACCCGAACGACGCGGCGCACAACTTTCCCTGCGTGTACGCGCGGGACGTGACGCCGGCCAGTCGCTGTTCGACCAGCTCGTCGCGCAGGGCGTGCTCGGCGACTGGCGCGAACCCGACGTGATGCGCATCGCACCGACACCGCTGTACAACACCTTCGCCGATTGCCTGCGCTATGCCGAAGCCGTGCAGGCGTGGCGCGGGCGACACGCATGACCGCGAACATGCGTCCACGCACCACGATCATCGGCGCGGGCCTGGTGGGTTCACTGCTGGCAACACTGCTGGCGCAGCGCGGCTTCGACGTCGAGGTGTTCGAACGTCGCCCCGACCCGCGCGTGCACGGTTTCCTCGGCGGCCGCTCCATCAATCTCGCGTTGGCCGCGCGGGGCTTGAATGCGTTGCGCAAGGCAGGATTGGCCGACGCGGTGCTCGCGCAGGCAGTGATGATGCGCGGCCGCATGGTGCATCCGCTGGACGGCGCGCCCAACCTGCAACGCTACGGCATCGACGATTCCGAAGTGATCCGCTCGGTCTCGCGCGGCGGCTTGAATATCCTGCTGCTGGATGCGGCCGAACGCGCGGGCGCGGCGCTGCATTTCGATGCGGCACTCGCGGACGCGGATTTTGCAAACCACACGATCTCGCTGGCGAATCCCGACGGCACCGCGCGCATGCACCGGTGCGGCCTGCTGCTGGGTTGCGACGGCGCCGGCTCCGCGCTGCGTGCGGCGATGGCGACGGCGGTCGATCTCGGCGAGCGCATCGAACCGCTGGGACACGGCTACAAGGAACTGGAGATTCCGCCGGTTTCCGGCAGCAATCCTTTCGCGATCGAACCCCACGCGCTGCACATCTGGCCGCGCGGGCATTACATGTGCATCGCGCTGCCGAACACCGAGGGCAATTTCACGGTCACGCTGTTCCTGCCGAACGAAGGCGCATACCCGAGTTTCGCCACGCTGCCCGATGTGATCGCCGCGCGGCGCTTCTTCGAACAACAATTCCCCGACGCGCTGGCGCTGATGCCGACGTTCGACGCGGACTGGAACGCGCATCCGGTCGGCCAGCTCGCCACGCTGTACCTCGACCGCTGGCATCTCGTCGGTCGTGCGGTGCTGCTGGGTGACGCCGCGCACGCGATCGTTCCGTTCCACGGGCAAGGCATGAACTGCGGTTTCGAGGACGCAGTGGAACTGGCGGCGTTGCTGGCTGCGGATTCGAGTGACTCCGCCGCCGCTTTCGCGGAATTCGAGCGCCGCCGCAAACCCAATGCCGACGCGATCGCGGCGATGTCGCTGGCCAACTACATCGAAATGCGCGACGGCGTGGCCGATCCGCATTATCTGCTGAAGCGCGAACTCGCCGCGGCATTGACCGAGCGCGCCGCGAGTCATTTCATGTCACGCTACCGGATGGTGAGCTTCACCAGCATTCCGTATGCCACGTGCGTCGCGCGCGATCGCGAACAAACCGCATTGATGGAATCGATCTTGAAAGACCATGAAACGCTCGACGGCATCGATCTCGCGGCGGCCGCGGCACGCTTGCGGCAGACCTTGCCACCGCTTCCGCAAGGCGCCTGACCGCATGCCGTTGCCCGAATCGATACGACGCGCCTGGACCGAAACGGATTACCGCGTGCGCTTGCCGCACGGCGGCTACGTGAGCATCTGGTGCGGGCGACCGCTGCCCGTGCAATTGCTGGCGCTGCTGAAGCATGCCGACGCGCCTTGGGGTTACATCACCGCGTGGAATCCGGCCGGCGTGCTGCTGCCGCTGCCGACCAACAAGGTTCGTCAACGCCGGCTGCGCGATGAGCTGAAGGGCGATCGCCACCACTTTTTCGGTGGCATCGGCGTCGGGCCCAGCAATTGGCGCGAACCCAGCCTGTTCATACCCGGCATCACCTACACGCAGCTGGATGCCATGGCGCGGCGCTTCGGACAGCTCGGCGTGGTGCGCGGCACCGGAGCTGAGCCTGCAGAGCTGCACGAACTGATCTGAAGAGAATCACCCCGATGACGTGGACAGCATCGCGCCACGCCACGACAATCCGCGGTTGCACACCATGACCACGCCTCCCGCCCCTGCCGCGCCGCTGCTGTCGGCGCACCGGCTCGCGTTCACGCGCAATGACGAGCCCGTGTTCGGACCGCTGGATTTCAGCCTCTGGTCCGGCGAAACCGTGCTGGTCGAAGGCGACAACGGTTCGGGCAAGACCACACTTTTGCGCGTGCTTGCCGGCATGCTTCCGACCGAGGGCGAAATCCGTTTCTGCGGTCAACCTGCATCACGCGACAGCCGCAACGGTCGCGTGTTGTGGCTGGGTCATCGCACCGGCATGAACGAAGCGCTGAGCGCGCGCGAGAATCTCGGTTTTCTCGCCGGCCTGTATGGCACGCGCGTGGGCATGACTGCGGCGATGGCGATGGAACGCGTCGGCATCGGCGGCTGGATCGACGAGCCGCTGCGCGCGCTTTCCGCCGGCCAGAAGAAACGCGTCGGCCTGGCGCGCCTGTTGCTGCTGCCCGGCGATATCTGGCTGCTGGACGAACCTTACGCCAACCTCGATCGCCATGGCATCGCGCTGGTGAATGCGCTGATCGCGGAACACTGCGCGCGCGGCGGCGCGGCGTTGGTCACCAGCCACGGCGCGGTGCGCTTTGCCGACACGAACGCGCGGCATATCCATCTCGTTGCATGAAAAGCCAAAGCCCATTGTCCGCAAAGAACGCGAAGAAGAGGTTTTTTGTTTTCCTTCGCGTTGCTTCGCGTCCTTCGCGGACTGATGGCTTTTGAACATGGCCAGCATCACCCCAACGATGGAAGCCAACACGAAAGCGATGGACGCCGAAAACCTCGCACGCGTGACTCGACGTCCCGGCACGTGGCGCGCCTGTTCCGCGCTGCTGCGCCGCGATTTCGTGCTGGCGTGGCGACGTCGCGGCGAGTTGTTCCTGCCGCTGCTGTACGCGGTGATCGTGACCGCGCTGTTTCCCTTCGCGTTGGGGCCGGACCCGGAATTGCTGGCGCGGATTGCCGGCGGCGTGCTGCTGGTCATCGTGGTGCTGGCGATGCTGCCCGCGCTGGAAGCCATGTTCCGCGCCGACCTGGAAGATGGCACGCTGGAACAATGGCTGCTGGCGCCGCAGCCGCTGGCGCTGCTGGCCTTGACCCGCGTCATCGCGCACTGGCTGACCACCGTCGTACCCTTGATCATCGTGATGCCGCTGCTGGGCGCCTTGTTGAACCTGCCCGTGAAAGTCCTGCCGGTGCTGATCGCGGCGCTGCTGCTGGCGACGCCATTGCTGGTGCTGCTTGGTTCGGTGCTGTCGGCTTTGACGGCGGGTGCACGGCGCTCTGGTATCCTTTTGGCCCTGATGCTGCTGCCGCTGGCCGTACCGGTGGTGATTTTCGCCGCCGGCGCCATCGCCGCGGCGCAGTCCGGCATGCCGTATCTCGCTCCATTGACGTGGCTGGCGGCAGCCCTGGTCCTGGCGATCGTGCTGGCGCCGCTCGCTTGCGCGGCGGCCCTCCGGATCGCGGTTGAAACATGACGGCCGCCGTGGCGCGTTTGCCATCTGACAAGTGTTTTTCCTGAGCATGTCCCGCAGTTATCTCCCCCACTGGATGCACTGGCTCGGCTCGCCGCCGAACTTCTACCGGTTCGCGGGGAGCTTGCGTCCGTGGCTGATGGCGGTGGCGCTGGTCAGCGCGGCCGTCGGCCTGTATGGCGGCCTGGTGCTGGCGCCGCCCGATTACCAGCAGGGCGATGCCTACCGCATCATCTTCATCCACGTGCCGAGCGCGTGGATGAGCCTGTTCATCTACGCGACGATGGCGGTGGCCGGACTGGTCGCGCTGGTCTGGCGCGTGAAGCTGGCGGAAGTGATCGCGATGGAATGCGCGCCGACCGGCGCGGCGTTCACGCTGATCACCTTGCTCACGGGTTCGCTGTGGGGCAAGCCGATGTGGGGCACGTGGTGGACGTGGGACGCGCGGCTCACGTCCGAACTGGTGTTGCTGTTCCTGTATCTCGGCGTGATCGGCCTGTGCAATGCCTTCGAGGATCGCCGCCGCGGCGCGCGCGCGGCCTCACTGCTGGCGCTGGTCGGCATCGTCAACCTGCCGGTCATCCATTACTCGGTGCAGTGGTGGAACACGCTGCACCAGGGCACGACGGTCGATTTCCTCGACCCGGCGCGCTCGTCCATCGCGCCGGCGATGCTGTGGCCGCTGCTGGTGATGGCGCTGGCGACGCACCTGTATTTCTTCGCGAGCCTGCTGGGCCGCACGCGCACGGCCTTGCTGTCGCTCGAAAGCGGCAAGCAATGGGTGCGCACACTCGTCATGGCTGATGTGTCATGACGATCGTGACTCGCCTGATCAAAGCCCTCTCCCCCGAATGCATTCGGGGGAGAGGGCTGGGTGAGGGGGCGTGGGTTCCACACACGATGTCGCTTCCTGTTGACGGAAATGTCTGCCCCCTCACCCCAACCCTCTCCCCCATCGCAAACGATGGGGGAGAGGGAGCAAACCGCGCGGCGCGGGAGTCTCAATGACTGAGTTCTTCGCAATGGGCGGCTACGCCATCTATGTGTGGCCCGCGTACGCGGTGTTCCTCGTCGTGCTGGCGTGGGACTGGTTCGCGCCTGCGCTGCGGCGGCGGCGCTTCACCCGCGAACTGCGCGGCAAGCTCGCGCGCGACCGCACACGCGGCACGCGCGCGGCGCGCGCGGAGGCATCGACATGAATCCGGTCCGCAAGCGGCGATTGACCATCACGCTGCTGATCCTGGGCGCGGTCGGAGTCGCGACGGCGCTTTCGGTGTTCGCGCTGCAAAAGAACATGACCTACCTGTATTCGCCTTCCGAGGTCGACGCCGGCAAGGCGCCGGACGGCCATCCGTTCCGGCTGGGCGGCATCGTCAAGGAAGGCAGCGTGCATCGTGTGCCCGGTTCGCTGACCACCGACTTCGTGATCACCGACCGCTTCCAGAGCATCCCGGTGACCTACACCGGCATCCTGCCCGACCTGTTCCGCGTCGGCCAGAGCACCATCACCACGGGTTCGATGAAAGACGGCAGGTTCGTCGCGACCCAAGTGCTCGCGAAGCACGACTCGACATACATGCCGCCGCAGGTCGCGCAGGCGATCGCGAAGGCCAAGGAAGAGCATCGCATTCCACCGGACGCGGGGCACGGGGGCTCGCAATGAATCCCGAACTCGGCCAGGTCGCGCTGATCCTCGCGCTGCTGCTGTCGGGACTGCAATGCGTGCTGCCGATCGTGGGCGCGTGGCGCGGCAGCAGACCGCTGATGGCGACCGCGCGCTCCCTCGCGATTGGGCAGTTCGTGTTCGTGGCGCTGGCGTTCGGGATCCTGATGTGGTCGTTCTGGATCGACGATTTCTCGGTTGCGTACGTGGCGCAAAACTCCAATCTCGCGTTGCCGTGGTTCTACAAGCTCTCGGCGGTGTGGGGCGCGCACGAAGGCTCGCTGCTGCTGTGGATGCTGATCCTCAACGGCTGGACGCTGGCGCTGGTGGTGTTCGGCGGCAAGCTGCCCGAAGCGTTCTTCTCGCGCGTGATCGGCGTGCTCGGCTTCGTGGCGTTCGGGTTCCTGCTGTACATGATCACGACATCGAATCCGTTCCTGCGGCAGTTTCCGATTTCCGCGAATGGCGCGGATTTGAATCCGGTGCTGCAGGATCCTGGCCTCGTGTTCCATCCGCCCACGCTGTACATGGGCTATGTCGGCTTCAGCGTCGCATTCGCGTTCGCGATCGCATCGTTGCTGGGCGGTGAGTTGAAGTCCACGTGGGTGCGCTGGGCACGGCCGTGGACCAACGTCGCGTGGGGCTTCCTCACCCTCGGCATCGTCGCGGGCAGCGCCTGGGCGTACTACGAACTCGGCTGGGGCGGCTGGTGGTTCTGGGATCCGGTCGAGAACGCCTCGTTCATGCCATGGCTGATCGGCGCCGCGCTGATCCATGCGCAGGCGATCACCGACAAGCGCGACGGCCTGCGCGCATGGACGCTGCTGTTGTCGATTTTCGGCTTCGCTTTCTCGCTGCTCGGCACGTTCCTGGTGCGCTCGGGCCTGCTCACCAGCGTGCACGCGTTCGCCTTCGCGCCCGCGCGCGGCGTGTTCATCCTGGTGTATCTGGCGGTTGTCGTAGGCGGTTCGCTGCTGCTGTACGCGCTGCGCGCGCCGAAAGTCACCGGCGGCAAGTCGTTCGCGCTGGCCTCGCGCGAAACGCTGATGGTGATCGGCAACCTGATGCTTACCGTCGCCTGCGCGATGGTGCTGCTCGGCACGCTGTATCCGCTGGTCGGCGAAGCGCTGGACATCGGCCGCATTTCGGTCGGGCCGCCCTACTTTGGGCCGCTGTTCCTGATCCTGATGGCGCCGCTGGTGCTGGCGCTGCCGTTCGGGCCGCTATCGCGCTGGGGCAAGGCCGACCTGAAGGTGTGGCGCAACGCGCTGATCCGCATCGTCGCGCTGGCCGTCGCGGCCGGCATCATCGGTTTCATTCTCGGTGCGCGCGGCTGGTATCAATTGCTCGGCATCACTGCGGCGGTCTGGGTGGTGGCCGGCGTGCTGTTGTTCGCGATCAAGCGCTGGCGCGAGGCGCCGCGCGGCAAGCGTTATCCCTTCGAAATGCTGGGCATGATGCTGGCGCACTTCGGCATCGGCGTGTTCATCGCGGGCGCGATCCTGACCACCTCGATGAGCGTGGAGCAGGACGTCAGCATGAAGCCGGGCGCGAGCGTCGACGTCGGCGGCTACGGGTTCCACTTCAATGGCGTCACCGAGACGCAGGGCCCGAATTACCGCGCGCAACAGGGCACGGTGATGATCACGCGCAACGGCAAGCCGGTCGTGACCTTGCATCCGCAGAAACGCACCTACGTCGGCGGCCAAGTGCAGACCGAAGCCGCGATCAGTGCGGGCGTGTTCCGCGACCTGTACGTGTCGCTGGGTGACGCGATCGGTGATGGTGCGTGGTCGCTGCGCGTGTACGACAAACCGTTCGTGCGCTGGATCTGGGGCGGCGGCGTGCTGATGATGCTGGGCGGCTTCGCGGTGATCCTCGACAAGCGCTTCCGGCTGAAGCGCGCGGTGGAACCCGAAGCCGTGCGCGCACAGCCCGAACCCGAAACGCCGCGCAAATGGGCGGAAGGCGAAGCGTGAACGAAGTGGCGCGCAAACCCATCGCGCGTTTCGTGCCGCTGATCGTGTTCGCGGCGCTGATCGCGTTTTTCGTGGTCGGGCTGGCGTGGAACCAGACGCACGACGCCCGTTTCGTGCCGAGCCCGCTGATCGACAAGCCCGCGCCCGCATTCCGCCTGCCGCGCTTGAACGATCCGACGCAGTTCGTCACCAGGGCCGACATGCTGGGCAAGCCGTACCTGCTCAACGTGTTCGCGAGCTGGTGCTTCGCCTGCGGCGACGAACACCCGACGCTGATGGCCTATCGCGACAAGTTCGGCATTCCGCTGATCGGCTACGACTACAAGGATGCGCCGCAGGACGCGCGCGCCTGGCTGCAACGCCACGGCGATCCGTATCACGAGGTCATTACCGACCAGTCCGGCGAAACCGCGATCAACTTCGGCGTGTACGGCGCGCCGGAAACGTACCTGATCGATGCGAAAGGCGTCATCCGCTACAAGCATATCGGGCCCCTGACACCGGACGTGATCGCGAAGGAACTGGAACCGAAGATCCGCGCGCTCGAGCAGGCTGGCACATGAAGCGACTGCTCATCATCATGATCATGGCCCTCGCGCTGGCGCTCAGCGCTGCCGCGTTCGCGATCGATCCGCTGCCGTTCAGGGACACCGCCCAGCGCGATCGCTTCCAGCACCTGACCCGCGAACTGCGCTGCATGGTGTGCCAGGACGAAAGCCTGCTGTCATCGAACGCCGATTTCGCCAAGCAGTTGCGGCGGCAGATTTTCGACATGATGCAGCAGGGCAAGAGCGACAATGAAATCAAGGACTGGCTGGTTGCGCGCTATTCCACGTTCATCCTGTACGACCCGCCGCTGGCGCCGTCGACGATCGCGCTGTGGTTCGGCACGCCCGCGATCCTGCTCGCCGGCGGCATCGTCGTGGTCGTGCTGCTGCGCCGGCGCACGCGCCCGGCCGGCATGATCGCTGAAGATCCCGGAGACGATTGGTGACCACGCGCTTCCTCGTCATCGCCGCCATCATGGTGGTGGCCGCCCTCGCCTGCGTGCTGGTGCCGCTGCTGCGCAGCGCGCGCCGTGAAGGCCGGCCGCGCGCGCCGTTCGTGATGGCGCTCATCCTCGCGCTGGTCACGCCGCCGCTGGTGCTGGGCGCGTACCTGATGATCGGCACGCCGCAAGCGTTGCAGCCTGCGCCTGTCGACGATCACGCGACGCTGGTCGAGGCCACGCAGCAATTGCAGGCAAGCCTGCAACGCAAACCCGACAATGCCCAAGGCTGGGTGCTGCTGGCGCAGGCGTATTCCGCGCTCAACCAGCCCGGGCAGGCGTTGGATGCGCTGAATCATTTGTTGAAACTGAAGCCCGATGATCCCGACGCGATGGTGGCGTGGGCGGAGGAGGCGGCGGAAACCAGTCCATCGCACCGGATCGATGATGCCGCGCGCGCGAAGTTGCGGCGCGCATTACAGATCGAACCCACCCACCAGCGCGCGTTGTGGCTGCTCGGCATCAGCGATTTCCAGCGCGACGATTACGCCGACGCCGCAAAGCAATGGAAAACCTTGCTGCCGCTGCTGCAGCCCGGCTCCAGGGTTGCCGTTGCCGTGCAGCAGGAGTTGGCAGCGGCGGAGGCGCACATGAGCGGCAGCACGCGGGATGCGGCGCTGGCGGCGGCCGATCCTGCACCGGCAACTTCTTCCACTGCGGCCCGCGCGCAAGTCGCATTGACGGTGATGGTCAAGCTCGATCCCAAACTCGCGGGCAAGGTGCAACCCGCCGACACACTGTTCGTATTCGCGCGTGCGGTGAATGGCCCGCCGATGCCGCTGGCCGTGGCGCGCCTCAAGGCGTCCGACTTGCCCGCGAAAATCACGCTGACCGACGCGATGGCCATGACGCCCGCGATGACGTTGTCGAAATTCCCGAAGGTCAGCGTCGCCGCGCGCATCACCAAATCGGGTAACGCGATGCCGCAAACGGGCGATCTGGAATCAGCACCCGTGGAAGTCGCCACCGAATCGCACGCACCCATCGTGTTGACCATCGACAAAGTGGATTGACTCGGGACTCGGTAAAGCATAGTCCCGCCGTCATTCCGGGGCCGCGCGCAGCGCGGAACCCGGAATCCATTTTGACATTGCTTGTATGAAATGGATTCCGGCCTGCGCCGGAATGACGAGCTTTCGTGCATTTGCCGAGATTCGCATCGACCCCACTCGAACTTGCGGGCGCCCTTTTTCCTGCATCCGGTACATGCACCGGAAAGGGGGAAGAACGGTTCGCTTGGCCGGTCCGTGCCGGTTCGCTAACCTTGCGAACTCCGCCTGCCCGAACTTCCGCCATGGCCGACGCCCACCGATACTTCGCCCTGCCCTCACCGTTCAAGATGAAGCGCGGCGGCGAACTGCGCGGCGCGCAACTCGCGTACGAAACCTGGGGCACGCTGAATTCAGCCCGTGACAACGCGGTATTGATCCTCACCGGACTCTCGCCCAGCGCGCACGCGGCCAGCAATGCGGTCGACGGTTCTGCGGGCTGGTGGGAAGACATCGTCGGCGCCGGCAAAGCCATCGACACGAATCGCTGGTTCGTGATCTGCGCCAACACGCTGGGCAGTTGCAAGGGTTCCAGCGGGCCCGCGTCGATCGATCCCGCCACCGGCGATCTCTACCGTCTCGATTTTCCCGAATTGTCACTCGAGGACGCCGGCAACGCAGGTTACGCGCTGGTGCATGGACTCGGCATCGAACGGCTCGCCGCGCTGGTCGGCTGCTCGATGGGCGGCATGTCGGCGC
>JAZKBD010000027.1:0-2249 GCA_040388785.1 Pseudomonadota bacterium
CCTCGAGCCCGCCGTCATCGACTGTCAGGACGACCCCGCCAAGGAAACGCGGCTCATGGGCGACTACATCAAGGCCAAGGACCTCACTTGGACGATCGCGTTCAGCGAGGAGAAAATCTTCAACCCCGACTACGGCGTGGGCTTGAGCGAAAAGCAGCAAGGCGAAGGTTACGAATACAACTTCCGCAAGAACCCGGCGATGTCACGCTCGATACCGGACGCGCCCAACCAGTTCGCGAAGGCGAGCGGCGTCGATGGACGTACTTATCTCCGCGAACTGCCGGGCATGAGTGCGTTCGTGCTGGAAGACGGCGTCGTGTACCACACCTATTCGACCTACGCGCGCGGGCTGGACGGTTTGTGGGGCGCGTACCAGTGGCTCGATCGTGCGCCGCTCGGCCGCAATGAATCGGGTGGCATCTGGTGGCGTCGGCGCGACGAGTACGCCGCTGCGTGAGATGTGGCATGCGCAATCTTCGTACCCATGATGCCGCGGCGTGGCTGCATCTCGCAGCCACGCCGGCCTTCGCGGTGATGGCGCTGGCCAACGCCGCCATGGGCGACGATCCGGCGCACATGCTCTGTCAGGCGATGGGCCACGGCGCGTGGTCGCTGGATGGCATGCCCCTGATGTACCTGCTGATGGCGGTGTTCCATGCGGCACCGTGGTGGAAGGGGATACGGCGGATCATTCGCGTCGAGCGAAGCGAACGAAGCCGAAACGCGTTTTGCCGTTCGACTGCGGCGCTGCGGGCCCACGCGAAGGGCGAACGGAATTCGAACCAGCCCATCGCTCGCTGACGCTAGAATCCGCGGATCGTTTCCTTTTGCAGCCGTCGAGCATGGCGACGCCGCTTCCATCATCCAGCGCGTTTTCGCACGAAGACGCCGCGTTCATGCGGCGCGCGCTGGAACTGGCCGTGCATGCGCGCGATGCCGACGGCGAGGTGCCGGTCGGCGCACTGCTGGTGCTCGACGAAGCGATCATCGGTGAAGGCTGGAACCGCAACATCACGCTGAACGATCCCAGCGCGCACGCCGAGATCGGCGCGTTGCGCGACGCGGGCCAGCGCCTCGCGAATCACCGGTTTCCCGGTTCCACGCTGTACGTGACGCTGGAACCGTGCGCGATGTGCGCGATGGCGCTGGTGCACGCGCGCGTCGCGCGCGTCGTTTATGCCGCGACCGATCCGAAAACCGGCGCCGCCGGCAGCGTGTTCGACACCTTGACGTCCGAACGCCACAACCATCGCATCGAGGTGCAGGGCGGCCTGCTTGCGGACGCATCCACAACACTGCTGCGGGACTTCTTCCGTTCGAGGCGCTGAACGCCCGCACGCGCGCCGCACCGGAAAAACTTTCGCACGCGGGAAGCTTTTTGCGAATGCCCATCCTGTTTGCAACGCGTTTCCGCCACGCATCCGCCGCGATTGGACGATGGCACGTGGAATGCATTCCACGGCGTTTCCACAAGGAGAAACCGCCATGGCACGGCATCATGAACGCTACTCACCCGACTACGAAGACCACGGCATCGGAGATACCGCGCGGCGCAACGCCGAAGCCGATTATCGCGACCAGTTCGGCAAGGGCCGGCGCACGCAGAACATGCCGGAGGATTACGGCACCACGCGCACGCCGGAACCCTTCGATCGCACCAGCTATCGCGACGAGTACGGCCGCTACGGCGAGCGTTACGGCGAAGAGCGGTCGCGTTTCCCCGGCCGCGGCTGGAGCAGCGGCTACCCGGGCGGCGATCGGCCCGGCTGGCGCGGTGACGCAGGCATGGGCCGCGCCTACAGCGGCAACTATGAAAGCCCGCAGCGCGACGAGCCGCGACGTTACAGCGAAGGCGGCGGCCAGGCACTGGCGCGCGGCTATCGCGGCCGTGGCCCGAAGAATTACTCGCGCAGCGACGAACGCATCCAGGAAGACATCTCCGAACGGCTGTGGGATGCCGACGACGTGGATGCCAGCGACGTGACGGTCGAAGTGAAGAACGGCGAAGTCACCTTGCGCGGCAATGTCGAGCGGCGCAGCATCAAGCATCGCATCGAGGACATCGCCGACGCATGCAGCGGCGTCAAGGACATCCACAACGAAATCCGCGTGCAGCCGCGCAACGAGTGGCCGTATGGCAGGGGTCCTGCACCGGGCGATGACGGCAATCCGGCTACGCGCCGGGAGGGCGACGGCCAGGACCAGAACACCCGACGAGATCAGGTCGAGGGCCGCGCGGCGCGCGTCCT
>JAZKBD010000027.1:2259-3248 GCA_040388785.1 Pseudomonadota bacterium
CGACGGCCAGGACCAGGGCGTGATCCAGTCGGCCATCGAAAACATGCCGCCTCGCGGGTAGCTTCGCGGGCGCATCGCGCGAATTGACTTGCGCTTTACACCCGGCGCAGCATGATGGGCGTTCGTCGGCGATGATGCCGAGGCGGACCTCATGCGCGAGCAGATCGATCACGAAACCGGCGTTCCGCACAACTCTGACACCCGCGAGCGCAGCGACCTGCCGTTCCCCGTGGTCGGCCTCGGCGCTTCGGCCGGCGGGCTGATCGCGCTGAAGCAGGTGCTGGGTACCTTGCCGCGCGACAGCGGCATGTGTTTCGTGGTGATCCTGCATCTCTCGCCCAAACACGAGAGTTCGGCCGACAAGGTGCTGCAGATGGCCACGCCCATGCCGGTGATCCAGGTGACCGAGCCGACACCGCTCGAAGCCAATCACGTGTACGTGATCTCGCCGGCGCTCGACCTGTCGATGAGCGACGGACACTTGGCCGTCAGCCAAACCGAACGTCCGCGCGGCCATCACGTCTCCATCGACCTGTTCTTCCGCACGCTCGCCGACACGCACCAGGGCAAGGCCGTCGGCGTGGTGCTCTCGGGTACCGGCGCCGACGGCGCGGTCGGCATCGCGCGCATCAAGGAGCAGGGCGGCGTGACGATCGTGCAGGCGCCGGACGATGCGGAATATGCGGACATGCCGCGCAACGCCATCGCCAGTGGGCAGATCGACTTCGTGCTGCCGGCCTCCGACATTCCCGACAAGCTGCTGGAGCTGTGGCGCAATGCGCGTGAAATCCGGTTGCCGCTGCCGGAAGCCAAGCCGATCCTGCCCACCGCGCCCGACCAGAGCGAAGCCGCCGAAGCCGCGCTGCGTGACATCCTCGACCTGCTGGCGGTGCGCTCGGGCCACGATTTCCGCCACTACAAGCGCGCCACCGTCCTGCGGCGGATCGACGCCGTGCTCGGCTCTCATACCGGCGAGCCGATCAAGGACG
>JAZKBD010000027.1:3258-39597 GCA_040388785.1 Pseudomonadota bacterium
CGGATCGAACGTCGCATGCAGGTCAACATCCTGAAGGACTTGCCGGCCTACCGCGAATTCCTGCGCGCGCAACCGGACGAAACCGCGGCGCTGCTGGACGACATGCTGATCGGCGTCACCAATTTCTTCCGCGATCGCGAGAGTTTCGACGCGCTGGAGCGCGAGGTGATTCCGGAATTGTTTGCGTCGGTGCAGGCGCCCGAGCAGGTACGCGTCTGGGTACCCGGCTGCGCCACCGGAGAGGAGGCGTATTCGATCGCGATGCTGCTGGCCGACCAGGCCGACACGCTGCCTTCGCCGCCACCGTTCCAGGTGTTCGCCAGCGACATCGACGAAGACGCGATCGCCTTCGGCCGCGCCGGCGCCTATCCGGAATCCATTGTCACCGACGTGCCGCCCACCCGGCTGCGCCAATTCTTTTCCAAGGACCAGTACCGTTATCGCATCAACAAGCCGCTGCGCGATCGCGTGCTGTTCGCGATGCACAACGTGCTGCGCGATCCGCCCTTCTCGCGGGTGGACCTGATCAGTTGCCGCAACCTGCTGATCTACCTGCAGCGTGACGTGCAAAACCGGCTGCTGGAAATGTTCCACTTCGCGCTGCGGCCGGGTGGCTGGCTGTTCCTCGGCAGCGCCGAGTCGGTGGAAGCCGGTTCCGCGCATTTCGACGTGGTGGACAAGCACCACCGGATCTTCCGCGCACGCTCGCAACCGCGCAGCGCGCGCCAGATCGCCACCCTTCCTTTGCGGGCCGCGGGTGCGGCGCAGGCCAAGGCGCCGGCTGCACGGCGCAAGGGCGGGTTCTCCTTCGCCGACGTGCACCAGCGGGTGCTGGAGTTCTATGCACCGCCTTCGGTGATCGTCGACCGCGACGGCGACATCGTGCACCTATCCGAACACGCGGGACGTTACCTGCAACTGCCCGCGGGCGAGCCCACGCACAACCTGGTGGCGGTGGTCGATCCGAGCTTGCGCGGCGAATTGCGCAGCACGCTGTTCCAGGCCGTGCACAGCAACAAGAGCGTGGAGGCGCGCGTCAAGATCCACGGTCCCGACAAGCCGTTGCGCTTCGTCAACATCATCGCGCGGCCATTTCGCGATCCCGAAGCCGGCGCGGAATTCGTGCTGGTGCTGTTCGACGAGGTCGAGGACGCACTGGGCCCCAGCCTCGAGCCGGGACAGGGCGGCGAAAAAAGCAATGTGCTGCTGAATCTCGAAGAGGAACTGCAGCGCACCCGCGAGCGGTTGCAGTCCACCGTCGAGCAATACGAAACCTCCAACGAGGAACTGAAGGCATCCAACGAGGAATTGCAGGCCATCAACGAGGAGTTGCGCTCGGCGACGGAAGAACTGGAAACCAGCAAGGAAGAATTGCAATCGGTCAACGAGGAGCTGACCACCGTCAATTTCGAACTGAAGACCAAGGTCGATGAACTGGCCAAGAGCAACGACGACCTGCAGAACTTCATCGGTTCCACCGACATCGCCACGATGTTCGTGGATGCGGGGTTGCGCATCAAGCGCTACACGCCGCGCGCAGCGGATCTGTTCAACATCATCCCCGGCGACGTCGGCCGCAGCCTGCTCGACATCACCAGCCGGCTGGATTATCCCAAGCTCGCCGACGACGCGCGCGGCGCATTCGAATCGCTGCGCCTGATCGAGCGCGAAGTGCGCAGTGCGGACGGCCGCTGGTACATGGCACGCGTGCTGCCGTACCGCACCGGCGAAAACCTGATCGACGGCGCGGTGCTCACGTTCTTCGACACCACCAGCCTGCGCCGCGCCGAAGAACGCATCACGCAGAGCGAAGACCACTTGCGCGCCGCTGCCCAGGCCGCGCGCGATTACGCGATCATCGTGACCGACGCCGGCGGCCAGATCACTGCCTGGAACTCCGGCGCGGAAAAGCTGTTCGGCTGGAGCGCCGAGGAAATGCGGGGGCAGGGCTTTGACCGCATCTTCACGCCGGAAGACGTGGAAGCGGGCGTACCGCGCAATGAACTGATCGACGCCACCGCCAGCGGCCACATCGAAGAGGCGCGCTGGCACCTCAGCAAGGCCGGCGAGCGCGTGTTCTGCAGCGGCATGCTGGGCCGCATCGACAGCGAAGGCGTGCACGGCTTCGTCAAGATCGTGCGCGACACCACCCAGCGCGAGCTGCGTGCGCTGCGCGGCGACGTGCGCGAGGTCAGCGGCGCCGAATTGCGCCGCGACACCGAGGCCGCCAACGCCTTGAAGGATGATTTCCTGGCGGTGATCTCGCACGAACTGAAAAACCCGCTGAACCTGATCAGCGTCAATGCCGACCTGCTGGCCCGGCTGCCCGCGGCACGCGAATCAACGCCCATGCACAACGCGCTGGAGATGATCCGCCGTGCCATCCGCGGGCAGGGCAAGATCATCGACGACCTGCTGGACATGTCGCGCATCCGCACCGGCAAGCTGGTGCTGAACCCGGAAGCGGTGGACATGGGCGCGAGCGTGCAGGGCATCGTCGAAACCGCGCGCGCGGATGCCTCGACCAGCGCGTTGTCGCTGTCGTGCAACCTGCCGCAGGAACCGGTGATCGTGCGTGCCGATGCGGCAAGGCTGGAGCAGATCGTCTGGAACCTGCTCAGCAACGCCATCAAATTCACTCCGCCCGGCGGCAGCATCGACGTGCGCATCGACACCGAGAACAAGTGCGGCCGGCTCACCGTGGCCGATACCGGGCAGGGCATCGAACCGCACTTCACCTCGCGCATCTTCGAGATGTTCGGGCAGGCGCCCAGCCGCGCGCTGACCGGCAAGGGCGGCTTGGGCATCGGGCTGGCGCTGGTGAAGCAACTGGTGGAGCGGCAGGGCGGCCGCATCCAGGTACATTCCGACGGCCTGGGCCGCGGCGCAGCCTTCAGCGTGTGGCTGCCGCTCTTCGAGTACGGTGTGGTGACGCCGCTGCGCGGCGAGAACGCCAGCCTCGAAGCCAGGCAATGGGCCGGCGTGAAGGTACTGATCGCCGACGACGCCACCGATGCAGTCGATTCGCTGGCGCAATTGCTGGAACTGGAAGGCGCCGAGGTCACCGTGGCGCACGACGGCGCGCAGGCGCTCGACGAATTCCGGACGCAACCGCACGACATCGTGTTCGCCGACATCGGCATGCCCAACATGGATGGCTACGAATTGGCCGAACGCCGGCGTGCGCTGCCAGGTGGCGAACACGTGCCGCTGGTGGCGATGACCGGCTTCACCCGGCCCAACGATGTGCAGCGTGCCATGCGCGCAAGTTTCGATGCGCACCTCGGCAAACCGCTATCGGTCGGTCAGCTCACCGCGACCATGCAGCGGTTGCTGAAGCGCACCAGCGAAGCGGGCGGTAAACAGCACGAATAACAGCACGATTCATGGTACGATGTAGCCCGTCGATGAGGTATCTGCCATGGGTTCGATCAGCGCCAACAATCTGAAAACGCAGGGCGTATCCGCGATCACCGAAGCGCTGGAAGATGCGCCCGAGGCAATGGTCTCGGTACGCGGCAAGGATCGCTTTGTCGTGATGGGAATCGAGCAGTACCGGTATCTGCGCGAGTGCGAGTTGACCGCCGCACTGGCTGAAAGCCAGGCGGACATTGCGGCTGGCCGCTTCGTGGAAGAATCGGTGGACGCGCACATGAAGCGGTTGGCCCGATCATGAGGTTTGCCGAGTGAGCTGGACGCTCGTCTTCACCAATCAGTACAACCGCCGCGCGGCGCGCTTCCTCAAACTTCATCCACAGCAGCGGGAGCAATACCGCAAGACACTCCTTCTGCTGCAAGCCAACCCGCATCATCCTTCGCTCAGGTTGCATGCATTGAGCGGCAAGCTGAAAGGGCTGCACTCGGTTTCGATCAATCTCTTATATCGGCTGACATTGGAACTGGTCATCCGCGAACACCAGATCGTGCCGATCAATGTCGGTGACCACGACGCGCTGTATTGAGACGATTTGCTGTTTCGCTGACTATTCCATTTGCCGCCAAGCCGCTTTCGAGATCTGCGACTTGGTAAAGTGGTCGCAGTCCGCCGGGGCATTCGTCGCTGTGGATCATCCAGCGCTTGGCTTCGGCGCTCATGCACTCGTACATCCACATGCAAAACTCGATCTGCCGGGCCGTGGTTCTGTAGCCGCTCGCGGTGTAGATCACGCCGCGTTCGTCGTAGGTCCAACCTTGCAGTGGTCCGGGTAATTCCTCGTAGCGCATGGCATCCTCCTTGTTTGTTGGTTGATGGGAGGGGTCGCAATGCCGTGGAAGACTTGGGGTTATTACTCGGTCGCGCTGGTCGCAACATTGTTGGCTTGCTGGCTGTGGATCTTCGTGCTCGGGGAGGCTCGCGTTCCATCTGTTGTGGGCGCGGTTTCTGCGCCTTCGACCACGCCAGCAGCCGATCCCGTTCCAATCGTTCCGCATGTTGCTCCGCCCATGCCAAGACCTTTGCAACAGGCTTGTGTCGCCGGCGTGAAATGGTTCTATGACGACGTTCACCAGCGCTGGTCCAGATCGTTTGAGCTACGCACGGGTCGTCCGCTGTCGTGCGATTTGGGAACAGTGCGTAGCGAGAACGATCGGGAAGGGTTGATCGCGCGCCATCCCAAAGGGTGGCGACCCGATGGCACGTAACTTTACACAATAGGCATTTGCATCAATCAAGGGTCAGCCGAATCCAAGGCTGGAGCCGTTTCTTTCCGCCTGATTGCCCCGCCGCGCCGGAGGCCGTGCGAGGCAGCCCACGCAGCAACGCTCATTCCGGGTGGATGATCTTGTGCTCTTGCGTGGACCTCGCGCGGAAGTGCGTGCCGACTTGATCGGCGAAGCCGGGGTCGGCGAAGTTCGGCCAGTGGTTCGAATCGAAACCGGGTGCGTCCTTGAGGCGTTCCCGGGAAACGTCGAGCACCAGGCGTTCGCGCTCCGGATCGACGCTGAATGCGTCCCAGGGAATCGCGAACAGCTTGGTACCGATGCCCAGAACGCCACCGAAAGTCACGATGCCATAGGCAATCTTGCCGCTGGCGCTGTCGATCATGACGTCCTTGAGGTAACCGAGGGATTCGTCCTGGGGATTCCTGATTTCCGCGCCGACCAGCGTCGATGCGGAAAGAAAACGGGATGAAAGAAATTTGACGGGCTCGGCCATGGGGGTGCGCTCCTTGCAGATTGCGGGTCGCCGGTTCCGTGCAACCCTCTTCTAATTCTAGGTCGCGCGCACTGAACGCGACCGGTATTCATCCGTTGGTGGACCGGCCGGCGAAGCCGGCGTGGCTTGCCTGCATGCGCGCCGTGAAGGCGGAGGCTTCGTTCAGCGAAGCGCGACTGCCCTCCATCGATCGTCACGATCCTGAAGCGCAATTCGATGCCTGTTCATCAGCAAGGTTCAAGATGGGAGTGGCCGCGATCGTTGTCAGTGCCTCAAATGAGCGGTCGCGCAACCGTGAAACGCAAATGTTCAATCCAGACAAGGAGTCCATCATGAAAACCCGCATCGCAGCCGCCTTGGCATCCCTGATCGTCGCGTCTTTCGGCGCTGCAGCGTACGCGCAGCAGGCGACGCCGCAGATGACACCGCAGTCGCCGTCGACGACGGCATCGCCCAATCAGATGAGCAGCCCCAGCTCGTCGAGCGACATGACCTCGAGCAGCAACGTGGAAGAAAAGGTCAAGCACGCACTGACGGCTCACGGCGTCACGGCCACCGACGTCCAGGTCAGTTTCAGCAACGGCACCGCAACGCTCACCGGCACGGTCGCCAAGCACAGGGACATTGCCAAGGCGAAGAAAGCCGCCATGCATGTGCGCGGCGTGAAGCACGTGGATGTTTCCGGCCTTCAGGTCGGCTCGCTCCAGAGCAGTGCGCCTGCGAGCAGTTGAAGATCGCTCAATCGTTGAGCGCGGCAGGGATGCAGCACGGCGGCAAGGATGCCGCCAGCCTCTCTCGAAATCGTTCACCGCACGTGCAAGGAGGTGCAGCAGGTAATGCGGTGACCCGTGCTCTTCTGCGGCGCGCCGCAGCGTCGCCATCAGCATTTCTTCACCTGACATTGGCCATCATGTAGCGCCGAGGTCCGGAGGCGGTGGTACAAGGAATGGTGCATGCCGCAGAAAAACGAGACGCCGTGGTGGAAAACGCTGGGCGCGGGCTTCGTCACCGGTGCGGCAGATGACGACCCGAGCGGCATCGCCACGTATTCGCAGGTCGGCGCGGCTTTCAGCTACGGCATCCTCTGGACGGTCCTGCTCGCCCTGCCCCTGATGATCGGGATCCAGTCGGTGTGCGCTCGCATCGGGCGCGTCACCGGCGCGGGGCTCGCCGAGAATCTGCGCAAGGAATTCCCGTTGCCCGTGGTAGCGGGCGCGGTGATCCTGCTTGCCGTCGCGAACGTGATCAATCTCGCCGCCGACATCGGCGCGATCGGCGCGGCCGCGAAGCTGCTGGTCAGCGGCCCTGCCCCGCTCTACGCGGCCATTGCAGCGATCCTCTCGGTGGTGCTGCAGGTGTTCGTGCCGATGCGGCGTTACACGCCGATCCTGAAGCTGCTCGCGCTCAGCCTGCTCGCGTACATCGCCACCATCGTGATGGTGCACGTGCCGTGGGCGCACGTGGCGAAGCAGACGGTGTGGCCGACGCTGACGATGAAGGTGGATTACGCAGTGGGCATCGTGGCCGTGCTGGGCACCACCATCAGTCCTTACCTGTTTTTCTGGCAGAGTTCGCAGGAGGCGAACGAGGTCCGCACCAGCCCGCGCCGGCAACCGCTGAAGCAGAAGCCGAAGCACGCGGATCGCGCGTTCCGCCGGATCTGGGTGGATACCGTGACCGGCATGGTGTTCTCCGAGGTGGTCGCGTTCTGCATCATTCTCGCCGGCGCAGCGGTGTTGCACGCGCACGGCAAGACCGACATCCAGACTTCGGCCGACGCGGCGATGGCGCTGAAACCGCTGGCCGGAAAATTCGCGTTCGTGCTGTTCTCGGGCGGCATCATCGGCACCGGCATGCTTGCGATTCCGGTGCTGGCCGGATCGGCTGCGTTCGCGCTGGGCGAAACGTTTCGCTGGCGCACCGGTCTCGAGCGGAAGCCGCAGCGCGCCAAGCTGTTTTACGGCGCGATCGCGGTCGCGACGCTCGGCGGCATGACGTTGAGTTTCACGCCCATGGACCCGATCAAGATGCTGTACTGGAGCGCCGTGATCAACGGCGTGGTCGCGGTGCCGTTGATGGTGCTGATCATGCTGCTGGCCGCGCGCCGCAGGAAGATGGGCCGGTTTCCGATTCCGCGCGTGCTCAAGATGCTGGGCTGGGCCGCGACCTGCGTGATGGGCGCCGCGGCGGTGGTGATGTTCGCGACGGCATTCCTGCCGCACCACTAGCGCGACGCACGCCCAGCTTCGCCGTCGACGCCTGCAAGGCCGCGGCCAGGGCGGCATCGCCGCTCAGGATGTCTTTCCAGAGCAAGGTGACGCCGCGGCGATGGCTCTTCTCGGTGAGCTTCAGTTCGTTCGGGTCGATCGTAAGCGTGTATGTCTTGCCACCCACGCGGAGCGCACGTTTGATCGGTTTGTCGAGCGGTGTCATGGTGCCTCGGTTGAGCAGCTTCGCGATGTGGTCACCCGGCCAGCTCGCGTGGCGCCCTGCTCCATGCCGGAAGTCGTTGACGCAATGTACACCCGCTTCGTCTCCGGGCCGTGATCAGGTCGACGCCGGCCGCGCTGGCTGCATCGGATTCAACGCCCCACCTGCGCTCATGGCATTTCGTCGCTTGACATCTGCAGAAAATGTTTTATATTTTCGAAACTATGAAACAAACTGCAGCCGTTGAAGCCTTGAAAGCGCTGGCGCACGACACTCGCTTGGCGGCCTACCGCCTGCTGGTGCAGGCCGGCCCTGAAGGTTTGGCCGTCGGCGAAATAAGCAACCGTCTCAAACTGCCCGCGCCCACGCTTACCAGCCATCTCCACGTGCTTCGGCGCGCCGGCCTCGTGCGCGATGTGCGTGAAGGCCGCTCGATCCGTTGTCGCGCCGATTACGCGCGCATGAACGCGCTGCTTGGCTTCCTCACCGAGAACTGCTGCGGCAGCGACACCGCTTCCTGTGCGCCGGTGTGCGCACCCCAACCCAAACGGAGATCATCCCCATGAAGCGTTTTCACGTGCACGTCAATGTCAGCGACCTGGATGCCAGCATCCGCTTCTATTCCACCCTGTTCGGAAGCGCACCGAGCGTGCACAAGCCCGACTACGCCAAATGGATGCTCGAAGACCCGCGCGTCAACTTCGCGATTTCGCAACGCGACCGTACAGCTGGCGTGGATCACCTCGGCTTGCAAGCGGAAGACGGTGCGGAACTTGAAGCCATCGGTGAACGACTGATTGCGGCCGATGCGGTCGCCCTGGCCGAGCAAGGCACTACCTGCTGCTACGCGCATTCGGACAAGTATTGGGCCGAGGACCCGCAGGGCGTGCGCTGGGAAACCTTTCATACGCACGGCGAAGCCACGACCTATTCGGCACCCGCCACACACGTGGAGTCCGCCAAATCCGGGACGTGTTGCGGCCCGCAGTCGTCCTGCTGCGGACCGAAAACGCAGGCTGCGTGACGCGAACGCACGATGAGCACCAATCCGTACCGCGTACTGTTCCTGTGCACCGGCAATTCCGCGCGCAGCATCATGACTGAGGCGTTGTTGAACGTCCTCGGCCATGGGCGCTTCGAAGCATTCAGTGCGGGCAGCCATCCTGCGGGACGGGTCCAGCCGCTGGCTGCGGAGCTTGCAACCGGTCTCGGCTATCCCGCTGAACGTCTTCGCAGCAAGTCCTGGGATGAATTTGTCGAGGAAGGCGCGCCCCCCATGGATTTCGTGATCACTGTCTGTGATGACGCCGCGGGCGAAGCGTGTCCGGTCTGGTTCGGCTCGCCCGTCACGGCGCATTGGGGTGTGGCGGATCCTGCCCGCGTGGTTGGGGATGAATCGACCCGACGTGCGGCGTACCGCGATGCATGGGGAATTCTCAGGAAACGCATCGAGGCGATGCTGGCACTTCCGGCAAGTCGGCTTGCCGGAGCCGAGGCACGCCATGCCTTGCAGGAGATTGGATTGATTGGCTCCGAGCCTCGCCCATGAACGAGCCGGTTGTGGAAACATCTGTTGCTGCCATGCCATCGCAGCGCGCACCTATCGGCATCTTCGAGCGCTATCTGACCATCTGGGTGCTGTTGTGCATCGCTGCAGGTACGCTGCTCGGCCATCTGTTCCCCGGTGTCTTTGCGAAATTGGGCGGCATGGAAATGGCGCAGGTCAATCTGCCTGTCGCACTGCTGATCTGGCTGATGATCGTGCCGATGCTGCTCAAGATCGATTTCCACACCCTGGCAGGCGTGCGCCAGCACTGGAAAGGCATCGGTGTCACGCTGTTCGTCAACTGGGCGGTGAAGCCGTTCTCGATGGCGCTGCTGGGCTGGATATTCATCCGTCACGTGTTCGTGGCGTACCTGCCGGCGGCCCAACTCGATTCCTACATTGCCGGGCTGATCCTGCTGGCGGCGGCACCTTGCACGGCGATGGTGTTCGTGTGGAGCAATCTCTGCAATGGCGAACCGCACTTCACCTTGAGCCAGGTGGCCTTGAACGACGCGATCATGGTGTTCGCCTTTGCACCCATCGTGGCGCTGCTGCTGGGCATTTCCTCGATCAGCGTGCCCTGGAACACGCTGCTCCTGTCGGTGCTGCTGTACATCATGGTTCCGGTGGTCGCGAGCCTGCTGCTGCGGCGCCGGCTGTTGGCACGCGGCGGAATGCCGCGGTTGCAAGCCGTACTGAAACGGCTGGGACCAGTGTCGCTGGCGGCTTTGCTGGCGATGCTGGTGCTGTTGTTCGGTTTCCAGGGGAAACAAATCGTCGCCGAACCTGCCGTGATCGGCATGCTCGCGGTGCCGATCCTGATCCAGGTCTATTTCAACTCCGGCCTGGCTTATTGGCTCAACCGCAGGCTGGGCGTGCCGTACTGCGTCGCCGGGCCTTCCGCACTGATCGGCGCCAGCAACTTCTTTGAACTGGCGGTGGCAACGGCGGTAGGACTTTTCGGTGTGCGCTCGGGTGCAGCCTTGGCCACCGTGGTGGGCGTACTGATCGAAGTGCCGGTCATGCTGTCGGTGGTGCGCGTCGTCAACCGATCGCGCCGATGGTACGAAGCGCGTGCGTGATTATTGCCTCTCCGGCGATGGCGAGCCCCCGCCGCCGCCCAGCGACGGCGGCGCCGCGTGCAGCGGCAGTGTCGCGCGCTGCGGTTCGGAACCGGTTTCGATGCGGACGCGCGGCAGGTATTCCGGATAGTCGCGGCGCAGGAAATCGATCAGCGCTTCGCGCACGCGGCAACGCAGGTCGAAGTTCAATCCCGAATTCCTGCTGCTGACCAGGATGCGCAACTGCATCGTCTTCTCGTCGGCATCGGTCACCTGCAACACCACCACGCGCTGGTCCCACTCGGGCGCTGCATGGACGACGCGATCCAGTTCGGCGCGCAGCGGCGCCAGCGGCAAACCGTAGTCCACCCACAGGAACACTGTGCCGAGAATCTGCGAGCTGGTGCGCGTCCAGTTCTGGAATGGGTTCTCGATCAGCCACTGCAATGGAATGATCAGCCTGCGTTCGTCCCAGATCCGCAGCACCACGTAGGTGCCGGTGATCTCCTCGACGCGCCCCCATTCGTTCTGGATGATCAGCACGTCGTCGAGCCGGATCGGTTGCGCGAGCGCGATCTGCAAACCCGCCAGCAGGTTGCTCAGCACGGGCCGCGCGGCCAGGCCGATCACGAGGCCCGCGACGCCCGCCGATGCCAGCAGGCTCGCGCCGAACGAGCGCACGCCGGGGAATGTCATCAGGATCGTGGCGATGCCGAGCACGCCGACCAGCAGCATCCCGGAACGCGACAGCACCTTGGTCTGCGTCTGCACCTGGCGCGCGTGCAGGTTGTCCTCGATGTCCGCCGGGTGGCGCAGATTGATCGCGCGCTCGATGCCGGAAATGGCGCGCACCGCCAGCCACGTCAGCGCGGCCAGCAGCGCCACCCTGATTCCGTGACGCATTGCATCCAGCAGCTTGCCGTGGCCCAGCCCGAGATCGGTATCCAGCAATGCGAATTGCAGCGCGAGCAGCGGCAGCACCAGTTCGAACGGATGCTCGCAGCGCGCCAGCACGATCGCCAGCACGTCGCCCGGCTTCAACATGCGCCGTGCGGCGTAACGCAAAATTTTGAAGACCACGATCGCGGCGATCAGTGCCCCGACGAGCACGATCGCGACGCGCACCCAAGGTTCCGCAAGGATGTCGCGGAGTGCGTCCATCACCGTCCTGCAGCATCCGCGCGCGGCGTACTACGTTGCCTTGCTCCGCGCGCGGCCTCCGCTGCTGCCATCGTTCCCGCGCGCTAGATCCGGCGCCGACGCCCGAAGATCAGCGACAGGATGAACAGGATGATGAAAATGACGAACAGGATCTTTGCGATGCTCGCCGCGAGGCCGGCAACGCCGAAGAAACCGAAGAACCCGGCAATGATGGCGATGATCAGGAAGACGACTGCGTAGTACAACATGATGTACTCCTTGTCGCGGAAGGGTTACCGACCTTTCTTTGAAGAAACTTCGGGCAGGCAATCCGTGTCCTGCCCGAAGCGCGCCGGCGCGCGTCTGACGCGCCGGCCACCGAGTTCGAACGCACAGGGGGAAGCGCCCGAACCGGCGCGGAACCATCCGTGGCGCCGCAGGAAGTGCCGCAGGGGGACGGCACTTCGCATTGCGTGGCTGCGTGCGGCATACGCCGCGCGCGCCACCTGTCACATGTCTTTTTCGAATTCGCGAACCTGCTTTGTCGCCTCGTCCTTCGCAATCCCGTATCTCTCCTGCAGCTTGCCGGCGAGGTACTCCGCATTGCCGTCGGCAACCCGCAAATCATCGTCGGTCAATTTGCCCCAGCGCGATTTCAGCTTGCCGTTCAATTGCCGCCACTGTCCCTTGATCCTGTCTTCATTCATTCGCTTTCTCCGTTGATCGTGCATCCCTGGACGCCCCGCCGGGACGTCACAACTCGCACTCGAATTCGTAAACCTGCAGGATGGCTTCGCGCCGATCCAGTCCGTAACGTTCCTGCAATCTCTCGGCGAGGTATTCGGCGTCGCCACTCGGCGCGCGCACGTCGCCCTCGGTCAGCATGGGCCAATGACGCCGCATGCGGCCGGAAATCTTCGGCCATTCGTCCTTGACCTTGTCCGCCATGAAATCGGTATGTCTCATCGTTGCCTCCTGGTTCATCGCCGCGGTGCTCATACCCGTATTAACCCGCAGATCCGCGCTGTTCGCCCGGCGAATGGCTTTGCTGGCGATCGTCGGCGATCGGCAGGCGCACCCAGAACCGCGCGCCCTGATGCGCGCCTTCGCAGCCGACGGCTCCGCCATATGCGCTCGCGATCTTGGTCGCGAAGGCAAGCCCGAGGCCGCTGTGCTCGGCCGGGTCGGAGGTCATGAACGACTCGAAGATCGCGGGCGATTGCACGCGCACGCCCGAACCATCGTCGGCAACTTCGATGAACACGGTGCCCAGCTCGCGCTCGGCAGCCGCCGTCACCATCACTTCCCTGCCGCCGAATTCGAACGCGTTGTCGAGGATCTCCACGAACAGCCGCTTCAGCGCATCGGCTTGGCCGCGCACCAGCGGCAGTCCCGGTTCGCATTCGACCCGGACGTTGCCGAGGTCGGAGCAGGCTTCCGCGCACACGAAAAGCAGCGCGGCGACATCCACGCCACCGGTTTCGCCCGGCACCTCGAGCGTCGCAAGGTTGCGTCCATCGCGCAGCAGGCGCGCCGCCCGCAGGCATTCCGCCTCGGCGCGATCCAGCGAGATGCGCGCATCGTCCGCGCGATTCTGCGCGATCAACATGTTCGCAAGCTGGGTCGCGGCCATGATCGAATTGAGCGAGTTGGACAGCGCGTGCGCCAGCGAACCGATGACCTGGCCGAAGCTCTCCGGCGCGCCCTGGATCGCGCTCGCCGGCGGGTTGCGCTCGTAGCGCACGCCCGCCGCGTGTGTATTGGATTCCATCACGGCTGCTCCCGTGGGTTCGGCTTGCACGTTGATTGCGTTCACGGCATCACTCCAGGTCCAGCCACTCGACCACCACGCCGCTCGTCGCCGCCAGCGTTTCGATGCGACCGTGCACGTAGTCGTAGGCGACGGAGCTCGGAACGTGCACGCGCACTTCCTGATAGTCCGAAGCCGTGTCGTCCGGCAGCCCTGCGGAACTCGAGTCGTCAGGCTGCGACGGTGCATCGAGCGACATCTCGACGATGCCATCCACTTCCGGCAAACCGCGGATCGCGGCCATCACTGCGCTCACGCCCGCTTCCGCGCCGGTAAGGCGAATCGACATGCTTTGCGGAACCGCGGTTCGTGCCGAGCTTTCCATGGAGTGTGTATTCCGTTGTCGAGAGGTCAATGCGGACATGCGACTGATTTCAGGTAGACCGATGTCGAATCGGGTTCGTCGGAAAAGGCCATGTTGCTGAGCGCGACGATGCCGACCAGCCGCTTGTCGCGATTCACCACCGGCAGCCGGCGGATTTCCAGCTCCGCCATGTTGGCTGCCACCTCATCGACGTCCTGGTCTTCGAAGCAATACTTGATGTCACCGCTCATGACTTCCTGCACCGGCGTTGCCGGCGCCAGGTTTTCGGCGACCGCGCGCACGGCGATGTCGCGGTCCGTCAGCATGCCGACCAGCTTGTCGTCGCTGCGCACGGCCACGCTGCCCACGTCCTTTTCCCGCATCAGCAGCGCTGCTTCGGCGATGGTCTGTTCGGGCGTGACGAGGAACACGTCACCCGTCATCACGTCACCCACGCTTTTCATGTTCAACCCACTCCTTCCGCAAGTCCGCCTTCGATTGCCGTGTTCGCCCGTTCGAACATTCGCGGTCCGACCAGCGTGCGGCAATGCATTTCGAGCAGCGCCAGGCACTCCTGCGCCACCGCTTCGGCGGCACTGGGATCACCATTCGCCCTGGCCAGATCCATGGCGCTCAACAGGCATTCGTCCACGTGTTCCGCATCGACATGGCGGTGCGCGTTCGCGTCCATGCGAAGCGTGCGTTCGAGAGCCAGCACGCGCATCCTGCTCGATGCCAGTTCTGCCTCGCAACGCTCGCGGAACATCCCATCCGCCGCGCACGCCAATGCCTTTTCGAGATGCCTGATACGTATCCGTTCGGCCACGAGCGCATGCCGGGTGGTGCCAGTCGTTTGTTCGTGGGATTGGGACAAACGTTCGTGCATGCGATGGATCCTTGGCAACTCGAGATTCATGTATCAGGCCGCGACTGAGAAGCGCAGGGCGTTCACTGCCCAAATCCCACTCGCGAGGACCGCAAGCGAATGGTGGCGAGGCCGGGGCAGGATTCGATGTTGTCGGGACTCTTGGATCCCGTCGCATCGATGCCCGCATTTCCGTATCGGCCAGCCGTCACTCGATTGACAATCCTTGTCGTTCGACTCTGCGCTGCTCAGTCGCGGCGCCCCGTAAGGAGCAAGATGCGTGCCGACCTCGTCTTCACGTTCAACGGCGCCTGAACCGGGCGATGCAAAGCCTTGTGTGGCGTGGATTCCAGGCTGCCATCGGATTGCGCGGCCGGAATTCCGGAATGGTCGGCGAACGGATCCTCCGGTACGCGACGCGGAAATCATTTACCAGCTTTCCCGCGGACGAAACTATTTTTCGCGGTGCGGTTCCTACGGCTCGTCGGCCGTCAGGCCCGCGGCGAGTTCGTCATCGATCAAGCCTTGCGCCCGATAGCGGATGAGCCGGTTGTAGATCGTCTTCGACGTGATGCCGAGGATGCGCGCGGCGCGCGACTTGTTGTTGCCGCAGCGCGCCAGCGTCTTCAGCAGCATCTCGCGTTCCACGTCCTCGAACGACATGCCGACGGTGAAGTTGACCCGGTTGCCCGCTTCCACGCCCACGCTCTGCGGGCTCGCGTCGGGCCGGAAATCCATCAGGGTGTTGTCGCGCGCGAGCAGATAGCTGCGCTGCACCGCGTGGCGCAATTCGCGCACGTTGCCGGGCCAAGGCGCATCGCTCATGCGGATGAGCGCCTCGGGCGCGAACTGCTTGTTGGTTCCGTAGCGGCGATTCAGTTCGGCAAGAAAATGTTCCGCCAGCAGCGGAATGTCTTCGCGGCGTTCGCTCAATGGCGCGGTGTGGATGCGGTAGCCGCTGAGCCGGTAATACAGGTCGTGGCGCAGCAGGCCCGCCTCGACGCACGCGCGCGGTTCGCGGTTGGTGGCCGCGATCAGGCGCACGTCGACCGGCAGTTCGCGCGTGCCGCCGACGCGCGTCAACGTCCGCGTTTCGATGACGCGCAGCAGATAGACCTGCAGCGCCTGCGGCATTTCGGTGATCTCGTCGAGGAACAGCGTGCCGCCTTCGGCCTGCTCGAAATAGCCGGTGTGCGACTGCACGGCGCCGGTGAACGAGCCGCGCTCGTGGCCGAACAGCAGGCTGCCCATGAGGTCCTGCGCGAGTGCGCCGCAGTTGACCGCGACGAAGGGCCCGCTGCGCCCGCTCGCGTGATGCAGCGCGCGCGCGACCAGTTCCTTGCCGGTGCCGCTGTCGCCGTGCACCAGCACGGAAACGTCGGTCGGCCCTACCCGTTCGACTTCGCGCAACAGTTCGCGCATGTGGTGCGAAGTGCCGACCATCCCGCCCGCGGATTTGGCCAGCGCGGCGCGGCGGCCCGCATTGTCGTTGGCTTCCACGAGCAGCTGCCGCAGGGTTTCCGCCAGCACCGGCTTGACCAGATAGTCGACCACCGGTGACTTGAGGACGCGCAGCGCGCTTTCCACGCTGGGTGCGCCGGTGACGATCGCGATGCGGCCATGCGACCCGAGATCGAGGTCATCCAGCAATTCGAGACCGCTGCCATCCGGCAGCGTAATGTCCACCAGCAGCAGGTCGAAGCCCTGTTCGGCGGCCATCTTCCTGGCCTGCTCCAGCGTGCGCGCGCGCGCGAACTTGCAGCCGCACTGCCGCGCAACTTCCGCCACGACCCGCGCGAAGCCATCATCGTCTTCGATCAGAAGCACGTGGCCAACGGCGGCACTTGCCCTCATCAATCTCTCCTCGCGTGGAAGCCGCGAAGCTAACCAAATCCTGTTGAAGGGGGCGTTAAGGCACGCGCCAAAGCGCGTGCCCAGCGCAATCCTGCGCTCGCGGTTTAATCCCCGATTCACCAAACAATGCGCGGATTGTCCGGACCGCGTGCTTTCGTTTCCACCATGCTGCGCGAAAGAGCGTTATACACCTTTGCGGTGTACGTGGTGCGCCGTGACCAGGAACTTTCAGCCGGTAGGCCCGCCCAGCACTTCCAGCACGCTGCCGCTGATGTACGACGAACAGGCGGGCGCAGCGAGGAAAACATACGCCGGCGCAAGCTCCTCGGGTTGCGCGGCGCGCCCCATCGCGCTGTCGCTGCCGAACTTCGCGACGTCCTTCGCCGGGCGGTCGGAAGGATTGAGCGGTGTCCACACCGGGCCCGGCGCCACGGCGTTTACGCGGATGCCGCGCGGCAGCAGGTTTTTCGCCAGCGAGCGGGTGAACGCGTGGATCGCGCCCTTGGTGGCGGAGTAGTCCAGCAGTGCGCCCGCTCCGAACAGACCCGTTTCCGAGCCGGTGTTGATGATTGCGCTGCCTTCCCCGAGGTGCGGCAGCGCCGCGCGCGCCATATGGAAGTAACCGGCGATGTTGGTCTGCAGGGTTTCCTGCAGGTGTTCCTCGGTCAGGTCCTCCAGCTTGTCGCAATGCATCTGGAACGACGCGTTGTTCACCAGCACGTCCAGGTGGCCGAGGTTCTCCACCGTCTTTTCCACCAGCTCGCGGCAGAACCCGGGATCCTTCACGTCGCCCTTCAACGTGAAACAGCGGCGGCCTTCCTTCTCCACCGCCTGCGCGGTTTGCGCGGCGTCGTCGTCTTCCTCCAGGTAGCCGATGGCGACATCGGCGCCTTCGCGCGCGAACAGCACCGCGACCGCGCGGCCGATGCCCGAATCGCCGCCGGTGATCAGCGCGACCTTGTCCTCGAGCTTGCCGCTGCCCGCGTAGAACGGCGCCTCGTAACGCGGCGCCGGATCGAGCTGCTGCTCATCGCCGGGTTTGCTGAGGTGTTGCGGCGCCTGCTTTTCCGGCTGGCGCGCGGGACCCGCCTGCACGGGTTTCTTCTTTGCGCTCTTCCTGGCCGGCTGCTTCTCGACCTCGCGCTGGATCTTCCTCTGGCGCTCGCCGGCCGGCGATGGGGTCGCCCGGCTGGATTTGCGTGCGGCTTTCGATGCCTTTCCCTTTGCCATCATTCGCTCCATTGGTACCCATCCATGGGATCCGCCGGCACATCCATGTGCCCGACTATCACGAAAGCAAAACTCAAGGCGTTGACGATCCGGATGCCGGCACGCCCTCCGGCGTGTTCGTGCCGCCGTGCATCGGCGTGCACTGCGCGTATTCCTGCTGCGTCAGTTTGCCGTCGTGGTTGGCGTCGCAAGCGGAGAAATGAGCGCCGAGCCAGGAATCGCGTTGCGCATCCTGCTGCGTGATGTAGCCCTTGCTGCCCGCAAGATCGTTGAACGGCGTGGTGGGACCCGCCGCGCCACTCGTAGCCGCGCCATTCGGGGCGCCCATGCTGCCCGCGGCGGCGCCGCTCGAAGTTCCGGCCGCGGGCGGCGTGCCCATGGGTTGCGCCGCGGTAGCCCCGCTGTAGGGCGGCGTCTGGGCGGAGCCATTCGATGCCGGTCCCTGCTGCCCGTTGTTGTTGTGCGAACAACCGGCAGCGCCAAAGGCACCCGCAAGCACCAACGTTGCAGCGGCAAATTTGTAGTTCATTCCATACTCCTTTGCGAAAGAGGCTGCCGCGTCGTGCGGCCCCCGGTGCAAGCAAGCGATGTGCCATGCCGGCGGCCGCGGAACGGCATGCCTGGCGCGCCGGCGCGGCTTCGCGGCCGGGAAGGAATTTCCGGGTGCCGGAACGCTTTGCGCGAATGTTCAGGTGTTGTCGACGGCCGTACGCACTGGCTGCGCGATCGGGATATCCGCGCAAACAGCGCGCATGCTCAGCGCGCGGTCATGATCGATGTTGCGTTCGTTCATGGCACGCCGCGTGCATTCCGGGATGCGACCAGAAACCCGCATCCCGACAGGAGGAGCTCCATGAACGATTGGATCGACACCACGAATTCACTGCCGACGGAACGCGAATATGTCCGTTTTCTCGTGGTGGGACACACCCGCTGCATGCTGGGCGTGTACGAGGACCACAATTTCCATTCGCGCTGGGGCGCTTACAAGGAACGCGAAGTGCGCATGTGGAACAAGGTCGGCGATGCCCCGATGACGCCGGCGCCCGCGCGCACCCAGCCGGATCAATGCTACTGGTCGGAACGGCCGATGCGCGAAGCCCCCGAGGCCCGCATCGCCGAGTGACCCGGCTCAGCCGTCCGTTTGGCAGAACGCAATCGTGCTCAACAACGCGAGCGCCGGCCGCCGTGAATCCAGTCGCGTGTGTTGCACCACGATCGCGACATCGGATTCGAACACGCTGGCGTAATCGGTTTCACGCGGCACCGGTTGCGGATCCTTCAAATCGTTGAAGCGCAGGTGCAGCGTGCGGCGCGCCGGGACGCTCACGCGATACGGGCCCACCGGTTCGCGGTCACTGAAATATAACGTGATCGCCACGTGCGCCTCGACGTCATTGGCATTCAGCAGGCACGCCGCTTCGTGGCTTTCGAAGCGCGGGTCGTCATCGTCGTGGCCGGGCGCGGGAATGTAACCCTCCGCGATGGCCCAGTGGCGGCTTCCGATGACCATGGTCGCGCTCCTTTCAGTGCCGGCCGGAATGCTTGCGGCATTGCCACCACGCCAGGCCGCCCACGGCGAACGCCAGCGTGCCCAGCAGCAACGGCTCGCGATGCATGTCCATCCACAGCGCGGGCGATCGTCGGTGCGCGCGCGCACCGAACGCCCCGTGCGTGGCATGCTGGTTGGCGATCGGCGCGGCCAGATTGTCGGCGCGGTTGCCGGGATCGGGCTCGTTGGTCTGCTGGCCTTCGACCGCAGTCCGTCCGAGATAGCGATCCATCAGCAACGGCGAAAGCCACTGCCCCAGCAGCGCCGCCCAGGTCGATCCGCCGACACTGACGGCGCGGCGCCGGTGGGTGGCGGCGAACCAGATCGCCTCCGCGGCGACTTCCGGCTGGTAGATCGGCGGACCTGGTTGAGGTTTGTTCGGCATCTTGTTGCGTGCCCAGCCGAATTGCGGCGTGTTGAGCGCGGGCATGTGCACCGCCGTCAGATGGATGCCGCTGCCTTCATGGATCAATTCGCAGCGCAGCGAATCGAGAAAGCCCATCAGCGCGTGCTTGGCGCCGCAGTACGCCGATTGCAGCGGAATGCTGCGATACGCCAGCGCCGAGGAAACCTGCACGATCGTGCCGCGATCGCGCGCACGCATCCGTTTCAGCGCGGCCATAATCCCGTAGACGCCGCCGAGGTAAGTGGTCTCGGTGACGCGCCGGAATTCCTCCGCCGTCATGTCCGCCACCGGCGCGAACACGGTGGCCATCGCGTTGTTGATCCACACATCGATCGGACCGAGCTGCTGCTCGATGCGTTCGGCCGCCGCATCCAGCGCATCCGCATCGGCGACATCCGCGGCGCAGACGACGGCCGTGCCACCGGCGATTTCGATTTCGTGCCGGGTGACCTTGAGTGCGTCCTCGCCGCGCGCAATCAAACCGACCTTGGCGCCATTGCGCGCGAACAGCAGCGCGGTTGCGCGCCCGACGCCCGCCGACGCGCCGGTGATCGCGATGACTTTGCCTGCGAGTCTTCTTTGATCCTTCGGGCCACTCATGATGTGCTCCTGTTTCGACCCCCTCTCCCCAAAACAGTTTCATCGTTTGGGGGAGAGGGTGGGGGTGAGGGGGAATGACAGACATCCAGACCGTCTGGCTTTGTTGCTTGCGAGTTGGCCTTCGCGACCGCAGGCGCAGGCCTCCTCACCCTGCCCTCTCCCCCGAGCGGAACAGCCGCTCGGGAGAGAGGGTTTGAACACACCGTCCGCACCCCCATCACAGCTCACCGCGCGCGGCGAGTTGCCGGATGCGATCGCCGGTGCGGCAGGCGATCGCCTGGATCGTCAGCGACGGATTGACGCCACCGACCGTCGGAAACACCGAGCCGTCGCAGACCCACAGGTTCGGAATGTCCCAGCAGCGGCAATCCGCGTCGACCACGCTGGTTTCCGGATCGTCGCCCATGCGCGCGGTGCCGTTGAGGTGCGCGGTGTCGTCCTCTTCGGCCCAGATGTCGCGCGCGCCGATGGCTTGCAGGCTGCGCGTCATGAAATCAATCGAGTGCCTGACCAACACCTTGTCGTTGTCGCACAGCGAATACGTCACGCGCGCGACCGGCAAGCCGTACTGATCCTTCTCGTCGGCCAGCGTGACGCGGTTGCGCTTCTGCGGCAGCGTTTCGCCGACGATCTTGAATCCGGCCTGGTGGTTGTAACGCTGCATCTCGCGCAACAGCGCATCGCCCCACAAATCGTGGTTGCCGGCCTGCGTCGATGCCCACGCCTGCGGCAGCGGTCCCTGCGACATGAAGGCGTAGCCGCCGAAAAAATCCTTGCCTTCGTCGCAGTAGTTCCAGTGTTCGGTGAGGGTCAGTGACGGCGGGCCCTTGTACCAGCGGATTTCATCGTCCATCACGCCGTACACGCCCTGGTTGGTCTGCACCATCAGGTTCCTGCCGACCAGGCCGGAACGATTCGCGAGACCGTCAGGGTGCCGCGTGTCGGCCGAGTTCAGCAGCAGCCGCGGCGTTTCGATCGCGTAACCGGCCACCACCACGTTGCGCGCACGCTGGAAACGCCAGCGGCCTTCGCGGATGTAGTGCACGCCGGTCGCGCGGTCGCGGTCGTTCACCTCGACGCGTCCGACCATCGCGAGGTCGCGGATTTCCGCACCCGCCTTCACAGCGCGCGGAATCCACGTGATCAACGCGCTTTGTTTCGCATTGGTCGCGCAGCCGGTGACGCAGAAACCGCGATAGACGCACGGATGCGCCAGCCCGCGCGGCGCGGAAATCGTGGCCAGCGGCGTTTCGGTCCAGGCGATGCCCATCGCTTCGCAGGCCTGCGCCAGCACCCAGCCGGCCGCGTTCACTTCGTGCGCGCGATATGGATAACGCGGCCGCTTCGGTCCCCACGGATAAGTAATGGGACCGGAAATTTTCAGTGCCTGCTCGACCTCGCGGTAGTAATGCCACATCTCGCGCCAGTCCAGCGGCCAATCGGCGCCGTAGCCGAGCAGCGTGCGGCACTTGAACCACTCCGGGCGAAACCGCAAGCTGACCATCGCGAAGTGCACGGTCGAACCGCCGACCGATTTGCCGCTGTTGTTGCTGCCGAGCTTCAGCGGATTGTCGCCGTCGCAGATGCGCTCGTCGGTCCAGAACAATTTTTCCTGGTGCGTTTCGTCGGACGCGAATTCCTCCAGCGGCCGCCACCACGCGCCGGCATCCAGCGCGACCACGGAAAAGCCGGCTTCGGCGAGTTTGCACGCGAGCGTGCCGCCGCCCGCGCCGGTGCCGACGATCACGAAATCGACCTGTTCGTCATCGCGGTATTCACGCATCGGCATCCAGCCGCCGACGCGCAGCGGATCGGGCGCACGGCCGTGCGCACCGCGCGGCACATGCAGGGCGTCATGCAGCGGTTTCATCGACATCGCTCGCCTGCGCCTCCACCGCTTCCCATGGATCGCGCCGGTTGAAATACATGCGCACGTAGCCGCGCGGCGAAGCCGGGCCGCCGAAACCGATCTCGTTCCAGGCGGCCGGGTGCGAGTAGTACGCGGCGAGGATGTCGTGCGTGGCGCGTTCGCGAAAGAACAACCTGGACGGCATGCCGCCCCACTCCGGGCCATCCAGCTTGCCGTCGTGCATGTCCTGCAGCAGCCCATCGCGCGCCGCGGCGGTCAGCCGATGAAAGGCCACGCCCGCGCGCGCCTGTGCAGCCACTTCCACGGCGGCAAGGCCGCGCCGCCACGCCTCGCGCAAGGGCGGCAGCCGCGCGTCGCGGTAGCCGTCGCGATGATCCTCCGCCAGTTTGCGGTCGACCATCGCGGCGATCGGCACCCCTGCGCCCTGCGACGCGCGCTGCGGCACGATGCCCTCGCAGATCGCGCGCAACGTCGCCCATTCCTGCTCGTCCAGAAACGTGGGCGCGTCGACGATCGCGAGACGCGCATCGATCACTTGGCGGGTCGCGTCGTTCCACGATGGCGTGTCGCGTTTCGCCATCACGTCGTAGCCGGGATAGCGATCAGGCACGCGGGTGCTCCTCGATCAATCCGAGCGCGGCCAAGCCCGCCAGTGCAAGCCCGGTGAAACTCGGCGGCGCCGGAATCGGCGGACCATTGAGGATGTTCTGCGACCAGTTGCGCCAGCCCCCCATGTTGCGGCTGACGCCGAAGACGTGGAATCCGGCGCCGAGGAAACCGATCAGCGCTGTCAGGCGCAGCCACCAGTGCGTCAGGCGGCGCGGCCGATGCGGATGTGTCGCCGCGGTTTCCGACAGCAACACCGCCGCGACCGGCGGCACCGTGACCGGCACGAACATGAAGGGGTCGTGGTAGGCGCCGCGGAAGTGCAACAAGCCGGCTTCAGCGGACGTGGCAAGCAGTCCCGCGGCGGTGAGCGCCGCCAGCGCGCGTCCCGCGGGCACGCCGAATACGCGCGGCCTGCAATGCGCGGCGTCGCTGTCGCGCAGGCGTTCGGAGTAATAGCCCAGCAATCCCGCAAGTGCGACCGCCGCCGGCGCGCCCAACGGCGACCCGTAGAACAGATTCTGCCAACTGAAGCCCCCCGGGCGCTTGCCGATGTTGTAGACGTGGAAGCCCGTTCCCACCAGGCCAGTCAGCGCGGCCGCGGCATAGATCGGATCGCGCACGCGGTGCGCGAACTTGCGCTCGTCACCGAGGCGGTGCGCGCTCACCGCAAGCGTCAGCGCGGAAACCACCAAGGGCGTGACCATCGCCTTGTTGTGGAACATGCCGCGGTAATGTTCGACGCCGCTGTCCAGCAATGTCGACGTCGCGATCAGGCCTGCCGCGCGATTGAGCCGCCGCGCCGCGGTCACGGTCGCGTCGTGCGCGCCGGATTTGCGCGTCGCCGGATGCCGCTGCTGCAACGCACGCGCACCCGCCGCGACCGCCAGCACGCCCAGCGCCGCGATACCGAGTTGTTGTTTCGCGAGCATGCGGAATCAGGCTTCTGTCATGACCAACAAGCAATGGCCCGCGAAGGACGCGAAGGACCAAATGCTTTGTGCTTTGCCACGGCGAGTAATTTCTGTGCGGCGAGCAAAATCAAAGTCTCGGTTGCTTGCACACTTCGTGGCCGCAGCCGCAGCCGCCGCGTTCGGCCTCGTCGCGCGCCACCTCGTCGGTGAATTCGACGGCGTTCCGGCAGAACTCGCTGCAATACGGATGGCCGGCCTCGACTTCGCACGTGCATTGCTCGTGTCGGCATTTTTCCTTGACGTGATCGACTTCCATCTCTGCTCCTCCTTGCTGCGCCCGGGCGCGCGCCGCGCTCAAGCCGCGAACCGCCGCGCTTCCAGGCGCTTCAATGAAAAACCCGCGCCGGGGCGATCCACGGCCGGACACAGGCAACCGTCCACGGGTTCCGGCACGCCTTCGAACAACTGGTGTTCGATGCGGACGTGATCGTGGAAATATTCGATGTGCCGCGTGGCCTGCGTGGCGCAGGCCACGTGCATGTGCAGCGCGGGCGCGCAATGCGCCGACAACGGCATGGAGAACGCTTCGCACAAGGCTGCGGCGTGCAGGTAACCGGTGATGCCGCCGCAGCGCGTCGCGTCGGCCTGCAGCACGTCCACGGCGCCCGCGGCGAGCATGCGCCGGAAATAGCCGCCGTGGTAGCCGTACTCGCCCGCAGCGATGTCCATGCAGGCGGGCGCGCGATCGCGCAGCAGGCGCAAGCCGGCAAGGTCATCCGACGAAACCGGTTCCTCGAACCAGCCGACATCGCATTCGGCGAAGGCGTCCGCGAGATGCAGCGCCTGCTTGCGCGAATATGCGCCGTTGGCATCGACGAACAATTGCGCGGGCCTGCCGATCGCCGCGCGCGCGGCGCGCACGCGCTCGACGTCCTTCGCCGGCACGCGGCCGACCTTCATCTTCACCATGCCGATGCCCTGCTCCACCCAACCGGACAATTGCCGCTTGAGTTGCGCGTTGCTGTACGACGTGAACCCGCCGCTGCCGTACACCGCGATGCGCTCGCGCGCGGCGCCGAGCAGCTTGACCAGTGGCACCGCCAGCAGCTTCGCCTTGAGATCCCACAGCGCGTTGTCCACCGCGGAAATCGCCATCGCCGCGACGCCGCGCCGACCGAGGTTGCGCACCGCCACGTTCATCGCGTGCCACGCACCGGGGATATCCATGGCGTCGCGGTCCTTGACGACGTCGCCAAGAACGTCGCGCACGAACATCCCGGTGGTCTTGTCGGCGTAGGTGTAGCCGATGCCATGTTGTCCACCCGCTTCCAGCTCCACCACCACCAGCGTGGTGGCTTTCCATTCAAGGGTTCCATCCGACTCGGGCGCATCCGTGGGGATGGTGTACACGCCGACCGAAGGCGCATGCAGGCGGGCATCCGGAGGCTTCAATCGCCACGATCCTTGCCGTGTTCGGGGAACAGCGTCGCCATGGCCTCGCGCGCGGATTCGCGCAGCATGCCGCGCGTGCCGGAATCGCCCTCGAACATCGAGTGCGCGAATGCACGCGCCTGCTTGAAGGTGATGTGCGGCGGCAGCGGCGGCACTTCGGGGTCGGTGATCGCCTCGATCACGCAGGGACGATCGGCGCGCAGCGCGGCGTCCCACGCCTCCCCGATCTGCGCCGGCGCATCCACGCGGATGCCTTTCAGGCCGATCAATTCCGCGTAGCGCGCGTAGGGGAAATCGAAGACTTCCTGCGAGGCGTCGTAGCGCGGATCGCCTTCCATCACGCGCTGCTCCCAGGTCACCTGGTTCAGGTCGCGATTGTTCAGCACCAGGATGACCAGGCGCGGATCTGCCCATTGCTTCCACGAATCGCGGATGGTGATGAGCTCGGCGTTGCCGTTCATCTGCATCGCGCCATCGCCGACCATCGCGATGGCGACGCGATCGGGAAACGCGAATTTCGCGGCGATCGCGTACGGCACGCCCGGGCCCATCGTGGCGAGGCCACCCGACAGGCTGGCCAGCATGCCGCGCCGGATCTTGAGATCGCGCGCGTACCAGTTCGCCGCGGAACCGGAATCCGAAGACAGGATGCAGTTGTCCGGCAGGCGCGGCGACAATTCCCAGAACATGCGTTCGGGATTGATCGGGCTGGCATCGACGTGCGCGCGCGACTCCAGCACCTTCCACCACTCCGCGACGTTCTTTTCAATCTTTTCCCGCCAGCCCCGATCCTGCTTGCGTTTCAGCAGCGGCTTCAAGGCACGCAGCGTGGCGGCCGAATCGCCGATCAGGTTCACGTCCATCGGGTAGCGGATCGACACCATCGCCGGATCGATGTCGATCTGCACGCCGCGCGCCTGCCCTTCCTCGGGCAGGAATTCGGAATACGGAAAGCGCGAGCCGATCATCAGCAGCGTGTCGCATCCGGTCATCAGTTCCCAGCTCGGCTTGGTGCCGAGCAGGCCGATCGAACCGGTGACGAAGGGAAGATCATCGGGCAGCGCGGCCTTGCCCAGCAGTGCCTTGGCGACCCCGGCGCCGAGCATGTCGGCGATCTCGATCACTTCATCCGTGGCGCCCAGCGCACCGGCGCCGGCGAGGATCGCGACGCGTTCGCCGGCATTGAGGATTTCGGCGGCACGCCGCAGGTCCTCGTCGCGCGGCACCACCTGCGGCGCGCTGTAACCGGTGCCGGAATGCACCGTGCCGTGCTCGCGTGGCGGCTTCGCCACCGCGTCCATTTCCTGCAGGTCGTTCGGCACGATCACGCAGGTCACCGTCCGCTTCGAAATTGCAATGCGCATCGCGCGATCGATCACGTGCCGCACCTGCGCGGGCACCGTGAGCATTTCGACGTATTCGCTGGCAACGTCCTTGAACAGCGAAACGAGATCCACTTCCTGCTGGTACTGGCCGCCCAGCGCGGCGCGCGCCTGCTGGCCGACGATCGCGAGCACCGGCATGTGGTCGAGCTTGGCGTCGTAGAGGCCATTCAGGAGGTGAATCGCGCCCGGACCCGACGTCGCCATGCACACGCCGATCTCGCCTGTGAACTTCGCGTGTGCGCAGGCCATGAACGCGCACATTTCCTCGTGGCACGCGCGAATGAACTGCGTCTTGCCCTCGGTGCGGCCCAGCGCACCCATCAATCCATTGATCCCATCGCCCGGATAGCCGTAGATGCGATGCACGCCCCACTCGGCGAGGCGTTGGACGATGAAATCGCCAACCAGTGCCGTCATTTCGACTCCATTCGATTGCAGGCAGATTTCGATGATGCACGGCGGGCGGTGAAGCAGCGGTGAATCTTCACGCCATTGCAAGCGTTTCCCGAAGCCTGAAATATTTTCTTCGCGAAAGATTCATGAAACCGCTGCAAGCCGCGATTCCACGCGGTTTCCGGCTTGCACGCAATTTGCATGCGCAGTGCCACACCACATCGGGAGGATGGATCCTTGACCCCGAACCCGCTTCGAATCGGAATCGTCGGCGCCGGCAACTGTGCATCATCGCTGGTGCAGGGCCTCACCTATTACCGCGATGCGGCGGATGACGCCGCGATACCGGGCCTGATGAACCCGCGCATCGGCCGTTACCACGTGCGCGACATCGAAATCGCCTGTGCGTTCGACATCCATGCCGGCAAGGTCGGGCGCGACGTCGCCGAAGCCTTGCAGTGCGAACCCAACTGCACGCGCATCTTCGCGAAGGTGCCGCGCACCGGCGTGCGCGTGCGCCGCGGACCGACGCTGGACGGGCTCGGCGTGTACCTGCGCGACGACATCGCGGAATCGGATTTGCCGCCGGTGGACGTGGCCGAAACCTTGCGGCATGCGCGCACCGATGTGCTGGTGTCCTACCTGCCCGTTGGCTCGCAGCGCGCGACCGAGTACTACGCCGAGCAGGCGCTGGCGGCCGGCTGCGCGTTCGTCAATTGCATTCCCGTGTTCATCGCTTCCGACGAATCCTGGCAGCGGCGTTTCGAGCGCGCGCGCCTGCCGCTGCTGGGCGACGACATCAAGAGCCAGGTCGGCGCGACCATCGTGCATCGCGTGCTGGCCGCGCTGTTCCGCGATCGCGGCGTGAAACTCGACCACACCTACCAGCTCAACTTCGGCGGCAATTCCGATTTCAAGAACATGCTGGAACGCGAGCGGCTGGTTTCCAAGAAACTTTCCAAGACGCGCTCGGTGACGAGCCAGGTCGACGTCGCGCCCGACAGCATCCACGTCGGTCCCAGCGATCACGTCGAATGGCTCACCGACCGCAAGATGGCGTACATCCGCCTGGAAGGCACCGCGTTCGGCGGCTCGCCGTTGTCGATCGAGCTGAAGCTGGACGTGTGGGATTCACCCAATTCCGCCGGCGTCGTGATCGACGCGGTGCGCTGCGCGAAGCTGGCGATGGACCGCGGCATAGGCGGTGCGATCGTGGGTCCGTCGGCGTACTTCATGAAATCGCCACCGCACCAGTTTCCCGACCACGTCGCGCTCAACCTCACGCGCGAATTCATCGCCGCCCAGGCAACCGGGAAACCCCAGCCCGTCGCCAGCGCCCGCACGGAAGCCCTGCATGAAGACGAAGTTCCTCATGGTGCGCCACGCCACGTGCGCGCACATTGACGACACCTTGCTCGGACGCAGGCTCGATGCACCGCTGGACGCGAACGGCGAACGGCAGGCGCGCATGTTGGCCGAACGTCTTCGCGGCGAGGCACCGCTGCGCGTCGAAAGCAGCCCGCGCCGGCGCACGCTGCAGACCGCCCGCGCGATCGCGGAGGGCACGCGTTGCGATGTGCGAATCACGCCCGCGCTGGACGAACTGGATTTCGGCGACTGGTCCGGGCGCACCTTCGAACAGCTGCAGGGCGAGGACGGATGGCGCCGCTGGAACCGCGATCGCGACGCCGCGCGCACGCCCGCCGGCATCGACATCCGCGCGGTGCAGCAGAGCATCGCCCAGCATCTCGCCGCGCTCGCCGCGACCTGCGCCGGTGCCACGCTGGTGCTGGTGACGCACGCGGAAATCATCCGTTCGCTGGTGCTGCATTGCCTGCACGCACCGGCCCGCGATTACGCGCGCTTCGCGGTCGAGCCGGCGTCGATCACCTGCTTCACCTCCGACGCGGACGGCTTGCACGTCGGAACGCTCAACGAAGTGGTGGCATCGTGAAACCCGCCGCCATGAAACTCGTCATCTTCGGCCTGACGATCAGCTCTTCGTGGGGCAACGGCCACGCGACGCTGTGGCGCGGCATGTGCAAGGCGCTCGCGCGCCGCGGGGTGCGCGTGGTGTTCTTCGAGCGCGACGTGTCCTGGTACGCGCAGCAGCGCGACCGCGCGACGCCCGAAGGCGCAACACTGGTGTTGTACGGAGACTGGCCGTCGATCCGCGCGCGTGTGCGGATGGAACTGGCCGACACGGATGCCGCGATCGTCACCTCCTATTGTCCGGATGCACTGCCTGCGCACGCGGAAATCCTGGAAGCCGCGCGCCCCTTGGCCGTGTTCTACGACCTTGATTCGCCGGTGACGATCGCGGCGGCTCGTGACGGCAATCCGCTGCCGTATGTCGGTGCGCGCGGTTTGCGCGACTACGACCTGGTGCTGAGTTACGCGGGCGGTCCGACGCTGCAGGCCTTGCAGAAAATCCTGCATGCGCGCAACGCGCATCCGCTGTACGGCCACGTCGATCCCGCGTTGCACCGGCCCGTTGCGCCGTCCGCCGCATATCGCTCGGACCTGTGCTGGCTCGGCACCTACGCCGCGGATCGCCAGCCCGCGCTGGAAGCGTTGTTCCTCGATGCCGCAGCGGCGCGTCCACGGGCACGTTTCACGCTGGCGGGCGCGCAATATCCCGTCGACTTTCCATGGCGCGACAACGTCTGGTTCATCCGGCACCTGCCGCCATCGGAACACGCGGCGTTCCTCTGCTCGTCCCGGCTTGCGTTGAACGTCACGCGCGCGGCGATGGCACGCGCAGGCTGGTGCCCGTCCGGCCGGCTGTTCGAAACCGCGGCCTGCGCGGTCCCGATCATCAGCGACGTCTGGCCCGGGCTCGCGGAATTCTACGCGCCGGGCGAAGAAATCCTGCTGGCGAGGAACACCGGCGACGTGCTCGCAACGATGGACATGTCCGACACCGAGTTGAAGCGCATCGGCGAAGCCGGACGCGAGCGCACGCTCACGTCGCACACATCGATGCATCGCGCGTGCGAACTCATGCGGCTGCTCGAAGCCGCTTCGCTCCCTCTCCCCCAGGCAGCTTCACCGCTTGGGGGAGAGGGTTGGGGTGAGGGGGAAGAGATTGCGCCCGCGAACAAACTTCCACGCGAGCCTGCGACTTCCGCCCCCTCACCCTGCCCTCTCCCTCAACGAAAAAACCGTTGGGGGAGAGGGTTGCATTCGCGGTCCGTCAACACTGAAGCGGAGGTGCGCTGATGTGGGGCATCATTCCCGCCGCCGGCCGCGGCAGCCGCATCCAGCCGCTGGCGTTCTCCAAGGAACTGTTGCCGCTGGGTAAGGCGCGCGACTGTGCGCCGCGTCCGTGTGCCGTCGCCGAATACCTGCTCGACCGGATGGTCGCGGGCGGCGCCGACAAGTTGTGCATCGTGATCGGCGCCGGCAAATCCGACATCGTCGAATATTTCGGCGGCGCGTTCGGCAATGCGAACATTGCCTACGTCGTGCAGCCGGAGCCGAGCGGCCTGTGCGACGCGATCTTCCGCGCCGCGCCACTGCTCGGCGGCGACGAAGCCGTCGCAGTCGGCCTGCCCGACACCGTATGGTTTCCGGAGAACGGCCTGGCCGCGCTCCCCGACGACACGCTTTCGTTCCTGCTGTTCCCCGTCGCCGATCCCGAACACTTCGACGCCGTGCTGCTGGATGCCGACCGCGTGCGCGAGATCCGCGTCAAGCAGGAGGCGCCGGGCACGCACTGGATCTGGGGCGCGTTCAAGATGCCGGCACGCGTGTTCCGCGAGCTGCACGCGCTGTGGCTGGCGCGCGAACCGCGCGACGAATACATCGGCACGCTGGTGAACGCGTGGCTCGCGCAAGGCGGTCGCGCAATCGGCGTGAAAGCCGGCGAAACCTATCTCGACGTCGGCACGCTCGACGGCTATCGCGCGGCGATGCACACGCTGGCCGCGCCGCGCGTGGCCGCAACCCCGGACACATCCAACCCATCTGCCGCCGGAGCCTTTCGATGATCGAAGCCGCGATGCTGTGGAACGAACCCAACAACAAGTCGCACTGGGACCCGGAGGTGGACCCGGACTGGTCGCGCTTCGCCGAAATGGCGACGCTGGCGGGCCGCACGATCCAGCAAACCAATCCTTCGCTGACGCGCGTGCTCGGCGGCATTTCGCCGATCGATCCGCAGTTCATCCGCGGCATGCAGGCGCGCGGCGTGCTCAACCACGTCGACGCGATCGCCGTGCACGGTTTTCCGCTCGACTGGAATCATTGGCAGATCGAGGAGTGGCCGGACAGGCTCGCCGAGATTCAATGCCTCACGTCACTGCCGGTGTGGGTGAGCGAAGTCGGCGTGTCGAGCTTCGGTTCGGACGAGGTGCAGGCGTGGGGTCTGGACCGCACCGCCGAGCTTCTGGCCGGGCGCGCGCCACGCGTGCACTGGTACAGCCTGTACGACCTGCCGCGTGCGTGGGAAGCGACCACGCGCCACAAGGAAGCGGAGGGTTCGTCGTATTACCGGCACTTCCACATGGGCCTGCTGCGCGAGGATGGCACGCCCAAACCCGCGCTCGAGCGCTTTCGCCAGCACGCCGGCGAACTCGGCATCTGCCAGTGGTTCCACTTCCGCGACCCGCGCCTCGACGACGCGGCCGCGTGGCTGAAACGCCTCGGTGTCCGGAAGCTGCGCACCGGGTTGTCATGGTCCGACCGCTTCCGCCCCGGCGCGTTCGACTGGTTCGACCGGCAGATGCAGGCGCTGGAGGATTTCGACGTGACGCTGACGTTCTGCTACACGCCGCAACACCTCGGCATCCTTCCGCACCACACCAGCGCGCCGCGCGATCCCGAGCTGTACGCGGAATTCTGCGCGGAGATGATCGCGCGCTACGCGCCCGTGGCGGAACCCGCCGCCGCCACCGAATGCGCCGCATGAGCCGCGCCTTCGTCATCGTGCTGGATTCGCTGGGCGTAGGCGGCGCACCCGACGCCGAGCGGTACGGCGACACCGGTGCCGATACGCTCGGCCATATCGCGCAGGCTTGCGCGCAGGGCGACGCCGATCGCGCCGGCACGCGCAGCGGCGCGTTGCGCTTGCCGCATCTCGCATTGCTCGGGCTGGCGGAAACGTGCCGCAGCGCGACCGGCGCGTTGCCTGCCGGGATCGACCACGCCGGCTGGTCCATCGGCCTCGCGGGTTGCGCCGCGGAAGTTTCGGCCGGCAAGGATTCGCAGACCGGCCATTGGGAAATCGCCGGCATCGAAACGGAACGGGACTGGGGTTATTTTCCGAAAACCGTGCCGTGTTTTCCGCCGGACCTGATCGCCACGTTCTGCCGGCGCGCGCAGCTTCCCGGCGTGCTGGGACAGCGCCACGCATCGGGCACGCAGATCATCGCGGAACTGGGCGAGGAGCATCTCAGGACCGGCAAGCCGATCTGCTACACCTCGGCCGACAGCGTGTTCCAAGTCGCCGCGCACGAAGAGGCGTTCGGACTGGAACGCCTCTACCACGTGTGCCGCGTCGCGCGCGCGCTGCTGAATCCGCTGCGCATCGGGCGCGTGATCGCGCGACCGTTCACCTGGCGCCACGCCGGCGAGTTCCAGCGCACCGAACACCGGCGCGATTTCGGCGTGCCTCCGCCCACGATGACGCTGCTGCACCGCGCGCACGTGGCCGGACGCGAGGTGGTTTCGGTCGGCAAGATCGGCGACCTGTTCTGCCACGACGCCACCGGCAGCGAGCGCAAGGGCGGCGGCAACGATCGCGTGTTCGACGAAATGCTGGAGGGCACGCGCAACCTGGGCGACGGCGGATTGTTGTTCGCGAACTTCGTGGATTTCGACAGCCTGTACGGCCACCGCCGTGACGTGGCCGGTTACGCGGCGGCGCTGGAGGCGTTCGACGCGCGGCTGCCCGAATTCCAGCAGGAATTGCGCAAGGACGACCTGGTGGTCATCACCGGCGACCACGGCTGCGATCCGACCTGGCCGGGCAGCGACCACACCCGCGAATGCATTCCCGTGCTCGCGTTCGGGCCGCGCGTCGCGCGCGGTTCGCTCGGCCGGCGCGCAGGCTTCCGCGACATCGGCGCCAGCGTCGCGCGCCACATCGGCCTGGAGGGCCAACCGGGCGTCGCGTTCTGAGGACGCAACATGGCACGACGCAGCGCAACCACGCGACACTCCACGGAACCGGGCCCATGATCCTGCGCAAGCTCGCCCGGGGACGCGCGATCGATGCGCCGGTGGCGCTGGTGGTGGCGCATCCCGACGACGAGACGCTTGGCGCGGGTGCACGCATGGCATGCCTGCGCAACCTCACGCTGATCCACCTGAGCGATGGTGCACCGCGCACCTCGCGCGCCGACGACGCACAAGTGCGGCGCGATGTCGCGTGCCTGCGCACGCAGGAATTGAACCGCGCGCTGGAAACCTTGCAGGTGAAGCCGCAACGCCGCATCGCCTACGGATGGCGCGACCAGGAACTGGTCCGGCACTTGCCGGCCATCGTGGCATCGCTGCGCCATGACCTCGTCGGCGTGGCCGCGGTGCTGACGCACGCCTACGAACACGCGCACCCGGACCACGACACCGCGGCGTTCGCGGTGCACGCCGCCTGTGCACAGCTCGCCGCCGCCGGCACGCCGGTCTCGATCCTCGAGTTTCCGTCGTACCACCTCGGCCGCACCGGCGCGTGTTTCGGAACGTTCTGGCATGACCCGCGCCGCCGCGAATGGATCGCGGTGCTGGACACGCGCGAGCGCGAACGCAAGGCACGCGCCCTCGCCTGTTTCGAAAGCCAGCGCGAAATGCTGCGGAATTTTCCCGTCGACACCGAGCGGTTCCGGCGCGCACCGGGTTACGACTTCATGCGACCGGCGCCTCCGCCCGGTGCGTGGTACGACATGCGCGGCTGGCCGATCGACAGTCGTGCATGGCTGAAACTCGCGCGGCGCAGCCTGCGCGGCATCCGGCGCGCCGCATGAGCCTGCGCGTGCTCAGCGTCGCGTTTCCGTTCGCGCCGGTCAGCGCCGATCCGGTCGGCGGCGCGGAACAGGTGCTGGCGCAGATCGATCGCCATCTGGTGGAACGCGGACACGAATCGGTGGTGATCGCGCCGTCGGGGTCGAGCGTGCACGGGCGGCTCGTCGCCCTTCCCACGCCCGCGGGCGAATGGAACGATGCGATGCGCGCGCGCCAGCATGCATGCGTTCGCGCGGCGATCCAGCGAACGCTCGCGCAATCCCGCTTCGACCTCGTGCATTGCCACGGCGTCGACTTTGCGGATTACCTGCCACCACCGGGCATCCCGCTGCTGGTCACGTTGCATCTTCCGCTCGACCGCTATCCGCCCGCGGCGTTGCGATCGCGGCGCCCGTTGACATGGCTGCAGCCGGTATCGCGCGAACAAAGCCGCGATGCGCCGCTCGACCTCGGATTGCTTCCACCGATCCGCAACGGCGTCGCCGACAATCCGTTCGCATTGCGCGCACGAACCTGCGGTACTGCCCTCGCGCTGGGCCGCATCTGTCCGGAAAAGGGCTTCGATGACGCGATACGTGCCGCGCGCGTGGCCGACGTCGAACTGTGCATCGCGGGCACGGTGTTCCCGTGGCCCGAGCACATGCGCTATGCGCAGGAAGTGATTTCGCCGATGCTGGATGCGCGGCGCCGCTGGATCGGCGCGCTGCACGGCTTGCGCAAGCAATGGTGGCTGGCGCGCGCACGTTGCGTGCTGGTCGCCAGCCACGCGCGCGAAACATCCTCGCTGGTCGCCATGGAGGCACTCGCCGCGGGAACGCCCGTCATCGCGTATCCCGTCGGCGCGATCCCGGAACTGATCGAAGATGGCGTTACCGGATTCCTGGTGGACGGACCACGCGAATTGGCGGCCGCCATCCGCCGCGTCGGCGCGATCGACCGGCGTACCTGCCTGCGAGCAGCGCGCGATCGCTGCCGCCTTGCGCACACGCTGGCCGCCTACCTAGCCCTTTACCTGCGCCTGATTGCCGAGGCACGCGAGCGACCCGCGGGATGCTGCGCATGAACGCCACCGCGCGGCAGCCGCAAGGCGCACCGGCGGCACGCATCCAGCGACTGCCGGATCTCGGCGCGCTGCGTGCGCAGCAGGCGCCGTGGTTTGCGCTGTGGCGGAACCTTCCCGATGCCACGCCGTTCCAGTCGCCCGCGTGGCTGCTGTGTTGGGCGAAGCACTACGCCCCGGACCGCACCGGCGCAATCGCGGTTGGCGACGGCGAAGAACTGTTCGCGCTGCTGCCGTATTTTTCCTGGGCCGGTGCGGTCTGGCTGGCGGGCACCGGGCCCAGCGACTACGGCGACGCGCTGATTGCAGCGCGTGCAACTTCCTGCGTCGATGCACTGCTGGAAATGCTGGCCGGGATCGCGCACGAACGGGATTGCGATCGCATCGAGCTTTGCCAGTTGCGGCCGGAATCACGGCTGCTCACCGCGGCAACGCCGCGCGGCTGGCGCAGCGAAACGGTTGCGGGCGAACCCTGCATGTCGCTGCGCCTGCACGATGGGCGCGGACTCGGCGCAGCGAACGCGCACTGCCGCCGCAACATCGCCTGCGCAGCGCACCGGCTCGATCGCGCGGGATCGTGGACCGTGCAACGCGTTCCCGCGGATGAATCGGCGCACGCCGCGGACGTGCTGCTGGGCCTGCACGAACGCCGCTGGAGCGCGCGCGGCGAACCCTGCGGCCTGTTCGCCGACACGCTGCTGCGCGACTTCGTGCACGACGTGATTCCACGGCTGGGCTGCGCGGGCCTGCTGCGGATGTACACACTCAAGCTCGACCACCGTCCGCTCGCCGCGACTTTCGCGATGCACGCGCCCGGCACGACGCACTTCTACGGTACCGGCTTCGACCCGGAAGCCGCGCGTTTCAGTCCGGGCCTGCTTTCGCTCGTCGCCGCGATCGAAGGCGCCGCGGCGGAAGGCGACCATGCGTTCCACTTCCTGCGCGGCCGCGAACGCTACAAGCATCGACTCGGCGCGAGCGAACATTCGACCTGGCGGCGTGTGTTGCGGCGCGGGGAGCCGCGGTGAATGAACCTGCTCGCGCTATTGCTCGGCCGCCGGCTCGCCAACCGGGAGTCGGGAGCGCGCAAGATCGGCGCGCTCGAAGGCGTGCCCGCGATGGGACTGGATGCGCTGGCGTCGGTCGCATACGGACCCGAAGCCGCGCTGATGCTGCTGATGCCGTTCGGTGCCGCGGCGCCGGCGATGCTCGGCTGGCTGCTGCTGCCGATCATCGTCCTGCTGGGCCTGCTGTGCCTGTCGTACTGGCAGACCATCCAGGTCTATCGCGAGCGCGGCGGCGCGTACGTGGTGGCGCGCGAATACTTGGGCGCGCCGGCGGGGATGGTCGCGGCGGAAACCACGCTGTTGGCGGCGGTTTCCGGCGTCCGCAGCCGAATCACGGTCTCGGCGAACGGGATCCCGAACTGGCGCAGCACCACCCAGGGCCGCAGCGACCAGGACGAAAAGCACTTGTTCCCGATGAAGAGCTGGAATTCGGGACTCATTGCGCCGACCGCCTGCCTTCCAAAGCCCGATCAGGGACCGGGGGGCCCGCCAACCGGTCTGGCGCCCAGGCCTGCCGGACGGTAGAAAGCATCATCCAGCCCCTGCGTCCCTGTCAACCGCGGCCGCCCCGCCCTTCACCAGAGCCCGATGATCTACGACCTCGATGGCAAGACCTTCCGCTCGGTCGCCAACAGCGCCAATGGCGAGGTCAGCGCCGAGACGCTGTTCCACTACC
>JAZKBD010000028.1:0-18927 GCA_040388785.1 Pseudomonadota bacterium
CCGGCCGCGATCAGCTTCTGGGTCTGGGTGTACAACTCGTTGAAACCGAGCTGGCCGCGATCCTCGATCTGCATCCGGAAGCCGCCGATCGTGCCGAGACCCATCACCGGCGGCGGCGGGAACACCGCGATGTAGGCGTCCTGGATGGAGGCGAACTTCTGGTTGAGCGCACCGGCGATAGCGCCGGCCGAGAGGCTGGCGCTGCGGCGCTCGTCGAACGGCTTCAGGGTCACGAACACGATGCCCGAATTGGACGCGTTGGTGAAGCCGTTGATCGAGAGGCCCGGGAAAGCCACCGCGTTCAACACGCCCGGCTGCTTCAACGCGATCGCACTCATGCGCTTGATCACGTCGCCGGTGCGATCCAGCGAAGCGGCGTCCGGCAGTTGCGCGAACGCGACGAGATACTGCTTGTCCTGGGTCGGCACGAAGCCGGTCGGCACGTGCGCGAAGCCGAACCACGTCAGCGCGATCAGCCCGGCGTAGAGCGCAACGGCCGCCACGCCCTTGCCCTGCAACTTGCGCGTGCCTTCCACGTATCGATCCGCGCCGCGGTGGAACAAGCGGTTGAACGGACGGAACAGCCAGCCGAACACACGATCGATGGCGCGCGTCAGGCGATCCCTGGGCGCGTCGTGCGGCAGCAGCAGGATCGCCGACAGCGCCGGGCTCAGGGTCAGCGAATTGAACGCCGAGATCACCGTCGAGATCGCGATGGTCAGCGCAAACTGGCGGTAGAACTCGCCGGTGAGGCCGCTGATGAAGGCGGTCGGGATGAACACCGCACACAGCACCAGCGCGGTGGCCACGATCGGTCCGGTGACTTCGCGCATCGCCTTGCGCGTCGCTTCCTTCGGCGACTGGCCCAGTTCGATGTGGCGTTCCACGTTCTCGACCACCACGATCGCATCATCGACCACGATGCCGATCGCCAGCACCATCCCGAACAGCGACAGCGCATTCAGCGAGAAGCCGATCAGATACATCACCGCAAAGGTGCCGATCAGCGACACCGGCACCGCGATCAGTGGAATCACCGACGCGCGCCAGGTCTGCAGGAACAGGATCACCACCAGCACCACCAGCCCAATCGCTTCCAGCAGCGTGTGCGCGACCGCCTTGATGGAATCGCGCACGAACACCGTGGGGTCGTACACGATCCGGTAGTCCACGCCCTGCGGGAATTCCTGCTTCAGCTGCGCCATGCTGGCGCGCACTTCGTCGGAGATCTGGATGGCATTGGAACCGGGCCGTGCGAAGATCGGGATCGCCACCGCTTCCTGGTTGTTCAGCAGGCTGCGCAACGCGTACTGGTCGGCGCCCAGCTCCACCCGCGCCACGTCGCCGAGGTGCACCACGCTGCCGTCGGAATCGGTGCGCACGATGATGTCCCTGAAATCATCGACGCTGCTCAGGCGGCCACGCGTATTGATGTTGAGCTGGAACGCGGAGTCGGTCGGACCCGGCGGCGCGTTGAGCTTGCCGGCCGCGACCTGCACGTTCTGCTCGCGGATCGCATTGACCACGTCGCCGACCGTGAGCCCGCGCTGGGCCAGCTGCTCCGGATTCAGCCAGACCCGCATCGAGTATTCGCCGGCGCCGAAGATCTGCACGTCGCCCACGCCGTCGAGCCTGCGCAACACGTCCTGCACGTGCAGGCGCGCGTAGTTCGACAGGTACAGCATGTTGTAACGGTGGTCGGGCGAAATCAGGTGCACCACCATGGTCAGGTCGGGCGAACTCTTCTGCGTCGTCACGCCAAGCCGCTGCACTTCCTCGGGCAGGCGCGGCAGCGCCTGCGCCACGCGGTTCTGCACCTCGACCTGCGCATCGTTGAGATTGGTGCCGAGCGCGAAGGTGACGGTGAGTGTCATCACGCCGTCGCTGGTGGCCTGCGAGGACGAATACAGCATGCCCTCGACGCCGTTGATCTGTTCCTCCAGCGGCGTGGCGACGGTCTGCGCGATGACTTCCGGGTTGGCGCCCGGATAGGTCGCGCGAACGACAACGGTCGGCGGCACCACCTGGGGGTATTCACTGATCGGCAACTGGAAGACTGCAATGCCGCCGGTGATCAGGAACAGCAGCGACAGCACCGCGGCCATGATCGGCCGATCGACAAAAAACTGGGCAATGTTCTTCATAGCGGATTTCAGCCTTGCGGGTTTTGCGCGGCGACGGCGTTTGCCTGTGCGGTGCGGCGCTTGTCATCGGGCGGGGTCTTGCCGGCGGCGTCGACCAGTGCCCGGCCGCGCGCATCCAGGCGATTGCCCATGGCCACCAACTGCGGATCGACCTGCACGCCGGGACGCACGCGCTGCAAGCCGTTCACCACGATCACGTCGCCGGGCTTGAGACCGGAATCGACCACGCGCAAGCCGTGGAACAGGCCGCCGGTGGCGATCTTGCGGTACTCGACCTTGTGCTGCTTGTCGACCACGTAGGCGAACTGGTTGCCGAGATCGGTGCCGACCGCGCGGTCGTCGATCAGGATGCGCGGCTTGGGCTGCCCGACCTGCAGACGCACGTGCGCGTACAGGCCTGGCGTCAGCAAGCCGTGCGCGTTGTCGAACACCGCGCGCAAACGCATCGTCCCCGAATCGCTGTGCAACGCGTTGTCGACGAAATCGAGTTGCCCGGTGTGCGGATAATCCTTTTCGTCGGCGAGGCCCATGCTTACGGCCATTTGCGCATCGCGTCCGTGCGCACGCGCCGCCGCGCGCAGGTGGTCGAGCTTCAACCAGGTCTGCTCGTTGGCGTCGAAGTAGACGTAAACCGGGTTGACCGAAACCAGGCTGGTGAGCACGTCGGAGGGCGCGACGAGGTTGCCGGGGGTCACGCGGGCATTGCTGACGCGGCCGTCGATCGGCGCGCGCACGTCGGTGAAATCGAGGTTCAGGCGCGCCGCCGCCAACGCGGCGTCGGCGGCCGTCAACGCGGCCTGCGCGCTTTGCGCGGCGGTGGCCTGTTGATCGGCCTCTTCCTGCGCGATCGCGTGCTTGTCCAGCAGCAATTTGGCGCGCCGCGCATTGGCTTTGGCCAAATCCAGTTGCGCCTTAGCCTGCGCACGTTGCGCGGCCAGCCGATCCACTTCGGCCTGGAACGGGCGCGGGTCGATCTTGAACAGGATCTCGCCCTTGTGCACCAGCGCGCCTTCGGTGAAATCCACCGCCTGCACGTAGCCGCTGACACGCGGCTGCACCTGCACCGCGTTGACCGCCTGCAGCTTGCCGATGAAATCGGCGCTGTCGCTGACGGGCCGTTCCAGCACCTCGGCCACGGTCACCTGCGGCGTCATTTCCGGCGCCGTCTGCGCATGGCCGCTGCGGTGGTCCAGCAACGCCCAACTGCCCACAATCGCCACCGCGACCAAACCGGTCAGGATCAATCTCTTCTTCATCTTCCAGCTCCCAGAAGGCATTCCGTGCCGAAGTGCGACACGACAGGCAGCACGAAATAAGAACACTGACCGGTACAGTTAACCCCCTCTTCGATCATTCCACTGGTGACTGTAGGTCACGAATCGAGGGATAATGGGCTGCATGGAAGACTTTTCAGCGATATCGAGCTTCGTGCGGGTGGTCGAAGCCAAGAGTTTCCGGGCTGCGGCCGCCCAATTGGGCATGACCCCGTCCGGCGTCAGCAGGGCGGTAGCACGGCTGGAAGAGCAGATCGGTGTACGCCTGCTGTTCCGCAGCACGCGCGCGCTCAACCTCACCGACGATGGCGAGTCGTTCTACCACCGCTGCAAGGACATCCTCGCCGACCTCGGCGAAGCGGTCGACGCGCTCGGCTACGCGCGCACCAAGCCGCGCGGCAAGCTGCGGGTCGCGATGAACGTGTCGGTCGGCCGTGCCGGCTTGATCCCGAACCTGGCCGATTTCGAAGAGCGCTACCCCGACATCCGGCTCGAGCTGTCGATGAGCGAGCGCAACATCGGCCTGATCGAGGAAGGCATCGATTGCGCGATCCGCATGGGCGAGCTGGAGGATTCCAACCTCGTCGCACGCAAGCTCGGCTACTTCAGCAACGTGCTATGCGCCTCGCCCGGCTATCTCGCGCGCCACGGCATGCCGACCTGCCTCGACGACCTGAAGCGGCACAAGTGCATCAATTACGTCTATCCCACCAACGGCCGCGCCTACCAGTGGCAATTCGATTCGCCCGACGGCCCGGTCGCGCTGGACGTCGATGCACACCTGCTGATCAATGACGGTGAATCGGTGATCCAGGCCGCGATCGCGGGACTCGGGATCATCCAGGTGCCGCACTGGCTCGCGGCGGGACCGATCGGCCACGGCAAGCTCCAGGTCATCATGGAAGACACGATCTCGACGGGCTCGCCGGTGTGGATCGTGTATCCGCAGAAGAAACACCTGTCGGCGCGCGTGCACGCGTTCATCGACTGGGTGCAGGAATTGTTCCGCCGCGACAACTTGCCGGCGTGCCGGTTGCGGAGCCCTGCTCCGGCGGCCTTGATGGACGCGACGCCGGCCCGCGAAGCCAGCATGGAAAGCGCGTAGCGGCGTCTTGCTTGCGGCTTCCCGACGCATCGCGCGGATTGCAAGCCTACGACCGCATCCTCGATCGCGTATCCTGCGCGCCAACTTCGACGACGCGCATCCATGGACGCCTTCAGCTACCTCTCGGTACTGATCTCGATCATCCTCGGCCTGGCGGTGACGCAAGTGCTGCAGGGGTTTCGCGGCCTGATGCTGGCGCGCTCGCGGGTGCGCCTCTATTGGCCGGCGTTAGTGTGGGCGGTGTTGGTGCTGGTGATCTGCGTGCAGGCGTGGTGGGCCATGTTCGGCCTGAGCCAGCGTCCCGCGGCGCGCTGGACGTTCTTCGATTTCGGCATGGTGCTGTTGCAGACGGTGCCGCTGTACTTGATGGCAGGACTGGTGCTGCCGGATATCGATATCGAGCGCGGACTGGATCTGCGCGAGCACTACTACGCGCACCATCGCTGGTTCTTCTCGCTGCTGGTGCTGCTGCTACTGGTCAGCATCCTCAAGGTGCGCGTCCTGACGGATCACTGGACAGGGCCCACGGACATGGCCTTCCAGTTGGCCTTCGTGGTGCCCGCCACGATCGGCGCCTGGACGCGGCGCGAGTGGTACCACAAGCTGCAGGCGCCCGTTGCGGTGGCCGGCGTGGGCGCCTACATCGTCACGCTGTTCGCGCACCTGCAATGACGCGCGACATGCGCCACTTGGCAATCTGAATGAGTTTGCGAATCCGACTCATCAACGCCCGACGTCGCAATTCGGCACCGTCGATCCCGATCTGCTGAAATACGCGGACACGCGGTTGGTCTCTCCGGCGCACGTTCGCGATGGCGCGCCACATGCCGGAGGCAAGCAAGCACCGGGCACGGACATGGAAGGTCCGAATGCAGCAATACGACATCAACGCGCAGGTTTATCACCGCCCCGGCATCGAGCGGCAGTACCGGAATCCGGCCCTGATGCTGGCCGAGGCGATTGCGCTGTTGCGCCATCAACCTGCCTTCGCGGGGAAAGACATCCTCGACATTGGTGTGGGCACCGGCCGTACCAGCGTCTATCTGGCACCGCTGGCGCGCCGCTACCTGGCCACCGACTATTCGCCGGTGATGGTGCGGCACATGCGCCGGACGATGCCGGACATCGAGGTGCTGCAGGCCGACATGTGCCACATGCCCGAACTGGCCAATGCGGGTTTCGATTTCGTACTGGCTTCGAATTGCGTGTTCGATGCCAGCGGCCATCGCGAGCGCCTCGAAACCCTGCGCGAAATCCATCGCGTGCTGCGTCCGGGCGGACTGCTGGTGTTCAGCACCCACAATCGCAACTGGGTGCACGCCTTGCGTGGCCCGCGCCTCGGCCATTCGCGCAACCCCGTCACGCAAGCGCTGCTGGCCCTGCACTGGATGCGCAGCGTCGCCCATCGCCGTCGGCTGCGGAACCTGCAGACGTTCGCCGACGAATACGCCATTCTCAACGACAGCGCCCACGACTTTGCGATGATGCACTACAACATCGATCCGGACCGGCAACGGCAGCAGCTCGAAACGCAGGGCTTCGACACGCTCGAAGTGCTCGACCAGAACGGGCGTACGAGGCCGGCGGGCGATCGCGCGCCGGATTGTGCGTGGCTGCTGTACGTCGCGCGCATGCGGGATCAGCCGGCGGACACGACCCACTGAAAGCGGCCTGTGGAGGTTTGCGGCCGCGCAATGCGACTTGCGATCTGCGATCTCAGGGCTTCGCCGGTTCGCGATCCGGCCAGATCAAATCCGCCGCCACGGGAAAATGATCCGACGGATAAAGGTGGCCCTCGTGCGCGGTCACGGTGCGCGCGTCTTTCACGCGGAAGCCGCGCACCAGGATCCAGTCGATGCGCTCGCTCGGCTTGCCGGTGAAGTTGTGGAAGGTCTTGTCGGGTCCGCTACGATGCGGCGCAACCATCCACGCATCCTGCAGCTGCTGCGTCAGCATCGCGTGCACGCGGCTCGCGGGCGTGGTGTTGAAGTCGCCGGTCAGCACGAACGGCTCGTCTGCGGGCAGCTTCGCGATGCGTTTCAGGATCACCGCCGCGCCTTTTTCGCGAGCCACGTCGTCCTGTTTGCGATACGGCAGGTGCGTGTCGAACATCACGAAGGTGCGGCCGTCGTGCTTGCGCTGGAAACGCGCCCACGTGACCATGCGTGGAAACGGCGTGCCCCAGGTATCGCTGCCCGGCACGTCCGGCGTGTCGGACAGCCAGAAGTTGCCGGAATCGAGCACGCGCAATTCGTCGGTGCGGTAGAACACGCCCATGTGTTCGTCGTCGTCGTCGCCCTTGCGGCCCATGCCGAGCCATTTGTAGCCGGGCAGTTTCGCGACCACGTAATCGCCCTGCTCCTTGTACAGTTCCTGCGTGCCGAACACGTCCGGGTGCTGTTCGCGGACCGTCTTCACGAACAGGTCGCGCCGCAACTCCCAGCGCTCCGGTCCGTCGTTGGGTGCCGGATAGCGCACGTTGAAAGTCATCACGCGCAAGCTGTCGGCGGCGCGCGAGGGCCGGCCGACCAGTCCCAGGACGACGAAACACGCGCAGAGCAGCCACAGACGCGAAGCAGGCACGGCCTTTCTCTTGCCAATCACATGCATCGACTCTAGCAGGCTGTTTGCCCGAAGCGCGGCTCAGCGACCATCCGCCAAATGCATCGGGTTGCGTGCATTCATTTTCTGTCTCGATAATCGATGCTCCTGAATCAGTCGCGTCGGCATGCCCGAGCCGCGACGCCGGAAGGAAATGCAGATCGTGCACGGAAGCACGCAACGCCCGATGTGGATCGCGGCAGCAGCCATCGGCCTGCTGTATGTGGGCAGCACGCTGCTGACGCCGCTGTATCCGATCTACCGGCGCGAATTTCATTTCTCCGAATTGATCGTCACCGCGATCTACGCGGTTTACGTGATCGGCAATCTTGCCGTGTTGTTCTTGTTCGGCCGACTGTCCGACCAGATCGGCCGTCGTGTGGCCACATCGATCGCGCTTGGCATCACCTGCTTGAGTGCGCTGCTGTTCCTGTTCGCGAACGGCGTTGCCTGGCTGTTTCCCGCGCGCATCCTCAACGGCTTCGCGGCGGGGCTGGGCGCGGGCGCACTGACCGCGTGGATCGCGGAGCTGGAGCCGCGCGGCGATCGCGTGCGGGCCGCGGTCGTGGCGAGCGCGGCCAATCTGGGCGGGTTGGCATTCGGCGCCCTGCTCGCGGGCGCGTTGGCGCAGTTCGCACCTTGGCCGCTGCGCCTGCCCTATCTCGCGTTCCTGGTATTGCTGGTCGCGATGTTCGCGGCGTTGCGTGCGGTGAACGAAACCGTACGCCAGCCGGTGCGCACGACGGCCGAACTGCAACTGCGGCCGCGCATCGGTGTGCCGCGCAATCTGCACCTCGCCTTCGTCGCTCCCGCGGCGATCGCGTTCGCCGCGTTCGCGCTGGGCGGTTTCTACGCCGCACTCGCGCCGGAAATGCTCGCGCGCAGCCTGCATCGCGGCGCGCCGCTGATCGTCGGCGGCATCGTGGCGCTGTTCTTTGCCTGCGGCACGACCACCGCGGTGCTGGGCAAGCGCCTGCGCGGACGCAACGCGATGCTTGCGGCCTTGATCCTGCTGTGGATCGGCCTCGGGCTGTTGACGCTTGCCGAAGCGCTGCATTCGATGGCGCTGCTGGTGCTGGCCACGCTTGCGACCGGCGCGGCCATGGCGCTTGGCTATCGCGGCAGCCTGCAGATCATCAATGAAATCGCACCGGAACGACAACGCGCGGAAATGGTGTCGAGTTACCTGCTGGTCTGCTACAGCGCCAATGCCCTGCCGGTGATCGGCGTGGGCTTGTTGTCGCTGCCGCTCGGCGCGGAGGACGCGCACCGCGTGTTCGCAATCGTGTTGGTGGCGCTGGCCTCGCTCGCCTGTGCGATCGGGTTGCGTCATGCGTCGCGCTAGAAACCGTTTGCGGCTTCAGCGTTGTCCGATCCGGTTCAACGGCAGGCGCAAATAGCGGTGCCCCGCGGAATCCGCGGGCGGCAAACGTCCACCGCGGATGTTGACCTGCAACGCGGGCAGCAGCAGGCGCGGCACCGGCAGCGTGGCGTCGCGTGCGCGACGCTTCGCGACGAATTCGGCTTCACCCACGTCGCCGCCGATCTGCACGTTCTCGTTCGCTTCGCACGCGATCGTGGTTTCACGCGATGCCGTGCGCGCCGACGGCGGATAGTCGTGGCACAGGAACAGCCTCGTGGTTTCCGGCAGCGCCAGGATGCGGCGGATGGAGGCGTACAGCTGCGCCGCGTCGCCGCCCGGGAAATCGCAGCGCGCGGTGCCGATGTCGGGCGCGAACAGCGTGTCACCGATGAAGGCGGCATCACCAATGACATACGTCAAGCCGTCGCGGGTGTGACCGGGCGTCGCGATCGCGTGCAGCGTGAGCGACCCGACCGCGAATTCGTCACCGTCATCCAGCAGACGGTCGAACTGGCGGCCGTCCGCGATAAAGTCGTCGCCCAGCCCGAACACCTGCCCGAAATGCGCCTGCACGTCGGTGATGCCGCGCCCGATCGCGACGGGCGCGTCGGTCGCGTCGTGCAGATGACCCGCCGCGCTCAGATGATCGGCGTGCGCGTGGGTTTCGAGGATCCACTCGACGCGCAAGGCCCGCGAACGAATGAACGCGAGCACCGCGTCGGCGCTGGCCATGGACGTGCGCGCCGCTGCGGCGTCGTAGTCCAGCACCGGATCGATGATCGCCGCGGCTTCGCCGTCGTGGACGACGTGCGTCCAGGTGCCGGTGTCCTTATGCAGGAAGGACTCGACTTCGGGATGCGAGGGATCGATGCGCGGCATGCCCGTGCTCCGCAGTGTCTTTCAATGCGGCGGCGGCAGCACGGTGTCGGCCACTTCGTAGTGACGCACCAGCGGTTCCATGTTCAAGAGGTACTTGTCGTCCTCGTCGTAATACACCGCGCGTTCCGGCTTCTTGCCGGCGTAGGCGTGCAGCGCCTTCATGGAATCCCACAGCGTCAGCACCTGGAACTCGCATTGCTCACCCTGCACGCGCCGCAGCACCCACGCGCCGCGCTGGCCCTTGAAATCCTTGAGCGCGGGCAGCGCGGTCTGCTGCAGGTGTTCGAGGTAGGCGTCGGCCTGCTCTTTCGAGGTGATGCCACGCCAGATGCGCATGATCATGGAGATACTCCGTCAGCGGTGGCTGCGGGATGGGCGCCCTTCCCGCGTAGCGTCGCCGTGCGCGGAGATGCCGTCAAGCGCCTGCAAGAACGCATGCCGCCCGTCGTGCATGTTAGGCTGCGTTGCACATTCGCGACCGCCCGTACGCCGTGCCTCCATTCTTTCGCAAGACCAGCCTGTTGCTCGCGTTTTCGGGGTTGTTCCCGCTCGCCGCCGCCGCCCAAACCGCTCCCGTCGGCGCAACCTCCGTCGGCACCGCGGCCGTCGCTCCAGTCAATCCCGACCAGGTCGCGCTGGTCAGCGAAGTGGCGAAGGACACCGGCAAGAATCCCGCCGATTTGAGCGCGCTGCTGGACGGCGCGGTGGTGAAGCAGGGCATCATCGACGCGATGAACCGCCCGGCCGAGAAGAAGCCGTGGAGCCAATACCGCCCGATCTTCCTGAATCCCGAACGGATCGACGAAGGCGTGACGTTCTATCGCCAGCATGCCGCGCTGCTCGACCAGATCAGCCAGCAGTACGGCGTGCCGCCGCAGTTCATCGTCGCGATCATCGGCGTCGAGACCAATTACGGCAGCAACACCGGCAGCTTCCGCGTGCTGGACGCGCTGGTGACGCTGGCTTTCCACTATCCGCCGCGCGCGAACTATTTCCGCGGCGAGCTGAAGGCGTTACTGGAATTGCCCGCAAACAAACTGCCCGGCGCGATTCCCGACATCTATGGTTCGTACGCGGGCGCCGAAGGCCTTGCGCAATTCATGCCATCCAGCATCCGCGATTTCGCGGTGGACGAAGACGGCGACGGCCATATCAACCTGATGGCTTCGCTGCCGGACGCGTTCGCCAGCATTGCGAATTATTTCCGCGCGCACGGCTGGCAAAGCGGCCAGCCGGTCGCGGTGCAGGCGCAGGCCAGCGCGACCGCGGCACCGCCGCCCGCGTATGAAAATGTCATGCCGGCAACGCCGCTGGGAAAATTCACGGCCGCAGGTTACGCGCCGACCGCGCAGGAAGATCCGGCGATGCCCGCGAACCTGTTGACGCTGGATGGCGCCAACGGCCCCGAATACTGGCTGACGTTCCCGAATTTCTACGTGATCACCCGCTACAACAAGAGCCCGATGTACGCGCTGGCGGTGACGCAACTGGCCGACGCGATCGCGCGCGGCGTCGCCACGCAATGACGCGCGGTCCGTGGCTGAGCGTGCTGCTGCCGCCGGCGCTGCTGGCGCTGGTGGCGCTGACGTTGACGGCCTGTTCGTCGAATCCGAAACGGCCCGCCGCGCGTGCGGGCGGCAACGGCAGTGGCACGTCCTGGCGCGATGACACCAGCGTGTCGCAGTCGAAGCGTTATCACCATCCCAGCGATTCCACGCCGGACATTGCGGGCGTCGACTTCAGCAAGATTCCCGAACCCGTTCCGCAAGCGCTGCCGCTGTCGCGCTACGGCAACAAGACGCCGTACGCGGTGAACGGCGAGACCTATCGCGTGCTGCTGAGCGCGGCCGGCTACGACGAGCGCGGCATCGCCTCGTACTACGGCACCAAGTTCAACGGCTACAAGACGTCGAACTTCGAAACCTACGACATGTACAAGTTCTCGGCCGCCAGCAAGGTGCTGCCGCTGCCGAGTTTCGCGCGCGTCACCAACCTCGAGAACGGCAAGAGCGTGATCGTGCGCGTCAACGACCGCGGCCCATTCGTGCCCAACCGCATCATCGACTTGTCGCTGGCCGCGGCGGTGCGCATCGGCGTCTGGCCGCGCGGCACGGGCCTGGTCGAAGTGCAGGGCATCGATCCCGCGCATCCGAACGCGGAACCTGCGCCCGTCACTGCGGTCACACCGCGGACCGGCAAACCGCCGCAACTGTACGTGCAGGTCGGTGCGTTCGCGGATGCGGGCAACGCGGAACGGTTGGCGTCACGGTTGCGCGGTTTGAATCTGGGCGCGGTGCGCGTGGTCGCCGCGAGCGTGAATGGACGCACCTTGCAGCGCGTGCAGATCGGCCCGCTGCCCGACGTGGACACGGTGGATCGCACCACCGCGCGGCTGGATGCATTGGGCTTGCCGCACGCGAGCGTCGCGGTCCAGTGAATAAAAAGATGCACCATGCGGAGCGGCTTTTGTGGAACAAGGCCATGGATGGCCGAGGTGATCTTCATATGCGCGAAAGGGTCGCGTACGATACGTGATTTGCCATTGCAGCGATCATGGACGATCGCACAAATAAAGAGAGCTCGATGAAACCCCTGCGTTCCGTGATATTGGCTTCCCTCGTCGCCTTCACCGGTGTGCTGTTCGCGCAAACCGCGCTGCCGCCGAAACCTTCGACGCCGCCCAAGCCGGTGCCGACGATTCCCGAGACGCCGATCCCGCCGGCGCCGCAGTCGAACGCGCAGGCGTGGGTGCTGATGGATTACGCCAACGGGCAGATCCTCGCGTCCAGCAACATGGATGCGCGCCGCGCACCGGCTTCGCTGACCAAGATCATGACCGAGTACGTGGTCAACGCCGAGATCGCGGCCGGCAAGATCCACATGGACGACAAGGTGCACATCAGCGAGCACGCCTGGCGCGCGGGCGGCGCCGGCACGGATGGCTCCACCAGTTTCCTCAAGCTGAATTCCGACGTGGCGCTGAAGGATCTGCTGTACGGCATGATCATCCAGTCCGGCAACGACGCCGCGATCGCACTGGCCGAACACGTCGCGGGTTCCGAGCAGGCCTTCTCGGAAATGATGAACGCCTACGCCAAGCGGCTCGGGATGGACAACACCCACTTCCTCAATGCCTCGGGCTATCCGGCGCCCGAGCACTACAGCACCGCGCACGACATCGCGATCCTGTCGCGCGCGCTGATCAGGAATTTCCCCGAGCAATACAAGATCTCCGCGATCAAGTCGTTCGAGTGGAATGGCATCACCCAGCACAACCGCAACACGCTGTTGTGGACCGACCCGAGCGTGGACGGCATCAAGACCGGTTCGACCAAGGAAGCCGGGTTCTGCCTCGCCGCCTCGGCGCTGCGCAACGGCATGCGCCTGATCGCGGTGACGATGGGCGGACCCGACATGAATGCCGCGACCACCGGCGACGAGGCGCTGCTGAACTGGGGCTTCAATTTCTATCGCACCCATGACTTGTACAAGGCCGGCCAGGTGCTGGCGACGCCGCGGCTGTGGAAGGGCGAGGCCAATACGCTCGATCTCGGCATCGCGGAAGATGCGTCGGTGACGATCCCGCGTGGCAAGTACGACCAACTGCAGGCCACGCTGGAAATCCCGGAGCGTCTGATCGCGCCGTTCAAGCAGGGCCAGCAGGTCGGATCGCTGAAAGTGACCTTCGATGGCAAGCCGGTGGTCACCGAACCGCTGGTGGTGCTGAAGGACGCGCCGCAGGGCGGCTTCTTCAAGCGGCTGTGGGATGCGATCCTGCTGCTGTTCCATCGCGGCAATGGCACCACCACCACGCCGGCGCCGACCGTGACGGTAGCGTCGGCGTCCAGCGTGGTGCCGCCGGCCTCCACGAAGTAAGGTGGCAGCATGCGTGACCTCGACGACATCGAGAAGAAGGACGGCCAAGGCTTCCAGTTCCCGGGCAGCTTCGAGATCACCGCGATGGGCAACGCCAACGCGAACCTGCGCGAGCGCGTACCGGAAATCCTGCGCGGACTCGGGTTATCGGTGCTGGACGCCAGCGTGCGCGAACGGCCATCCAGCCAGGGCAATTACGTATCGGTGAGCGTGGTGTTCAACTGCCCTTCGCGCGAGAAGCACGAGGAAGCCCACGCCGCGCTGCGCGCCGACCCGGATATCCGGTACACGTTGTGAGCGCGCGTCCGCTGCGGGTGCGCCATCTCGGCCGCCAGCCCTACGAACCGGTGTGGCACGCGATGCAGGCATTCACCGACGCCCGCGGGCCCGACACGCCGGACGAACTGTGGCTGGTCGAGCACGACCCGGTGTTCACGCTGGGCCAGGCAGGCAAACCCGAACACGTGCTGGCGGCCGGCGACATTCCGGTGGTCCACGTCGATCGCGGCGGTCAGGTGACGTATCACGGTCCGGGCCAGATCGTGGCGTACCCGCTGCTGGATCTCAGGCGCTTGAAGATCGGCGTGCGCGAACTGGTGCAGCGGATCGAACAATCGATCATCGACACCCTGGCCGAATGGAACATCGTGGCCGCGCGCCGCGAAGGCGCTCCGGGCGTGTACGTGGGCGAGGCCAAGATCGCGGCGCTGGGCCTGCGCGTGCGCCACGGCTGCACTTTCCACGGACTCGCCTTCAACGTCGCGATGGACCTCGAACCCTTCCATCGCATCAATCCCTGCGGCTACGCAGGTCTTCAGGTGACGCAGATGCTAGACTTGGGCGGCCCGTCGCGGCTTGCCGATGTCCAGGAAGTGCTGATTGCCGAGCTTGGCCGACAATTCGGACTGTCGCCGCAGGATGCGGAATCGGCGTTGCCCCGTGCCGCGGCGTGACTTGCGGCCATATCCGGCGCCCATATTTTCCGATACTTTAATGCCGGGCCGCGCCCAGACGAGCCTTTTCCGCCTGCACCCGCACCCGCACGCGCCAGCGAACGGCTGGCGCACTTCGTCTTTGTCCGCGCTTCGAGCGCAAACGGCCACACCGTTGCGGCCGCCCAAGGAAAGTCCATGTTGCAGCGTGCTTTTGTTGTCCTGATCGCCCTTGTCTTTACGCTCGGCGCGCAAGCGAAAGGCGCCGCGCCTGCGGCCGCCTGCCCCGCTTCTGCATCCAGCACTGTCGCCGCGCCGCTCGCCAAGTACAAGGCCACGCCCGCGCCGGTGCTGAAGCCGACCGCCGCGCAGGGCCAGGCCGCGATCCTCGCGGCGCGCCTGCTGACGCGCTTCCAGTACGAAGCGCTGCCTCTCGACGACGCGATGTCGCAGAAGATCTTCGATGCGTATTTCAAGGCGCTCGACGGCAGCAAGCTGTTCTTCACGCAACAGGATCTCGAGCAGTTCGCGGCGGACCGCAGCAAGCTCGACGATGCGATCTGGAACGGCGACATGTCGATCCCGTTCACGATCTTCAATCTTTACGAAAAGCGCGCGGGCGAACGCACCGCGTATGCACTGGCGCTGCTGAAGAAGGGTTTCAACCCGGACAACAACGACACCTACACCTTCGATCGCGACAAGGCGCCGTGGGCCGTCAACGCCGCCGCGCTGGACAAGCTGTGGCAGGGGCGCGTGCAGAACGACTGGATTCGCCTGAAGCTCGCCGGCGATGACGATGCGAAGATCCGCAAGACGCTGTCGCGCCGCTACGAGAACTACCTCGATCGCGTGCACCAGCTCGACAGCGAGGACGTGTTCCAGACCTTCATGAACGCGTACGCGACCGCGATCGATCCGCACACCAATTACTTCGGCCCGCGCGCCAGCGCGAACTTCGACATCACCATGAAGCTGTCGCTGGAAGGCATCGGCGCGGTGCTGCAGGAACACGACGAATACACCGTGATCCGCGAGATCGTGCCGGGTGGCCCGGCGGCGAAGTCGGGCAAGCTCGAAGTCGGCGACAAGATCGTGGGCGTCGGCCAGGGTGAATGCGGCGCAATCGTCGACACCATCGGCTGGCGCATCGACGACGTGGTGGCCAAGATCCGCGGCACCAAGGGCACCGTGGTGCGGCTCGAAATTGTGCCCGCGGAAGGCGGCCCCGATGCCAAACCCAAGCTCATCATGCTGGTGCGCGCCAAGGTCACCATCGCCGACCAGGCTGCCAAGAAGAAGGTCATCGACGTCAAGGAAGGCGACCGCACCGTCAAGGTCGGCGTGATCTACCTGCCGAGCTTCTACGAGGACTTCGACGCGCGCCGCCGCGGCGACGCCGACTACCGCAGCGCCTCGCGCGACGTCGCCAAGCTGCTGGGCGAACTCAAGCAGGAGAAAGTCTCGGCGGTGATCGTGGACCTGCGCGACAACGGCGGCGGTTCGCTCAGCGAAGCGGTGAACCTGTCGGGCCTGTTCATCGGCAAGGGCCCGGTGGTGCAGGTGCGCGACAGCCGCGGCCAGGTGGACGAACAGGATTCCGACGAGAAGATGCTGTGGACCGGACCGATGGCGGTGCTGGTGAACCGCGGCTCGGCTTCGGCCAGCGAGATCTTCACCGCCGCGATCCAGGATTACGGCCGTGGCCTGATCATCGGCGAGCAGACCTTCGGCAAGGGCACGGTGCAGACGCTCACCAGCCTCGATCAGTTGGCGATGAACACCAAGCCGACCTTCGGCGAGTTGAAGATGACGGTCGACGAGTTCTTCCGCATCAACGGCGATTCGACGCAGTTGCACGGCGTCACGCCCAACATCCTGTTCCCGCATTCGATCGGCTACAAGGACTACGGCGAGTCGAGCTATCCCAACGCGCTGAAGTGGACGCACATCGATCCGGCCGCGTACACGCCGGTCGCGACACAGCAACCGCTGGTTGCGCCATTGACGGCGGAACACGACGCACGCGCGAAGACCGATCCGGCGTGGCAACTGCTGCTGGATGAACTGACCGCGGCGCGCAAGCTGCACGACCAGAAGACGGTCTCGCTCAATTACAAGGTGCGCGAAACCGAACGCAAGCAGCAGGAAGAACAGGACGCCGCGTTCAAGAAGCGCCGCGAGGCACTGGGCGACGTGTCGGGCGTGAACCTGCAACTCGACAACGGCTTGAGCCCCGGCGAGCAGAACGTCAAGGCTTCGGTCGCGCGCGAAAAGGCCGCCAAGGAATCCAAGGACATCGAACTGGACGAGGCCGCGCACGTGATGGCCGACGAAGTCGCGATGCTCAACAAGGATCCCAGGCTCGCCCAGCAGGTGTTGCCGAAGCAGTCGTTCACCAAGCCGGTGTCGATCGCCAACTCGGCACCCGCCTCGGCATCGGCCGCCTCGGCGCCCGCATCGATCGTGCCGCCGCCCAGCGCCAGCAGCGTGCACTGACATCGCCTGTCGCTGCCTTCCATACCGGAAGGCAGCGTGCGCGGCGCGCTCCGGATCGCGGGTGGCGCGCATCGGCGGGTTCGCGTAGCCTTGGTCCCACTTCACAACGAAGAGGGACCGCGCATGCGTATCGCACTCATCTTGATTGGAATCATCCTGCTGGGCCTCGGCGTCTGGGTTGCGTTGGGCGATGCGCACTACAACGACAACAGCACCAAGGCGCAACTCGGTCCCATCAAGGTCGAAGCCTCGACGCAAAAGCAGGTCCCTGCCGGCATCGGCTACGCCGGCATCGTGGTTGGTGGCGTGCTGATCGTGGTTGGCGCACTGAAGAAAAAATGATCGAAGCCGCTCAACCGTGTTGACGCGCGGTCTTCCGGCCGCGCGTGACGCATCGAAGGTTCCCAGGTTTTGACGTCATTCCCGCGATGCGGGGAGCGGCCATGGATGGCCGCGCTTTGAGGAGCGAGGAAAGCGGGAGTCCAGTGTCTTCCTTGCAACCGGTCGAGGTGCAAAGGCGCTGGGTCTCGGATATCGCTTTGCGATTCCAGGATGACGAGCAAGAGCGAAGGCTCGCTAAAGACCTAGCTTGCTTGCAAACCCGGAAAGCTGGCTCAAATCGAACCCGCTGCTGCCGCTCGCCGGAACCACTCCATTCGGCGTCAGATGATTGACCACGTCGGGCAGATGCTGCGCGAGTTGGCCGAGCACCTGCGACGGATCGATGCCCAGTTTTTGCGCGACCTCTTCGACGTGCTGGCCCGCGGCGGTGCCTTGCAGCGCCTGCCCGAGTTGCTGGCCGCTCACCGGCTGGTTGGCGCCGTTGCCCACCCATGAATTGACCACGCCGCCCAGGCCGCCTTGCTGCAGCGTCGAAACCAGTCCACCAATGCCGCCGGATTTCTGGATCAGGCCGCCGATCACATCCAGCGCAGGATTGCCGCTGCCGCCGCCCTGCCCGTCCGCCAAACCTTTCAACGCATCAAGAAACGACATGACACCCTCCTTTCTTTGCGTGGACTGGAATCGTTGAATAACCGTCGCGAGCGAAGGCAGATTGCGTGACGCCGGAGCGCAGGAAGCGGAGTGTACACGTCAGTACATGAGCATTCCGAGCACCGCCGGCGCGCAAGCTGCCGAGCGCAGCAGGTTATTCAGCGATTCCCGCGACGATAGCACCAAGTCGCGTGTGCGTGACCGTTACAATGACGGCGATGGATGTTTCGTACCTGCTGGATTCGCTCAACACCGCGCAACGTGAAGCCGTCGCCGCCCCCCCCGGGCACTACCTGGTGCTGGCCGGCGCGGGTTCGGGCAAGACCCGCGTGCTCACCCACCGCATCGGCTGGCTGATCGAAGCCGAAGCGGCGCCGCCGTGGTCGATCCTCGCGGTCACCTTCACCAACAAGGCCGCCGGCGAAATGCGCGGGCGGCTCGCCAACCTGTTGCCGCATGGCCTGCGCGGTCTCACGGTCGGCACCTTCCACGGCATCGCGCATCGATTGCTGCGCCAACACTGGCAGGAAGCGCGGTTGCCGGAAACCTTCCAGATCCTCGACAGCGATGACCAGCAACGACTGGTGAAGCGCGTGGTCGCGGGGCTCGGCATCGACGAGGCGCGCTATCCGCCGCGCCAGGCGAGCTGGCAGATCAATCAATGGAAAGACGAAGGCAAGCGCCCCGAAGGCATCGAGCCCGGCGACCATACCGTCGCGCGCACCTACCTGAAAGTCTACGAAGCCTACGAGCAGGCCTGCCGGCGCGCGGGGCTGGTCGATTTCGCCGAACTGCTGCTGCGCGCGCACGAACTGATCCGCGATCATGACGCGCTGCGCGCGCACTACCAGGAACGCTGGCGGCACCTGCTGATCGATGAATTCCAGGACACCAACGCACTGCAATACGCGTGGATTCGCCTGCTTGCGGGCCGCACCGGCAAGGTGTTTGCGGTCGGCGACGACGACCAGTCGATCTATGGCTGGCGCGGCGCCAAGGTCGAGAACATGCGCGCGTTCCTGCGCGATTTTCCCGATGCAAAAACCTTGCGGCTGGAACAGAACTACCGCTCCACCGCGACCATCCTCGAAGCCGCCAACGCGGTGATCGCGCAGAATCCGTCGCGGCTCGGCAAGAAGCTGTGGACGTCCGGCGACAGGGGCGAGGCGATCGCGCTGTACGCGGCCTACAACGAGCAGGACGAGGCGCGCTTCGTGATCGAGCGCATCCGCGAATACCTCGACGGCGGCGGCAACGC
>JAZKBD010000028.1:18937-25631 GCA_040388785.1 Pseudomonadota bacterium
ACCAGCACAACATTCCCTACCGCGTGTACGGCGGCCAGCGCTATTTCGAGCGCGCGGAAGTGAAGGACGCACTGGCGTACCTGCGGCTCGCCGCCAACCGCGGCGACGATGCCTCGTTCGAACGCGCACTGGCGACGCCGCCGCACGGCGTGGGCGAGCGCAGCGTGGAATTGCTGCGCCGCCGCGCGCGCGCCGACGACACCTCGTTGTGGGATGCCGCGCTCGCGGAACTCGCGGGCGGCGAATTGAACACGCGCGCGAAGAATGCGCTGCGCGGGTTCATGACCTCGGTGGACGGATTGGCCAAGTGCGCCGGCGACATCACGCTGGCCGAACAGGTCGAACGCGCGATCACGCAATCCGGGCTGCGTGACTACTACGAGCGTGACAGCCGCGGCAATGCCGAAGCGCGCGTCGAGAACCTCGACGAGCTGGTCAACGTCGCCAGCCGTTTCGAACCGACGCCCGAAGACATTGAAGCCGGCCTTTCCGAACTTGCTGCGTTCCTCGCGCACGCGGCGCTGGAAGCCGGTGAAGGCCAGGGTGAAGCCGGCACCGACTGCGTGCAGTTGATGACGCTGCATTCGGCCAAGGGCCTGGAGTTCCCGGTCGTGTTCCTGGTCGGTCTCGAAGATGGTTTGTTTCCGACGCAGCGCTCGGTCGAAGATCCATCGCGCCTCGAAGAAGAACGCCGCCTCGCCTACGTCGGCATCACCCGCGCACGCGACCGGCTGGTGTTGTGCTACGCCGAATCGCGCCGCCAGTACGGCAGCGAAACGCTGTCGCGCCCTTCGCGCTTCCTCGACGAACTGCCCGCGCACCTGCTCACCGAAGTGCGCCCGCGCGCGAAGATTTCGCGGCCGGTGTATGCCTCATCAGCACAGTTGCAACGTGCCCGCGGCCATGCCGACCTCGACGATACGCTGCCGGTCAAACTCGGCCAGCGCGTGCGCCACGCCAGCTTCGGCGAAGGCGTCGTCATCAGCGCCGAAGGTTCCGGCGCGCACACCCGCATCCAGGTGAATTTTGCGGATGCGGGACCGAAGTGGCTCGTCGCCGCCTATGCGAACCTCACCGCGCTCTAGCAATTGCTCGTCATCCCGGCGAAAGCCGGGATCCATTTTTATCTAGCAAGAAGTCAGCGCTTTCGCCAAGGTTTCGCTCGCCTCAGCGGCGAGCGAGCTACTTTCTGTTCCGGTCGGCTGCGCTTCTCGGCACCGCCAACGACGCGTTCATCGCTTCGTTATCGGCCATCCATGGCCTGCGTTTTCCGACCGGAAGCAACCGGCTGGAAGTAATATGTACATTACAACTTGGCACCAGGAGCGAGAATGCAATTTGAACTGCGGGGTTTGGAAAGATATGACGATGAATCCTTGCTTGCCGAAATAAAGCGAGTTGCGGCTGCGTTTCCCCATGGTCCATTAACGCGTTCGCTTATGGATCGGGAAGGCAAGGCATCATCTAGCGTCTACATCCATAGATTCGGTAGCTGGCATGCAGCTTTGGGACGCGCAGGACTCGACTCGCGCTACTCTGGTCGAGTCGTATCGCAACGCATGCGAACGCAAAATTCCGCGGCGCGAGCGACGAGCAACTGGTGTTTGAGATTCAGCGGGTCGCGTCGATCATTGGATCAGATAAATTAACGCGGGCAGCGTTTGATCAACATGCGCTGTGTAACTCGGCTGCACTTGAAGACCGCTTTGGTAGTTGGTCGCAAGCCCTTGCTCGCGCAGATTTCGCAGTTGTACCGCGCGGGCGTCGTCATTCTGATGAAGATTATTTTGAAAACCTCCTTACTGTCTGGACACACTTCGGCCGCCAACCTTTCTACCGAGAGATGGACTCGCCACCCAGCCGTATTACCGCTGGTGCATACGAAAAGAAGTTCGGCACTTGGCGTCAAGCACTTGCCGCTTTTATTTCACAAGTCAATGGGCCACGTGCGCCAGCGAAGGTGAAGCTTGAAGAGCAATCAAGCGCGCATCAGATGGTTGTCCAAAGACGTCCCCAAAAGCTATCACTCGGCATCCGCTATGAGATATTGCGACGAGATCGATTCCGCTGCGTGCTCTGCGGCCGCTCGCCAGCGACGCATCCACAACTCACCCTTCATGTGGATCACATTGATCACAGAAGCCGCGGTGGCTCCAACGACCCGAGCAACCTTCGAACGCTGTGCAATGAATGCAATATTGGACGCGGCACGAAACAGGATGATCCAGATCACGATCTGGTTATCTGACGACGTTGCCTGGCGTTCAACTGAGACCCGACGCGATGTTCGGCCACTATCGCTAGCGCACGTGCGCCGTCACTGACCAGCGGACGGCTGCCACGCCTTCAGCGCGCGCTCGGCGCGCTCGCGGCCCAGCTCGATCAATTCCGATGCGCGGTAGAACTCGTACACCGCGCTCGCGTTGCGCGGAATCTCGATCACGAGGTCGGGGCGGTCGGCGGCGAGGCGGAAGCTGGTGAGGTTTTCCTGCATCAGGTCCAGCGACTGGGTGAGCGTATCGATCCAGCCCGGCTCGGCGACCCTGTCGCCATGATTGCCGATGGTGCGCCGGACGAACGCGGTGATGCGGCTGCGCAGGCCGATGCGCGCGGATTGCTGCACCGGTGCGCGCGTGGCGGCCAGGGTTTCGGGCGCACCGTTGACGTTGATCGCGACGGTGTAGTCGCTGGGCGATTGCAACAGCGGCGTCAGCGGCAACGGGTTCATCAGGCCGCCATCCACAAGGCGGTGTCCGTGCACGGGATGCGGCCGGAAAATGGTCGGGATCGCAATGGAGGCGCGGATCGCGTCGAACAGGGGCCCGCGCGTCAGCCACACTTCGCGCTCGCGATCGAGATCGGTCGCGACCGCGGTGAACGGGATCGACAACGCCTCGATGTCCACTTCGCCGATCAGCTCGCGCAGCGCGTCGATGATGCGCTCGCCCTTGATCAGGCCCGCGCCGGACAACGTCCAGTCCACCAGCTTCAGCACGTCGATCTTCTGCAGCGCGCACACCCAGTCGCGGTACACGTCGAGCTTGCCGGCGGCGTAGATGCCGCCGATCAGTGCACCCATCGAACTGCCGGACACCGCGGTGATGCGATAACCCGCGGCCTCGATGGCTTCGATCGCGCCGATGTGTGCGAGTCCGCGCGCGCCGCCGGTGCCCAGTGCCAGCGCGACGGTGGTCTGGGCGTGCAAAGGCACCACGAGGTCACGATGATCGTTCACGGCTTGGCGTGGTCGTACTCATCCAGCGCGAGCTTGTGCATGATGCGGATTTCCTCGCGCAGTGACTGCGGCGAAACCACTTGCGCATCCGGACCGTAGCGCAGGATGTCCATCACCAATTCGCGTGATTGCGAATACGGCACCTTCAATTCGTAGCGGCCATCGTCGAGCCAGCGGCCTTCCTGCAAGGAATGCCAGTGTTCGTCGGCGACCCAGCGCGCCGCACGTGCGGAAAAACGGATCGTCGCCCAGGCCTTGGGCGCGCCCGCGAAGATGCCGTAACTGGACGCCAGCGTGTCATTCAATTCCTTTTCGTCGCGATCGACGGCCGGCTTGTTCAACAGCTCGACCTGGCCGATGCGATCCACTGCGAAGCTGCGCAGTGCTTCGCGATCGTGATCCCACGCGTCGAGGTACCAGTTGTCGCGGTAGTGCGTCAGCCGCTGCGGCGACACGTGCCGCACGCTGTCGGCGCCGGTGGTGCGCGCGCGGTAGCGGAATTTCAACTGCTGGCGCGCCAGCACCGCGCCGGCCACCGCGCGGAACACCTGCTGGTTGAATTTGCGCGAGCCCCACGGCACCACGCGGATGCGTTCCAGCGGCTGCTTGCGCGTGCCGGCGTGCTCGTTGAGCAGTTTCTCGACGCGCGCACGGAACGGCGCCAGCGCATCGGCCAGCACGCCGGGATCGGAACGCGCGACCAGCGCTTCCAGCGCCATCAGCGCCGAAAGCTCTTCGCTGGTCAGCCACAGGCCGGGCAATTCGAACCGTTCGCCCTCGGCCTGGTCGTAGGCGTAACCCCCGCCTTCGGGATCGCTGTCCAGCGGCGCGCCCAGCGCATCGCGCAGGAAGGCGATGTCGCGGTACAGCGTGGCGCGCGAGCAACCCAGCTCCTCGCGCAACCGCTGCACGCCGACCGGCCGCCGGTGCGACTTGAAGATGCCGTGCAGCTTGAGGACGCGTTCGTACTGGTGCATTCGCCCAGCATGCCGCGCCGCGCGATTGGCGGCAAGCGCCGCCCCGCAACCGATCGCCCCCGGCTTGAAGCACGCCGGGCAGGCTCTGGGCGTAGGCCCGACGGGCCGGAATCGAAGGACCGTCTCGCGGCTCTGCTTCGACTTCGCTTGCTGCGCAAGCTACGCTCAGCACGAACGGTACAAACCATCTCGACATGCCGCACAAGAATCTCGAACTCAATCGCCCCACCGGCGACGAAGTCAAAACCACCACGTGCTACATGTGCGCGTGCCGATGTGGCATTCGCGTGCACCTGAAGAACGGCCGCGTCCGCTACATCGATGGCAACCCCAAACACCCGGTCAATCGCGGCGTGATCTGCGCCAAGGGTTCATCGGGGATCATGCAGCACTACTCGCCGGCGCGTTTGCGCAAGCCGTTGCTGCGTGTCGGCGAACGCGGCGCGCGCGAGTTCCGCGAGATCGAATGGGACGAGGCGCTGGCGCTGGCGACCAAGTGGCTCTCCGACATCCGTGCGCGCAATCCGGATGAACTCGCGTTCTTCACCGGCCGCGACCAGTCGCAGGCGCTGACCGGCTGGTGGGCACAGCAGTTCGGCACCATCAATTACGCGGCGCATGGCGGCTTCTGTTCGGTCAACATGGCCGCCGCCGGCATGTACACCTTCGGCGGTTCGTTCTGGGAATTCGGCGAGCCCGACTGGGAACGCACGAAGTATTTGATGCTGTGGGGCGTCGCCGAGGACCACGATTCCAATCCCATCAAGCTCGGCCTCGGCAAGATGAAGGCGCGCGGCGCCAAGGTCGTCGCGATCAATCCGGTGCGGACAGGTTATGCGTCGATCGCGGACGAATGGGTGCCGGTGAATCCCGGCACCGATGGCCTGCTCGCGGGCGCGCTGATCCACGAATTGCTGCGCACCGACCGCGTGGATTTCGATTACCTCGTGCGTTACACGAATGCGCACCATCTGGTGATCCGTGCTCCGGGCTCCGCGGATGATGGCCTGATCGCGCGCGGTGCGGATGGCAAGCCGCTTTGCGCGGTGCGAAATGAAGCTCTCTCCCCCGACAGCTTCTCCGTCGGGGAAGGGGCGGCGCGTAGCGCCGAGCGCGCAGCGCTGGTGAGGGGGCAGGCCCGTCAGTCAACCGAAAGCGCGTCGAACGGCGCAGTTTCTTCCCCCTCACCCCAACCCTCTCCCCCGTCTCAAGCGACGGGGGAGAGGGAGAAAAGCGGGCGCGGCGAGTACCAAATCGCCGACGCCACGCAACCCGACATCGCGCCGCTGATCGCCGGCGAATACACGCTGCCGGACGGCCGCAACGCCGTGCCTGCATTCCAGATCATCGCCGAACGCTTCCTGGCCGACGAATACGCGCCGGAAAACGTCAGCACGCGCTGCGGCGTCGATGCCGCAACCATTCGTCGGCTCGCCAATGAAGTCGCGCACGTGGCGTTCGACGAGGCCATCGAGCTGCCGATCGCATGGACCGACACCCACGGCCGCAAACACGACACGATGATCGGCCGCCCCGTGTCGATGCACGCGATGCGCGGGATCGCCGCGCACGTCAACGGATTCCATACCTGCCGCACGATCCACCTGCTGCAGATCCTGCTGGGCGCGATCGACACGCCCGGCAGTTTCCGTTACCAGCCGCCGTATCCGAAGCCCGCGCCGCCCGGCAACAAGCCCGCGAAGTCACGCAAGCCGGACGGCACGCTCACGGGCAATCCGCTCGGCTATCCGCAATCGCCAGACGATCTGCTGGTGGATGAACGCGGCGCGCCGCGCCGCCTCGACCACGCCTTCAGTTGGGAATTCCCGCTGGCCGCGCACGGCCTGCTGCAATCGGTGATCCGCAACGCGGTGGACGGCGATCCGACGAAGATCGATACGCTGTTCCTGTTCATGGCCAACATGGGCTGGAACTCGGCGATGGACACCGCTGGCACGCGCAAGCTGCTGTGCGCGCGCGACGAAGCGGGCAACTACAAGATTCCGCACATCATCTACGTCGACGCCTACGATTCGGAAACGGTCGCATTTGCCGATCTGGTGCTGCCTGACACCACGTACCTCGAACGCTACGACTGCATCAGCCTGCTGGATCGTCCGATCAGCGACGCCGACATGGCGGCGGATGCGATTCGCCAGCCCGTCGTGCAACCCGATCGCGACGTGCGGCCGTTCCAGGACTTGCTGCTGGACCTCGGCGCGCGCCTGAAGCTGCCGAACATGGCGGATCCGGACGGCAACGCGATCTACAAGAGCTACGCCGACTACATGGTGCGCCACGAACGTGCGCCGGGCGTGGGCCTGCTTGCAGGCTGGCGCGGCGCGGACGGGTCGCGGCAAGGCAAGGGCGCGCCGAATCCCGATCAACTGCAGCGCTATGTCGAGCACGGCTGCTTTTTCGAAACGAAGATTCCGGAAGCCGGCGCGTATTACCGGATGGCCAACCGCGATTACCTCGAATG
>JAZKBD010000029.1:0-25263 GCA_040388785.1 Pseudomonadota bacterium
CCGCGACCTTCATCACCGTCAGCGGCGTGCGCAGTTCGTGGCTGGCATCGCGGGTGAAATTGCGTTCGCGCTCGACGAAGGCATCCAGCCGGTTGGCGAAGTTGTAGAGCGCGGCGACCAGCACTTCCACGTCGCTGTCGCTGGCGGCCGGCAACCGGTCGGGCGCGAGCGAAGCGGGATCGGGGTGGTCCGGATCCCAGCGCCGCACCACCTTGGCCAATTCGATCACCGGCGACAGCGCCTTGCGCGATGCACGATAGGTCAGCCAAGTGGCGAGGTAGATGATCAGCACCACCAGCACGACCGGAATCAACCCGAACAGCATCACCACGCTGTTGGGCCGGTCGTTGTTGAACAGCAGGAACAGCCGGCCGCGCGGCGTATCCGATACCAGCACGGTGCCTTCCGTGCCGTCGGGCTGCGCAACCTGGTGATAGCCCGGCGCCAGTCCGGCGAATCGCGCGGGTACCGCGTTCGCCGGTCCGCCGGGTGGGTGCAGGTAGCCGCGCAACAGCCAGGTATCCGGCAGCGGTGTTCGCGGATCGCGCGCCAACTGCTGCGCGTAGTAAATGCTCTCGCGGTCGAGTTCCTGGCGCGCCAGCGCGGTGCGGCTGGAGTTGGCGGCCGCGTACACGCCCAGCGCGGTGACCACGCTGATCGCCGCCACCCACAGCGAGAACATCACCCAGAAACGGTGGCCAATGCTTGTGTAGCGGGCCATGCGCAGCGCCTATCCGCGGTAACCAGTGCGTGCCGGATTGTGTGCGCCCGCGCGGATGCCGCGCAAGCCGCGGTGGTCAGCGGCCCGAAGCCAGCGCGCTGGCCTCAGCCTCGGCATCCAGGTCCGCCACCCGGTAGCCCGCACTGTGGATCGTGTGGACCAGCGGCTTCGCGTACGGCTTGTCCACCACGCGGCGCAGGTTGTACAGGTGCGAACGCAGCGTATCGGAATCGGGCAGCGTGTCGCCCCAGATTTCGCGTTCGATGTCGTGGCGCGACACCACGCGCGGCGATTCGCGCATCAGGATGGCGAGCAGCTTCAAGCCGATCGGCGAAACCTGCAGTTCCTCGCCGTCGCGCGTGATGCGCAGCGTCGCGGTGTCGAGCACCAGTCCACCGATCTGGTAGACCTCGCTGGAAACCTGGCGCCGCTCGCGCCGGATCAGCGCACGGATGCGCGCTTCCAGTTCGCGCGGCTCGAACGGCTTGACCAGGTAATCGTCGGCGCCGGCATCCAGCCCGACCAGTTTGTCTTCCAGCGTGTCGCGCGCGGTCAGCATCAGCACGGGCGTGGATTTCTTGGCTTCGCCGCGCAGCTTGCGGCAGACGTCCAGGCCATCCATGCCCGGCAACATCAGGTCGAGCACGATCACGTCGTAGCTGTTGGTGACCGCCAGGTGCAGCCCGCTGACGCCGTCGCCGGCGAAATCGACGGTGTAGCCGCGCCGCTCCAGGAACTCGCCGACCATCTCGGCGATGCCGCTGTTGTCCTCGACCAGCAGAACCAGCCCGGTCTGTTTTTCGTGTTCGGATTCCGTCATGTTCAGGCTTCCCCCGCCGCCATTCTTGCCATCGTGGCACCGCCGCCAATGTGCAGGCGCGCGGGTGAGCATTGCGTGAAAACGGCCGTCGGCCGGCAACGTGTCAACCGATCCGGCGCGGGTCCGTTGTCAAGGGAAGGCGGGGCAACGACCGCCTGGCATCACGGGTGACGAATGCGGCGGACAGATTCCCTTCCTGTCCGCCGCATTTTTTTGTGGTGCGTACCGGCCGCGGCTCCCCGCGGACGGCAAATTACCTGGTCAATCGTCGTCGCGCGGCACGCTGACCTTGCCCTTGACGCCGTGGTGGCTGACATCGCCGCTGCCGACCGCGCCGACGCTGAAGTCGCCGCCCACGCCGTCCGCGTCGAAGTCGCCGGAGCCGACGCTGCCCGCGTGCACGTTGCCGCCTGCCTGCGAAATCTTCACGTCGCCCGACGCGACCGCGCCCACCGACACGTTGCGGGTGACGTTGCTGACGATCAGGCTGCCCGAACCCACGCTCTTCGCGTCGAGGCTGCCGCCGACACTGCTGACCTTGGCGTCACCCGATGCGATCGAACCCAGCGACACGTCGCCCTTGACGTTGCTCAGCACGAGATCGCCCGATCCGATGGAGCCCGCATGCGCATTGCCGTGCACGCCGTCCATGCTGGCGTCGCCGGAGCCGAGGCTGGAAAGATCGAAGCTGCCGGCATCGCTGGCCACCACGTCACCCGAACCCACGCTCAAGCCGAACGCGCCCGCGATGCCGCTCGCCTTGAGGTCGCCGGAACCGAGCGACGCATCCAGCGCGGCGACGTTGTCGACCTTCGCATCGCCCGAACCTTCCTGCAACTTGATCGCCAGCGATTGCGGCACGCGCACGTCCAGCTTCAGGTATGCGTAGGAGCCGCCGAACAGCGACATCAACATGGTGTGGTCGCCGTCGTGCGCGATGACGCTGGCGGTGTCGCCGCTGCGCGTCGCTTCGATCTTCACGTCCTGCAGCCATTTCTCGTTCGAGGCACACGCGGTGCCGCGCACCACGACATTGGTCAGCCCCGGCTCGCCGTGGAGCACCAGATCATCGGGACCGATCTCGACCATCAGCGATTTCAGGCCCGCGGCATTGATTTCGGCATTGCGCGGCGCGCTGTAGCGACATTGCTCGGCGCCCAGGGCCGTGAACGACAACGCCAGCAACGACGCGCCCGCGAGCAACAGGATGGGTTTGCGCATGACTTTCCTCCGGCATGTGAAAACGAGGTTTCCCCCGGACTGACAGCAATTGCGATGCCAACCGGGCCGTACAGTGATTTCGATGCTTTTCAATGGGCTGGGCCGGGGCCCATGCCCGGGAAGGTGTCCGCGGACAGCGCGCAGACGCCCGCGAACACTGGACGCGCGGCTTTGCGGCGCGGCCTCAGCGTTCCTCGGCCTTGGCCTGATTCCACAGCGCGTCCTGCTCGGCCAGCGATTTGCCCGCAAGACTTTCGCCCTTCGCGGCAGCCAACGCTTCCATCCGCCGGAAGCGGCGCTCGAATTTGGCATTGGCGTGGCGCAGTGCCGCGGAGAAATCGACGCGCGCGTGCCGCGCGAGGTTCACCAGCACGAACGCGACGTCGCCGATCTCGTCCAGCAGCCGATCGTGTTCCGCACCCGCCGTGAATTCCGCGCGCACCTCGGCGATTTCTTCCTGCAACTTGTCCAGCACCGGCTCGGGGCCGGGCCAATCGAAGCCGACCACCGCCGCCTTGTCGCACAACTTCAACGCGCGCTTCCATTCCGGCAGGCCACGCGCGATGCCGGCCAGCGCGCCGGTGTCGTCCTCGCCCATGCCGGCGCGTTCGGCGCGCTTGATTTCGTCCCACGCGCGCGATTGTTCCTCGGCATTCGCGTAGTGCGCGTCGGCAAACACGTGCGGATGCCGGCGCTTGAGCTTGGCGTTGATCGCATCCACCACGTCGTCGAACGCGAACAGCTGCTGCTCCTCGGCCATGCGCGCGTGGAACACCACTTGCAGCAACAAGTCGCCCAGCTCGTCCTTCAGCGCCGCGTAATCCTTGCGGTCGATCGCGTCGGCGGTTTCGTAGGCTTCCTCGATGGTGTACGGCGCGATCGAGTCGAAGGTCTGCGCGACATCCCACGGACAGCCGTGCTCGCGATCGCGCAGGCGCGCCATGATCGCGAGCAGCTCGGCGACCTTGTCGGTCACGCGCGCAGCCCGAGCCGCGCCAGCCAATCGACCGAGCTGTCGCCGATCGCCAGGAATTCGGGATTCAACAGCGATTCCCTGGTGTTGTAGCACAACGTGTTGCCCTGCAAATCCAGCACCGCGCCGCCGGCCTGCTCCAGCACGCATTGCGCGGCGGCCGTGTCCCACTCCGAAGTCAGACCGAGCCGCAGGTACAAATCGGCGTCGCCGCGCGCGACCATGCAGAACTTGATCGACGACCCGACCGAAACCAGTGCGTGCTCGCCGAGGTTCGCGAGGATCGCGGCCTGGCGATCGCTGCCGTGCGAGCGGCTGCCCGCCACCACCGGCACGATGGCCGCGGCACGCGTCGCGATCGGCTGCGGCAATGCGCCCGGCGCGTTTTCGAGGAACGCGCCGCCGCCCGCGACACCGTAATACAGCGCGCCCGTCACGGGCAGCAGCACCACGCCCAGCACCGGCGCGTGGTTCTCGATCAACGCGATGTTGACGGTGAACTCGCCGTTGCGCTTCACGAACTCGCGCGTGCCGTCCAGCGGATCGACCAGCCAGTAGCGGTCCCACGCGCGGCGCGTGTTCCAGTCGATGTGCTTGGATTCTTCGGACAGCACCGGGATGTCGGGTGTCAGCTCCTGCAGGCCGGCGACGATGATGCGGTGTGAGGCGATGTCGGCGGTGGTCAGCGGCGAATCGTCGGCCTTCTGCTCGACCGCGAAGCTGCCCGCATAGACTTCCAGGATGGCCGCGCCCGCGCGACGTGCGAGCCCGCAACTTGCGTGGGCAATGCGTTCCAATTCACTCATGGAGCGCGCTCGCTGCAGATGCAAGCATGTTGGTTCATCGCCGCGCTCCATGAGAAAGGGCATACCCCCACAACCCCGCCGAACCCCGAGGGGGTTCGGCCGCCCCCTTGACTCAAGGGGGCATCAATCGTTCTTCGAATCGTCATATCGATGGTTGAAACCTTCCCGCCAGATATTCACGCGCGATGAACAGCGCGGCGATCGAGCGGCCTTCCGAAACGTCGTCGCGCGCCAGCAAGGCATGCAGTTCGGACAATTTCCACGGCACCACTTCCGGCGGCTCGGGTTCGTCGCCGGGGCGATGTTGCGGATACAGATCCTCCGCCAGGATCACCTGCGCCTTGTGCGTCATGTACGCGGGCGAGAGTGACAACGTGGTCAGCGGCGTCAGTTTGCGCGCGCCGAAACCCACTTCTTCCTGCAGCTCGCGATCGGCGGCGTCGAGCGCGGTTTCGCCGCGGTCGATGCGCCCCTTGGGCACGCCGAGTTCGTAACGCGCGACGCCGGCGCCGTACTCGCGCACCAGCAGCACGGTGTCGGCATCGCGCATCGGCACGATGAACACGGCGCCCATGCCGGGCGCGGTCAACCGTTCGAACGTGCGGCGCGCGCCATTGGAGAACGCGAGGTCGACTTCCTCGACACGCAGGAAGCGGCTGTCGCGCGCGGCGCGCGTCGCGAGGATCTCGGGCGGACTGGGCATCCGTCGATTGTAATGGCACGCAGGTTGCACCACTCCTGCGGAACCGCGGAGCCAAGGGAGCGAGGCGCGCCGTCTCCGCACACATTGGCCATGACGCCCGACTGCTAACATGCGCCCGCTACGCCTTTCCTGTCATGAGCGGAACGTCCCGCACCATCAGATTGGCCTCGATGCGCCCGTACGGTTGACGCCTTGGACCCATGCGCCTGAACAAGCACATCGCCGAAACCGGTTTCTGTTCGCGGCGCGAGGCGGACCGGTTGATTGCCGAGAAGCGGGTTGTCATCAATGGCAGGCCCGGCGGCATCGGCAGCCAGGTGGAAGCGGGCGATGCCGTGTTGATCGACGGCCAGGCACTGCCCGAGCGCCGCAATGCTGCGCCGGGACGCCGGCATGTCTACGTCGCGTTGTACAAGCCGGTGGGCATCACCTGCACGACCGAGCACGACGTCAAGGGCAACATCGTCGATTTCGTCGACCATCGCGATCGCATCTTCCCGATTGGCCGGCTGGACAAGGATTCCGAAGGCCTGATCCTGCTGACGAGCAACGGCGATATCGTCAACGAAATCCTGCGTTCGGAAAACGCGCACGAAAAGGAATACCTGGTCGGCGTGAACAAGGCGGTGACGCCGGAATTCCTGGGCGGCATGGCGCGTGGGGTGCGCGTGCACGGGCAATGGACGAAACCTTGCAAGACAACGCGCATCGCCAAGTTCGGATTCCGCATCGTGCTCACGCAGGGCCTGAACCGGCAGATTCGCCTGATGGCGGACGCCTTCGGCTACCGGGTCACCCAGTTGCGCCGCGTCCGCATCGTGAATATCAAGCTCGGCGCGCTGAAAGTGGGACAGTGGCGCAATCTCAGCGAACCGGAATTGCGCGGACTGCTGCCGGGGCGCACGCAATGGTAAGCAAGAACGACGTCCGATTCGCGCGTCACGATGATGTCGAACGACAGAGTGCTGATCCACGCCGCGCGTAGCATGTGACTGCAAACCTTCCAGGCCGGAAACCGCCGCGATGCGCGTCTTTGTACTCAGGGCAAGATCGGCGCCGACCAACAGCCACGACCTCCTGGCTGCCGTCGGCAAGCAAGCCCATACCGAAATCCTCGCCCACACGCTGATGAATGCCATCTTCGTGGCGCAATCCCATCGTCCCGACGTCGTGGTCCATCTGGTCCTGGAAAGCAGCCAGGACTATTCGCGCACGCTCAGTTTCAACTCGAACGACATGCGCGACATCGGCGGCTTCCACGAGCAGGCGTTGCTCGGCAAGATCGCCAAGGCGCTGGATGCGTCGGCCGGAATGGGCAAGGAAGAATGCCGCGCGGTCGAGCCGGGCATCAGCGTGCGCACGCTCGGCTTCGAAAAGCTGGTGCAGGAACTGGCGATTGATCATCCACTGTTTGTCATGGACAGGAAGGGCGCGCCGATTCGCGGCAAGACGTTTGCCGGCCATCCCTGTTTCCTGCTGACCGACCACTTGCCGATGCCGAAGAAGAGCTTCAACGGCCTTGAACGATTGGGCGCGGAGAAAATCCGCCTGGGGCCGGTGACGCTGTTCGCCTCGCAGTGCGTCGTGCTGATACACAACGCGCTGGATATCGGAGAAGCTCCGGGCAACCGTGATCCGTGAGACGCAAGCCCGGGCACAACCATGGCGGCGGCATCAACCCGACGAGGCCGGCGGCGGCACGCTCGACGCCGACGCGGGCACCTTCACCTTCTTGCCCGTCAGCGTTTCCGCGGGAGGCATGGACAGGCGGATGTCGTTGTCGTTCTTCGGCGGTGGTTGCGGATCGTCACCCTTGCAGCCCGCGAACAACGCCAGCGGCGACAGCGCGCAATGCAGCTTGATGCCGCCCGGCAGATGCACGGTCTTCTTCACCGTGGTCTTCTCGATCACCTTGTCGACCGCGCGTCCGATCGTCTTCTGGCCCAGGCTTTCCTTGTCGGGTGCCCAATCCTGGTTGAAACGCGTGGGCTTGTAGGGAAGCGGCGACTTGCCGCTGTAGATCTGCGAACCCTTGATCTCCGGCGCGCGATAGGCCGGCGCGGGGGCCGCGGTCGATGCGCCGGGCGGAATCTGGATCTGTCCGTTCGACCGGTACAACTCTAGCGAGGGTGTTTTCACGCCCTGCATCTGCGCCTGGATGGCGCCCTTCGCAGGCGCCTCGTGATGCACGGGCCGCGGCATCGGCGTCCGCGCGGGCGCGCCCTGCAATGGCGGGGGTGCCAGCAACGGTGGTGGCGGCGGCAGGTTCGCAGGAGGTTCGATCATCATCACGGCGATCACGTTGCTTTCGCCGTGACGGTGCGGTGATGGACGCAGGATGCGCCACGCCAGCCACACCAGCACGACGTGCGCCAGCAGCACCAGCGCAAGCAGTATCCACAAGGTGCGCCGGTCGCGCGAGGCCGCAGTGCGCTGCGTGAGCCGCACGTACGGCAGGCTGGAAAGTTCGGCGGCGGCGTCGCGGAAATCCCCGTGATCCGGGTATTCCGCCTGCACCTCGATTTCCATTCCATCGTTGCGGGGCATGCGACCGGCCGTTGCGCGCGCGACGTGCGCATTCAAGTGTACGGGATGCGCGGTGACCGTCCGTTCGCGCGCCACCACGCGATTTCAGACCCTGTCGCGGGCCGCAGGTTCAATGGCGCTTGACCCTGTGAGCGAACTGGCGCAAGGTTTCATGCCTGCCGCCATCGGAAAGTGAGGTCAGCATGAGCGCCTACTCCACCGTGGACATCCGCAACGTGGCCCTGGCAGGCCACGCGGGCGCCGGCAAGACCAGCCTGTTCGAGGCCCTGCTTCAGGCCGGCGGCGCGATCCAGGCGGCGGGTACGATCGAACGCGGCAACACCGTGTCCGATTTCGACGACCAGGAAAAGGAACGCCAGCATTCCATCCATTCGTCGATTGCATCGGTCGATGTCGCGGGCTGCCACGTCAACCTGATCGACACGGCGGGCTACGCCGATTTCCGCGGCGAAACGCTGGGCGCCCTCGCCGCCGTGGAAACCTGCGCGGTGGTGATCAACGCCACCAACGGCATCGAACATGGCACGCGCCGGTTGATGCATTACGCGAAACAGCGCGGCCTCGCGCGCATGCTCATCGTCAACCGCATCGACATGGAAGACATCGACCTTGCCGGATTGCTGGCTGCAGTGCGCGAGGAGTTCGGCGCGGAATGCCTGCCGGTGAACCTGCCGGCGGAACACGGCAGGAAGATCGTCGATTGCTTCTTCGCACATGACGGGCAAAGCGATCTCGGTCCCGTCGCCGGCGCGCACCAGCAGATCATCGACCAGGTGGTCGAGATCAACGAGCGATTGATGGGCCGTTATCTCGAGGACGGCGAGGAAAAGCTTTCGCCCGAAGACCTGCACAACGCATTCGAACAATGCCTGCGCGAGGGCCATCTCGTGCCGATCTGTTTCACCTCCGCGCGCAGCGGTGCCGGCGTCGCGGAGTGGTTGCAGATTGCACGGAAGTTGTTGCCGCATCCGGGCGAAGCCAACCCGCCGCCTTTCATGAAAGGCACGGGCGCCGACGCGAAACCCGTCGAGGCGAAGCCCGATCCGCGCGCGCACGTGATCGCGGACGTGTTCAAGATCATCAACGATCCGTTCGTCGGCAAGCTCGCGGTGTTCCGCGTGTGGCAGGGCACGGTGAAAAAGGATTCGCAACTCTTCATCGACGACGGCAGGAAACCTTTCAAGGTCGGCCATCTGCTGCGCCTGCAGGGCAAGGACCATATCGAGATCGAGCAGGCCATTCCCGGCGACATCGCCGGTGTCGCCAAGGTCGAGGAAATCCATTTCGATGCGGTGCTGCACGATTCGCACGACGAGGACGCGATCCGCCTGCAGCCGCTGGACTATCCGCTGTCGATGTTCGGGCTTGCGGTGGAACCGAAGCACAAGGGCCAGGACCAGAAGCTCGCGACCGCGCTGGCCAAGCTGGCGGAAGAAGACCCCTGCCTCAACGTAGAGCACAACAAGGAATTGAACGAGACCGTGGTGCGCGGGCTTTCCGACCTGCACCTGAAACTCACGCTGGCGCGCATGCAGGCGAAGTACGGCGTCGAAGTGGTCACGCACCCGCCACGCATTGCCTATCGCGAAACCATCGGCGCGAGCGCGGAAGGCCACCATCGCCACAAGAAGCAGACCGGCGGCGCCGGGCAGTTCGGCGAAGTGTTCCTGCGCGTCGAACCGCTGCCGCGCGGCGCCGGCTTCGAGTTCAGCGACGAAAGCAAGGGCGGCGTGATTCCCAACCAGTACATCCCGGCGATCGAGAAAGGCGTGCGCCAGGTGCTCGACCACGGCGCGGTGGCGGGCTATCCGATGCAGGATGTTCGCGTGGTGGTGTTCGACGGCAAGTACCACCCGGTCGATTCCAAGGAAGTCGCGTTCGTGTCGGCCGGCAAGAAAGCGTTCCTCGACGCGATCGCGAAAGCGCGGCCGATCGTGCTGGAACCGATCGTCAACATGGACGTCAACGTGCCCGAGCAATACATGGGCGACGTCACCGGCGCGCTCGCGTCCAAGCGCGCGCGCATCAACGGCACCGATTCATTGCGCGGCGGCGTGCTGGTGATCAAGGCGCAGGCACCGCTGGCCGAAGTGGTCGATTACCAGACCGAATTGCGCTCGCTCACCGGCGGCGAAGGCCGTTTCGCGATGGAGCTGTCGCACTACGATCCGGTGCCCGCGCAAATCCAGAAACAGTTGACCGAAGCGTACAAGCCCAGAACGGAAGAAGACTGACACGGATACGTCCCGCAACATCACCCACGAGGAGAAACGTCATGTCACTCGCTTCGTTGTGGTTGCCGATCGTCCTGTCCGCCGTGTTCGTGTTCATCGCGAGCGCGCTGAACAACATGTTCCTGAAGTTCTGGCACACGCCCGATTACCGCAAGTTCGCCAACGAGGACGACGTCCGCGCGGCGATCCGCGCCGGCAATCCCGCGCCGGGCCAGTACGTCGTGCCATGGTGCGGGCCGGGCGCGATGAAGGATCCGGCGCTGAAGGAGAAGTTCGTGCAGGGACCGGTCGGCATGGTGATGCTTCGCCGCAGCGGTCCCATGAACATGGGCGCGCCGCTGTTCCAGTGGCTGCTGTTTTGCATCCTGGTTTCGCTGGTCGGCGCGATCATCGCCGTGCACGCGGTGCCGCCCGGCGCGAATCACCATCTGGTCTTCCACGTCACCGCGCTGGCGGCGCTGCTCGGTTACGCATTCGGTGCGTTCCCGGATGCGATCTGGTGGAGCTTCCCGTGGAAGGTGGCGTTCAAGTACATCGTCGACGGCATCGTGTACGCGATCATCACGGGCGCGACCTTCGTCTGGCTGTGGCCGGCTGCCGCCTGAGCGGGTGAACGGGAAGCGCGGCCGCATACGAGCCGCGCTTGCTTCCCGCGCCGGCGCTCAAGCCGCTTCGGCGCGGCGCTCCTGCAGCGCGCGGATCAGCGTCTGCGTGAACGCCGGAATGTCGTCGGGTTTGCGGCTGGTGATGAGGTTGCCGCTCTCGACCACTTCGCGGTCTTCCCACTCGGCGCCGGCGTTTTCCAGGTCGACGCGCAGCGACGGCCACGAGGTCATGTGCTTGCCGCGCACGAGATTCGCATTGATGAGCGTCCACGGCCCGTGGCAGATCGCCGCGACGGGCCTGCCGGTGCGGCCGAACTCGCGGACGAAGTCGATCGCTTTCTCGTGCAGCCGCAGCTTGTCGGGATTGATGACGCCGCCGGGCAATACCAGCGCGTCGTAATCGCCCGCGCGCGCCTTGTCGAGCGGCACGTCGACTTTCATTGATTCGCCCCACTCGCCGTGATTCCAGCCCTTGATCTGCTTGTCGTCACCCGGCGCGATCACCTCCGTCGTGGCACCCGCCTCTTCCAGCAGTTGCTTGGGCTTCATCAACTCGGACTGCTCGAATCCGTTGGTGGCGAGAATCGCGACTTTGCAGCCCTTCAGTGCATCCTTGCTCATGCTGTTGCTCCGTGTCCAAACCGAACACGCAGCATGCCAATGCACGCGTGACAACCATGTATCGGCCGCGTTGACCCTGCGTTAGCGCTTGGGCTGAAGCAGCGTTCCCGTGCAGCGTTTGGCGCCGCAGCGGCAGGCCCAAAGTTTTTTCATCTTCGGGGTGTGCGGCACTTCCAGCACGATGCCGTAGTTGTAGGTGAGTTCCTCGCCGGCCTTGATCGCGCGCCGGCTCTCGATGATCACCTTGTCCTTGCGCGCGCCGTCGACTTCCTCGATGTAGGCGCGGCAATTCGGCGCGCAGGAATGGTTGATCCAGCGCGCACTGTTGCCGTTCACGTTCGCATCGACGATGTACTTGTCGTTCAGCGTGAACAGGAACGTGTGGCCGGTATCGGCGCCGTCGTCGTACAGCCGGTCGGCCTCGGCATGCGTGATCAGGCGGCCCTTGTACTGGATCAGCACGGTGTGCGCGGGGATGTCGGTGGCAGCATACACACCGTTGCCATGGATGGGCGAGCGGCGCACGATCAAGCGGCGTGTCATGGTGAACCTTCCAAAGGCAAACGCGTATGATGCCGTGACATGCAGGCCTCACACAATGGAACTGCCATGGCATTCAGGATCAAGCGCGTAACGGAACCGCTCGGCAGGGCCGACGGCGCGCGCATCCTGATCGACCGCCTGTGGCCGCGCGGCCAATCGAAAGAGGCGTTGAAGCTGACCGCATGGGTGAAGGACATCGCGCCCAGCACCGGATTGCGCAAGTGGTTCGGCCACGATCCCGCGAAATGGGAAGAATTCCGCAAGCGCTACCGCGCCGAACTGGACGCCAATCCCGATGCGGTGGCGGAATTGCAGGGCTTGTTGAAGCAATACCCGGACGCGACACTGCTGTTCATGGCGCGCGACGAAAAGCACTGCAACGCGACGGTGCTGGCCGAGTACCTGCGCGAACACGCACCGCGCAAGCGCACGGAGGCGAGATCATGATGCGACGCGTGTTGCTCGGGTTCTGTCTGGCCGCCTTTCCGATCGCGGCGCTGGCCGCGCAAACGTTCACCCTCACCAGCCGCACACTGGCTGCGAACGGCAGCATGCCACTCGCGAATGTCTATACGGAATGCGGCGGCGGCAACCAGTCACCGGAACTCATGTGGCGCGATCCACCGCCACGGACAAAAAGTTTCGCCGTCACGATGTACGACCCCGATGCGAACGGCGGCTTCTGGCACTGGATCGCCTTCAACATCGCAATTGGCGCGCACGGCCTGAACGCGAACGCCGGTGCGCCGCGCAGCGGCAACGCGCCGGGCGATACGGTGCAGCTCGGGAATGATTTCGGCAATGCGGGTTATTCCGGCCCCTGCCCGCCACCGGGCAAGCCGCACCATTACGTGATCACGGTGTACGCGCTGGATGTTCCGACGCTCGGGCTCGCCGCGCATTTCAGCCGCGATGACGCGCTGGCGGCGATCAAGCAGCACACCCTCGCGAAAGCCACGCTGACGGTGACCTGGGGCCGCTGAGGCACCCGCTAGAATCGTCACGATCACGCGCGGGAGTCCCACCCACCATGCGACGAATGTCCGGAATGGCCGCGTGCCTGATGGCGGCGGTTGGCGTCCTTGCGCCCGTCGCGGCAACCGCCGCACCGCCGACGATCTTCGCGGCCGCCAGCCTGCAACCGGCGCTCGACCCAATGGCGCAGGACGGATCGCTTGGCAGGCCCGCGCCGCGGTTGGTGTACGCCGCGTCGTCGGCGCTGGCGCGGCAAATTGAGAACGGCGCGCCGGCCGACCTTTTCATTTCCGCCGACGAGCGCTGGATGGACGACGCGGCCAGCCATGATGCGGTCGTTCCGTCCACGCGCAGCGACTTGCTGGGCAACGCGCTGGTGCTGATCGCTCCGGCCGATTCGCACGCGATGGTCGATCTTGCGCAAGGCGCCGCGTCGTTTCTGGAAGCTCTGGGCCGTGACGGACGCCTGGCGATTGCCCTGCCCGACTCCGTGCCCGCCGGCATCTACGCCAAGCAAGCGCTGACGAAACTCGGCATGTGGAACGCGCTCGAACCACGCATGGCGATGAGCCGCGACGTGCGCGCGGCGCTGAACCTGGTGGTGCTGCGGCAATGTCCCCTCGGCATCGTGTACCGATCGGACGCGGTTTCCGAACCGCGCGTGAAAGTGCTGGCGGCGTTTCCTGTGGCCAGCCACAAACCGATCGTGTATCCGGTCGCGATCGTGAAAGGCCACGACAATGCGACCACGCGGGCATTGCTGGTGGCGCTGGAATCCCCGAAAGCACGCGACATGTTCCAGCATTGGGGGTTCGAGGTGTTGCGGGCAACCGATCAAAGGCAAAAGGCGGTCCGCCAAGAACGCGAAAGGCGCAAATAGAGCAAGAGAGGCTTGAACTCTGCTCGTCCACCCGGCGGGATCATGAGGCACCGGGTTCGGCTTTCGCCGGAATGACGAAAAGCGGATTCGCCAACGCACTCGCCGGAGCAAAAGACGACTTGCTGTTCTTCGCGTTCTTCGCGTCTTTGCGGACAATGATTTTGCGGAGACTGGGTTTTATCGAGATACTCGCCCCATGTCCCTCCTGACCCAAGCCGAAACCGTCGCGCTGGCGCTGAGCTTCAAGATCGCGCTGGTCGGCGTGTTCTGTTCGCTGCCGGTTGCGATCGGTTGCGCGTGGCTGCTCGCGCGCAAACGTTTCTTCGGCAAGCCGCTATTCGAAGGCTTGTTGCTGCTGCCCCTGATCCTGCCGCCGGTCGTCACCGGCTATATCCTGTTGATCATGTTCGGCCACCACGGCGCGATCGGACGCTGGCTCGATGCCGCGGGCCTGTCGATCGCGTTCCGCTGGACCGGCGCCGCGCTTGCGGCGGCGGTGATGGCGTTCCCGCTGCTGGTGGTGGCGCTGCGCAATGCGTTCGAATCGGTCGATCGCAGGCTCGAAAACGCGGCCGCGACACTGGGCGCGGGCGCGTGGCGCATCTTCTTCAGCGTCACCCTGCCGTTGTCGCTGCGCGGGCTCGTCGCGGGGCTGGCGCTGGCGTTCGCACGCGCATTCGGCGAGTTCGGCGCCACCATCACCTTCGTGTCGTCGATTCCGGGGCAGACGCGCACGCTGCCGATCGCGTTGTACGAATTGATTTCGACACCCGGCGGCGAGGGCGGCGCGCTGCGGTTGACTCTCGTCGCGGTGATCGTCGCCCTGCTTGCCGGGTTGATCGCCGCGCTGATGTTGTTGCGCGGCGGTGAACGCGGCGCCGGAGCCGAGGCATGATCGAACTCGACCTCGCCCTGCAGCGCGGCGAATTTTCGCTGGAGCTCGCGCTGCAGTCGTCCGCGCGTGCGCTGGCGCTGTTCGGGCCTTCGGGCTGCGGCAAGACGTCCACCCTGCTCGCCATCGCGGGCCTGCTGCGGCCGCAACGCGGCCGCATCGCGATCAACGATCACGTCCTGTTCGACAGCCGGGCCGGCGTCGACGTGGCCACGGCGCGACGCGATCTCGGCGTGGTGTTCCAAGACGCGCGCCTGTTTCCGCATCTCACGGTTCGGGAGAACCTGCGCTATGGCATGCCGCGCAGCGCGGCCTCGCAGGCGTACGACGACGTGGTGCAATTGCTGCAGCTCGCGGCCTTGCTCAAGCGCAGGCCCGGCCAGTTGTCCGGCGGACAAATCCGGCGCGTCGCGATCGGACGCGCGTTGCTGCGCCAGCCGCACGCGTTGCTTCTCGACGAACCGTTGTCCAACCTGCATCGCGAGGCACGCGTGGAAGTGCTGGAACACCTGCACGGACTCAAGCGCGAATTCGCGCTGACGACGATCCTGGTCAGCCACCAGCCCGACGAAGTGATCGCGCTGGCGGACCAGGTCGCGCGCATCGAAGATGGCCGGCTTGTGGCGCTCGAAGATGTCGAAACCTTCCAGGCGTCGGCAAAGCCACCTGATGCGCCGCACCTGTGTGCGGCGGGTTAAAGTATCCGTCGGATTTTCGATTTTGCTTGTCATACCGGCGTAGGCCGGTATCCATTGAGGATGCGGAATCGTGCCTGAGCGCCACGATACAAAAGCACAATGGGCCCCGGCCTGCGCCGGGGCGACGATGACCTGGAGTTCTCCGTCGATTTGTTCTGTCCGAGGAGCCGGCCGATGACCATCCGTCCGTTGCACTTCTCCTTTCGCGCATGCTTCGCCGTCGCGCTGGCAAGCACCGTGCTGATGCTCGCCGGCTGCTTCGGCGCCGGCACCAAGCTGCAGCCACCCACCGCCAGCATCCAGCAGCTCACCGTCAACAGCGACGGCACGTGGGCCGCGGTGGTGCGCTTCCAGAATTACAGCTACGACACCGGCATGCACGTCTATGCCATCGACGCCGACCTCACGCTCAACGGCAAACCGACCGGTCACGTCGCGCTTTCGCCCGCGCTCGACGTCCCCGCGATGGACGCCGATATCGCGACGACGACATTCAAACCGGACGCTGCCGGCGCCGCCGCACTGACCGCCGCGAAACGCAATGCCATCCAATATGAGTTGAAAGGCACGCTTTCCGTCGGCAAGGGCGAAAAGGGCAGCGCGCAGTCGTTCAAGCTGGACGGCAAGGGTTACCTTTCGCCGGTGCCGGGCGTCTCGAACATCTGGCGTTGACTTTCTCCCCTCTCCCTCCGGGAGAGGGTGCCCCGAAGGGGCGGGTGAGGGTTCGGGTCACACGAAACATTTCGCAAGTATCGTACCCTCACCCCTGCCCCTCTCCCGGAGGGAGAGGGGTTCCGATCAAGGAACTTGATGCATGACCACGAACTACACCGCCCCGCTCGCCGACATCCGCTTCTGCCTCTACGACCTGCTGGATGTCGAAAAACTGTTCGCGAAGCTGCCCGGTTGCGAAGCCCTCAACCGCGAATTGATCGACGCGGTGCTGGACGAAGCCGCGAAGTTCGCGCAGGCCGTGCTCGCACCGCTCAATGAAACCGGCGACCAGGAAGGCTGCAAGTTCGACAAGAAAACCGGCAGCGTGAAAACGCCCAAGGGCTTCAAGCACGCGTACGAACAATACGTCGAGGGCGGCTGGGCCGGCCTGACTGCGCCGGAATCCGCGGGCGGGCAAGGCCTGCCGGAGACCATCGGCGCGCCGGTCAAGGAAATGATCGATTCGGCCAACCTCGCTTGGGGCACGTATCCCCTGCTTTCGCACGGCGCCACCGAAGCGCTGCGCGTGCACGGCGAGGACTGGCAAAAAGAAGCGTTCCTGAAACGCATCGCCTTGGGCGAGTGGACCGGCACGATGTGCCTGACCGAAGCGCACTGCGGTTCCGACCTCGGTCTTTTGAAAACGCGCGCCGAACCAAACGAGGATGGCAGTTACGCGATCGGCGGCACCAAGATTTTCATCACCGCGGGCGAACACGACTTCACCGACAACATCGTGCATCTGGTTCTCGCGCGCCTGCCGGATGCACCGAAAGGCGTGAAGGGCATCTCGCTGTTCATCGTGCCGAAGTTCAAGGTCGGCAAGGATGGTGCGAAGGGCGAACGCAATGGCGTGCGCTGCGGTTCCATCGAGCACAAGATGGGCCTGAAGGGTTCCGCGACCTGCGTGATGAATTTCGACGGCGCGCAGGGCTGGCTGATCGGAGAGCCCAACAAGGGCTTGAATGCGATGTTCACCATGATGAATACCGCGCGGCTCGCGGTCGGATTGCAAGGCCTCGCGCTCAGCGAACGCGCGTACCAGAACGCGCTGTCGTACGCGCGCGAACGCCTGCAGATGCGTGCGCTGTCGGGCGCGAAGTTTCCCGACAAGCCGGCCGATCCGCTGATCGTGCACGGCGATGTCCGCCGCATGCTGCTGACGCAAAAGGCGCTGATCGAAGGCGGCCGCGCGCTGGGCCTGTACGCCGCGACGCTGGTGGACATCCAGCATCGTTCGACCGACGAAAAGGAAGTGAAACGCGCCGAAGCGCTGGTGTCGTTCCTGACGCCCATCGTCAAAGCGCTGCTCACCGAGAACGCCAACGAGTGCACCAGCCTCGCGCTGCAGATCTACGGCGGCCACGGCTACATCGCGGAACAGGGCGTGGAGCAGTACGTGCGCGATGCGCGCATCACCACGATCTACGAGGGCACCACCGGCATCCAGGCGCTGGATCTCCTGGGCCGCAAGATCGTGCAGCAGCGCGGCGAAGGCCTGCGCCTGTTCCTGGAACACCTCGCCGCGTTCTGTGCGCAGCACGCGAGCGGCGACGCATTGAAGCCGTTCATCCCGAAGCTGTCCGCGCTGGCCAAGGAATGGGCCGAAGTCACGCAAGGGCTCGGCCTGCGCGCGGTTTCCAATCCCGATGAAATCGGCGCGGCGGCGGTCGATTACCTGTTCTATTCGGGCTACGTCGCGTTGGCCTATGCGTGGGCGCGCAGTGTCGCCGCGGCGGAAGCATCATCGCATTCCGAAGACTTCAAGCTAGCCAAGCGCCTGACCGCGCGCTTCTATTTCGATCGCATCCTGCCGCGCACACGCGCGCATCTCGCCGCGATGCAGACCGGCGCCGACAGCGTGCTGGCGATGCCGGATGCGTTGTTTGGATGATGCCGGTGGCTTTTCACCCATTTCGAGCGGCCGTATTCCTCGCCCTTCGTGGGGGATCCGCCCTGCCGGCCAAATGTTTCTCTTGTCGTCATTCCGGGGCTGCTCGCGGCCTCATCGCGAGCAGAACCCGGAATCCATCTGCTTTTGAATTCACAAAAATGGATTCCGGGTTCCGTCGCCGTTAGAGCCGGCGACGGCCCCGGAATGACGCCACAAAAGAGACGCCGCGCGATGCCGCCAAAACACACAACCGAGCATCGACCTTTTACCATTCGCCCCGCCATCCCCGACGACACGGCTTTCATCCTGTCGCTGGCGCCGCGTTTCGTCGCGTTCGAATTGCCGAAGGGCCGACGCAAGCGTGAAACGGTCGCCGCGATCCGCGCCGACATCGAACGCGCGTTGCGCGAATCACCACCCGGCGATCATTTTTTTGTCAGCGTGGATCCGAACGAACGGCGCACGGGCTTCCTGCACCTGCAGGTACAGCGCGATTTCTTCTCCGGCGTGCGCGCCTGCCATATTGCCGATCTTGCCGTGGCATCAGGACAGGACGGCCGCGGCATTGGCCGCGCCCTGCTCGCCCATGCGGAAACCTGGGCGAAACGACACCGCTGCAAGTTGCTGACGCTCGCGGTATTCCCCGGCAACGCGCGTGCCCGCGCGCTGTACGAGCGCACCGGCTTTGCGGCCGACCTGCTGCGCATGGCCAAGCCGCTCGGCAGATAGCGCGCCCAACCAAAACGTGACACCGTTCACAATTGGTGCTACTTTCGCCAAGCGATCCGCGCCAGCGGATCACGGCGACCCGCCAGCGCCCTGCGCCCGACGATCGCGTCCTGCCACGGACGGTTCGACGTACTGAAGTAGGGTCGCCATGCCTGATGCCTCGAGTGCCCGGTTCACCTACCGCGCCTTCATCAGCTACAGCCACCGCGACAAGGCGTGGGCCGACTGGCTGCACAAGGCGCTGGAAACCTACCGCGTGCCGTCGCGGCTGGTCGGCACGATCACCGCGCATGGCGTTATTCCGCGCCGCCTGAATCCGGTTTTCCGCGATCGTGACGAGCTGTCCAGCTCGCCCGAACTCGGCAGCAAGATCAACCAGGCGCTCGCACAATCGGAAAACCTGATCGTGATCTGCTCGCCCGCGGCGGCCACTTCGCGCTGGGTCAACGAGGAAGTGCTGGCCTGGAAGCGCATGGGCCGCAGCGAACGCATCTTCTGCCTGATCGTCGGCGGCGAACCGGATGCGAGCGACCTGCCCGGCCATGAAGCGGAAGAATGTTTTTGTCCCGCGTTGCGCTTTGTCTCAGATGCGGACGGGCGACCCACGAACGAACGCACCGAACCGATCGCCGCCGACGCGCGCCCCGGCAAGGACGGCAAACCCAACGCCAAGCTGAAACTGATCGCCGGGATGCTGGACGTCGGCTTCGACGCGCTGAAGCAGCGCGAGCTGCAACGCCGCAACCGGCGCATGGTCTCGATCACCGCACTTGCGCTGGCGGTGATGGCGGTGACCATTGCACTGGCGGTGTTCGCGCTGATCTCCCGCCACGACGCCGTAATCGCACAGCACAAGGCAGAAGTCGCACGGCACGACGCCGTGGTCTCGCAGCAGGCCGCCGAGCGCCGCCAGAAGCAGGCCGAGAATCTCGTCGATTTCATGCTGGGCAACCTGAGCGACAAGCTGCTGGCGGAATCACGTCTTGACGTCATGCAGGACGTGGACAACCACGCCATGGCTTATTTCAAGTCGCTCCCTATAACTGACATCAACGACACCGCCTTGGCACAACGCGCCAAGGCGCTGGAAAAGATCGGCTCCGTGCGAATGGCTTCGGGCGATTTGCCCGGTGCCCTGGAAGCTTTTCGCGCCTCCGCGTCGATTTCTTCACGGCTCGCAAACGCCGAGACCGCCAATACGGCGAGATGGGTCGCCTACTCGCGTACCTTGGCTTACATCGGCATGGCGCGTTGGAACCAAGGCAAGCTGGCCGATGCGCACACGAATTTCGAAACGGCGAGAAAGGCACTGCAGCGTTCCTTGAAATACACGCCGAACAATCTGCCGCTTCTGCAACAGTTGACCTATCTGGACAATGACCTCGATCACGTCCTGGCGTCGCTGGGGCAATCCGCCAAGGCCAGCCAACTGAGCCGTGAGCGGCTTGAATTCGATCAAAGGCTGCTCAAGGTCAAACCGGACGATATCGACTACGCCTCGGATTTGGGTGCCGCACACAATGAGTTGGGCAGACTGGCCTTGCAACGCGGCGATCTGGCGACTGCCATCACTGAATACCGCGAAGACGACACGATCGAAACCCGCTTGTCGCTGCGGAATGCCTCCGATCGTTCACAGCGTCAATTCATGCTGCAAACGCACGCGATCCTGGGCCGCACACTGGCCTTGGCCGGCGACGAAGCCGGCGGCATGCACGACCTGCAGCAGTCGGTCGATTGGGCAATCGAATTGTCGAAATTCGATCCGCAAGATACCGGTTTACTTGATCTCACCGCATTGTATTCGACGCAACTGGCAGGTTTGCAGCGTGAGAGCGGCCACTTGCCGGCGGCGAACACTCTCAATGCCCGTGCAATCACGATCCTTGCGGCGTTGATCAAAAAGGACCCGACCAATGATGACTGGCAAAGCGACTACGCGGGGACGTTGATCGAACAGGCGGCCGAATCACGCGCACTGGCCGATGTCGCTGCGGCGCGGTCGCAGGCACGAATCGCACTGCGCATCCTGGAACCGATGCTGGCCAAGCACCCCGACCAACGTGACACGCTGCTCGCAACGACGAATGCGAAACTGCTGCTGGCTTCGGTGAGCAACGATCCCGACGCTGCGCGGTCGCTGCGCGAACAGGCGCTGCAAACCATGCTGGCGGTGAAGAGCGATCGCAAGGATCCACGTCTGCTGGGCTTGCAGGCCGGGGCGCTGCTTGGTATGGGCGGGAATGGCGAGGCGAAGCTGCTGATCAAGCAGCTCTGGAGCGCGGGCTATCGCGAACCCGGCTTCGTCGAGATGTTGCAGCGCGAACGCATCGCGTACCCGGCCAATCCTGCATTCCAGCATCGGATCGCGGAAACAGAACGAAGCGGTACGACCGCGGCGGCCCAATCGCCTGCGGGAACCAAGGATTGAACCCGTCGAATCGGGTCAGGCGACGCGGCCCGCCTCGAGCGCCGCATGCAGAAGGAACCCTGTCATGGATCTTGCAGTCAAGCTCGTTCTAACACCCCAACCCGTTCTGAGCGTAACCCCGCTTCACGAAGTGGATTCCGGCGGCCCTACTACGCTCACGTGGACACGCGATACGACGGGTGCCAATTTCCAGTTCTCCGCCACTTCGATCTCCGGATTGCCGAACCCCCCGTTCTCGGCTCCGAGCTACAACTCAAGCAACAATACCGTCACCGTTACGGACAACCATACGGGCCAGAGTGGTACCTTCAACTACGCCCTCTCGGTAACGTCCGGTGCGACAACTTACCCCGCAAGCGGAAACCCATCGATACGGAACCGGTAGCCGTCACTGCAGGCGGCCCCCCGTATTTTGCATTCCAAGGCGGCGGCGTTTGCATGCAACCCGGGATCCATTCCGACTTTTCCTCAAACAGAAGCCGGAGGGGTTCCGGATTGCGCCCGCTTTGCTCGGAAAAGATGTTCGATGAAGGGCGCGGCGTCAGAATGAGCGGTAAAGGCGAACGGAACGTTGTGATGGATATGGTCGATTCGGAGCCAACAAGCACCGCGGCAGCGAACTGCACGCTCGCACCGCTGGTCATCGGTGTCACCAGCCATCGCAATATCGCGGCGCACGAAATCGAATCGGTACGGCAACGCGTCCGGCATCTTCTCGATCAATTGCGGAGCGAGTTTCCGCACGCGCCATTGACCATCCTGTCGCCGCTGGCCGAGGGCGGCGATCAACTGGTGGCGGAGGAAGGCTTGAAGCTCGGCGCGCAGATCGTCGCGCCGCTGCCGTTCGCGCGCGAACTGTATGCGCAGGATTTCACCGATGCCGCGGCACGCGGACGATTCGAGTCGCTGTGCGCGCAGGCGCGCCTGATCGAATTGCCGCTGCTGACGGGCCACACGCACGCCGAGGTTTCGGAGCCGGGCGACCAGCGCAATCGCCAGTACGCGCACGTCGGCATGTTCGTGGCGCGGCATTGCCATCTGCTGCTGGCGATCTGGGACGGCAAGCCTTCGCACCGTCTGGGCGGCACCGCGCAGATCGTGGAATATTTCCTCACCGGCATGCCTCCCGGCGGCATCGAGCGCAGGCGCGAAAGACGTCCACGCCTGTACGGCGGTGGCGACGAGCGGCTGCTGTGCCACCTCGTGTGTTCGCGCGATCTGCCGAACGGCGCACCACTTGCTCCGCTGCAGCCGGGCCAAATGGTTTGGCGCAACCTCGACCAGGCTTCCGCACCCGATGCGCCGATGCCGCAGGCATTCCGCACGGTATTCGCGCATACCGACGCCTTCAATCTCGATGCCACCAAATATGGCAATCACATCGAAGCCAGCGGCGCCGGTATCGACGACGGGACCTTCGCGACGAACGAAGGCATGCCCGCGCAACCTTCGCCATCCACCTTGTTCCGCGCCGCCGACTGGCTGGCGATCCATTTCCAGAAACGCGTGCTGCTGGCGATGCGCGTGATCTACCTGGTCGCGTTCATCATGGGCGTGGCGTTCACGATGTACGACAACCTGCCCGCGCAGGACAACATGTTGTACGTGTTCCTGTTCCTGTTTGCGACGGGCCTGTTGATAAGCACCATTGCGACGCGGCGCGGCTGGCACCGCAAATACCTCGATTACCGCGCGCTCGCCGAAGGCCTGCGCGTGCAGTGCTACTGGCGGCGCGCCGGCATCTCGCTGACCGGCGATCCGGAATTCGCCCGCGACAGCCTGATGCAGAAGCAGGACATCGAACTGGGCTGGGTGCGCAACGTGATGCGCAGCGCGGGGCTGTTCGGCCAGGCATGGCCGGAACGGCAGAACGGAACGGCGCTGCGCGGCGTGATCGACGAATGGGTTGGCGACGCCACGCACGGCGAGCTCGGCTATTACCGGGTCCGCACCGCACAGCGCGAACGCAGCCATCGCGTCAACGAGGCGATCGGCGCGATGTGCCTGCTGGCGGGCATTTTCATCAGCGTGGTGCTGGCGGTGCTGGCGCACACCCTTTCGACCGATGCCAAGAACGACCTGATCGTGGTGATGGCGGTGTTCTCGATCTTCGCAGCGGTGCGCGAGGCGTATTCGTTCCGCAAGGCCGACCGCGAACTGATCCGCCAGTACCGCTTCATGGAACGCGTGTTCGGCAACGCGCGCACTGCGCTGGACGAGACCGATGATGCCGACGAGCAACGCGAAATCCTGCGCGCGCTGGGCGAAGCTTCGCTGGCCGAGCACGTCGAATGGGCGGTGATGCACCGGCAGCGGCCGCTGGAAGCGGGAAGGATGTGACGATTCAGCGGGCGGCGCTGCTTTGATCGTCATCCCGGCGTAAGCCGGACTGCGTTTGCAGGATCGCAAACGCGAACGCCGAAGGCGGCGGGTAGCGCGAGCGCCATGGATGGCGCGGGTAATCAATTTTTTTCACGGCGAAGATGGATTCCGGCCTGCGCCGGAATGACGAGCTGAAGGTTCAGGCCGCCGGTGCTGTCGGCTCCGCCGCCGCGAGGCGTGCTTCGGCGGCGGCGACCATGGCTTGGTAGCGCGGGTCGTCGTGCAACGATTCAAGATCCGGGTCTGCTTTCAGATAGCGCAGGAATGAGCCGGTGATTTCGTCGAAAAGCGCCTTGAGCATTTCCAGGGCAGCTTCTTTCTCCTTCAGGTGACTGTTCAAGGCACAGGCAAAGTTGTAGCGCATGTCCCAATTGTCGGGATCGATCACGAGCGCGCGATTCATGCGGGTCTTGGCGCGTTCGCTCTCGCCCAACGACGCCAGCGCGTAGGCGCTGTAGACCAGCGCGCTCGAGTTGTTCTGGTCGCGCGCCAGGATCGCTTCGGCACGCTTGAGCGCGAATTCCGCGGCCCGGCGCTCTCCGGTTTGGTCACCTATCACCTTGTAACAAGCAATCAGCATTCCCGTCGAATTGACGTCGGTCTCCATCAGCCCAACCGCTTTTTCATACCGCCGGATGGCCATTTCGTAGTGATGCAAAATGTAGTTCAACCGACCTGCTGAACGATTGGCCTCGTAGGAATCGGGGTCCAGTTTCAGCGCAATGGCAATCTCGGAAGCCGCCGCGTCGGTATCGTCCTTCGTCAACAGAATGTAGGCCTTGACGGCGTGCGCCTCCGCCAAATCCGGATTGAGGGAGAGCGCCCGTTCCACGGCCTCCATCCCGTCGTTCGATTCCACACCCCATTCGCGCAAGCTGCGATACCCCGTCGCCATCAGCGCCCAGGCCTGTGCGTATTTCGGATCGATGTCTGTCGCTCGCGTACACAGACGGACGATCGCTTGCGCCGAACGCAAGTCCTCCTGATTGTTCACGTATGTCTGCCGTGCCATCAGGTAAAGATCGTGCGCTTCGACGCTTTCGGTTCCGCGCCGCTCGATGGCCTTCTTCTCCTCGGGCAATAGCCGCAGCTTCAGCGCCTTGACGATCGCGTGGGAGATCTCGTCCTGCAGTGCAAAGATGTCGCTGGCGTCGCGGTCATAACGCTCGGCCCAGACGTGCCGGTTGCTGGCGCCGTCGATCAACTGCGCGCTGATCCGCACCCGGCCGCCCGCCCTGCGCACGCTGCCTTCCAGCACGTGCGTGACCTTGAGTTCCCGCGCGACCTTCGGCACGTCGACCTGCTTGCCCTTGTACAGGAACGAACCATTGCGCGATACGACTTCGAGCGCCGACACCTTGCTGAGATCGGTGATGATGTCTTCGCTGATGCCGTCGCTGAAATATTCCTGCTCGGGATCGCCGCTCATGTTGACGAACGGCAATACGCAGATCGAAAAACACGCGGAGTCCTTGCCCGACGCCGGCGGCCCCGAAGCACTCGCCGCTTTCGCGGCTTGTGCCGTTTCGGAACACGCGATCATTGCCGCCAACGCGTGCAGGCACTCCTGCGCCGCGGGACTTGATGCATTTTCGCCCCAATCATCCAGGTCGGTCGTGTGGATTGCGCGCACGTCGATCGGCAGGCGCGCCTGGTCGAATCGCACCGGCACCAGCAGCCCGCGCTCGGCCGCATCGCGTGCTTCGCCGCGCACCCAGCGCGACACCACGGACGTCGGCGTCCACACCACCAGCACGGCCTTGGCTGCCTGCAGTGCAACGTCGATCTCGTCGTCGAACTCCTTGCCCGGGCTGATCTCCGGATCCCACCACACACTCCAACCCTTGGCCTCGATCGCGGCGACCAGCGGCGCG
>JAZKBD010000030.1:0-8411 GCA_040388785.1 Pseudomonadota bacterium
TGCGACGATTCCTGGCATCGCTATCCTGAGTCAGGCGAACATTCAGCTTCAAACTGCGACACTGATCACATTTGGGCAATGGCCACCTCCTTTCGGGGCGGCCTGAATGGCACGACGCATGGATGCGGCGGGTTACGACATGAAGAAGGATTTCGCCCGCACCCGCTGGGTTCGCGAAGGCTACATTGCCGATGCCGGGTGGTTCGGCCCCGAGTATCGCGCGCGCTTCGGATGGCTGTACACCCCAGAGGGGGTGAGCAACCCGATTGGAGTGGTCATCGTGCCGCCGTTCGGTAACGATGAAACGTGTGCGCACCGGACGCTCCGGCATCTTGCCGAAGCCAGCGCGCGCAGCGGTTTCCTGAGTTTGCGCTTCGATCTCGATGGTTGCGGCGACAGCGCGGGCGACGAGTCCGACCCCGATCGCGTTGAATCCTGGATCGTCAGCGTGCACGACGCGTGCGATTGCATGCGTCGCGCCGGCGCGGCAAGCCTGGTGCTGGTCGGTATCCGCCTCGGTGCCACGCTCGCGGCATTGACTGCGCAGCGCCGCGACGATGTCGCCGCACTGGTGGCATTCAATCCCGTCGTGCACGGCCACCGTTGGCTGCGCGAATTGCGCGCATTCCAGAACGCGATGAATTTGCAACAACCGCAGACCACGGGAGAAAACGGCGGGCAGGCGACCAGCGGCTTCTGGTTGAACCCGGCAGCCTGCGAAACATTGACGAGAATCGACTTGACGCGCATCGCCGCGCCCACGGCTCGGGTGCTGCTGCTGGACCGCGACGACTTGCCCGGCGCCGCCGATTGGCACCGGCATCTTCAGACAGAGGGGTGCCAGGTCGAGCAGCGGCGCATTCCGGGCTACGTCGAAATGATGATCGACCCGCACCTCAACCAGGTCGCGCAGGTTTTCATCGATGCATGCATCGATTACGTGCGTGGCATGGCGCGCCACGAGAGGATCGAGCCCGCCACCCACGTCTTGCCATTGCGTCCATTCGAGATGCTGCGCATCAGCGACACCTGGATCGAGGAAGCCGCGGTATCGCCCGGTGACGGCATCTTCGGCATCCTTGCCCGGCCGGCGAATTCACACCCGGATCGCGTGCTGCTGATCCTGAACGCCGGCGCGGTCCACCACATCGGCGTCAGCCGTTTCGACGTCGGCTTCTCGCGCCGGATGGCCGCCTCCGGGATGCAGGTGCTGCGGGTGGACCTGACCGGAATCGGCGACAGTCCCGCACGCGCTGGCGCAATCGAAAATGCGACCTACGGCCCCGACGGCGTCAAGGACATCGGCGTCTGCGTGAGTTGGCTGCGCGCACGCGGTGCGCGCGAGTTGATCATCGGCGGCATGTGCTCGGGAGCAAGCCACGCGCTGCGCGCCGCATTGGCGGGGCTGGCCATCGATGCGGCGTATCTCATCAACTGCGGCGTCTTCCTGGCGCGGCCGGGATTCGATTTCGGCACCGATCGCCGGTTCAACGACATCGCGCATTACAGCAAATCCGTGAAATCGGCTCGATCATGGCGAAAGCTGCTCAGCGGCCATGTCGATCTGCGCCGGATTGCGGTGGTGGCGGCGTGGAAGATTGCGCTGGAAGGCCAGGGCGCCATCCGGAATGGCGCTCGGCGCATCGGCATGCCATTGCGCGGAGACCTGGGCCGCGGCTTCGCCACATTGGCGCGGCGCGGCGTGAAGATTCATTTCCTTTACTCCGACAATGACCCGGGATTGATCCGCCTTGCCGTCGAAGCCGGTCCCCTGGTGCCAAAATACGTTCGCGCGGGGCACTTCAGCATGCGCACGTTCGAGGGCGCCAATCACACGTTCACGCAACGATGGGCGCAGGCCGCGCTGTTGCTGGCCTTGCAGCAAATCATCAAGGCCTCGGCCACCGGCAGCATGCCTTCCGCATCTCCGCAACTCTCGCACGCCCAGCATTGACGCTGGCTGACGAGCATGGCGTAATCGGGCGCGCAACTTGCATGTTCCAGCAAGGGGATCACGCCATCCTCGAGCCGACGCAAGCAGGGCAGGCAATTCCGACCCGTCCTTGGGCCCATTCGCATGACCAACGCTGCCGATCAAGCACGCTCGATCGATCCGGTCCTGTTCCGGCGGGTCATGGGCCGTTTTGCGACCGGCGTGACGGTGGTGAGCTTCACGCGCGCCGGCCTGCCGGCAGGCATGACGGTGAATTCGTTCCTGTCGGTATCGATGGAACCACCGCTCATCCTGGTCTCGGTGCGCAAGGCCTCCAGTTTCGTCGAGCACGTGCGCGTCGGCAGCCGCTGCGGGATCAACATCCTTTCCGAGCAGCAGCGCAAGCTGGGGCCGCATTTCGCCAACCAGCCCGAGCCCGACACCGACGCGCGCTTCCACGATCACGCGGGTACGCCCCTGCTGGATGGCAGCCTTGCCGAAATCGTCGCCCGCGTGGTGGACATCCACCCGGCCGGCGATCACTTGCTGTACATCGCGGAAATCGAGCACCTTGCCCACGGCCCGGAAGCGCAGCCACTGATTTTCTTCTCCGGCCGCTACAAACAGATCCATGCACACGACCCGATCGTGCAGTGGAACGCAGTGGACGGCTGGTGATGGCGGCGTCCCTGCGGCCACCGATGCAGCGCGCCAGCGACCAGACGCGCATGCTGCACGAGCAACTGCTGGGCGCCGCGAAATCGCTGCAACCACTGCTGGCCGAACACGCGGCCGAAACCGAACGCGAGCGGCGCATCGCCGACGCCAATATCGAAGCACTGCGCGATGCCGGCCTGTTCCGGATGCTGACGCCCAAGCGCTGCGGTGGTCACGAAATCGGCGCGCGCGCATGGCTGGACGTCGTCGCGCTGGTCGCCGAATCGTGCGGCTCCACCGCGTGGGTGCTGAGCCTGCTGACGAACGCCGCATGGTTCGCCGGAATGCTGGGCGATGATGCCCGCGCCGAAATCTTCGACAAGAACCCGAATACGCGCATCGCCGGCGTTTTCGCACCCTGCGAGGGCATGCGGCGCGAAGGCGCGGGCATCCGCATTTCCGGCAAGTGGTTCTGGGCTTCGGGTTCGCTGCACGCGGATTGGGCCATGCTGGGCGTGCTGGAGCGCGACGCGCAGGCGCGCGTGATCGACCACTGGCTCGGCTTCGTGCCGATGCGCGAACTCGCCATCGAAAACACGTGGTACGCCTCGGGCATGAAAGGCACCGGCAGCAATTGCCTGGTCGCCGCAAACCTCTTCATCCCGGCGCACCGGCTGATGTCGCTTCGCGAGGCCATCGCAGGCACGATTCCGAACACGAATCCGGACGAAACCCTTTATAGGGCGGCGTGCGTGCCCATGATGGTGCTGGCCCTGCTCGGCCCGCAGCTCGGACTGGCGCGCGCCGCGTTGCAGCACGTCCTTTCGGGGGCCGGCCGGCGCAATGTTCCGTACACGATCTATCAGCGCGAGGCCGACTCGCCCGGCTTCCAGATGCAGATCGCCGAGGCTGCGTTGAAGATCGACAGCGCGCATCTGCATGCCTACCGCATTGCCGATGACATCGATGCGTTCGCCGGCCGCGGCCAGCGCATGGACCTGACCACCCGCGCCCGTGCCCGCGCCAGCGCGGGTTACGTCGGCAAGCTCGTGACCGAAGCCATCAATACGCTGATCTCGGCTTACGGTGCGGGCGCCTTTGCCGATGCCAATCCGCTGCAACGCATCTGGCGTGATGCCAATACCGCCGCACGCCATGCGCTCGTGCTGCCGCCCGTGTGCGAGGAAATCTACGGCAAGGCGTTGCTGGGCCTGGACAACAACATCACGCCGTTGATCTGAACCTTCGGCAAGCCCGGCGACGCGCCCCGTACCGGACGCGTCGCCGAAACCAGGAATCAGGAGGCCGGCGGCGTCGCTCCGCTGAACTTCACCGCGGTAGCGCCGGTGATCGTTCCCGACACGTGCGCCTGGTCGTTGATGTAGAGCTTGACCGGCCGTTCGAACGTGAGCGGACCGTTCACCGTGGCGCCGGCGCCGATCGTGATGGTCGGGATGTTGTCGCTGGAGAAATGGATGCCGAAGATGCCGTTGTCTTTCGGCTTCACGACCTTGATGCCGCCATCCACCACCGCGTTGCCGCTGATGTCGATGTCGCCGTTGACGGTGGTGATGCCCTGGCCGACGTGCGCGCCGTCGATGGTGATGTGGCTGTTGACGTTGGTGAGCTTGCCGTTCACCGCCGAACCGGCGGCGAGGTCGAGCTTGCCGTTCACCGCAGTCACGTCGCCGGATACCGTGGCGTTCTTGTCCAGGCTCACGCTGCCGTTGACGGTCTCGACGCTGCCGGCGGTGGCATGTTCGCCAAGCGTGATGCCGCCGTTCACGGTATTGGCGCTGCCCACCTTGGCATTCTCTGCCAGATGGATCGAACCATTGACGGTGGAAGCCTTGTCGGCCTTGGCGTTGCTCTCGACGTGCACGGAACCATTCACGGTGCTGGCATCGGAAACGCTGGTGCCGGCCGCGACATCAACCGAACCGTTGACGCCGTTGATGCACGCGGCGAGCGGCAGCGCCAGCAGCGCGAGTGCAAGGATGCGGAAACGTGCGGATCGCATGGGAACCTCCTGCGCGGTGCGCTTTGTCCAGTACCGATCGTGCCTGACTATTGTGGTGTCGACAATAGGCCGAAAGAGCCATGACAGTTGTCATGCGATCATCCCTGGTCGCTGCCCGATGGAGGTTGACCGCGGATTCGCGATTTTTCGGTCGCCGACTCCAGAACGGCCATCAGAGCCGCCATCCATGCCGGGAGATCCGTGGCCCGACGTTCCACGAAGCCGCTTCGATCGGCCATCATTAGAATGTATCGTTTTCGCGAACGAGCCTACGCCATGCACACCCTCGTGATGATCCGCCACGGCCAGTCGCTGTGGAACCGGGAAAACCGCTTCACCGGCTGGGCCGACATCGACCTTTCCGAGCAGGGCCGCGTGGAAGCGCGCGAAGCCGGCGAACTGCTGAAGCGTGAGGGCTACGCGTTCGATGTCGCGCATACCTCGGTGCTGACGCGCGCGGTGCACACGTTGTGGGGCATCCAGGACGCGATGGATCTGGCGTGGTTGCCGGTCGTCACCGACTGGCGCTTGAACGAGCGTCACTATGGCGCGCTGACCGGCATGAACAAGGCGGAGATCGCCGCGAAGCACGGCGACGAGCAGGTGCACATCTGGCGGCGCAGCTACGACGTGCCGCCGCCGCCGCTCGATCCGGCCGACAATTTCTGCGCGAACGATCCGCGCTACGCGAGACTCGATCCGGCGCAGATTCCGTTGACCGAATGCCTGAAGGACACCGTGGCGCGCGTGCTGCCGTACTGGCACGAAGTGCTGGCGCCGGCGATCCGTTCCGGCCAGCGCGTGCTGGTGGCCGCGCACGGCAACTCGATGCGCGCGCTGGTGAAATACCTCGATGGCATTTCCGACGCCGACATCACCGGGCTCAATATTCCCAATGGCATCCCGTTGGTGTACCAGTTCGACGACGCCCTGAAACCCGCCAACCACTTCTATCTCGGCGATGCGGATGCAATCGCCGCGAAGGAAGCGGCGGTGGCGGCACAGGGGCGAGCGGCCGCGGGTTAGCCTAGCGAGCGCTGGCCGCGCGAGCCTGGCAACGCCTGTTTGGTCCCACTGCCGAGCTACTCCTGCGCGCGCTTCTTCCACGGCCACGCCGCCGCGAAACTCGCCAGCCCGACCACGCCGATGAGCGCGGGGAGCCAGAGGTGCTGGTGCGGCCCCAGCGCGTACACCAACGCGGCGCCGATCAGCAGCGCGCCGCCGAACGCGGCGGCAAGAATGCGTCGCTGGATCTCGCGCTGCAGGACGCGCAGGTGTTCGAGCTCGCGCTCGCCGAACTGCAGCGGCCCGTTGCCCTCGGCCAGCTTGTCGAGCGCGCTGTGGACGCGTTCCGGAATCAGCGGCGCGATGCGCAGCCACTCGGGAATGCGTTTGCGCATTTCATGCAACGCGTGGCGCAGGCTGTAACGGTCCGCGACGATGCGCTTCAGCACCGGTTGCGCCACCGACCAGATGTCGATTTGCGGATCGAGCTGACGCCCGAGTCCCTCGACGTTCAGCAGGGTTTTCTGCAACAGGATCAATTGCGGCTGCAGCGTGAGCTCGAAGCGGCGCGCGGTGCTGAACAGTTTCGCGACCACTTCGGCCAACGAGATTTCCGAAAGCGGGCGCGTGAAATACGGTTCGCACACGGTGCGGATCGCGGCTTCCAGTTCGTCCACGCGGATGTGGCGCGGCATCCAGCCGGCCGCGAGGTGCAGTTCCGCAATGCGGCGGTAATTGCGCTCGAACATCGCGATGAAATTTTCCGCGAGCCAGTACTGGTCCTCGTCCGGCAGCGAACCCATGATGCCGAAATCCAGCGCGATGAAACGCGGATCGCGGGTGCGCGTGGGATCGACCCAGATGTTGCCGGGATGCGCGTCGGCGTGGAAAAAGTTGTCGCGGAACACCTGTTCGTAAAAGAGCCGCACGCCTTTCGCCGCCAGCATGCGGCGGTCGATGCCGGCCTGGTCGAGCGCAACGACGTCGTCGGCGGGGATGCCGTGCACGCGTTCCATCGTCAGCACTTTCTCGCCGGTGTGCGACCAGAAGATTTCCGGCACGTACAGGTCGTCGGAGTTTTCGAAATTGCGGCGCAGCAGGCTGGCGTTGGCGCCCTCGTTCTGCAGGTTCAACTCGTTGTGCAGGGTCTTGGCGACTTCGTTGAACATGTCGCGCGGGCGGATCTTGTCGGCCTGCGGGTGCCAGCGCTCGACCATGCCGGCCAGCGCATCCAGCAATTCGAGGTTGCGTGCGATGTTCCGCGCGACGTTCGGGCGCAGCACCTTGACCACGACTTCGCGCGCATGCGCCGGCGGGGCGATGGAAGATGCGTCGATTTTTGCGGGGCTGGCCCGCGGAACGTCGCCCGCGCGGCGCGACATCGGCAGCAAGCGCGCCGCGTGCACCTGCGCGATGGACGCCGAAGCGAGCGGCGCTTCATCGAAACTCACGTACAACTCGCCGATCGGCTTGCCGAGCGATTCCTCGACGATCGCGCGCGCGATGGCGCCGGGGAAAGGCGGCACCTGGTCCTGCAGGTGCGCAAGTTCGTCGGCGACGTCTTCGGGAATCAGGTCGCGGCGGGTCGACAACACCTGCCCCGCCTTGACCCAGATCGGACCCAGTTCGGTCAGCGCGAGGCGCAGGCGCGCGCCGCGCGGGAGCGCCGCGATCTGTTTGCGCGGCCGCGGCAACAGCGCGCGCAGCCAGCGCAGCGGGCGCATCCCGTGCGCCTCGTCGATCAGGTCGTCGATGCGATAGCGCACCAGTACCGCGGCAACGTGCACGACGCGCGGCAACAGGCGCAGCGACGTCATGGCTTGGCGTCTCCGAGGCGTGCAACGCGCGCGGCCAACCGCTCGGTGCGCTCGCGCAGCGCGTCGACGTCGTCGAGGAACGCATTCATCTCGGCGGGGGGCACCGTCAGACGCGCTTCATCGCGCAACCAGTCGACGCCGTCGTCGCGAAGATGCTTTGCGCCCTGGCCGATCCATTGCGCGGCGTCGTGCAGCGCGCGCGCGATCGCAGTGCCTGCCACTTCGCCGAACACGGCGGCGAACGCCGCTTCGAAATCCGGCTTGTAGTCGCGCGCGAGCTGCTGCACGCGATGCGCCAGTTCGGCATCCCCCGCGATTTCGACCTTGCCTGCGGGTCGCGCATCGCCGTTGCCGCGGCCCAGCGCCATCGCCAAAAGCGCGCCCGGCGTCGCATTGACCTCGAAGTCGTTGGCACTGCCGTCGCTGGCGACACCGGGCGGCGGCTCGATCTGCAGGGTGCCGTTGCGGGCGGCAATGGCGAAGGCGATTTCGGGCCCGCGCAGGTGCACGCCGATGCGGCGGCCCTCCAGTTTGCCGATCGCGGCGCGCGCATCGGGATCGAGCGCCAGCAAACGGTTCAGAGCCAGCGTAAGCGCGAGCCCACCCAGTCTGCGCAGCGGATGGGGAATCCAGGCATTCGGTTCACGTTCGGACATTCCGGAATTGTAACGTCGCGCCATTAACGAAGGCCCGGCGTTGCGGCCGATGCCGCTCGCCGTTACCCTGCCGGCACTCCGTCGGGGAGTAGCCGCGTCAGGCATGCTGCCGGATGGCTCCGCGTCAACATGCTCGGCCGACAGGCCGTGGCGCGAGCGATCGCATATTCGATTGTTGAAAAAGTGCTTTCCTGCACGGGGTTCGCAATAAATTATTTTCAGGCTTTTCTTTCATCTCCCATTGCCGTTATGTAACAACCCGTTATATTTGTTACATAATAAAACGCAAAACAAAATGGAAAACCACTTCAAAGGCTGTACGT
>JAZKBD010000030.1:8421-12066 GCA_040388785.1 Pseudomonadota bacterium
GCGCGTGTCCGGACTTGGCTTCGCCGGATCAAACATTTGCAATATTTGATCCGCGGCGGGTCATCCTTGACCCGCGCAACAGGATGCCAGCTGACATCCTGTCGTGATCGGCGAGACCGGCAGTTCGCATGCGCTGTGCCCGGGCCGGGTCGCGCAAGCGGATTGTCATGGCACCCGGCCCCGGAGAAATCCTTGCAAGCCTTCCTGGTTTCACCGTTCCTGATTTCCCTGGGTGCGGTCGCGCTGGCCGAGATCGGCGACAAGACGCAACTGCTGTCGCTGGTGTTCGCGGCCAAGTTCCGCAAGCCGTGGCCGATCTGCGCGGGCGTGCTCGCCGCGTCGCTGCTCAGCCACGCGATCGCCGCCGAAGCGGGCGCCTGGCTGGCGCACTGGATGACACCCGGTGTGCAGCGCTGGCTGATCGGACTGTCGTTCCTCGCGGTCGCCGCGTGGGCGCTGCTGCCGGAAAAGGCCGAACCGCTCGATGCGCCGTCGCGCCCAGGCCACGGCGTCTTCATCGCGACCGTGATTGCTTTTTTCCTGGCCGAACTCGGCGACCGCACCCAGATCGCGACGGTCGTGCTGGGTGCGCAATACCAGCCGCTGTGGCAGGTGATCGCGGGCAGCACCGCGGGCATGCTGGTCGCGAACGTGCCGGTGGTGTTCCTCGGGGCGCGCTTCGCCGCGCGCTTGCCGCTGCGGGCGACGCGTCTCGCTGCCGCGGCGTTGTTCGCATTGCTGGGAATCTGGATCCTGTTGCGCTGAGCGGTCAGATGCTTCCGGGAAAACCCAACTGCCGCCACGCTTCGTACACCGCAACCGCAACCGCGTTGGAAAGGTTGAGGCTGCGATTGTCGGGCTGCATCGGCAGCCGCAGGCGCTGTGATTCCGGCATGGACGCCAGCACGTCATCCGGCAGCCCGCTGGTTTCACGGCCGAACAGGAACGCGTCGCCGTCGGCAAAACGCGTGTCGGTGTAACGCTGCGTCGCGTGGCTGGTGAACGCGAACACGCGCGGGCGCTGCAGCGTCCCGAGACACGCATCGAGATCGTCGTGCACCCTCACGTTGACGAACTCGTGGTAATCGAGTCCCGCGCGGCGCAACCTGGCGTGATCCAGCTCGAACCCGAGCGGACGGATCAGATGCAGCGACGCACCGGCGTTCGCGCACAGCCGGATCACGTTGCCGGTGTTGGGCGGAATTTCGGGTTGAAACAGGATGACGTGCAACACCCAGCCATTATGACCTCGCGCCGCACACCCCGGCCGCAGATCAATGCAGGCGAACCACGAACGCGCAAAGGCTGAATACGATCGCCAAGGCCACCATCGCGGACAAGCCGCGCATGATCATCATCTCGGTTTTCATGCTGTTCCCCTGTCGGTATCGGCGCCGGGATGTCCCGGCAGAGGAGAACGAAGCATCGCGTGTGCCATGCGCGGCCGCGAACTGCAAGCAATTGCAAACAGTGGATGCGCGTCACGCCTACCAAGGCAATTCGGCGCCGTCGTAGGCCAAGAATTTGCCCGCATCCTGCGTCGTCGCGCGCTCGATCAGGTTCAACAGCGCGTGCGCGGAATCGGCCGGCGCCAGCGTGGCGCCGCTGCCGCCCATTTCGGTCCTGACCCAGCCGGGGTGCGCGGCGAGCACCACGATCCCTCGCGGCGTGAGTTCCGCCGCGAGCCGCTTCACGGCCATGTTGAGCGCGGCCTTGCTCATCGCGTAGCTGATGGTGCGGAAGCCGTTCGCCTGCGCAATCGAACCGAGTTGCGAGGTGATGCACAACACCCGCGGCTTGTTGCCCAGCGCGAGCAGCGGCGCCAGCGCCTGCGTGATCAGCAGCGGCGCGGTGGCGTTCACGGCGAAACTTTCCGCCAGCGATTCCGCTTTCACGTTGCCGAAGCGTTCGCCCGAGACCAGGATGCCGGCGTTGTTGACCAGGAGGTCGACACGTTGCAGGTGCCGCGCCGCGGCTTGCGGCAACTTGTCGATGGCGGCCGGATCGGCCACGTCCAGCGTGTGGATCGCGAGCCGCTCGCCGTGCGCCGACGCCAACGCGTCCAGCACCTTGGCTTGCGAGGGATTGCGACAGCACGCCAGCACGCGCGCACCGCGCTCCAGCAACTGGCTGACGAAGGCCAACCCGAGCCCGCGGTTGGCGCCGGTGACGAGGCAGCGTTGCATCGTGTTTCCCTGGCTTCCTCCAAAACAAGGCCATCGACGGCCAAGGTAGAGCTGACAACTGGCGAACCCACGCTCTTGCCCAACCTGCAACGAAGCGGCGAGCACGGATGCGGGCAAATTAGAGTGTAAACCCGCCGCCGCCGCCGTGCCTTTCGTCCCGTTGCTTTATCCGTGGGGCCCGGCTACGGTTCGGCGACAACTCAACGTCCTGGGGAGGGCTTCAGATGCGCAAGCACTGGTTGGGATGGTTCGCAGCAGTGGGTCTTGCTTTGGTGGCCGGGCTTGCCCAGGGCACCAACGCAGGCACCAGCATCGATATTCCGTACACCCGTTTCACCTTGCCCAACGGCCTCACCGTGGTCGTCAGCGAAGACCACAAGGCGCCGATCGTGGCGGTGAGCGTGTGGTACCACGTGGGCTCCGCGTACGAGCCCGAAGGCAAGACCGGTTTCGCGCACCTGTTCGAGCACCTGATGTTCTCGGGCTCGGAAAACCACAAGGGCAGCTACTTCAAACCCTTCGAATTGGTCGGCGCCACCGGCATGAACGGCACCACCTGGCTGGATCGCACCAATTATTTCGAGACCGTGCCGACCACCGCGCTCGACATGGCGCTGTGGATGGAATCCGACCGCATGGGCCACCTGCTCGGCGCGATCGGCCAGAAGGAACTCGATACCCAGCGCGGCGTGGTGCAGAACGAAAAGCGCCAGGACGAGAACCAGCCCTACGGCCGCGTCTACGAAAACATCCAGGCCAATGCGTTCCCCGCCGACCATCCGTACCACCACGACACAATCGGTTCGATGGCGGACTTGAACGCCGCTTCGCTCGGCACGGTGAAGCAGTGGTTCCGCGACTACTACGGCGCGGCCAACACCACGCTGGTGCTGGTCGGCGACATCACGCCGGCGCAGGCGCGCGAGAAGGCCATGAAGTATTTCGGCGACATCCCGGCCGGCACGCGCGTGCCGCGACCGCAGGCGTGGGTCGCGCCGAACACGAAATCGTCCAGCGGCACGATGACCGACAATGTCGCGCAAACCCGCATCTACCGCGAGTGGAACACGCCCGGCCTCGATGCGCCCGGCAACGACCGCTTGATGCTGGACCTGGCCGCGCAGGTGCTCGGCGGCAGCAAGACCTCGCGCCTGTACCAGCGCCTCGTCTACAAGGACAAGCTGGCCGACGATGTCTCGGTCTACAACATGACCTTCGAGCTGGCCAGCATGTCGATGCTGCAGGTCGACGTGAAGAAGGGCGTCGATCCGGCCAGGGTCGATGCCGCGATCGCCGATGAATGGCAGAAATTCCTCGAGGATGGCCCGAGCGCGGACGAATTGAAGCGCGCGCAAACCACCTACCAGGCCTCCACGATCCGCGGCCTGGAACAGATCGGCGGCTTCAACACCGACCTGGAATTCTGGGGCGTGGTGGTCCCGACCGGCACGACGGCCAC
>JAZKBD010000030.1:12076-21020 GCA_040388785.1 Pseudomonadota bacterium
CGGCTTCTCGGGCAAGGCGGTGACGCTGGCCGAGGGCCAGGTCTACCGCGGCGATCCGGGCGCATGGAAGAAGGACTACGACACCACGATGGCGGCGACGCCCACCGAAGTGAAAGCTGCCGCCGACAAGTGGCTGGCGCAGGGCGATTACACGCTCACCGTGGTGCCGGGCAAGGTCGAGGCCAAGGACATGGCCACCGAAAGCGGCCGCGCCGCGATCCCGGGCCGTCCCGCCGATCAGTTATCGGCCAAGGGTGATTACAAGGTCACCAGGAGCGACGTCGACCGCAGCAAGGGCGTGCCGCAGGTGGCGGCGTTCCCCGACCTCACGTTCCCGACTCTGCAACATGGCAAGTTGAAGAACGGCATCGAAGTGGTGCTGGCCGAGCGCCATTCGATTCCGCTCGTGCAGGTCGAGGCGCTGTTCGACGCAGGTTACGCCGCCGACCAAGGCCGCAAGCTCGGCACCTCCAGCTTCACGATGGGCATGCTGGACGAAGGCACCAGGGATCTCGACTCGGTCGAAATCGCCAAGCGCAAGCAGCGGCTGGGCGCCGAGATCGCGAGCGGTTGCGACCTCGATACCTGCAACGCGTGGATGAGCGCGCTCGATTCCAATCTCGCCGATTCGCTGGCGCTGTACGCCGATGTCGTGCGCAACCCGGCATTCCGCGATGCGGACGTGTCGCGCTTGCGCGGGCAGTGGCTGGCCGGCATCGCGCAGGAGAAGACCCAGCCGACCGCGCTCGCGCTGCGCCTGCTGCCGCCGATCCTGTACGGCAACGGCAACGCCTACGCGATTCCGTTCACCGGTTCGGGCACGGAAAACTCGATCAAGTCGCTGACCACGGCCGACATGCGCGGTTTCGTGCACGACTACATCCGTCCCGACAACATGAAGATCCTGGTCGCGGGCGACACCACGCTGGACAAGATCATCCCGCAACTGGAAAAGGTGTTCGGCGACTGGAAGGCACCGTCGACGCCGGTCCCGCCCAAGAACCTCGCCAAGGTCGCTTTCCCGGCCAAGTCCAGCGTGTACCTGGTGAATCGTCCGGGCGCGCAGCAGTCGGTGATCATCGCGGGACTGGTTTCGCCGTCGACCAAGGCGCCCAACAATCTCGAGATCGGCACCATGAATGGTGCGTTCGGCGGCACCTTCACTTCGCGCCTCAACATGAACCTGCGCGAGGACAAGCACTGGGCCTACGGCGCTTTCAGCTTCAGCCCGAGCGCGGTCGGCCAGCGGCCATTCCTGATGTACGCGCCGGTGCAGACCGACAAGACCGCGCCGTCCGCGGAAGAAGTGCTGAAGGAGGCGCGCGCGGTGATCGGCGACAAGCCGCTCACCGACACGGAGATCCAGAAGATCAAGGACAACGATGTCCGTTCGATGCCGGGTGAGTACGAGACTTCGCGCGCGGTGCTGTCGGCCGTTGCGGGCATCGTCAAGTTCGATCGTCCGGACGACTACGTGCAAACCTTGAAGGGCCGCATCGAGGCGCAGAAGGACGCCGCGGTCAATGCGGCCGCCAAGGAAGTGATCCACCCGGATCAACTCACCTGGGTGATCGTGGGCGATCTTTCGAAGATCGAGCAGCCGGTGCGCGCGTTGAATCTGGGCGAAGTGCACGTGATCGATGCGGACGGCAATCCGGTGAAGTAAATTCATCACGTAGACGCAACTTGGAACCCCTCCCGAAAGTGAGGGGTTCTTTTTTTGCCCGGCTCCCGTTGAACTCGCCTTAGAATGCCGACATGAGCGCATCGAACACTCCCGGCACCACTACGCACTTCGGCTACCGCGAAGTGCCCGTCGCCGAAAAACAGAAACTGGTCGGCAAAGTGTTCTCGTCCGTCGCCGGCAAGTACGACGTGATGAACGATCTGATGTCGTTCGGCGTCCACCGTTTGTGGAAGCGGCATTTCGTTGCGACGTCCGGCATCCGCAAAGGCGATCGCGTGCTCGACCTCGCGGGCGGCACCGGCGACATCGCGGCGTTGCTGTTGCCGCGCGTGGGCGACAAGGGCGAGATCGTCGTCGCCGACATCAATGCGGAAATGCTGCGCGTGGGCCGCGACCGGTTGCTGGATCGCGGCATGTTGCAGGGCTTGCGCTGGGCACAGGTCAACGCCGAGGCGTTGCCGTTTCCAGATGCGTCGTTCGATGCGGTCACCATCGCGTTCGGGCTGCGCAATGTCACCGACAAGGACAAGGCGTTGCGCGAAATGCAGCGCGTGCTGAAGCCCGGCGGTCGCGCATTGATCCTCGAGTTCTCGCGCGTCAAGCAGGGTTGGCTTGCGCCGCTGTATGACTTCCATTCGTTCCAGGTGCTGCCGCGCATCGGCAAGCTGGTCGCGCACGATGAAGGCAGCTATCGCTATCTCGCCGAATCGATCCGCAAGCATCCGGACCAGGCGACGCTGAGGGGGATGATGGAAGCTGCCGGTTTCCGCAACGTGCAGGTGCGCAACCTTTCCGCCGGCATCGTGGCGATCCATCGCGGTTACAAGATTTGAATCCACGTTCTTTCAGGGGGAACGATGCGTTACATCCTCGCGTTGCTGTTGCTGCTGGTCTCGTCCGTCGCTTCGGCGCAGGTCTACAAATGCACGCACGGCGGACAGGTCGCCTACCAGGACTCGCCGTGCGCCAAGAGCGAACAGGCGGTGCAGATGCACGTCGGCGCGGAATCGATCGACGACCTGCTGGGCTGCTTCAGCGTGACGCCGCAAAGCTGGGGCCGCGACAACGCGGACTTCATGATCCAGGTGCGCCAGACCGAGGACGGCTACCAGTTGCGCGCGATCGGCAGTTACTGGGGCTCCTACTCCAGCGTGTTCAAATTGCGTCGCGCCAACCGCGATGAACTCGACGCCGTCGGCGAGTCGTCGCACGCGCACTTGCGAGCGGGCCTGACCGTGCAATGGAACCCGGACCAGGAACCCGCGCCGGTCGGCATCTACCGGGGCAAGGACGAACACGGAGCGATGAAGTACATCATGTCGTTCCGCAACACCTGGGGCCCGGCGCTGAAGATGGCCTGTCCCTGAGTGCCGTTGACCGATGCGCGAGCTGTATCCCGAAATCGAACCGTACCGCACCGAACGACTTTCCGCCGGCGACGGGCACACGCTTCATCTCGAAGAATGCGGCAATCCCGACGGCTTGCCGGTGGTGTTCCTGCACGGCGGTCCGGGCGCGGGCTTGTCGCCTTACCACCGGCGATTTTTTGATCCCGCGCGCTGGTGCGTCGTGCTGTTCGACCAGCGCGGCGCGGGAAAGTCGACGCCGTTTGCCGATCTCGAAGACAACACCACGCAGCACCTGGTCGCCGACATCGAAAAAATCCGCGAACATCTCGGCCTCGAACGCTGGCTGGTGTTCGGCGGCTCGTGGGGCTCGACGCTGGCGCTCGCCTACGCCGAAGCGCATCCCGATCGCGTCACCGGCCTGGTGCTGCGCGGCATCTTCCTTGCGCGCGAAGAAGAGTTGCGCTGGTTCAACGAAAGGGATGGCGGTGCGCGCTGCATTTTTCCCGAGCGCTGGGCGCGCTTCCGCGACTTCATTCCGGAAGCCGAGCGCGGCAACATGATCGAAGCCTACTGGCGTCGCCGGGACAGCAGCGATGAAGCCGTCCAGCTTGCCGCCGCGCGGGCATGGAGCGCCTACGAAGGCGGCAGCACCACGCTGGTCCACGATCCGGATGCTACCGGCGATTTCGACGAACCGCACAAGGCCGTAAGCTTGGCGCGCCTGGAAGCGCACTATTTTCGCCACGGCATGTTCCTGGAACCGAACCAGCTGTTGCGCGACATCGATCGCATCCGCCACATTCCCGGGATCATCGTGCACGGCCGCTACGACATCATCTGTCCGGTGAAGACCGCGTTCGAACTGCACCAGACGTGGCCGGAAGCGGAATTCCATGTCGTGCTGGCGGGGCACTCCGCAGCCGATCCGGCGATCGTGGACCGTTTGGTCGAAGCCACCGACGCTTTCGCTGGCCGCTTCGGCTGATCGTTGCGCAGGAACCGGATGGCACGACGTCGCGCGAACTGGCAACCTTCGCGCTTTCGATGACGGAGCTGCGCCATGCTGACCCTGTTCGATTACCTGCCTTCGCAAAACGCCTGGAAGGTACGCCAGTTGTTGCACCATCTCGATCGGCCGTACCACACCGAAATCGTGAGCATCTTCGAAGGCGCGGGACGCAGCGAGGCATACCTCGCCATCAATTCCACCGGCACGGTGCCCGCGATCCGGCTGGACGACGGCCGGGTACTCGCGGAATCCAATGCAATCCTCGCGTATCTTGCCGATGGGACGCCTTACCTGCCGAGTGATCCGTTCGAACGCGCCAAGGTGCAGCAATGGCAGCACTTCGAGCAGGAACGCGTGGAATCGGTGATCGGCTCGCTGCGTTACTGGACGCTCACGGGCAAGCTGGCGCGGCGGCGGCCCGCACTGGTCGAGATGAAACGCACGGGCGCGCTGCGCACGCTCGCCATCCTGGAACGCGAATTGTCATCGCGGTCGTTCCTCGCCAACGACCGCTACAGCATCGCCGACATTTCGGTGTTTGCCTACGCGAGCCGCGCGGAAGAAGCCGGCATCTCGCTGGAACCGTATCCGCACTTTCGCGCGTGGATCGCGCGCGTGCAGGCGCAGCCGGGCTTCCTTTCAACGATGCATCCGTACAGCGAGGATCCGCACACGGCCGACGAGTTGCCCTGAACCGGCGATCGATCAGTCGGCCGCCGGCAACGGCGCAGGTTCGCGCGCGCCAGCAATCTTGTGGTACTTCATCAGCGCAACGCTGGCGCCCGCCAACCACACACTCCATGCGAAGAACAGCGCGCGCTGCACGATGCCGTACACGGGACGTTCCAGGTGCCACAGCCAGCCGGAGAAATCGAGTGCGCTGAGGTTCGCGAGGATCGCGCACCACACGATCACGCTCATCCACCACGAGAACGTCACGAGTCCGCGGACTTGCTTCACGCGCCGCCAGGTCAACGCGAGGACCCACGGCGCCTGGTAGCCGATGATTTCCCCGAGACCGAAATCGCCGTGCAGCGGGTGCGGATAGGAAAAGATCCCCACACCCGCGGACGCGATCGCCATGAAGGCGATGATGTAGACGATCGCGGTGGACGCCCTGAACTTGCGCGCGGCATCGCGCAATGCCCAGGCGAAAATCAGCAGGCAGGCTGCGAAAATGCAAAGCGTGGCCGTGAACGGAATCCGCATCGGCGAACCGCGCTGGCCGATCTCGCTGACCGTCTGCCTGACGCCGTCGTAACCGGGCACCATCAGCGGCAGCAGCAGGATTCCGCCCCAGAGGACGATGGCAGCCACAAGGCCAAACGGCAATCGCGAACGAAGCGTCATCGTCATCTCCCGATGCGACAAGTGACGTGGCTGGCCATCATCAAGCCGCGCGCAAATCCTCGGTGACCGTGCCCCACTCCGTCACCTCGTTTTCGTGCGCGGCGTGGCGCCAGGTTTCCTTGAGCGCGTCGCCGTACCACTCGCGCATCGACGGCAGCGCCAGCAGGTGTCGCGCGTACGCGTTCGCGGCATCGTCGAGCGGCGGCGCATAGGTCTGGACGCGGAACGCCACCGGCGCGAAGAACGCGTCGGCTGCGGTGAATGCATCGCCGGCAAGAAACGGGCCTCCGAAACCTTGCAGGCCGTCGTTCCACAGCGCATTCAAGCGCGTGAGGTCGCGCTGCAGCGCGTCGTCGACGCGATGCAGCTTGACCCGGATGCCGCAATTCATCCCACATTGCGTGCGCAGCGCCGTGAAGCCCGAATGCATTTCCGCGGCGGCGCAGCGCGCGAAGGCGCGCGCGGCCTTGTCGGCCGGCCAAACCTGCGGATGCGCTTCGGCGACGTATTCGGCGATCGCCAGCGAATCCCACACCGTGATCGCGCCATCCACGAGACACGGCACCCTGCCGCTGGGCGAGAAACCGGTGAACGCGCCGCCGTGGAACGGCATCAGTTTTTCCTCGAACGGAATCCCGAGTTCACGCAGCAGCACCCACGGGCGCAGCGACCATGACGAATAATTCTTGTTGGCGATGTACAGCGTGGGCATGGCGAACTCCGGCGCGGTGGAAGCGCGGATTCTATCCGGCCCTGAAAGCGCGACACCGGTGCTTTCCGCACGCGCGCGTGCAGCGGCGCGCTGGCATACTCGGGATTTCTTTTCGACAGGAGCGGCCATGCGCCTGCTTTCCACCCTCGCCCTCGGCGCGTTCGTGCTGCCGGTCGCGGCGCAGGCTGCCGATCCGCATTCATACGCGCAGCCAAAGGAAGTCGTCGTCAACCACATCGACCTGGCTCTCAAGGTCGATTTTTCGCACAGGCAACTGGATGGCGTGGCGACGCTGACGCTGGACTGGAAGAACGCATCGGCGCCGAACCTGGTGCTGGATTCCGAGAACCTGAAGATCGCCTCGATCGAAGCGGTGGACGGCGCTGGTCATGCCAGCGCATTGAAGTACCAGCTTGCCGCGGCGGTGCCAAACATGGGTTCGAAGCTCACCATCGCGGCGCCGAAGCATCCGCACGAGGTGCGCATCGCCTACACCACGTCGCCCGACGCCAGCGGCCTGCAATGGCTGACCGCCGCGCAGACCGCCGACAAGAAGCTGCCGTTCCTGTTCTCGCAATCGGAAGCCACCCACGCGCGCTCGTGGATTCCGCTGCAGGATTCGCCCGCGATCCGCTTCACGTACAAGGCGCACGTCAGCGCACCGAAAGACGTGCGCGTGGTGATGAGTGCACCGAACGATCCGAAGCACCCGCTGGATGGTTCATTCGATTTCGAGCAGACGCATCCGATTCCGTCGTACCTGATGGCGATCGCCTCGGGCGACATCGACGTGCGTGAAACCGGGCCGCGCAGCGCGGTGTACGCCGAACCTTCGGTGGCCGCGAAAGCCGCGCACGAGTTCGAAGACACCGAGAAGATGATCGAGACCACCGAGAAGTTGTACGGTCCGTACCGCTGGGGCCGCTACGACATTCTCGTCCTGCCGCCGTCGTTTCCGTTCGGCGGCATGGAAAATCCCAACATGACCTTCGCGACGCCGACGATCATCGTCGGCGACAAGAGCCTGGTCAGCGTGATCTCGCATGAACTCGCGCATTCGTGGTCGGGCAACCTCGTCACCAATGCCACGTGGCGCGATGGCTGGTTGAACGAAGGCTTCACCACCTACGTGCAGGGCCGCGTCACCGAAGCGTTGTACGGCCAGCGCCAGGAAACCGAGGAAACCTTGCTGGCGATCCGCAACCTGGAAAAAACCATCGGCAAGATGCCGGAAAACGCGCAGCGGCTCGCGCCGCAGCCGCGCACCATCGACGCCGACGACGAACTTTCCGATGTCGCCTACGACAAGGGCTCGTGGTTCCTGCGCGCGCTGGAACAGAAGTTCGGACGCGCGCATTTCGATACCTGGCTGAAGGGCTACTTCAACCATTTCGCGTGGCACAGCATCACGACCGAACAGATGCTGGCGTACCTCAAGCCCAACCTGATCGACAAATATCCCGGCAAGATGAGCTGGGACGAGGTGCAGGAATGGGTCTACGGCGCGGGCATTCCGAAGGACGCGCCGATTCCGGATTCACCGCGCTTCGACGCGATCGACAAGGAACGCGCGGCGTTCCTCGCGGAAACGCTGGCCGCCGGCAAGCTGGATGCGAAATCGTGGAACACGCAGGAGTGGATGTACTTCCTCGACCGCCTGCCCGACGCGCCGCCGCTCGTGAAGGTGCAGCAGCTCGATGCCGCGTGGCATCTCACCGGCACGCCCAACGCGGAGAGCGGCATGCGCTGGTACGTGCACGCGATCGCGGCCGGTGACAAGGCTGCGTGGCCCGCCGCCGCCGAACACATGACGCGGATCGGCCGGCTGTATCTCACGATGCCGGTGTACAAGGCGTTCTGCGCGACGCCGGAGGGTTTCGCGTATGCCGAGAAGGTCTACGCGAAAGCGAAGGATGGCTACCACCCGCTGACGCAGATGGCGGTAGAGCGGCTGTTCGCGAAGACGCGCGCAGCGGAAACCAGGTCCGGCACGAAGGGCTGACGCATGTCGAACCCTTCCAACCGCGACGTGCTGCTGGCGCGATTCGCTTGGCGTCTGAAGATCCTGGGCGGCATGGTGATCGCGCTGGCAGTGCTCGGGCTGGGCGTGTATTTCCTCGCGCCGCAATGGCTGCTGCGCGGCGCGATCGCGTACCAGACCTGGCGCGACGGCCTGCACCAACAATCGGTGCAGGTCGGTGACACGCGCTGGGTGTACGTCGAAGGCGGCAAGCAGAACGGGCCGCCGCTGCTGCTGCTGCACGGCTACGGCGGCAGCTACGCCGACTGGCTGCTGGCGGCGAAATACCTCACCGGCAATTTCCGGGTGATCATTCCCGACCTGCCGGGATGGGGCGCATCGACGCGCCTGCCGGACGCGAACTACGGTTACGCAGCGCAGGTCGATCGACTGCACGGCTTCATCGACGCGCTGCATCTCGGCGAGATGGCCATCGCCGGCCATTCGATGGGTGGCGCGATCGCGGGCCTGTATGCGGCGACCTATCCGAAGGACGTCGCGGCGCTGGTGCTCGTCGACTCGGCCGGCGTGCCGTTCAAGGAAAATGCCTTCGTGCGCGAACTGAAATCCGGCAAGAGTCCGTTCGACATCGACGATCGCGCGCAATTCCAGCATCTCGAGGCGCTGCTGTTCGCGCATCCGCCGTCGGTTCCCGCGCGCATCCAGGACGTGTTCGTGGACAAGTCGAAGGGCGAGCGTGCCTTCGACGACAAGGTGCTGCGCGAGATCGCCGCGCCGGACGAACGCGACGCGCTGCAGGCGAAGCTGCCGGACGTCACCGCGCCGACGCTGGCGATCTGGTGCATGCAGGACCAGG